>JABIHH010000036.1 GCA_018649725.1 Rhodospirillaceae bacterium | reverse complement strand
CCGGCTTGTGGTGCCGGGGGTTGGGGGTTCAAGTCCCCTCGTTCGCCCCATTTTTCTCCTTCATTTCCATCCTCCCTGTCATTCTGGACTTGATCCAAAATCCAGATAGCATGCTTCAATTTGTCAGTCGAAAATATCTGGAAACGGCTAGGTCCTTTTGATTTCACCCATCGCGTTATCAACAATGATCGGCGTTTCAAACCAGGTGATCTCGGGCTCAACGCCGTAGAGGGTGCGGATAGCGTCGCGCCAGGGGCGACCTTCGGCATAGATCGCTTCTGCTTGTTCGCGGGTCTCCCACGTATAAACGCCACCGCCGACACCTCTATCACCATCGAACAAAAAGTTTTTGCGGATCAGGCCCGGCATGTTTTCAAACTTCGGTGCGACATTTGTCATGTTTTGCATGACCTGTTCCTTGGTCGTATCGGAGGAAACTTTAAATTGAACAATAGCTGTGATCATGGAAATGCCTCATGTGAAGGGGATGAACAAATAATTATAGGCTGGACTCAATTACTCCCGCAATTTCATCGTCTCCGCCGAGCCGCCTCTTAAGACCGGCAAGCCGAGGGTGATGAGGACGAAGATACCTGTGGCGAGTTTGATGTCAGATGGCTGCAATCCGGCGGCAAGACCGAGAGAGATCAATTGGTAATAGACGACAGATCCTAAGAAGGGGGCGGCGATTTGGCGCCAGACGGCCTGGCGACCGAGCAGGGTTTCACCGATTATGACCGCCGCCAGACCATCAATCAAAATACCAAGTCCCATATTGACGTCTGAATAACCCTGTTGCTGGACCAAGATTGCACCGGCAAGGCCATTGAGGCCATTAGCGATGCCAAGCCCGACAATAGTATAAGCCCAGGTGCTGATGCCTTGCGCCGATGCCATATTGAGATTAGCGCCGACCGCCCGCATCGCCATGCCAATCTCTGTTTTGAAAAACCACAGCAAAACGAGACAAATCACAATTACCAGGATCACAAATACTGCGATCTGCTGATCAAGCTCGGTCCCGGTATTTTTCCACACCACCTCAAGCAGGTTTTGTGTATCAAACAGCGCAACATTCGATTTACCCATGACGCGCAGATTGATGCTGAACAGCATGGTCATCATAAGAATGCCGGCGAGCAGCGTATTGATCTTCAGTTTTAAATGGATGAAGGCCGTGCAGCAGCCCGCGGCAAAGGCACCGGCAACAGCGATTAGGGTTGCCGCGATAGGATGGTAGCCCGCAACCAGAAGAGCGGCACAGATCGCGCCGCCAAAGGGAAAGCTGCCCTCGCTGGTAAGATCCGGAAAATTGAGTATGCGAAAGGGGATCATAATACCCGCCGCAACCAGGGCATAGATCAGGCTTTGGGTGAAAGTCACCGGCACCAGGTTGTAAAAATTGTTGAAAATTTCCATCATTATGCGCTGCGCCTAACTCAACAAAATCTTGTCGTCGGTGATGTGAAAACGCTCGACTAGGGACTCGACATCCAGCGAGGTTTTTTCCGCGCCCGACATTTCAAGGCGCAACTGCCCAGCTTCGAGCATGATCAGCCGGTTTCCATATTCAATGGCGTGCTGCATGTTGTGGGTGACCATGAGTGTTGTCAGCCCGGCTGCTTCGATGGCTTTGACGGTTGAATCCATAACGATACCGGCGGTTTTGGGATCCAGCGCCGCGCAATGCTCATCCAATAAAAGGACAGCCGGCTCGGTTATGATTGCCATGATGAGCGCCAGGGATTGACGCTGACCACCTGATAGCAACTCCACTTTAGCGGTCAGCCGATCTTCCAAACCGAGGCCCAGGGTCTTAAGTAGGTCGCGATAATAGTCCCGGCGTTGGCTGTTCAGTCCCAGGCGTAGGCTGTGGCGTTGTCCACGTAAAGCTGCCAAAGCCAGATTTTCCTCGATGGTCATGGGTCCGGCCGTGCCGCCGAGTGGATCTTGGAAAACCCGGGCAACCCATTTGGCCCGCTTGTGAGTTGGTGATGAGGTGAGATCATGGCCATCGACACTGACTGTGCCGGAATCAATACTGATGCCTCCCGCGATGGCATTCAGCAGGGTGCTTTTACCGGCACCATTACTGCCGATGACAGCTGAAAAATCACCGGTTTCAAGTTTGAGGGAAAGGCCGTTAAGGGCGGGGCGTTCGTTCACCGTGCCCCGATGGAAAATTTTAACGGCGTCTTTAACTTCTAACACTAATTTCTCTCGGAAGGGGAGGCCGTAACTATATGGGTTACGACCTCCTCATCGCTAAGTTACTTCAATACACAGTCGCAGTTAGCAAGCGAGCCCGGTAGTTTTATGCCAAGAGCTTTAAGGCGTTTACCACTGATGTAAGCTTGATGGGCTTCAGCTTTTGGTTTGACGGGTGCTAAAGAAGCCGCGCTTTTTCCTTGGAGAATAGCGACCGCGAGCCCCGCCGTGATGCCGCCAATGCCGGACCAATCGACGGTATAAGACGCCAATGTCTGATGCTTCTTGGTCGAGGATGGAGAGTAGTCAATCACGGGTATTTTGTGGCGACGCGTCACCGAGACCAGCGCAGGGGTCGCTGGCGAGATCAAATTCGATGGCAGGATAAACACGGTATCGACTTTACCCATTAAGGATTGCGTCCGAACCGGGATGTCTGAGGTTTTATCAACACCGACTTTCAAGATTGAGAAGCCATGCTTGGGGGCCATTGCTTCCATGGTTTTAACCAAAGAGGCATCATTGGCCTCACCTGGATTAAAGGGCACGCCGATTTTCTTTGCATTTGGCAGAAGCTTACGCATGAAAGCAAAGACGCCATCCATATCCTGCTGATCAGAAGCACCCGTGATGTTGTTGCCGCCTTTGCTCCAAGATGGTGTGAGGCCGGCGGCGATCGGATCGGTGACTGCAGTGAACACTTGGGGGACGCCTTTATCGGCAAACATTTTTTTAGCAGCCTGACTTACCGGCGTCGTCACAGTGACAACTAAATTTGGGTTGCCGGCCTTAATTTTAGCCAGACCTTGCTGCAATAGGTTCGGCTTAAAGCTAGCATGGGTATAATTATAGACGACGTTTTTACCCTCGACATAACCGCGTTTGGCCATGCCGTCCTTAAAGCCATTAACCACGGCATCTAAAACCGGATGTGGGCCAAAATTCATAATGCCAATTTTTATAGCTTCGGCCTGAACTGAGCTGGCTTGCGCCGCAATAAGTGATGCGCCAACGATGAGCGCCGCTGATAGACGTAGTTTCATTATAATCCTCCATGTTTTTTTTCTGGTGTCAGCCTAACAGCCTGATTACCGGGCCGTCGAGGGAAATCTACCGCCCTTTAGAATGGCTCAAGTTGTGCCGAATATGATTTTCTTTTCATTATTTGTGACGTATTAGAATGCATTATTTCGGATGATATTTATAAAGCGCCGTTTCGGGGCGTGACAAAAATAGGGTTTGTTATGAAATTAAAGTTTTTATTGCGCCGATCTGCAGCGCTCGTTCTATTGGTTGGCTTCTCACTGATTGCGGCATCGACCACCCAGGCACAAACAGTACCGCTCAATGATCGGGCCAAAGGTATGGATGCTAATAAAAATGGTCTGGTTGATCGCGATGAGGCCCAGGGACCACTCGCTGCCAACTTTGACGATATGGATTGCGATAAAAACGGCGGCCTCGACGGCGCTGAAATCCCTGCCTTTTTCCAAGGCACCGGCTGCCCAAAGCCAGCCCCTAATGCGGCAGCGGCGAAATCCAAATTTCCCCCGCTCAATGATCGCGCCAAAGGCCTGGATGCCAATAAAAATGGTCTGGTTGATCGCGATGAAGCACGCGGTCCGCTGGAAGCGAATTTTGACGATATGGATTGCGATAAAAACGGTGGGCTAGACGGTGCTGAAATTCCCGCTTTTTTCCAAGGTACCGGTTGTCCTAAAAAAGCAACGACGAATTCAGCTAAGAAAGAGCCGCAAAAGAAAGCCGGCAAGTCCAAGCGCCCCGCTGGTGGCCGGCCGCCTCAGAATGTCAAATTGGATGAGGTGCGCCTTGAGACAACGACTGAAACATATTCCGTCATTGGCCGTATTGCAGCGTTACAAAGCGGTCCTCTGGCGGCTCGGGTGAATGGCGCAATTGAATCCATTCCGGTGAATGTTGGTGATCGCGTTGCCAAAGGAGATGTTGTCGCCATCTTAGCCAAGCAGAGATTGCAGGCTGAACGGCAGCGCATTGCGGCGCAGGTTGTGCGCTATCGGGCCAGTGTCAAAAATGCCGAGCGCGAAATGAAGCGGATGGGCAAACTCTCTAAATCAGCGGCTTTCTCACGCGCCCGCTTTGAAGATCAGGAAGGACAAGTCGTTGAGCGACGGGCGCAGTTGGCCGAATTTAGCGCGGCGCTTCGTAAGCTCGATGTTGATATCGCCAATGCGTCGATCAAAGCACCTTATGATGCGATGGTTATCGAAAAACATGTTGAAGTTGGTGGCTATGTCAATGTTGGCGCCCGCGTGGTGACGCTGTTAAATGACAAAAACGTCGAGGTAGAAGTTGACGTGCCAAGCTTTCGTATTGCTGGTCTGAAACTTGGTACCGTTGGAAAAGTAACGGTGGAAAACGGAAAGTCTTATCGCGCGCTCGTGCGCTCAATTATTCCGAACGAGAATATTCGAACTCGGACTCGTCCGGTCCGGTTGATTGCCGAATTCGAAGGTGATGCCGTGAAAATGGCGGCCAATCAAGGTGTGACGGTCGAACTGCCCTTGACCAGTGGTAACAGAATTTTAACCGTCCATAAGGATGCCGTGCTTAAACGAGCAAACGGCAATATCGTATTTGTGGTCAAAGGCACCAGTGCGACGATGCGTAACGTCCAGCTTGGCCGAGGTGTTGGTAATAAGTTTCAGGTGCTCAAGGGTCTCAAACCTGGTGAAAAAGTTGTCATCCGCGGCAATGAACGACTCGGCGCCGGCGGCCGCGTCAAAATCATCGAATAGGGAGCACGACATATGAACATTATCTCGCTCTCTATTCAAAGGCCAACCGCCGTCATTGCCATGGTGTTAATGATCGTGCTGTTTGGCTGGGTGTCACTGACCAAAATTCCGATCCAGATGGCACCTGATGTACGTCAACCCGTCATTATTATAAAAACCAGTTGGCGCGGTGCCTCACCCAACGAGATTGAGCGCGAAATTATCTCCAAACAAGAAGAAGAGCTTAAAGGTCTCGAAGGCTTAAAACAGATTGTCGCCGAGGCACGTCACAATGAGGGCATTGTCACGCTGGAGTTTTCTCCAGGTCTCGATTTCAATCGCATCTTATTGCTGACCGCCAACCGCCTCGACCGTGTGACCGGTTATCCTGACGAAGCTGATGAGCCATCGATTAGTACTTCTGGAACTGAAGACAATGCGATTGCGTGGTTTAGTCTGACTAGGCTGGATGGTAATGATCGAGAGATGACGACTTACGGCGATTTCTTGCGAGACGTTGTTAAAGATCGCTTCGAAAGCATACCGGGCGTTAGTGGCGTTAATCTGTTTGGTGAAAATGAGCGTGAAATTCAGGTGATTGTCGATCCGGCCAAGCTCGCGCATTATCGCATAACTATCCCGGAAATCGTCAATAAACTCAGAGCGGAAAATGCCTCGATCACCGGCGGTGATGTCAATGAAGGCAAACGCCGTTATGTTGTGCGTACGGATGGCGAACTCGCCACGCCTGATGAAATTCGCAGCATTTTGATCCGAAGCGAGAGCAATACGGATGGGCAGGTAAGTGGTCTCGGTCGGGTTACCGTGGCGGATATTGCGCAGGTACAACTTGCCTATAAAGAAGCTTTTGCCCGTGCGCGTTTCCGAGGACGCCCGGCGATGGGCTTCAACATGACCCGTGAGCAGGGTGCCAATGTCCTGGTAACCATGAAAGAAGTGCGTAAAGTTGCCAACGAGTTGGCAGACGGTGTTGTGCTCAGTGCCGGACTTAAAATGCGCCAAGTCTATGACGAGACCGACTACATCAATTCATCGATTGATCTGGTGATCCAAAATATTTATTTCGGTGGCGGTTTGGCGATTATCATTCTGTTGTTGTTCTTGCGCTCTTGGCGACCGACCGTGGTGATCAGTGCGGCCATCCCGGTTTCAGTTATTGGCACCTTTGTTGCCATGGCCTTCCTTGGGCGCTCTCTCAATGTTGTTAGTTTGGCAGGGATCGCTTTTGCTGTTGGTATGGTGGTCGATGCGGCGATTGTCGTGCTCGAAAACATCTTTCGATTGCGTCAGCAAGGTATGAGTTCGGCTGAAGCGGCTTACAAAGGTACCTCGCAAGTTTGGCCTGCGGTTCTTGTTTCCTCGCTAACGACGGTGATGGTGTTTATTCCGATCTTATTTATGGAACTCGAAGCGGGGCAATTGTTCCGCGATATTGGTGTGGCGATTTCGGTATCGGTGATCTTGTCGTTGTTGGTGTCGGTTACGCTTATTCCGGCTTTATCCAACCGTATTTTTGAAAATGACAAATTTGTTGGTGAAAGCTCACTGAGGCTGCCCGGTATTGATAATTTTGCCACGGCCTTTACTAATTTCTGGCTAAGGTTCGCAGGCTATGTTGTGCGCCGCAAAATTCAGGCTCTGGGCGTTGTCTGCATTATAACCACTGCAGCCGGCTTATTTGCGGCGATTGCGATGCCAAAACTCGATTACCTGCCAACCGGCAATCGAAATCTCGTTATTGGATTTGTCCAGCCACCGGCGGGTTATAATTTGGATACGATGGAACGCATCATGAGCCGCGTGCAAGAAAAGACGCGGCATCTTTGGGCGGATACATCTCAGCGAGCAGAAGACTCGGTGAAAAAAGTCACCGCAGATCTCGAAAAGAAAATTGACCGGTTTTTTGTTGTTGCCCTGCGTGGCCGTGCCTTTATTGCTGGCACGCATATCGATGACGATAAGGCACAAGAACTTATTCCAATCCTGCAAGGGCCTGCCCGCGAAGAACCCGGCGCTCTGGCGTTTGTCTTTCAACCCTCCTTGTGGGGCCGCTCTATTGGTTCCGGGCGGGCGATCAACGTTGATATTTTAGGGCCTGATTTGCCGCAAAATTATCGCATGGCGCAAACGGTCTTTTTCAGATTACTGGCCAAGTTTCCGCCGCCGCAAGGTAATCGCATCCGTCCATTACCGGCCTTGTCATTGGGCGAGCCGGAAATTCAGGTTAAGCCAAACCGTCTCAAGCTTGCTGACAATGGTGTAACGGCTTCTGAATTGGGCCTGACCTTGGATGCGTTCAATGATGGCGTCCGCATTGCCGAAGTAACCTATGAAGGCAAACGCATGGATTTGACATTGAAGGGGCCAAAGCCTGAAAAGGAACACACTCAACTGATTTATGACCTGCCAATTGTGACAAGCGATGGCCGTATCGTACCAATTGAAAGTCTCAGTGATATAGAAGTGACCACGGGACCGACCGTGATCCGACGCATAGATCGCTTCCGCACGGTAAGTATTCAGGTCAGTCCGCGCGACAATATTCCACTCGAAGAAGCAATTGATATGATCCGCGATCAAGTTATTGGACCGATGATTGAACGAGGTTTGCCGGAAGGGGTGCGTATTCGGATATCAGGTAGTGCTGATAAACTAGCCGAAACATGGAATGAGATCGTGCTCGATATCCTATTGTCGATTGTTATCGTCTACCTCGTTATGGCGATCTTGTTTGAGAGCTTTATCTATCCTCTCATTGTGATGCTCTCTGTGCCGGTGGCAGCGGCGGGTGGTCTAATGGGACTGGCGATCTTGAATATGTATGTTGATCAGTCGCTCGATATGTTGACCATGATGGGCTTTATTATTCTGATTGGCATCGTGGTGAACAATGCGATTCTGTTGGTTCATCAGACGCTCTATCATATCCGAGAGGAAAACATGCCGGCAGGGGATGCTATTCAGGAAGCAACACGAAACCGAGTGCGGCCAATCTTTATGTCAACGCTGACATCTATTTTCGGCATGTTGCCTCTGGTGGTGTTCCCAGGTGCGGGCTCTGAGCTTTATCGTGGCTTGGGTTCGGTGGTGCTGGGTGGCTTGTCACTCTCAGCCGTTTTGACCTTGGCTCTGGTGCCACCGATCATGTCGTTCTCGGTCGGTTTGTTGGAAAAACAACGGTCTTAACTCCCCGTCATTCCGGACTTGATCCGGAATCCAGGGGCTACATATAGCCGTTGGTATGGAAGACTGGATCCCGGATCAAGTCCGGGATGACGTGATAGGTGATTGCGGGAATCGTGTTAAATCCGAATCAATCGCAAGCCTATTTCAGTAAATCGTAAAATATACTTGCGAAATGCTATCAAGAGGCGTATACCCCATGCAAATAGCGCAATGTTTCCGCGGGGTTCTAGTGAAATCTTGCGCACAGGTAGAGAGTAGAAATAGAGATTCGACGCGGCCTCCCATGCATGTTAGATAAGGCCCAATTCTCTAGGTTATTTCCCTCTTTGGCGGCATTCAAATTTCCGCCAATTCAAGCTCTCTAACAACGCGTAGGAGCACGGACTAAATGTCGCCAGATCAAGTTTCTGAATCTTCTAGTACCTCATCTTCCACCTCGACCGCATCACATCAGGACATGGCTAATGCAATTCGCTTTTTATCGGCGGATGGTGTTCAGTGTGCCAATAGTGGCCACCCCGGTATGCCGATGGGCATGGCAGATGTTGCGACCGTGTTGTTCAGCAGGTTCCTGAAATTCGATGCCTCCGCTCCTAAATGGGCGGACCGAGATCGTTTTATTTTGTCAGCGGGTCATGGCTCGATGTTGCTCTATTCGCTGCTGCATTTAACTGGCTATGCCGATATGCCGATGGAGGAGTTAAAAAACTTTCGCCAGCTTGGCTCGAAGACTGCCGGACATCCAGAATATGGTGAAGCGGACGGAATTGAATGCACGACCGGCCCACTTGGCCAAGGCTTGACGATGGCAGTTGGAATGGCGCTTGGCGAACGCATGATGAATGCTCGTTTTGGCGATGATCTGGTTGATCACCATACTTATGCAATTGCTGGTGATGGCTGCCTGATGGAGGGCGTCAGTCACGAAGCAATTTCGATGGCCGGGCATCTTAAGCTCGCCAAACTTATAGTGCTGTTTGATGACAATGAAATCTGCATTGATGGCAACACAAATATGGCTGTCTCGGATGATCAACTGGCACGCTTCCAAGCTTCCGGCTGGGATGTTGCCGCGGTTGATGGTCATGATCCAGAAGCTGTTGCAGCTGCAATTGAAGCAGCTCAGAAAACGCCGACACCTTCGATGATCGCGTGCAAGACCGTGATCGGCAAAGGCGCACCTAATAAAGAGGGAACTTCCAGCACCCACGGTGCGCCCCTTGGTGATGACGAACTTGCCGCAGCGCGTGAGAAAATGGGCTGGCCCCATGCGCCGTTTGAAATTCCAGAAGATGTTGCTGATAGCTGGCGCGCCATAGGCGCACAGGGTGTAAGCGAGCGCGAAGCTTGGGAAACACGATTAAACGATGATGCGCAAAAAGCCGCATTCGAAATTGCGAATGCTGGTGATCTACCGGCCGGGTTTGGCGAAGCGGTCAATGCGCATAAGAAAAGCCTTTCTGAGGAAGCACCCAAACTGGCCACCCGACAGGCATCGGGGGCAGCGCTCGAAGTACTTAATGCCGCGATCCCTGAGATCATTGGCGGCTCTGCGGATCTAACCGGTTCAGTTAATACCAAGATTAAAGAAGCAACGCCGCTAGATGCGTCTAATTATGGCGGCAATTACATCCATTATGGTGTGCGCGAGTTTGGAATGGGCGCAGTGATGAACGGTCTCGCCTTGCATGGTGGGGCCATTCCTTACGGCGGCACGTTTTTGGTTTTTGCCGATTACTTGCGGGGTGCTCTTCGGTTGTCAGCTCTGATGGGGCTGCGCGTTGTTTATGTGCTGACCCATGATTCCATCGGCCTCGGTGAAGATGGTCCAACCCATCAGCCGGTTGAGACCGTGGCGTCACTGCGGGCCGTGCCAAATTTAAATGTCTTCCGTCCAGCCGATGCGATTGAAACGGCGGAGTGCTGGCAGGTCGCCATGGAAAGTGCATCGACACCTTCGGCGATGGTTCTGACCCGCCAAGGTTTGGCGACGGTTCGGACCGATCACACGGATGAAAATCTCTCGGCTAAAGGCGGTTATGTATTGGCCGATAGTGAGGGCGAGCGACAAGCAACGATCTTGGCAACCGGCTCTGAAGTTGAGATCGCAATGTCGGCTCGTGAGGCGCTGCAAGCCGATGGTGTGCCAACCGCAGTGGTCTCTATGCCGGCGTGGAATTTATTTGATGCGCAAGATCAATCTTACCGCGATGCGGTTCTTGGATCTGGCGTTCGCGTGGCTATTGAAGCTGCGGTTCAGATGGGCTGGGATAAATATATCGGCTCAGAAGGCGGCTTTATAGGCATGTCGAGCTTCGGTGCATCGGCACCAGCCTCTGAGCTTTACAAACATTTTGGCATTACGGCTGATGCGGTTGTCGCGGCTGTAAAAGAAAGACTTTAAAGGATAAAAGACGATGGCTTTAGTTTCGATGCGGCAGCTCTTAGATCACGCTGCTGAAAATGAATACGGTGTTCCAGCTTTTAACATCAACAATATGGAGCAGATGTTGGCAATTATGGTTGCCGCGGATAAGACGGATTCTCCGGTCATCCTGCAAGCCAGCCGCGGTGCGAGAGCTTACGCCAATGACATTGTGTTGCGCCACCTTATCGAAGCAGCCGTTGAGATGTACCCCAACATTCCAGTTTGCATGCATCTTGATCACGGTAATAATTTAGAGACTTGCCAATCGGCGATGGACAATAATTTTTCATCGGTGATGATGGATGGCTCGCTCGAAGATGATGCTAAAACGCCAGCTTCATATGACTACAACGTCGATATTACCAAAGCCGTTGTTGATTCAGCTCATGTCATCGGTGTTTCTGTTGAGGGCGAGCTCGGCTGCTTGGGCTCGTTGGAAACCGGTGAAGGTGAGAAAGAAGACGGCCACGGTTTTGAAGGCAAGCTCGACATGGATATGTTGGTGACAGACCCTGATGAGGCAGCTGATTTTGTCAATAAGACCAAGGTTGATGCTCTGGCAGTCGCAATTGGAACGTCGCATGGCGCTTATAAATTCACCCGCAAGCCGACCGGCGATATTTTGGCGATGGATGTCGTGCAAAAAATTCACGCCCGTCTGCCCAACACTCATTTGGTGATGCATGGCTCCAGCGCTGTGCCGCAGGATCTGCAAGACATTATCAACGAATATGGCGGTGACATGCCGCAGACCTATGGTGTGCCAGTCGAAGAAGTCGTGCAGGGCATCAAGCATGGCGTGCGCAAAGTTAATATTGATACCGATAACCGTATGGCAATCACCGGCCAATATCGGAGAATTGCTGCCGAGAAGGGTGCTGAGTTTGACCCTCGTGCTTTCAACAAGCCGGCTATGGCAGCGATGACCGACGTGTGCGTTGACCGCTATGAGCAATTTGGTACGGCCGGAAATGCTGGAAAGATTAAGGCAATTTCGTTGGCGGATATGTCAGCACGTTATAAATCCGGCGAGCTGGATCCAACCGTTAAGTAGAGAGAGCAGAAAACATGAGCCGGGAAGTCAAAATAGCACCATCGATACTATCTGCTGACTTCGCGCGACTGGGCGAAGAGGTCAAAGCCGTTGATGAAGCGGGGGCTGACTACATTCATATCGATGTGATGGATGGCCACTTTGTGCCCAATCTGACTTTTGGCCCACCGGTGATTGAGGCCATTCGCTCTTATACCGATAAGCCTTTCGATGTTCACTTGATGATTAATCCGGCGGCACCCTATCTTGCAGATTATGCCAGGGCGGGGGCGGACATTATTACTGTCCATGCCGAAGCAGATACACATCTCCATCGCAGCATTCAGATTATTCGTGATCTTGGCAAAAAAGCCGGGGTCTCCTTAAATCCCTCAACACCTGAGAACGTGCTTGAAAATGTGATGGATGATATCGATCTTATATTGGTTATGTCGGTAAATCCGGGATTTGGTGGGCAATCTTTTATTCCATCACAGCTTGGCAAGATCAGCCGTATTCGGGACATGATTGGCGATCGATCGATTGAACTGATGGTTGATGGTGGCATTAAACCGAGCAATATTGCTGATGCCGTTCAAGCGGGTGCTGATGCATTTGTCGCCGGCAGTGCTATCTTCAGCGGTGACGACTACGTCGCAACAATTGGCGCTTTGCGGGATGCCGCCGGGAAGGCAACTTAAGGCAGTTAAGTTATTGAGATTAACATGAATAGATCAGTGGTTTTTACAAATATTGTTAGTAAAAGCCTATGCTTAGCGGGCAGGTAAAATTTTATGAATTTAACAGTACCCGATAGACGCTCTCGCCAAGATCGTGATGGCTTTGGAGCGAAACTCAAAAAGCTGATATCCGATTTCTCTATCCACTATATGTGGGAGAAGAAATGGTTTTTCATTGCCATGATTGTTGGCGCGATCATGCTAAACCTACCGAACCCTGAAGGGTTAAGCCGCGAAGGGATGATCGTCCTTACCATGTCGCTGGTGGCGACTATTTTGTTTGTGACAGAACCTATTCCGCTTCCGGCGGTGGCGTTGCTTATTATATTGGGGCAAGTGTTTTTGCTGGGCAGCTCATCGTCTGATGTCGCCAAGACGCTGTGGAACGATTCTGTCTTATTTATTTTGGGTTCCCTCATGCTTGCCGTTGCGGTGGTGAAGCAAAAACTAGATAAACGGATTGCCTGGATTATTGTCCGCATTACCGGGACTAAAACTTCAAATATTTGTTTTGGCATCTCTGTTGTCTCAGGTTTGCTGGCTTCTTTTATTGGCGAGCATACCGTGGCAGCCATGATGCTGCCGGTTGGTATTACGCTGGTTACCCTGACCTCCGATGATCCAAAGAAAGTGCGCAACTTGGCCGCCGTGCTTTTGTTCTCCATCGCCTATGGCTGCTCGGTCGCCGGAATTGGTACGCCCTCAGGTGGCGCCCGAAATGCGATCATGATTGGCTATTGGCGGGAGTTCTTTTATGACCCCACCAATCCTGAAACGCAGCGTTTCATTATCGATTACGTCCGTTGGATGATGTTTGCCTATCCGATGTTCTTGATCCAGTTGCCTTTCGTGACGCTGATTTTGTTTTTTACTTTCAAGCCTGAGTATCGTGATTTGTCCCGCGCTGTGGTTAAACTTAGAGCCCAGGTCGAAAACGAAGGCCCGATGAAGGCGACGGATTGGGTCTCTATTATCTTGTTCCTGCTGGTTTTAATTGGCTGGATTTTTGTCTCAGATACAGTTGGCATGGGAACAATTGCAATCCTCGGGGCAACAGCATTTTTGGTTGCTGGGCTGGTTCGCTGGGAAGACATTAACTCCGGCGTTAACTGGGGTGTTGTGCTGCTTTATGGTGCGGCAATTTCGCTGGGTATCGAAATGAAGGATACTGGCGGGGCTCGATGGGTGGCTGAAAATTTCTTGGCAATGCTGGCGCCGATTGGGGCCGATGAAGGATTTGGTCTATGGGCTGCGGTCTCTGTGTTGACCACGGCTGTAACCAATATGATGTCCAATGGTGCGGCGGTCGCCGTGCTGGGTCCGGTGGTTCTAAAGATGGCTGTCGTAGCGCAGGAAAGCCCAATCATTATCGGCTTCATCACCGCAATTTCTTCGGCATTTGCCTATTTGACGGTGGTTGGCACGCCAGCTTGTACGATCGTCTACGCTTCCGGTTATCTTAAAACGACAGATTTTTTGGCCGTGGGTTGGAAAATGGCTGTTGTATCAACAATTATTATGCTCGTCGCAGCCTTTATCTATTGGCCGTTTTTAGGGGTGTAGCCTGGGTCAGCCAAAGAAACATCTAGACAAAAATATTCTTTAAAATAACATCTTAAATGTATTGTCCGCGTAGGAGGTAATTTATGGCCGATGATAATGTCGACCTAGAGCTGCTATACGAAAAACGCAAAGAACGCTATCGAGTCCTGGTTTGTATCGATGGATCGGAAGAATCTTATCGCGGGTTATCCTATGCCGCTGAAATTGCCAACAATGCAAATTCAGACATCATTCTGCTTTATGTTCGCCCGATTGATCAGGGATTACGCTCAGGTGGATTGCAGGTCCGCGTTGCCCGCGAGAATATGTTGAGCTGGGGGTTAGAGCTCCCTGGTATTAAATATCTAAAAAAAGGTCTGGACCAATTGATGTCCCGCGACGACATGGCCTCCGAGTGGGATGAAAAAATCACCCATACGGATATTGCTGGTGATCCACTTGGCGACAATAAAATTGAATATATCAACGAAGATGGCCGCTCAATTGTTCTCAAACTTAAGACCGCTACCACGATTGCTGCTGGTATTCTCGATCAGTATGAGCTTGGTCCCTATGATTTAATTATTCTTGGCGAATCGGGTTCTTGGGGCGGCTGGGCTAAATCCTTGTGGGACCCCGCTGTTGCCGAAAAAGTTGTGATGCATTCGCCATGCTCCGTTCTCGTTGCACGAGGGCTTGAGCGAGGTCACGGACATCTTCTTTGCACCGACGGCTCGGAGAGCGCATTACATATGGTAAAGCGCGCGGGGGCGATTTCAAAAAGAATTAATTCCAAACTATCCGTGATGGCAGTGGCAGAAGATGTTGAAAGCGAGGATGATGCGCAGAAAAATGTAGATGCCGCAGTCGCCGAGCTTAAAATGTTGGGTGTCGAGCCGGTGAAGGCCTTCACCCGTGTTGGCAATCCGTTTGAAGAAATTATCAGTGCGGGAGACGACTATTCATTTATTGTCGTGGGCAGTACCGGCAAAACTGGATTGAAGCGCTTCTTTATGGGGAGTGTCTCTTTTAAGGTTATGGAGCATGCCAAACATTCAGTCATTATTGTTCGCTGAGCGCCATAATTTACGCACAATACCTTCTTAGTATATATCCCAATTGAAAATTTAGTGGAAAGTAAGAGAATCTATTCAAATGCATAAAATTTCGCGCGCCCTGATTTTCTTATCTCTCGTTGCGGCCTTTGCTTTCGGAGTGAGCCCGGCTGAGGCTCAAAAGGTAAAATGTGATCCCCTGCCAAAAGTTGAGTGGTGGAGCCAAAGCCATGCTAAAGTTATTGCGACCGTTGATAAGCGATATAAGGGTGACTGGGAAAAATATATTGCGCGCTGGGAAAAATACGGTAGCCGCATGGAAAAAACATTGGCAGCTAAATCCGTTGCTGTGGTTAAGTCGCGTGGCATCAAGCTACGGGGAAAAATTTTGGAAACGCACATCAAGCAGGTTAAAGAGCGGATTAAAGTGCTGCGATGCTTGAGTAAATCTCAGGCCAGTGAGCCAGCTAAAGACAAACCTAAAGCTAAAAAAGTTACCCGACTCGGCAAAAAAAAAGTTGTCGAAGTGTCAGGCAAATCCTTGGATTTGGAGGTGACGGCGGAATGCGAAAATAACGTGGTGACATTTCAAATTACCAATTTGGGTGATAGATGGCCGCAACTGGGTTCAATCAATATATATGGCGCTGATAACAAAGCTTTAGTTTCAAAACGTCGCATGAAGCTTAGAAATTCGCAGCAGGTGACCTTTAAAATTTCTCGAAACAAGGCAAAAAAAGCGAAGGTGCTGGGCCTTTGGATTGAGCCAAGCTGGTTCAAACGGCCATTTAAGTACGATATCAAACAATCTTGCTGGTAGAACTAAGTAATTATTTCTCGCAATATGGCCAACTCTTGGTTGATTTTACCCCTCGATTGCCTATACCTTTAATCTCTCAAGATAAATATTAGTTAACGCACATATAATTCTCTGATTGAGTTCCAGTCGGGGTTTGAGTAACTAATTATGGATGCCAAAGCGATAACCATTTCGAATGAAGATAGGGACAGAATTCACATTCTGCCGCTTTCGATGATTCCGCTTAATGCGCAGATGCTCAGAAAAACCCGAATGGTTAAAAACTCTCATTTAGAAAGTGTCGTCGAGCTTTATAAAGGGGATGAAACCGGTAGTGGCCAAGTCGCCGTTGGCCAATTGAAAACAGTCTTTCGTGATATCAGCTATGAAGATTTAGCGGTATTGAAAAAATTATCAGAACTGCACAGCTATGATGTCTACAGTCTGCGGCGTTTGCTACGCGAGTTGGAAATAGATGTTACCGATCAATCTGGCCTGCAGTTATCAAAACAAAAGCAGGATGAACTCGCTGGCTATATGAAGTTATTTACCCGCCCCTTGATCGTAAAACTATACGGCGATGAAGGTGTTGGCTTAGAAAAGCCGGATGATTTGTTGGAATTGTTTAAACATTCTGAGTCAAAGCACGTTTTACATAACCTCAAACTATTCGCTCAAACACTCAGCATTCAGGTTGATGAAATTCCAAAAGTATTGGCAGATTATGGTGACCTCTATATGTCGATATCTTATTACCGGGAGTTACTTCAATCCATTGGTCCAATCTTTGGCCAATTCAATGCGTCGATTGACGAAATTCGCTCGAATCGACAGCTTCAGCAGAATCAAAATCTCATCCAAAGCTGCACGCAGGTTCAGTCCAAATTCAAAAGTATCGCTACTGATTTGTTCAAACGGTTTAAGAGCTTTGATGAAACATCGGACGCTATGTGGCGTTCGGGGGAGGCAGATGCTTTTGGCGCATTTGGCCAGAGCATCAGCGGCAGTCAGACGGCTCTTGGCAGTATGTTATGTGCGTTGACCGTCAAGATGAATGATTGGCAAACTCAATTCCCACATGCCAATGTCGGTGGGCCCCTTAAATGGGCTGACTATATCGTCAATGATATGCGCCAAGGCCTAGAAATTTAAGTGGTAATATAAAAGCTTAACTCAATCTTTTAGAATACGAGTTCGTCTTCGTCGCCGCCGCCGGAGATGACGATCTCACCGGAATCAGCGAGGGCTTTGGCTGCGTTGACGATGGCGGCTTGGGCTTCATCGACATCTTTGAGACGAACCGGTCCCATCGCATCCATATCTTCGTTCATCATCTTACCAGCACGTTCGGACATGTTCTTGAAGAAGAGATCCTGAACGTCCTCAGAAGCGCCTTTCATAGCGGTCGCCAGTTGATCTTTCTCAACTTGGCGCAACAACACCTGGATGCCCGCCGGATCGATCCGGATAAGGTCTTCGAAGGTGAACATCAAACTCTTGATTCGCTCGGCACTTTCCCGGTTGCGTTCTTCCAAGGCCCCCATAAAGCGGTTCTCGGTTGAACGATCGAGATTGTTGAAGATATCGGCCATCTGCTCATGGCTGTCTTGGCGCTGGGTGCGGGCGAGGTTGCTCATGAATTCTGAGCGGAGTGTCTTCTCAACACCATCGAGGATTTCTTTTTGCACCGTCTCCATGCGCAGCAATCGCATGATTACTTCCATCGCGAAGTTCTCCGGTAACACCGCCAATACGCGGGACGCATGATCCGGCTTGATCTTGGAGAGCACCACGGCGACCGTTTGCGGATACTCGTTTTTAAGATAATTGGCGAGGACTTGCTCGTTCACATTGCCCAGCTTGTCCCACATGGTGCGGCCGGCCGGACCCCGGATTTCCTCCATGATCATGTCGACTTTATCGGAGCCCAGACTGTTTAACAGCAAGCGCTCGGTCGAATCATAGGTACCAACCAGCGAGCCGGTGGAAGACAATTGATCGGCGAATTCAACAAACAGGCGCTCAACCACGGACGCATCAATCGTGCCTAGATTGGCCATCGTGATTGACAGCTCCTTGATCTCATCGTCATCCATCAATTTAAACAAAGAGGCTGACTGTTCCTGCTCCAAAGAGAGCATAAAAATAGCCGCTTTTTCATTGCCCGCTAAGCCGCGGTAGGAATCTTTAGCTCGCGCCATACTTCACCCGAATATGCACAAATCCGTTTTAACCCTACGCTACATTTTAGCACAAAAAGGCTGATAAGAAAAAATAGAAAATGAAAAATTATCGCGCTTCGATATCGCAAGACAGTTGCAAGCCTTCTGCGGTGTTGGCGACTGTCGCAAGACAGGCGTCGGCGCTACCGGTAGGGATAAAGACGGAAATTCTAAGAATATAGGTGCCATCCGGTGTTTTCTCGGAAGAGAGGCGAACAATATTGGCATTATATTCTATGAAAAGTTCGCACAGTCTGGCAATAAGTCCGGGCTGATCACCACCTCTGACCGTAATGTGGTGGGTGATTTTTCCGGTTGGATCCTGAATTGGGTCGAGACCAAATTCGGTAACCGAAATTTCTGCATCGCTTAGCTCAGGTACGCTGGCAAGCTCGGCAGTGAGAGCGTCTTTGTGTAAATCAGCAGGGAGCTCGCTGATCGTGGTGAATTTTGCGCCACTGCCCAAAATGGCAAATGTAGTGTCGCCAAGATTAACGCCGAGATCAAACATTCGGCCGGCAATCGCAGCAACCAAGCCGGTGCGATCAGGGCAAAAGATCGAGACGAGAGCGATATGAGACATTATGGGCGTTCCCTGTATTTTAATTCGTCAATTCTTACATCGTGTCGGGAAACGTAGCACAAGCTGAGAATGCTAAAAAGCGCATTCTATCAAGGAGATAGTTATCTTATCTCTTATTTCTCAATTCCGCGGATTCTTGAATTATGCGGTTTGTTTCCATCCACAATCCCAAATCATCTAATTCGTCCAAACTGTGCCAGGCAATGTCCATTGCATCAGAGCCAGCGTGAGCCTCACCGCTTATCCATTCTGCTGCATAATCGATTAAGGTCGCATGGTAGGCGATAACACCGTTTTCATCTTTTTGAATAGAATCAATCACGTCAAGAAAATCTGTGACTTCTACCGTGAGGCCGGTTTCTTCGAGCACTTCGCGGATTGCGGTTTCTTGTACTGTTTCACCCAATTCCTGGCGCCCTCCAGGGATGCTCCATTGGCCGAGGCGTGGTTGCTTACCGCGTTGAATTAACAGAAATTTATCGGCTTTCCATACAACAACGCCGACGCCGACAAACGGGTAATCAAGATAGCTGCGCGGGTTATCATTTTCTGACAATAGAATTTTCCTGAATTAGTTTTGATCTCGAACCGGGTAGGGCTTTACTTTTAACGGGTAGAGCAGGATATTAGCCACTACAATTCCTTTTCGCACGATAAGATTCGCAGTAGAAGAGAAAATGACCGCACAAGTTCTAGATCGCATCGTTTTGCAACCTGGTGAAGCTCTTTTTAAAGAGGGAGATATTGGCGATCGCGCCTTTGTCGTTCAAGAGGGAGTCATCGATATTGTAAAAAATGCTACCGATGGCGACGTCGTTCTCGGATCAATTGAAAAGGGCGGGATTTTCGGTGAAATGGCATTGATTGATGATCAGCCCCGAATGGCATCAGCGATCGCTTCATCAAGCTGCACGATTATCGTTATTAATCGGGATGTCTTTCAGCGTAAGCTTTCTAAATGCGATCCATTTGTACGTGGCTTACTTGGCATATTCGTCAAAAACATTCGATCAATGGTTGAGGATCGCATCAGTTAAGTTTCCCCCGCGATGCCTGGATTAAATTCAGATTTAGACTATATCAGTATGGCGTGCCGATTGGGCTATATGTTTATTTAGAGGTTTATTTAGTTAAATTATGACTGACCAGAACGAAAAGGCGCCATCTGAGAAAGCAAATGGTAACGGCAAGCCGTTGCCACCTTCAGCCCATCATCGGGTTAGTGGCGGTAAAAACCGTGGGTTCTGGGGTCGATTCAGAGGTTATTTCTTAGCTGGAGTGTTGGTCACGGCACCGCTTGGCATCACCGGCTACCTTGCCTGGGTGATCGTCGGCTTCATTGATCATTCCGTAACTCCCTTGGTGCCGGCACAATACAACCCGGAGACTTATCTGCCGTTCAGCCTGCCAGGTCTCGGCGTTCTCATTCTAATCATCATCCTAACGCTGATTGGTGCCTTAACGGCGGGTCTCTTGGGGCGTTGGTTGCTTCATACCGGCGAGCGTATTCTCAATCGTATGCCCGTTGTGCGCTCGATTTATTCGGCGATTAAACAAATTTTTGAAACCGTATTAGCACAGCAATCGACCGCTTTTCGGGAAGCCGTCCTGGTTGAATATCCGCGTCGTGGCATTTGGGCAATTGCCTTCATAACGGGCACGACGGAAGGTGAAGTGCAAAATCTCACCGAACAGGAAACCGTCAACATCTTCCTGCCCACAACGCCCAACCCAACATCGGGTTTTCTCCTGTTCGTACCCAGAGATGAAGTTGTTCCTCTCGACATGAGTGTCGAGGAAGCCATCAAGATGGTCATCTCCGGCGGCCTCGTCACCCCACCAGACCGCCGCCCTCTGGCCGAGCAACAAAAACCGCAAGTCTCCGCCAAAACCTACGAAGATCTAGACATCCTCCGTGAACGCGAAGCCGCTCCAGTGTTGGTACCGAAGAAGGACTGAAGTGTTGAGGCCGGGTCCTGAACAAGTTCAGGATGACGATCGAGTTTTTACCAACCACCTGTAAATCTGACACCGTACCACCAACCCTCACCGTCATTCTGACGAAGTCAGAATCCAGTTCTGAACACCGCCCTAAGGGTTGTTATATGGCGGAAGCAGAGAGCGTTTTTGAGAAAACATGCAAAAATTTATGTTAATTTTTGGCTGAATATCTATTTTGAATTACACCTATTAGAATATGTACGGAAACCCCCCTTAAGTTGGGTCAAAACGGATTGCAGAAGTGTGCGGGTTGATGACTTAGAAAATGGGAGTACGGAAAACAGTTGGTTTCGGTATGTCTTTAACCAGTCTGCTATACTCCCAAAAGCGGACATTCGTAGGCTGATGAGCGTTCAGTTTCACCTATGCTTGATAGACTGCTCCAGTTTCCGCACATGTAACTTTAATTTTGAAGAATGTCTATTTACTTGACTTAATCAATTAATGATCATATCAAGTAAATATGAATGCTGAAGAAAATGATGAAAATAAGATCTCAATCCAAACAAGTACGGGCTATTGGATAACACTCCTTGCGCGGGCAATGGAAGCTGAGTTTGAAAGCCGTTTGGCCCAATATGGCATTACTCGAGCTTCTGCAGCAGTGCTTAGCGCTGTACATTTTGACGATATCGATACGCCTGCTGCACTCGCTACTTTCATTGGTATTGATGGGGCTGCAATTACACGACATTTGGATCGGATTGAAAAACAAGGATTTATTAGACGGACTCAAAACCCAAATGACCGGCGCTCTATCATTCTAAAATTAACGAGCAAAGGTGAAAGGCTGGCACCCAAAGTTACCAAAGAGTCGAATGCTACGAACGCCAAATTTACAACCAATCTTACCGCATCCGAAAATACCGATATTCAAAACCTGGTCAGAAAGATGTTGTTGAACAGCGATTCCAAACCGACGGATATCTAGAACCTAGCACGATTCAAAAACAGGCGCTGTCAGACAAAATACGACCACTGTAAAGAGGACTATAAAATGAAATCACTATTGCATTTAGCAATCCTTTTAGCCGGGTTGCTTGTTTTATCGAATGTTGCAACGGCACAGAAATTTCCTATTTCCGAACCTATGGGGGGTAAACCGTTTGGCTCCAGCGTAAAAAAATTGGGCAATGGCGTGTATGTATTTCGCTGGTGGGTTTATCGAAACTTTTTCATCGTAACTGATGAGGGAGTCATTGTGACTGATCCAATGAATCCAAAAGCTGCAAGAATATTGCAACATGAAATCCGCAAAATCACCGACAAACCAGTCAGGTATGTTGTCTATAGTCACAATCACCATGACCATATATCCGGTGGTATTATTTTTAAAAGTGAGGGTGCAAAATTTATCGGCCACGAAAACGTCAAGAAAGAACTTGGCGACCATCCAAGTCCTGTTACACCACTTCCGGATATCACTTTTAAAGATCGTTACACGTTAAGTCTTGGCGACCGAAAGGTGAAGTTGGAATATTATGGTCCAAATCATGGTGACGGCCTTATCATCATGCGGCTACCAAAAGAGAAAATTATTTTTGTTGTCGATATTGTCACGCCGCGAAGGGTTGCTTTTCGTATGATGCCAGATTTTTGGCCTGATGAATGGATCAGAACTTTAAAGGAAATCGAAGCTACGGATTTTGACTACGTAATATCCGGGCATGGTCCTCACACTCAGCCAGCGATTGATCCTGCAAACGTCGTTAAAGAACAACGGGTTTACCTGGAAGATTTAATGGCAGCTGTAAAAACGGCTATGGATTCAGGCACGCACAGCCCTGACGCACTTCAGAAAACAGTCAAGATACCGAAATACGAACATTGGCGTAGCTACAAGAAATGGTTGCCCATGAATATAGAACGCATTTGGGCATTTTATCACATGGGTTGGTGAGGTCGGTTCGATCCAACAATTGGAGCTTAAAACTTAATTCCAGGTTCAATGAGGAGATCAAGTCCCTATATAAATAGGACTAACCACTCGCCGTTTTTTCAATGAATTAAGAGATAAATTTGATGTCCGCTTTCGGGAGTAAAGCAGACTTTTTAACCCTTACTGAAACCACTGGGTTTCCGTATGGTCAATTTCTCCAACGTCATTCTGACGAAAGAACTGGATCCCCGGATCAAGCCCGGGATGATGCGCGAGTTTGATCTACCCCGATCTTAGAAACTTCACCGCTGCGTCGCGCTCGAAGAGGTAGAGCAAGACCCGCAGGTGCTGGCCGCGCTCGGATTCTAGTTCGGGATCCATTTCGAGAATAAGCTTGGCGTCGTCACGTGCCGTTGCAATGAGATCGCCGTGAATGGCAAGGTCGGCGAGGCGGAATTCGGGGAGGCCGCTCTGGCGGGTGCCGAGGACTTCGCCTGCACCGCGCAGACGGAGGTCTTCTTCGGCGATGATGAAGCCGTCTTCAGTGTCTTTCATAATCTCCAGCCGTTTGCGGGCGGTCTCGGTGAGCCTTTGCGGATACATCAAAATGCAGGTCGATTTCTCAGAGCCGCGGCCAATGCGGCCCCGTAATTGATGAAGCTGGGCGAGACCGAAGCGTTCGGCGTGTTCGATGATCATGATCGTTGCTGCCGGCACGTCGACGCCGACTTCAATAACTGTCGTGGCGACGAGGATATCGACGCCTCCTTCGGAAAAAGCCTCCATCACAGCGTCTTTTTCTTTGCCCTTCATTTTACCATGAACCAAGCCAACACGATCGCCAAAGACGGCTTGGAGATGGGCAAAACGGTCTTCAGCGGCGGCGAGATCAAGCTTTTCAGATTCTTCCACCAGCGGGCAAACCCAATAGATCTTGGTGCCCTCCTTGAGCGCTCGCGTAACGCCCTGAACAACATCGTCCAAGCGATCGATTGCCACGGTTCGGGTGTCAATCGGTAGGCGTCCGGCAGGTTTTTCAGTGAGGCGCGACACCTCCATATCACCATAGGCCGTCAGCGTCAGCGTGCGGGGGATTGGCGTCGCTGTCATCACTAAGACATCGACCGCCCGGCCCTTGGAGGTGAGAGCTAAGCGTTGATGGACGCCAAAGCGGTGTTGCTCATCAATCACGGCCAAGGCCAGATCATTAAATTCAACACCTTCTTGGAAAATCGCATGGGTGCCGATTGCGATTTGAATGTCGCCGCTGGCATAGCCTTCGAGGATTGGCGCCCGCGTTTTGCCTTTATCGCGTCCGGTCAGCAGCGCGACCTTAACGCCGGCCGCTTCGGCCAGAGGTTCAATCGTCGCCAAATGTTGCCGCGCCAGGATTTCGGTTGGGGCGAGAATGGCAGCCTGCGCACCGCTTTCGACCGCATGTAACATAGCTAATAGTGCCACCACCGTCTTGCCGCTGCCGACATCGCCTTGCAGCAATCGATGCATGCGACCGTCTGAACTCATATCCTTGGTAATGTCATGCACGGCTTCTTTTTGCGAGTTTGTCAGCTCAAAGGGCAGGGCGGTGATGACTTTGTCTTGTAAGGCCCCCGTTCCAACTATCGTGCGGCCCGCTTGTCGGCGCATATGAACCCGCACCAAAGCCAAAGCGAGTTGATTGGCGAGCAACTCATCATAAGCGAGCCGTTGGCGCACCAAAGTCTCGGGCTCTAAATCGGTTTCATCCTCGGGCTTGTGGACTTGGGCAAGTGCGGTATTCCAACTTGGCCATTTCTGCTTTTTGAGATAGGGCCCGTCGAGCCATTCGGCCAATTCTGGGGCCAAATCCAGCGCGCCTTTGATGGCTTTTGAGAGAACTTTGAGGGACAAACCTTGGGTCAGCGGGTAGACCGGTTCTACCGCTTCAATACTGGCGCGGTCTTTGATCTCAACAACATGATCTGGATGCGGCATTTGTACGCCGTCGCCATAGGCCTCAATTGTGCCGCTAATCACGCGTTCTTCGCCTTCGGGCAGGATTTTTAGCAAATAATCGGCCCGGGCGTGGAAAAACACCAACGTCAGGCTACCGGTTTCGTCGGAACAGATAATTCTATAGGGCAGACGGCGGGATTTAGGCGGAATATGCTGATCTACGGTCACCTGCATCGTGGCGATTACGCCGGCGCGGGCTTCGACTATTTTAGGGGCATAGCGACGATCGATGATGCCGCTCGGCAGATGCCACAAAAGATCGCTGATATGAGGGCCGGCCAGTTTTTCAATGAGCTTGGCAATACGCGGCCCGACGCCAGCCAATTTGGTGACCGGAGCAAAAATCGGAAAGAGTATTTCTGGCCGCATAATTTAGGTCTAACTCGCAAATCATAATTGACATTTGGGCTGACAGATAGCTCGCAAAGGTTTACACCCTAGCGTTCTAAAGATAGATCATTGGCACCCCAGATGGAAACCGTGTTGGAAACCGTGATGGAAACTCTTCGCAAGCGACTTTTGTATAAAGCGACCCATCGCGGCATGCAGGAAACCGATAAGCTTATCGGTGGCTTTGCTGAGCAGGAACTCGGTAATTTGAGCGAAGAATTGCTGCACGCCTTTGACCTTCTAACGGATGTCCCAGATGCCGATTTGCTGAACTGGATTCTCGGTCGCGAGGCCATTCCCGAAGCCTATGACAATGAAATAATGGGTTTGATAATTAAATTTAAAGAAAGCCTTTAAGTCATTGTTAAGTATCGATAAAATATTAGATAAATCAACAGATAATCTACTTGGCGGCGTGCCCGAAGGCTATGACGGCGTTGTTCTCAGCCAGTTGATTGACGCCGACCAAACAGTGCTTTTTGTCGCCCGTGATGATCGCCGGATGGCAGCTTTGAAGGCTAGCCTCGCCTTTTTTGCAAGCGACGTAGAGGTGATTGAATTCCCGGCCTGGGATTGTCTGCCCTATGACCGGGTCTCACCCAAAAGCGATATTATTGCGGCTCGTATAGATGCACTGACCAATCTTGTTGATCGCCAGCAAGACCAGCCGCGAATCATCTTAACGACGATTGCCGCCCTGCTGCAGCGTGTGCCGGCGCGGAAATCCCTTGAAGGGTCGAGTTTAACATTTGGTGAGGGCGGTGAGACCTTGCGTGATCGTTTGTTAGGGTATCTCGAGCAAAACGGCTATGGCCGCAGTGAAACGGTGATGGAACCCGGCGAATATGCCATTCGAGGGGGCATTATCGATCTCTTTCCTCCCGGCTTTGACGAACCGCTCCGGCTTGATTTTTTTGGCGATGATTTAGACGGAATTCGGACGTTTGAGCCGTTCAGCCAAAGAACGTCGGGTGAGCGAGAGAGCTTTACTCTCAAACCGGTCAACGAAATCTCTTTGGATGAAGACGCGATCAGCCGGTTTCGCACGGCCTACCGGGCGCTATTTGGGGCGGTTTCCAGTGAAGACCCGCTTTATGAGGCAGTATCTGAAGGGCACGCCCAAGCCGGTATGGAGCATTGGCTGCCGTTATTCCACGAAGAGCTGGAGACGTTGCTGGATTATCTGCCGAGCGAGGCCGTTATTGCGCTCGATCATCAGGCGGAAGAGGCGGCGGAGTCGCGCTGGGAACTCGTCAATGAATGTTATGATGCCCGCGCCGACATGAAAGCCAGGGGGTTAGCGGTTTCTGAGACAACCTATAATCCGCTACCGGTGGACCGGCTTTATCTTACATCGAAAGACCTGGACGCTGCTTTTGCCAACTACTCAAAGCTTAAAATACAGCCCTTTTCTGCGCCCGAGCAGGCCCATAGCAGTGATGTCGGCGGCAAACCCGGCAGAGATTTTGCCGATGCCCGGGCTTTGCCGGATGTTAACGTCTATGATGCGCTGCGCGATCATATTCAAGCCGAGAATAAAGCCGGCCGCGCGGTTGTTATTGGCGCATTTTCGGAAGGCTCGGCCGAGCGTCTTCTCGGTATCTTAAAAGAACACAATATCGCCGCCTCGACCTCGCCGGAAGCCTCAATCCGCCTGGCTGTTTTAGAATTAGAGCATGGCTTCACTTCCCCGGGGCTCGCCCTGATAACCGAGCAAGATATCTTAGGCGATCGGTTGAGCTCACCGCAGCGCCGAAAAATTCGCCCGGAAAATTTTATCGCCGAAACCTCAGTTCTCAGTGCCGGTGATTTGGTGGTTCATTCGGATCATGGCATTGGCCGCTTTGAGGAATTGGTGACGTTGGATGTGACCGATTCGGGCGCGCCGCATGACTGCCTGCAATTGACCTATCACGGCGGTGATAAGCTGTTTCTACCGGTCGAGAATATCGAGATCATTTCGCGCTACGGCGAAGGTAGCGATACGATGCGCCTCGATAAGCTGGGTGGTGTCGCTTGGCAGGCCCGAAAATCACAGCTCAAACAACGTATTCGCGATATGGCGGACCAATTAATCGTCGTCGCTGCGGCGCGGGAGCTAAAAAAAGGCGAAGCGATGGAGCCGCAGCCCGGGGTCTATGATGAGTTTTGCTCTGGCTTTGCCTTTACCGAGACTGAGGATCAGGCCCGCGCCATTGGTGATGTCATTAAAGATATGGCAAGTGGACGGCCGATGGATCGGTTGATTTGCGGCGATGTTGGTTTTGGTAAGACCGAAGTGGCTTTGCGCGCTGCTTTCGTCGCGGCGATGGAGGGCAAGCAAGTCGCCATTGTGGTGCCGACGACACTGTTGTCGCGCCAGCATGTCCGTATTTTTCAGGAACGTTTCGCTGATTTTCCGGTCAAAGTGCGCCAACTTTCGCGTTTGGTTGGCAAGAAGGAGGCCGATGAGACCAAAGAGGGGCTTAAAAGCGGCCAGGTCGATATCGTTATCGGCACCCATGCGTTGCTCGCCGAAAACACCAAGTTTGATCGCTTAGGCCTGCTGATCATTGATGAAGAACAGCATTTTGGTGTCGCCCATAAAGAGCAGCTTAAATCGATGAAGCATAATGTCCATGTGCTCACCCTAACGGCGACACCGATCCCACGGACATTACAAATGGCACTAACCGGGGTGCGGGAGCTGAGCCTGATTACGACCCCGCCGGTTGACCGCTTGGCCGTCCGAACTTTTGTGCTGCCCTACGATCCGGTTGTGGTGCGAGAGGCTATTCAGCGTGAACGCTATCGGGGCGGGCAGATTTTCTATGTCTGCCCGAGAGTTGCCGATCTCGGCCATGTAGAAGAGGAGCTCAAAGAGCTGGTACCGGATCTCCGCATTGCTATGGCGCATGGTAAAATGTCCCCGGCCAAGCTCGAAGACGTTATGAACGCGTTTTATGATGGTAAGTATGATTTGCTGTTGGCGACCAATATTGTCGAATCTGGTCTTGATTTGCCGAGTGTGAATACGATCATCCTGCACCGCTCCGATATGTTTGGTCTGGCGCAACTCTATCAATTACGGGGCCGCATTGGACGCTCGAAAATTCGGGGTTATGCTTATCTGACCCTGCCGCCAAAACGCAAACTAGCCGCCTCTGCGCTAAAACGTTTGGAGGTCATGCAATCTTTGGACACGCTCGGTGCTGGCTTTACGCTGGCGAGCCACGATCTCGATATCCGGGGTGCCGGAAATTTGCTGGGCGATGAGCAGTCGGGCCATATCAAGGAAGTCGGTGTCGAGCTTTACCAACAAATGCTGGAGGAAGCGGTGGCTGAGGCTAAATCAGCCGGTGATATTGAGGATCAAGTTGCCGATAAATGGAGCCCGCAAATTGACATTGGTGTGCCGGTGCTGATCCCAAGCGATTACGTGCCGGATCTGGGCATCAGGCTTAGCCTCTACCGGCGCATTGCCGATCTCACCGATCGGGCGGAGATCGATGGCTTTGCCGCCGAAATGATCGACCGCTTTGGCTCGCTGCCGGAAGAGGTGGAAAATTTGTTGGAGACCGTTGCCATCAAGCGGCTTTGTCTGGCTGCTGGTGTCGACAAAGTGGACGCCGGCTCGAAAGGCGCGGTGATCTCGTTCCGCAACAATGAATTTAATAATCCTGCCGGTCTGGTCGAATTCATCACCTCGCAAGTCGGCACCTCCAAACTCCGCCCCGATCACAAACTCGTCTTCATGCGCAGCTGGGGCGAAGCCTCTGAACGCCTCTCCGGCGTGCAATATCTGATGAAAGAACTTTCTGACATCGCTGCCTAAGTTTTTCTAATATTTAAGCCATTGAAATCTCAATATAAAGAATAGTCTGATAGTCAGGTACTTAACACATTTGTTACTTCGCCTTTTAAATAAGCGAGAGTACACTCTTGATATGTGAATTAACTTTGATTGAGGAGAGAGTTATGCCTGCCAAAATCATGAGCGCTTTTATTTCACTTGTATTCATTTCACTCGCAAGTTCAGTTCAAGCTTCACCGCAGATATTGGGATTGATGGCGACAGCCGCGCCGATACCGTTGACCTGTGAAGATGGTATTTGCAAAGCCGAGATTACCACTGTCTGTCTGCAGGAACATCGCGCTGCGCCCATGCCGGGCCGGGCTTACAAAGCAGGGCAAGGCACCAAGATCACGATGGGTATTTTAGGCTCCTCTGGTCAGGTGAAAAACATCTCGGTCGTTCAGAAGGTGTCAATTTCAGCTAGGCGGCACTACACGTCAGTGGTCATCAGTCTACCCGAGAAAATTTTAACTCAATTGGGTCATAAGCCGTCTAAAGGCCAGGCGGTAATATCCGTCGGCGCGATGGCCTCAGCGGTGCCGGTGCCGGATGCGGCTGACAAAAAGCCCTTGAGTGCTTTTGAGATCGAAAAGTATACCGGCCCGCTGCGCCAGGTTGCCAAGGACGTGTTCGGCCGCGACAGTATTAATGTCCAAACCACCCAGCATCTCAATCAAGTTATCAACCGTCTGCCGGATAGTTTTGCCAGTGACAAAAATCAGTTTGAAAAAAGCTGGGCCAAAATTACCAATAACAAAGCGCGCAAGCTCACACCGGCAGTCAAGCGGGCAACATCGCAAATAGCCGAAACGTGTCGCTACGAATACAGCGTTGGTGTATATGCCACGATGCGCTCCTGCCTGGAGCAGCATCATGATGTGCTGGCATCCGATACCAACAAAAAAGTATGGCAGGCGATGAAGCCCGGGGGGTAATAAATGGACATTCGAGAATTATAAGTAAGGAAAAAAATGATGAAAAAAATGTGTTGGAAATTACCGTCGCGGTATGTCTTTGTTTTGCTCGCCTTGGCTATGGCCGGTCTGGTGCCGCTATCTGAGAGTCACTCGAATACGGCAGCATTGGCGCCCGGAACGGTCCTTCCCAATGGTCTTCATTATCAGCCCTGGATCAAAGAACATAAGCAGTTCTCGCTCAAAGAAATCTTGGCATCTGCTAAGGCCGAGGGCAAAGGTCTAGCAATACTTTTTGAAGAAAAAGGCTGTCCTTACTGTGCCCGCTTGCATGCAGAAAACTTTACCTTTGATGATGTTACGACTTATATGACCAAGCATTTTGATATTATTCAAATTGATCACCAAGGTGACCGGCAAGTGACCATGCTGGATGGCAAAAAACTCTCAGAACGAGCCTTTGCCCGCGCCATGAAAGTCACCAGTACGCCGACGACTTTATTTATGAAGCAAGGTGGCGCGGAAAATTTTCGCATGCCGGGCTTTATCCCAGCGGCTTATTATCGAGCCGGCTATCAATATGTCGTTGAAAAAGGCCCAGCGAGCGGCGTCGGTTTTATTCCGTGGGTCAAAGCTTTCGCCAAGCGCGCCCAGGAAAAACAAACCCAATAACATTTGTTAAGGATAGCTTGGTATCGCAGCTTTATTCTTTATTCCAGTAATTGTATTGGATTTGAGGAGTAAAAGATGAGGCTAACGGATGCGCTGCGCGGTGAACATGCAATTTTATACGAGATTTTTGCTGGCGTGCGCGAGACGCTCGACGAAAGTGATGAGATCGCCGTTATTCGCACCGCCGTCGCACTTCTTGAGCGCAACTTGATGTCTCATGCGGCTATTGAAGATGAAATTCTCTTCCCCGAGCTGGATACTCACATCAAGGGCATGGGGCCCTTGGAAATGATGCGTTCTGAGCATCAAGGAATTGACGAGTATCTGGAGGCCATCCGCAATGAGACGGACGTCGCCCAGTTGAAAAAACAGACCGGCCAGCTTTTAGAGCTCGCTTTCAACCATTTTCAAAAAGAGGAAATGGCATTGTTTGGCATGGCCGAGCAATTCCTTAGCGAAGATGAATTAACCGCTCTTGGCGACAAATGGGCATCCAGGCGCAAGGTCGATGTCCAAGGCCAAAGTTGTATGGCTGCTTCTTAGCGTTATTTCTCAAATTTGCCCGTTAGCACGGCCTTTTCAATTGTCATGAAGTGAAGATTAAAACCGATGATGGCTGCCGATAAATCCGGTGTGACAGGCAGTTCAGCCGTGTTTACGGCGTGAAGCGAAAAGACATAACGATGGGGGCCATGACCTTCGGGCGGGCAGGGGCCACCATAGCCCGGGGCGGGGAAATCATTGCGGGTTTCAATCGCGCCGGCAGGAAGCCCATTTTTGGAGGCATCCAAAGCCAATTCGCGGACATCTTTCGGGATATTAATCACCACCCAATGCCAAAACCCACTGCCGGTCGGTGCGTCGGGATCATACATGGTCAGCGCGAAGCTTTCTGTACCTTCCGGTGGATCGGTCCAGGCCAAATGCGGTGACTGATTGCCGCCCGCGCAGCCAAAACCAAATTCCTCGGCCAATATATGGTCCATCGCGAGGGGATCACCCTCATTAAAACTGTCACTTGTGAGCTCGAAATTAGACATTTGACGCCTCCCTTTTGTGGTCAGTCTAAAACAAACGGGGGCAGATGTGAACAATCAATTCTAATAATATATCGGCTAATAGATTGAAAGTATGGAATTAATTCATCGTTATTTGGAGTTGTTACATCAATTCACAACTCGTTTATTAGCTTGATACATTCGTCTGTCATTCTGCACCGGCTCGAAAAGGAGAAGAAAGATGAGAAGCATCTTTATCGCACTATTACTGGGATTATTAATCCTGCCATTTTTGAAAACGCCGATGACAGCAGAAGCTGACAACGGGCGTATGTTGATTGTCGTCATTGAGCCGCCAGCTAATTTTAGCGCTACGGCAGGTAAATTAGGCTATCGAATTGGTGCAGTTTTCGAGCTGAAAGAACTGTCGATGAAGGCCGTAAAGGTTTTGGCTCCTAAAGGGCATTCCATTGACGCTGCAATTTCCGAATTAGAAAAGCATTTCCCTGATATCGTTGTTGATGGCAGCGAAGTATGAACGTCCCCTTTAAACTCTTTCTCCCCCTAGAGTTTAAAAATGCAAAAGCCCGCTGAGTAATCAGCGGGCTTCTTTTTGCGAATTGTGATTTTTATTTAATGCTATCGAGAATTTTTGTGAGGCGGCGGGTGCCGAGATATTCACGGGTGCCGTCACCATGCACAACTTTTCCCTGGCGATCAAAAATAAAACTAGACGGCACGTAAACCAGCGGTGAGAAGTCCTTCTCGACCTTTGGGCTGGCACTGATGACGCGAATGGCAGGGTGGAAGGTCCGCACCATGGAGCGCAAACGTCCCGGCGACGCATCACCATAACGACCTTCGGTCCAGCTTACGGCAACAACATTCACCCGCTCAGTTCCACCGTTCTGTAAAAAATCACTGAGTTGCACGAACTCAGCACGACAGGTGCTTCACCAACTGGCGAAAAAGACCACCATGACAGGTTTGCCGTCAAAGGTTTCCTGTCCGACTTTTTTACCTAGAACCGGCTGCGCTGCCAGTAATCCTGCCTTCACGCTCTCAGATAAACTGAGGCCTGGCCCGGCTTGGGCAGCGGGTGGCATCAAAGCGACCACGGTCCCAAAAATTGCGATAACAAATAATTTCTTCAAACTCATAAAACATCACCTAACGATAATCTAAGTTGGAACTTATTCTGACAATACATGAATGCTAAATCCATTAACTTTATTCCATGTATTAGTAAAATTTACGTGTTCAGGTTGGCCGACTTATTACCACAGATATTCTGGGCCCAACTCTCGGATATCGCCGCAGCCAATCTGCGCCAGAGTTCGGTCAACTTCATCTGTCATGATATCCAACACATGCTCACCACCTGCCTCACCTAAAGCGCCAACGCCAAAGACGAAGGAGCGGCCTGAAAAAGTGAAGGCGGCACCGGAGGCAAAGGCTTTAACAATATCGCCGCCGCCTCTGACCCCACTATCCAGCATGACCGGCATATCGGGACCTGCCGCTTCGACAACACGGGGCAGGGCTTCGATCGAGGAGGGGGCACTATCCAATTGGCGACCGCCATGATTAGAAACGATGATACCGTCTGCGCCAACGCGCTTCACGGCTTCGGTGGATTTCGGTGACAGAATTCCCTTAATGACAAGCGTGCCATCCCAGGCATCCCGGATACGCTTGACCAGTTCTTCGTCAACTCTGGCGGATACTTGCAGGACCTGAGCCGCGCCCAGGGTTTTCCCATCAGCCGCATCTTTCATATAGGGCACCATATTCTCAAATCGCGGCGTGCCATTGGCGAGCGTCGAAAAAGCCCAGTTTGGTTTTTTTGCAATATCCCAAATAACCGAGGGCGTCATTTTAAACGGCAAAGTGAAGCCGTTGCGAAGATCGCGCAGGCGTTTCGATGGTTCTGGAATGTCGACAGTAAGGACAAGAACTTTAAACCCGGCAGCTTTAGCGCGCGCTATGAGATCGAAGCATATATGATCCTGACCCGGCACATAGAGCTGAAACCACGCATGCTCGGGAGCAATCTCGGCAATGGTTTCAAGCGAGGTTGTTCCGACGGCACTTAATATGTATGGCACATTTCTATTCTTGGCCATTGTCGCCAAATAGGTATCAACTTTCGGCCAGATCAAATTAGCCAGACCCACCGGAGAGACGCCGATCGGGGCATCATAAGTATGGCCAAATAACGTGATTTTCTGGCTTCGCTCCGTGACATCACGCAAATATTCCGGGCAGAGGGTAATATCTTCAAAGCCCGTGCGATTGCGCCGGATGTTGGCTTCACTGCCAGCGCCGCCATCTAAATAATCAAAGGCGAGTTTGGGGATACGCTTTTTTGCTGCGTCGCGAAGATCATCGATGGTGAGAAATTTATTGAGATTATTTGTGGTCATAAAGTAGTTCCTGGTAGGCCGCTATACCGATTGCACGCCAGATTCAAAAAATTCCCGCTGCTTTTCCTCAGCAACGTTTAACATGCGCTCCAACACATTTGGGTCTTGCGCGCCCGAGATAGAGAATTCCCGCTCAAAAATAAAGGCGGGTACGCCGCTAATGCCGAGACGATGCGAGCGCGGGTTTTGTTCAAGGATATCGGCAATGTCTTCATCGCTATAGAGATAGTCTCGTAAGCTTTGATCATCAAAGCCGATACTGGCACCTATTTCGATCAACACGGAGCGATTGCCGATATCGCGTCCGGTCATGAAATAATTTTGATAGAGCGTTTCAACCATTTCCGAGGCTCGGTTTTCGCGCGCCGCAAACCGAACCAACCGGTGAGAATCAACGGTGTTTGGTGTGCGTTTGACCTGGTTGAAGTCAAATTCAATACCAACGCTTTTGCCGGCTTGGTCAATCGCCGAATATAATCTTTGTGAGCGTAGTTCTCCGCCAAATTTTTTATGCATATAGTCTTCGAAGTCGATACCTTCGGGCGGCATATCTGGATTAAGCAAAAAAGCATGCCAGAAAATCTCGGCATTGAGGTTGGGTCGCCGATCCAGCATTTCCTCCAGCCGTCGCTTGCCGATATAACACCACGGGCAAATTGTGTCGAATATAATGTCGATGCGCATGCCTTAAGCTAGCGCTGTTTAAGTCTGGGATCAATCTCTGTGCCTTCCCATTCAACGATAAGTCTTCACACAACCAATAGTATAGGGTATTGAGAGTTTTAATCGGTCGTTAGGTTTTTCAGAGAATGAAGTCTTCCACACCCTTCGGCAATATTGGCGCGATAATGGCAATCCGCGACTATCGGATGTTTTGGGCCGGTAATTTTTTGTCGAGATGCGGCAGTTGGGTGCAACGATTGGCGATTGCATGGTTGACGTGGGAGTTAACGCACTCACCGGGCTGGCTCGGCATTATTGGCTTTTTATCCCTGTTTCCCTTTGCCGCCCTGACACCTTTTTCAGGGGCGGTCGCTGATCGGTTTGGTATCCGCCGCACGGCCATGGCATCAAACTTGATATCGGCCACCAATGCCTTTGTATTCGCAGTTCTGACTTATTCCGGCGTGCTCACCATTGAGCTTATCGTTCTCCTTACGCTGGTTCACAGTATCTCCGGCTCGTTCAGTGCACCGGTCTTTAATTCATTGATACCGGATATTGTGCCGACCGAGATGCGGTCTTCGGCAGTCGCTTTTAACGCCACTGCCGGCCACGCCTCGACGTTTGTCGGTGCGGGGATATTCGGCATCGTCATATATGTGTTTGAGATATCCGGTACCTTTGTTGTCAATGGACTAACCTTTTTCTATTTTTTCTACTGTTTGAACTCTCTGAACCTGCCCACAGAACAGATAATCAAAGCACCGTTGTATCGCTTGCTCCATGAAATGTCTGAGGGTGTCAAAATGACGGTCTCAAACCGGGCTTTGATGGCGCTTTATTTTACGCAAGTGGCGCTTCATCTTTTACTCGCGCCGCATCGAGATCTATTGGCGGGTTTTGCCGAGGAGGTTTTTGCCCGAGGTGTCGACGGCCTATCAATATTGAGCGGGGCGTCGGGTATAGGCGCGATCTTCGGTGGCGTCGCAATGAGTATGCGGGGCAAAATGTCCGGCCTCATCACCATCCTCAATCTCAGCATTCTTCTGGCGCTGGCTGTGATTTTCATTTTCGCAACTTCTGGAAGTTTTTGGATCGCTGTCGGCTGTATGTTTTTTGTCGGCGCAGCGTTTGTTATTAATGGCACGTGTATGCAGACGCTTTTGTTGAATACAACAAACCGCTCGAACCGGGGGCGTGTTATGGCGCTTAGCCTGATGGTGCCGCTGGGTTTTCCGGCCTTGGGGGCCTTGGTACTTGGCTTGCTATCAAATATTTACGGCTTAAAAATCCCACTCGCCGGGGCATCTGTGCTGGGGTTGGTTTTGTGGGTCATTGCTATGCGCCATGTCAAAAGACATGCCGAGACTTTAGAAACACCGGTTGTAAGTTAACCTCCCAAGTGACATTTTGATTTTCATGGCATCAGAATCAAAGTTCGGCGGAATTGGCCGGGTTCTACAGCATCGAAACTACCGTTGTTATTGGATGGGAGGGACCGCCTCGATCCTGGGCTTTTGGCTGCATAAGCTGGCCCTTGGTGTGTTGACCTGGCAACTGACAGAATCTCCTCTATGGCTCGGTATTATCGGCTTTTCAGCGACCTTTCCAGCGGCAGTTTTGGCACCTTTTGCAGGTGCTGTTGCTGATCGCCATGGTTTGCGAAAGACAGCAATTATTGCCCTTTCTGCCTCTTCGATAAATGCCTTTACGATCGGCCTACTCACCTATCTGGGAGAGATGACGGTTGAGCTCTTGGCAGTGATGGTGCTGTTGCAGGGCTGTACGTTAGCCTTCGACCTGCCGGCCCGCCAAGCTCTGGTCCATCATATCGTACCACGAGGAGATCTCTCATCGGCGATTGCGCTCAACACGACGACTTTTCATTTGGGGGCGTTTGTTGGTCCGATGTTATTTTGGGCGCTTATTAAATTTGGTGATATTTACATCGCCTTTTTCTTCAATTCATTTACTTTTTTATGCTTTATTGCCGGTCTCGTGGCGATGGAATTAGCACCGCGTCCGGCGCGTGAGAAAGATGGCTCGACAATATTTGGCGACATGGTGGATGGTGTTCGCTACACGTTAAATCATCCAGGTATTTTTGCGCTGCTTAGCCTGACCGCTTCATCGCATCTTCTCATCCGACCGTATATGGATTTGTTACCTGCGTTTTCAGACCTTGTGTTCCATGCCGGCGAAGGTGGATTTGCTGCGCTCGCCGGGGCATCTGGTTTGGGGGCATTGGCAGGTGGTATTTGGCTTGGGGTCCGAGGGCGAACGGAAGGGCTCACTCACCTTATGACACTTGGTATACTTGGCTCAGCTTTAGCGATGTTTGTCTTTGCCTCAACGAGTATTTATCCGCTTGGGCTGGCCTGTATGGCGGTGCTCGGGTTTTCTTTGATCACCATGGCCGTGTCGTCACAGAGCCTGGTCCAAAATGTCGTTGATCCAACCAAACGCGCCCGGGTTATTAGTCTCAGCACGGGTATGGCAGTCGGGTTCCCGGCGCTTGGTGCCTTGATATTGGGGGCGTTCGGTGATGTCTTCGGTGTTCAGGCGCCGGTCTTAGGGGCGGCAGGGCTTTGCGCAACCTATTGGATTTGGGCATCCAGGCGTGTGCGGCGGCAATCTGATTTGATGGAAGGTGATCCGGAAGAGCACCGGAAAAGCCCATGAGCCCGCGTTAATTTAAGCCGCGTTTCTGGATTTGAGCTTCATCGCGACGATTTGGTAGACATCCAGCCCTGTGATATCAGCAATCTCTTCAAACGAAAATGATGTTTCTTTTAACAAGATATTCGCATGGATAACCGGATTACGGCGTGATTTGCTGTTGCGGCGGCGCGCATTGGCCGCTTCTTGAGCTGCTTTCTTGGCTTCCTCGGCCTTGTCTAGCCCACGATCCTTGGCCTTGTCCATAGCCTCTTGCCAGCGCTTTTTCTCTTGGTCAGCGCTTTGCTGCGTCTGAGCTGCGTTTGAGAAATCGGCACCTTTGCGGGGACGCTGATAGAATTCCTGGCGCGGCATTGGTTTATTGTCAGAAGTTTCCGGTGGGGTCCAGCGCGCGGCCTCATCCAAGGACATGCCATGCTTTTCCGCAATACGAGTCGCCGCAGCCATAGCGTTCTCACGCTCGCCCTGGTATTTACTGCCGTTTGCTAATTCCAGCAGGTTGCGGAAGCGATTCCGCTCAGATTCTGTGAATTCAGTGCTAATGGTGAGCCTCAATTTGTCACTTAAGTAGAACCTTCAGTATAGCACGATCATTTCGTTAAAGGGTTAACGCCATGAATGTGGAAGGTAGGGCCATTACATACAGAACTATTGCGGGTTTAGCGAGCCGAATTTTACCATTCAATTATAGGGATAGTACTAGGTTACTTTGTCCCTTAACTGTCAAAGCCCGGTGCGACACGTTCGGCCATTCTCAAACAAGCTGGCCAATCTTTTGCCAGGGCTTTCTCGGGATTGAGATCACCCAATTGGCTGACTGCAAAATCCAATACCTTTTCGTCTGGAATATTAATCTCGGCTCCGCCTGTCATTGCTGCAAGCTGGCCTTGGCAGGCCAACTCCAGGAAGTGGTGAAGCACAAATGCATGGCCCACTGAGGTCGAGCAAATCAAACAGCCATGATTGCGCATCAGCATGACGTTTTTATCACCGAGATCACGGAACAATGGTGCGCGGAGTTCTTCGTTAAATTCAAAGCCGTGAAAGTCGTGGTAAGCGAGCTTTTTATAAAAGGTCAGGGCGTATTGATTGATCGGTAACAGCCCTTGTTTTTGGGAGCAAACCCCCATGACGGCTGGAGAATGCGTATGGAATGCGGCATTTACGTCGGGCCGCTCTTTCATCACGCCGCAATGGATGACAAAGCCGCCCCCCCATAGTTGAGGAGCCCCTTCGGTGATCGGGTTGCCGTCTAAATCATATTTGATCAGCGATGAAGCGGTCACTTCACTGAACATGATGTTGACGGGCTTGATCAGCATGTGCTCCGGCTCACCGGGTACGCGGGCAGATAGATGGTTGTAGGTTAAATCATCAAAGCCAAAATGACTGATCAGGCGATAAGCGACAGCAAGGTCGATGCGCGTCTGCCATTCTTCTTCGCTGACCATTGAACGGACATCACTGCCACTGGATACATCTTGTACTGCCATTTGAAAGTTCCCCATTTTTATATTGTTACAAAATACAATAACAGGTGCTTCAACTTGGTTCAAATGGCCAAGCCGTCTATAATCTCAGGAACAATAAATTACGGGGATCAAATGTCAGATCAAATTAGCAGAAAGTATCGCCGCGTTGTCACGGGGCATGATGCGGAAGGAAGGGCGAAGGTCATTATTGATGATTTGATTCCCAATGTCAGCTCTGGTCGCCCCGGACAAGGTGCGCATTTAATCTGGACGACTGAAGAATTGCCGGTCGCCTTTACCTCTGACAGCGATGATAAAGGCGCCCGTGAGATTGGAACAACGATTGAAAATGGCTCGGTCTTTCGAATTGTTGAATACGCGCCGGGCGTGTCGCCCCGCAATCACCGAACCGAATCGATCGACTATGCCGTGGTTATCTCAGGTGAGATCGAAATGGGGCTGGATGATGGTGAGCAGGTTCACCTAAAAGCCGGGGATGTCTTGGTACAACGCGGCACGATCCACAATTGGGAGAACAACGGGGCCGAGCCTTGCGTTATCGCTTTTGTCTTGATCAGCTCGAAGCCATTGGTGCAAGTAGGGCGGGCGGTCGGATGAGCAATGCTTTTGTCGATGCGGTTCAGCTCTATGCGAAGAACGGCTATGAAGTTCAATCTTCACTCTCACCGCTGCATTTCCCAGGATTTAACTTAGCGGATATTCCGTTTTCTTATATCTATCGCGACGGCGTTAAGATGAGCCGGGGTGGTGGCTTGGCGATGGCGGAATTGGCCTTCCTGGAATGCCTGATGCCGGTTGTTCAGCCACGCAATATTTTTGTTATCGGAAACTCATTTGGCTGGACGACACTGGCGCTTGGTTTGATGTGTCCCGCGGCACGTGTCGTTGCTATTGATATCTGCCCGCGACCGGAAGAAGCCTATGGTATTGAGGTAACCAACGAGCTGGGCCAGCAAATTGAAGCTGATGTTCGGGCGATTAAGGCAAAAAGCCCTGATGATGTCGCCGCAGTCGTAGCGGATAATTTTGCTGGTGGTCTTGATTTTGTCTTAATCGATGGCGGGCATACCTCGCCTCAACAAAAACTTGATTTTGAAATCTGTAAATCCGTGGCGAATGAAGATTGCGTCTATATTTTCCATGACGTCATAAACTTCCGCATGGTTGACGGCTTTGTCGAAATTGCAAATTCGAACGATCATTTGGCCAGCTCACTATTATTTCGTACGCCCTCAGGTATGGCGATCAGCTATCCCCATAAATTTGCCGAGGCCTTGGCTCCTATTATCACTGCCTTTACCGAAAGCGATGATCGCATAAAAGCGCTTCATCAGGAGGGGCGTGAAAATATTGCGGCCGCGAAAGACTAAGCCGCCTGAGAAAGACCCGTTAGGTTAATTGCCTGTTTCACATTCCGGCGCGCATATCGTGTGAGTTGCTCGACGGCCTGCTTCTGGCCATTGGGCTTTTTGGAGTTCCAATGAACAGCAAAATGGCTACCGTTTAAGGAGCATATCGGCTGCTGCTTTTGCAGCATATCATCGGTGGTCACGATGTTGTTTCGACTGTCCAAAACAAATGTTTGATCAGCAAGTTTCACCATGAGAACCGCATGTTGAGTTTTTGAGCCGTTGGTCCGGAGCCACACAACGCGCAATCTTTCGGCATGAAAGCCAAGCAGGCGTAGTGAGAGATATTTGGCGATGGCATAATTTTCCGAGTGATCTTCACATCGGAAATAGCGGGCAGGGGTCGCCCAGTTTTTAGCTTTGCCATGAGCCGCAATGGGCGAAACGTTTTCCAGGCCATTGATGTAATTGTTAATGCCGGCAATTTGACCTTTGGCGCCAAATTCAGCCATGGTTTTAACCAGTTTGAGCCAATTCCTAATTTGTCGGTTGATTGCCTTGCTTGCTTTTTTGCTCTTTCGGTCCTTAGACGGAAAAAGAATAGCCGGAGCCCCCAACTGCTTTTGAGCCGAGCCACAGGGCACAATTGCAGATGACGGTGCATGCCCAATATCACGGCATTGCAGAAGATTGAAGGATTCAACATGATTTTCAGAAGAGCCATTATTAAAAAATGGCAGTTTTTTAAACAGCGGTGTTTTAAATAAGGATTTTATCATTTTCAGCCCTAGCTTTTTTTTAATTTAGTTTTGTTGTTACTCTTCTTTGACGTCGCAAAAGCCGTGCCAGAATGTGTGTGTGGCATAAGGCGCTGACTCCAAAGACAAAATAGATTGTGTTGTAGGAATATTGCAAAAAGATGGCAAAATATGGCTATTTCTAGCAGGCAAATATTACCATAATTTACCCACGCAATTTTTTGGGAGCTTTTTCCTGGTCGCTCGCTTGCTGGGCTTCAAAACCGTCTAAATCTATCGGCAGATCGATCCAAAACACGCTGCCTTCACCTTCACTGCTCTGGAAGTCAATTTTACCGTCCATCAACTCCATCAAGAGTTTACAGATGCTAAGACCGATCCCACTGCCTTCAATGCTGCTACTTTGGTACGCTAGGCGATTGAAAGGCTCAAAAATTTCGTCATGTGAGTCGGCTGGAATCCCCTTGCCGGTGTCAGCGACTGTTATGCGAACAAATTGGCTGCTGGGTTTGGCTTCGATCTCTTTAATACTGACTGTCACCTGTCCATCAGGAACATTATATTTAATCGCATTCGATAAGATATTCAGCAAGACTTGAAGGACGCGGGTCTGGTCAACTTTAATAAGGGGGACGTCTTTCTTTGGTCGATGAAATTTAATTTTAATACCATGACTTATTGCCTGAATTTCTGCCATGGCGATCGCGTCGTCAATAATCTCCTCTGGCTTCGCTGATGCTATTGAGATTTCCATTTGGCGCTGCTCAATTTTAGCCAAATCCAGCACCTGATTGATCAAAGTCAGAAGGTGGCGGCCACCTCTAAGAATTTCATCGACATATTTTGATTGTTTCAGGTCTTTGCTCGTGTGCTCAAGGAGCTGACCATAGCCCATAATTGCATTCAGCGGCGTTCGTAATTCATGGCTCATGGAAGATAAAAAATCTGATTTGGCATTATTTGCCATTTCTGCCTGCTCCATCGCGTGACGCGATTTATCCTCAGCCAGCCGGCGTTCACTTACCTCTGACTTAAGGTTCTCGTTTAGCGCATCAGTGTTACTTTTCTCTTTGGCAAGATCGCTAAACAGAAATTTATATTCTAAGGAAAGCGATATGTTGGAAACCAGCAAAGCGTTTAATCTTTTGGCTGACACGAATAGAAAGATCATAAGTAAGAAGCCAAGTGCCGCAGTATAAAGACTGATCGATGTGCCATTTTGAAGGTATAAACCGATGCCACCGAGCATGGTTGGGAACATAAGAACGTAATAGCTTGGCAAATGGGTGGCTAAAGAAATAAGTCCGCCCGAAGAAATACCACCAAGGACGAGCGCCGTGAAAACCAGATTTGTCGGCTCGGATGTCGATATGAAAACATAGGCTGCGATCATCCAGCCCAAGCCATTAAAGGCAACGGAAACGGTGTATAAATCAGCCCACTTTTTGACTTCGCCCTGCGAAGGCGGGGACTTTTGATAGCGATATTTCAAGTAGAGGCGCGACAAGATGGCAACAGCAAATAAAGCCAAAACTGCCATTATGTGAGCAGTTGGTACGAAGTCTCTTAAAGCGAGGGTCAATGTGCTGATAACGACGGCTTGGACAAAACAAGCCAAATAGGTGCTGTCATAGAGTAGGCGAATTTGTTCAGCGAAGATTTGACCTTCGCTGTTGGTTTTGTCATCCGCAGATTGTTTCGCTATATCAACCATCCAGCAATGTTTTTAGCGTATTTTTCCAAGCGCCGACATAAGCACTAATACCTACTTTATTACTGGTTTTTCTAGGATTCGGATCCATTGGGCAAGCGCTAAGTTTATCATCGTGCCAAGAAATAAGACCCAACCGGCCTGTTCCCAAGTTCCAGTATAAGTGACCACCAAGGCCACGACCGGTGGACCCAAAAGCTGTCCAATTTGAGAACCCTGGTAAAGCACTCCATTCGTCGCGCCAAGCTGGGCTTCAGAGGGGCTGTGAAGGGGAACACTTGCCAGCAAGGCGGTTGGTTGCAAACCACCAAAAAAAGAGAAAACCAAGACCAGGCCAAAGCGCGCCAGATCGGGTAGCAGATCTGGGAAAATAAACAGCGACGTCGTGCCCATAATTGTGGTGCCGATGGTTACCATAAGCCATCGGACGGCTCCCCGGTGAACCAGCCAAGCGCCAAATAAATTACCGAATATATTTATGATCACACCGGCTGCCGCCAAGGTGGCGGCAAGTCCAAGGCCTGAGCCACGTTCTTCAATAACGAATGTTGGCAGCCAGACCATGATCGCCATCCATTGGAAAGTGTAGGTCAAAAAGCAAATTGCGAGCAGCCAAGGGCCGGGCCTGGATATTGTTTTCTTTATATTAGCCCAGTAGGGCTGTTTGTTTTTAGGTGTTTTTGCATCGATGCCGCGATACGAGATGATGCCTATTATTAGGAAGAAAATAGTAAAACCGGCAGTGACCCACCAGAGTCCCCGCCAGCCAATTGGCTCTATCACTGCGGGTGCGGCGACCATCGCGATGGCCATGCCCAGCGGTGTGACGCTGCTCCAAAGACTTACCGCAAGGCCGCGATGTCGATCGCTGGACAGTCTCGCTATGAGGGCCGGCAAGATCGCCATTGTGCCAATATATCCCGCTCCCTCGAGGAGACGGGAGAGCAAAATGATTTCGGCGGAATGGGCGTAGGCTCCTAAAATTGAGCCAAAAGAAATAGTCGCGAGCGCCAAAAGGATCATTTTCACTCGGCCAATACGGTCGGCTAAAATGCCGGTCATCATACCGGTGATAGAACCCATGGCGGAAAATATTGAGACAACCCAGCCGGCGGTGATCAGGCTTAACGATAGTTCAGCCCTCATGCCCGGAATTGCGGGCGGCGCCTTGCCGACATATCCAGTGACAGAAACGCCGATGGCCAGGGAAAGTAAAATGAGACTCCAGCGAGTCTGAGAGGAGGTGTGTTCAGTCATAACAGCAGTGGAACTTAACCGAACACTTCCTATAAGCCGACCCCTTTTTTTATAAAAAGAAGAGTGGTCGAAATCGCCTAGTAACCGATCCCTAGGCTTGTGCCGTCAACCACGAGCTCTGGGATACTATTGCGTAACAACAAAGCTGCCGAGCGCGGGTGATGACCTTTTGGCACGCGGACTGTGATGGTTGTCATACCGATATCAGGAAGGTCGGTTTGGTCGGTTACCTTGAATCCAAGCCGATGCGCGACACCATAGAATTCCTGTGGCGGATCGACGATGACCAAAGAAGCGCGCTCTCCTGCGGCAAGGGCTGAGCCCGCCAACCAGGAGGCGAAAATCCATCCCGCTAAAATGAAAGGAAGAATTGTTAAACCCAACGTAATTCGATGGGCGATAAAACGGAAATTAATGCTTTTCATAGCTACCCCGGTACCATTTCTTGATACGATTCCCCACTATAGGGAATCAAAACTTAATGAAGCGTTAATGTGGATTAAAGGATAGAAATGTGGCTAAAAAAAGGGGCATCTACACTCAAGAGGAGTTGTCGTTTGGGGAACGAGGGATATGGGTGCAGATGCCCTTAACTTTATGTGGCGAATTAGGCGCTTAGTCGATCATCGTCAGTGCGATAATGACCGCTGACACGGGACCTTTCTTCAAGATTGAGGGCTTCAAGAAGAGCGTCCTCTTCTGAGCGGCAAATGCCGACCAGTCCAGAACCTCCGCCAGTATCGAAGATTGCCCATTCACCGGTAGTTTCCTGGTATTGTATAGAGTAGCGCATTCTGCTCTCTCCTTTTGTTATTGTATTCTGAGGGGGATCATAGCTGGCAAAAGTTACGAATCAGTGAATCAAAATTAATCTGCCGAACTAATTTGATTTCGGCTGCTATTGGCGTCGATAGGCCCCTGGATAGAGCCAAATTACGGGTGCATCAGGAGTCCGGCGTTTCCGTATTCTCAACAGTTTTGCGAGATATCTAAACATTGTGACTTCCTAAATGGTGTTCATTATGTAGTGTTTTGTGGTGCTTGTTTGTCTATATATAGTAGGTATTTCGGATTTTATCAAGCTCGCTTCGACGGGAAAACTTTAAATTATTGACGTTTGACTTATCGATACAGTCATTGAGAATATAGCCCGGAATAGACAGTAATATTTAATCTTGGGGGAGTTTTTATGTCCGGTGACGATCATTCAGCGGTCGAAGGAAGTGGGTTACGAAAAATCGGTGAATCCGTTCTTCGCAAGGAGGATCTGCGCTATATTCAAGGCCAGGGACAGTATTCAGACGATCTCAATAAGGCGAACCAATTATACGGCTTCTTTGTTCGGAGCCAAATTGCTCATGGAAATATCATCGATATAAGAACCGAGAACGCCACTGCCTTTCCAGGTGTAGTCGCCGTTCTAACGGGTAAAGATTTTGAGGCAGATGGCTATGGTCCCGTGCTTCACCGGGCCATTGAAGCGGCACCCGATGATTACACCAAGCCAGCTTTTCCAGATACCGATCCGGTCGCGATCCAGTTTCCACAATGGCCGATGCCGTTTGATAAAGTACGCCATGTCGGCGAGCCGATTGCTTTTGTTGTCGCCGAATCGATCGCGGCAGCTGAAAGCGGTGCTGAACTGGTTGAAGTGGAATTGGAAGAGTTGGCGGCAATTGTCGACGTCCATCAGGCGGCTGCCCCGGATGCCCTAACAATCAGCGAACATGCGCCCGGCAATATTACCGTTCACCATTACCGCGGCGAGGCAGACAAGACCGAGCAGGCCTTGGCTGCTTCAGATGTTGTGGTGAAGGGCACGTTTAATGTGCCGCGCCTTATCAGTGGCCAAATGGAGCCGCGTTCGGGGATTGGTGAATATGACCCGGCAGAAGAACGCTTTATTGTCACAGCCGGCAACCAAGGTGTTCATCGCTACCGCGATATGATCGCGAGTGCCTTAAAGGCGGAGCCGGACAAGGTTCAGGTGATTTGCCCCGATGTCGGCGGTGGGTTTGGCTCACGGGGTCATGTCGGGCCGGAATATGTCATGCTGGCTTGGGCGGCAAAACGCTTGGGCCGTCCGGTTAAATGGACCAGCACGCGGATCGAAGCCTTTATCAGTGATTGGCAAGGCCGCGATATGGAGATGACGGGCGAGTTAGGGCTCGATAAAGATGGCAATATTAATGCCTATAAAGTCCTATTTCTCATCAATAATGGCGCTTACACGATTTGCTATGCGCCGCCGGCAAATGTTTCCCGGCTGATCACCACGACCTATGACATTCCAAACGCTTCTTTGGATCTCCGCGTCTATCTCACCAATACGGTGCCGGTGCTGCCATTCAGAGCGGCGGGCCGGCCCGAAACGCATCTCGTGCTGGAACGCTTGATCGATATGGGCGCGCAAAAAATCGGCATGGACCGTAAAGAGCTTCGGCTGAAAAACCTAATCCCGCAAGATGCCATGCCGTTCACCACGCCTATGGGAATGGTTTACGATGTTGGCGGCTATCCCGAGGCACTTGAAGGTGTTGCGGGAATTATGGAGTACGGTTCCTTCGAGGCGAGGCGCGAGCAATCTAAGGCCGACGGCAAACTACGTGGCATCAGCCTCGTTCCGTTTGTTGAAAGCCCGGTTGGTGCACCCTTTGAGATGGGACGCGTTGAGCTTGGTGCAGACGGTAAGGCGACGATCTTTGCTGGCACGCAAAATCATGGCCAGGGTCACGAGACCACCTATCCTCAAGTCGTGAGCGAATTACTCGGTATCCCTTATGAAGACATTTCAATGGCTTGGGGAGATTCGATGCTTTTGGCCAGGGGCGGCGGCACCCATTCCGATCGCTCAATGCGGATGATGGGGACGGTGCTATATGAAATTTCGAAAGACCTTATTGAGAAAGGCAAGCCGGTTGCTGCGCATTTGTTGCAAGCCGATCAAGCGGCTATCGAATTTGTCGATGGTAAGTTCAAAATCGAAGAGACCGGTCAGGAAACAGATTTCCAGCAAGTGGCCGCCGCCTATAGCGAGTTCAGCGGCAGTCCAGAACCCTTGATGTCTGAGTATTTCCAAGAAGGGCGGATCAAAGCTTTTCCATATGGCGCATCGGCAGCAGAAATTGAAATCGATCCAGATACGGGGAGTATGACAATTTGCAAATATGGCATCGTCGATGATTGCGGCCAGGCGGTGAATCCGATGATTGTTCATGGCCAGACCCATGGCGGTATTGTTCAAGGTGCAGGCCAGGCGATGGGCGAGTGCGCCTTCTTTGATCCTAACTCTGGTCAATTACTTACCGGCTCATTTATGGATTATATGATGCCGCGCGCGGATCAGTTTCCGATGTTTGAAATAGGCACTATGGAGGTTCCATCTCATACCAATCCACTTCGAATCAAAGCGGGCGGCGAGGCCGGAACTGTTCCAGCACTGGCTGTGATCGCAAATGCTGTGCTGGATGCATTATCGCCCTATGGGATCGAACATTTCGATATGCCATACACAGCCTCACGTATATGGGCAGAAATAAAAAAGGCCGGATAATTAAAACTGGTTATTTTTGTTCTTTTTCTGCCTTTCTTGCAATTTTAGATTATACTGTAATAGTGCCATCGTTTTGGTGTTACAGTTTAAGTGAGTAGTGAAAAGAGATGATGGAAGAAAAAGCAGAACAGTTAACAATGGAAAACAATGCCGACAAAGCTGCGGCATTTTTAAAATCCATTGCTAATCGAAATCGTATTTTGGTTCTCTGTCATCTCATTGCGGATGAATGGACAGCGGGTGAACTCAGCGAAAGCATCGGCGTTAAACCTGCTAATCTGTCGCAGCATTTAACGTGGCTGAAGAATGAAGAGCTCGTGAAAACCCGGCGCGAAGGAACGATTATTCACTATAGCCTTGCCGAAGAAAAAGACGTCCGCCCGCTCATTTCCATTCTTTATGACATGTTCTGCGAGCGCGACTTCAACAAAGATCAGCCTTCGTAATACGTCATCACGACGTGCTTGGCTTCGGCAAAAAAGAGCCAGCGTTCCGTAACGATCCCGACGCAGGCTGCGACAACAGCTAGAACTGTTGCGGCCAAGGCGATTGCCGGAAAGGCCAAGGCTAATCCCAACAAAATAATTGGTAGGATGAACAAAGCGACAGTCGCAATGCGGCGGAGTTTCAAAGCGTGCTTGCGGGCAACCCGGTAGCCCATTTCTTGCTGCAGATAATTCTTTGATGTATGCGGGTTATCGAGGACGCGAACTTT
>JABIHH010000080.1 GCA_018649725.1 Rhodospirillaceae bacterium | reverse complement strand
GCAATCACCGGCCAGCACCGCACTGTCAAAACCGATCAGCATCGCCCGTGCAGTATCGGGTTGGCGCAAAATACGAACCGTAACTTCGGTGATAATACCCAGCAATCCTTCGGAGCCGGTCACCAGACCAAGCAGATCATAGCCTTCCGATTCCAAATGCTTGCCGCCAAGCCGTATAACATCGCCATTGATCAGCACCATTTCGACGCCCAGCACATTGTTTGTTGTCAGGCCGTATTTCAAGCAATGCACACCGCCAGAATTCTCGGCAATATTGCCGCCAATCGAGCAGGCGATCTGGCTCGAAGGGTCAGGTGCGTAATAGAAGCCATGATCGGCAACCGCTTCGCTAATGGCCAAATTGGTCACGCCGGGCTGAGTAACCACCGCCCGATTGGCATAATCGATATCGAGCACGCTATTAAATTTCCCGAGCCCTACCATAATCCCATCGGCCAAAGGTAACGCACCACCCGATAATGATGTCCCGGCACCGCGCGCCACCACTTTCACACCGGCCCCCAGGCAATATTTTAGAATTTCGGAAACCTGTGCCGTGGTCTCCGGCAGCACGACGACCATCGGCAACTGGCGATAGGCGGATAAACCGTCACACTCATAAGCCTTCAAGCCATCTGGATCCGTGATAACATTCGAGCCAAACGGTCCGGCCGGCACGATACGGTTAAGTTGATCAATTATATCGGGACGCTTGGCTATGATCGCAGCATCAGGCTCTGGCATCTGCATAGCGGATATCCTCCCTCAATAAATTACGAAGAGATAGAATAGAGAATTGTCAGGATCAGAAAAAGCAAAACCGCGCTTATCGGCCCATTTAAGCCGGCGCGGTTTAAAAAAAGTCGCTCGAAAGGTACTAAATTAGCCTTGGCGTGCTTTAAAGCGGGGATTCTGTTTGTTAATCACATACAGACGACCACGCCGCCGCACGACGCGACAGTTCTTATCTCTTGCTTTCGCAGATTTAAGCGAACTACGAACTTTCATTTTGCCGTCCTCATAACAGTACAATGCCGCCTCAACTGGCGGCGAAAGATGCGGGAAAATAGGGGGCAATCCGTCATCTGTCAACGCCTGTAGCCATCTTTTTTGCAAATTAAATGGCTTTTTTACACGATTTCCTTGATCGCATGGAAGCGGTAAACTTTAATCCCACCACTATCTAAGGCCGCCACCCGATAAATCCAAAATTCACATTCCCGAATAAGAGCCGCGGCAAAATCCAGCGTCAGCTCTTTTTTCGATAGACTGGAAAGCATTTTCAGCCAGCCGGTCAACCCCATAATACGGTAATTTGCAGTAAATTCTAATTCAGAATTCTATGAACCCAACTGACAAAATCGTCTGAAAACCAAGTCAGCGCGTATAGTCCGGCGGCAATAAAAATAACCCAATAAATTGCCATTTTGGCCATTCTTTTTAGTTTTACTGAACGTTGTTTGGCATCATGTTCTCGCTGCAACCTGCGGCGCATTTTGATACGATGTTCACGACTCGCCGCCTCATCACTCAATTGAGTGAGATTTTCCTGCTGGCGTTTCTGTTCGCTCAAATTGGCCACTGTTACTGCTCCAATACAATTACCGATGTTAATCAGTAGCCTTTAATTATAATCATTCCAATAGATAATTTTTTACGAATTCCGAAGATTGGTGTCGTGACAAATTTGTGTCACCACTCTCTTGCACTCAAGTGGCCGTTTTATAAGAAAAGTTTTGGATTAAAAAATCTAACAAGATGGTGGGCGTGGTAGGGTTTGAACCTACGACCCCCTCGATGTCACCGACCCAAGAACTCTACAGGTTGCTTAGCTTCTATCCCTCTTAACGTTTAATCGTTGGGAAGGACAAAAACAATGGCTACAATTAAATTACTTAAAAGCGGAAGATGGAATGCACAAATCAGGAGAAAAGGACTGGCTACAGTGTCCTCTACTTTTGACCATGAATGGCAAGCTTCGATATGGGCTAAAGACCAGGAAAAAGAACTCACTCCTGAATTTCAACTAACATTTCTTGAACTTGGATTGATGTATTGCGAAAGCCAATTGGTCAATAGGTCTTCATATGAAGAAACAATTAGGAGAATACGTAGGTTGTCGGAGGAACTTCCTGCAAAAGCATCTCAAATCTCTCGTAAGGATATGAACGATTATAGACTAAGACGGCTAAAGGAAGTTTCAGGCGTTACTGTAAGAGACCATATGCAGTTAGTTAATCGCGTCTATCGGTGGGGCTATCGGGAAATGGTGATTGAACCCGATCAAGTTAAGAACCCATGTGACAATATTGTTATTCCCCCGCCATCAAAGCCTCGCAACTACGTAGTCTCAAAACAGGAATTGGCTTTATTATTAAATCAAATGACTCCAACCATGGCTTCAATAGTAGAGCTTGCGTATGAAACTGCAATGAGGCGGTCTGAAATATTAAAACTCAGAGTTAAGAACCTACATCTCGAAGCTCGAACTTTAGATGTAATAGATGCTAAGACCGGCGACAGAATATGTCCTTTAACCACTCGGGCTATTGAAATCCTGACCGAAATTAAAGCCAAAGCAATCCACAATGAGTCACTCCTATTTCGTGTAACTCGAGCGGGTGTTAGCCAAGCAGTAACAAGAGCAAGAAGGAAAGCTGGCTTATCCGAAGATGTTCGACTGCATCAGTTGAGACACTCCCGTATTACGGCGGTGGCTGCCCAAGGATGGAACCCTCAACAAATTATGTTGGTTTCAGGTCATCGAGATGTGAGAAGCATGGCTCGCTACAGCCATTTATCTGTACATGACGTTTTGGATAAAATTAATTTTTGAACTTGCATTGTAATTCGTGATCTAAGGATTCTCACCCTTAATTGTGTGGCCCTTTTTAAGAGTCATTGCGCACTATTTTTAGTTGTTTTAACCCTGTTTGCACATGAGTTATTGGTTATGTTTCCACGGGCCTTAAAACAGCCTACAGGAGCACTCTAAGTGGGCTTCATATAGCCCTACAGAGCGCAACAATCGTTTCTTATAACCTGGCATTGCGTCATTGATTAGAACGCAAATCATTCCTGCAGACATAAGTTTACTTCCATCGTTGGATTCAATAGCTACTAATTAACTTGAGATTTGACATCATTTGCTTCGCACTTGGCGTATTCGGAAGCCTCGTTTGCAAAGGATGTGGCTTCTTGAACGTAATTATTTAGCTTACGAATATAGTCATTTACTTCATTGAAGTAGCTATCAATTTCCCAACTATCACAAGTATGCTTTCTGGTGAACTGATATTCGGACATACAAAATGGAGGCGATGGTTTTCCATAGCTTGGTGGTACATTTGGCACACTAGGCTCGGAACAATAAGCATTGGCCGACCCGCTAATAAACAAACCAACAATCACTATAGTCAAATATCTCATAACAAATTACCTCAGCTGCACCCACTTAAGTTGGGTGTTAAAGCGACTTTAGTGGCAGTGGACAATTCCTGTTCTGTGATTCTTATGACAGCATTGACCCGGAGGCGAACTCTTACGACACCCACCACCGTGGTTCACAGTTTCCTGAGTGACTATTAGTGCGCTTGCTGTGACATCGTAATAAGCAACACTAAAGCTAAGTGAAGCAGCTAAGATAGTGATGACTAATACTTTCATGGGACTTCTCCTTATAATTTCTTTGGGGCTGACCCAGCTAACTAGTTCAAATACTGTTTAACCCACTGTTTTACTTGTCTTAATTGATCCTGTGGCTTGGGGTTGTTAAATCGCCACTC
>JABIHH010000048.1 GCA_018649725.1 Rhodospirillaceae bacterium | reverse complement strand
TCGACTCGCCGCGTTGCCAGCGATCCCATATCGCCGACTTCTGTTCACTCGTAAAATAAATACGACTTCTATTACTCATTTTAAACACTCCATCTTTCCAATTAAGATAAAGTGTTGCGTCGATCAGTTGAGACCACCCCCCGAAAGCGGACATTAATTTTCAAATTGATTTTTTCTTTATCTCAGGTAATTCTTGTTTTTTACGGCGATTAGATTAATCCAGCGGAATATCTGTCTTCATAAATTTAATTAAAGACGATGGTGCGGTGACCGTTCAACAACACGCGGTCTTCCAGGACGGCGCGCAAGCCTCGGGCCAAGACCTGACTTTCAACATCGCGTCCGACAGCCGTGAGTTCATCGGGTGTCTGGGTATGATCAACCCGCTCGACGGCCTGGGTGATAATCGGGCCTTCATCCAAATCTTCGGTGACAAAATGGGCCGTGGCGCCGATGATTTTGACACCTCGGGCATGGGCCTGATGATAGGGCTTGGCACCTTTAAAGCCGGGCAGGAAAGAATGGTGAATATTAATGACGCGCGGAAAGAGTTGATTGATAAACTCCGGCGTTAAGATCTGCATGTAGCGCGCCAGCACAACAAGATCAGTATCCGTTTCTTCAATTAATTTGGAAAGCGCCGCTTCTTGCTCGGGCTTGGTCTCTTTGGAGATCGGCAGATGATGGAACGGAATATCATGCCAGTCTGCCAGCGGTTTTAGGTCTGGGTGATTGGAGACGATCGCGGTTACCTCCATCGGCATCGCCCCAATCCGGTAGCGATAAAGCAGATCGTTCAGGCAGTGATCGCCTTTGGACACCATGATCAGCACGCGTTTTTTGTCATCCCGATTACGCATATTCCAATCCATGTCGAAGCGATCGGCAATCTCTTGAAAGGCAGTTTTTACATCCTCCGATGTTAGGCCATCACGGTCGATACGAAACACCATGCGGCCAAAAAAACGGTCGGTCTCACGATCAGCAAAATGCGAGGTCTTGGTGATAAAGCAATCGAGATCCGCCAGACACCCGGTCGTCGCTGCAACAATGCCGGCTTTATCAGGACAACTCATGGTCAAAACATATTCGGGTGTCACATCGACCTCATCAACAAACTCTAACGCGCATAATTCAAATTCGGTGCCAACCATTTTTCAGCCTGCTCGACCGAAACATTTCGGCGGCGGGCATAATCGGACACTTGATCTTTGCCGATCTTGCCAATCCCAAAATACTGGGCTGAAGGATGGGCGAAGTAGTAGCCTGACACCGATGAGGCAGGCATCATGGCGAAACTTTCAGTCAGGTCAATAGAGGCTTTTTCAGAAGCACTTAACAGCTCGAACAATTGTGGTTTAGTGCTGTGATCGGGACAGGCCGGATAGCCGGGCGCCGGACGAATGCCGAGATATTCTTCCTTGATCATCTCATCGTTCGATAATTCTTCTTGCGCGCCATAGCCCCAGAATTCTTTGCGGACCCGCTCATGCAGACGCTCGGCAAAGGCTTCGGCGAGGCGGTCGGCCAAGGCTTTCAATAAGATATCGCTGTAATCATCATGAGTGGCGGCAAATTCTTCGAGCTTTTTCTCAATATCAAGCCCAGCCGTCACGGCAAAGCCACCAATATAATCGGCAATACCAGTTTCTTTTGGCGCAATGAAATCCGCCAGACAGAAATTTGCCCGCCCAGAGGTTTTAGCCATTTGCTGACGCACAAACGGAATGATGGTCCTAACCTCGCTCCGGCTTTCGTCGGTATAGATTTCAATATCATCGCCAACCGCATTGGCGGGGAAAAAGCCGATCACGCCGCTGGCCCGCAACCATTGCTCGCCGATGAGGCGCTGCAACATCGCTTGCGCATCATTGAACAAAGACTTTGCCGCATCACCCACGACTTTATCATCTAAAATCTTCGGATAGGTTCCAGCCAATTCCCAAGTTCGGAAGAACGGCGTCCAATCGATCCGCGTTGTGAGCTCGGCCAAATCATAATCTTCAAAAGCCTGAAGACCCAAAAAGCTCGGCACAGTCGGCGTCGTCTCCGACCAATCAATGCTGTGCGCCGCTTTTCGAGCCTCAGCTAGACTTGCCAAATTATCCTTGCGGTCACGGCCTTCATATTCCTGGCGGACGGCATCATATTCGGCCCGGGTCTCGGCGACAAAATTATCCCGCAAGGTGTCGCTTAAGAGATTACTGGCAACACCGACAGCCCGTGACGCATCGGTCACATAGATTGTTGAGCCTTCATAATTGGGGGCAATTTTAACCGCGGTATGAACCTTCGAGGTCGTCGCGCCACCGATTAGCAAGGGGATATCAAATTTGTCCCTCGACAGCTCTTTGGCAACCGAGGCCATTTCTTCCAAAGACGGCGTGATCAGGCCAGAGAGCCCGATGACATCAACGTTTTCCGTTTTGGCCGCTTCGATAATTTTCTCATAAGGCACCATCACGCCAAGATCGACTACTTCATAGTTGTTGCATTGCAGAACCACGCCGACGATATTTTTGCCGATATCGTGCACATCGCCCTTCACGGTCGCGAGCAAAATTTTACCCTTAGCCTCGATCTTCCCGCTTGCTTCTTTCTCGGCCTCAATAAACGATACGAGATGAGCCACCGCCTGCTTCATGACCCGGGCCGATTTTACGACTTGCGGTAAAAACATTTGGCCCGAGCCAAACAGATCACCGACGATGTTCATGCCATCCATCAAAGGCCCTTCGATGACCTCGATCGGCCGCACAACGTTCTGGCGCGCCTCTTCGGTATCTTCAACAATATATTCTGTGATGCCCTTGACCAAAGCATGGGCCATGCGTTCGCCAACCGTCCCGTCCCGCCATGAAAGATCCTCAGCCTTTTCTTTCGCCTGACCCTGCGCTTGATCAGCAACTTCCAAAAGCCGCTCGGTTGCATCTTCGCGCCTGTTCAAGATCACGTCTTCGATGCGCTCTCTGAGATCCAGTTCAATATCGGCATAGACTGCCAATTGTCCGGCGTTGACGATCCCCATATCCATGCCGGCATTAACGGCGTGATAGAGAAAGACCGCGTGCATGGCTTCACGGACCGCATTGTTGCCTCTGAACGAGAACGAGACATTGCTGACCCCGCCGCTGATACTGGCGAATGGTAAGTTTTCTTTAATGTAGGAGACCGCATCAATATAGGCTTTGGAGAAATTGCGATGTTCTTCAATGCCGGTGGCGACCGGGAAAACATTGGGATCGAAAATAATATCCTGAGGCAGGAAGCCCACCTCTTCGGTCAGGATGCGATAGGATTTCTCACAAATCTCGATCATGCGCTCATAGCTATCGGCCTGACCCTGCTCATCAAAAGCCATAATGATGGCGGCAGCGCCGTAATACAGCACCTCCTGAGCCTGCGCTTTAAAGGCCGCCTCGCCTTCCTTAAGGCTGATCGAGTTCACCACGCTCTTGCCTTGCACACATTTGAGCCCAGCTTCGATGACCGACCATTTGGAGCTATCAATCATAACCGGCACCCGGCTGATGTCAGGTTCAGAGGCAACCAATTTCAAGAAGCGTTCCATCGCGGCTTCAGAATCGAGCATCGCCTCATCCATATTCACATCAATGATCTGCGCACCATTTTCGACTTGGCTCCTGGCAACATCCAAGGCGGTCTCGTAATCTTCTTCGATGATCAGTTTTTTAAAGCGCGCCGAGCCGGCAACATTGGTGCGCTCGCCGACATTTACGAAGCCCGTAACGTCATCAATGTTCAGCGGCTCAAGACCACTGAGACGGCCATGCTGGGCAAGGTCGGGTATCGCGCGCGGTGATAAATCTTTTACCGCCCTGGCAATCGCCTGGACATGGTCTGGCGTGGTGCCGCAGCAGCCGCCAACCACATTGAGAAATCCACTACCGGCAAATTCACCCAAAATCTCAGCCATATAGTCCGGCGTATCGTCATAGCCGCCAAAGGCGTTTGGCAAGCCAGCATTGGGATGCAGGCTGACATAGGTCGAGGCGACGTTCGATAAGGCTTGAATATGAGGCCTAAGATCCGCGGCGCCGAGGGCACAGTTCAAGCCGACAATCAACGGCTTGGCGTGAGCAATTGAATTCCAAAAAGCCTCAGGGGTCTGGCCCGTCAAAGTGCGGCCAGACCCATCCGTAATGGTGCCGGATATCATCAACGGCACATCTATACCGCGCTCGTTTTGCAGCTTCATCACGGCATAAAGCGCCGCCTTCGCGTTGAGAGTATCGAAAATGGTCTCGAGCAATAAAATATCAGCCCCGCCGTCAATTAGCGCGCCAGCGGCCTGGGTGTAGGCTTCGGCCAATTCGTCGAAGGAAACATTGCGGTAGCCGGGATCATTTACGTCCGGCGAGATTGAGGCGGTTCGACTAGTCGGACCCAAAACACCGGCAACATAGACCGCATGATCAGCCCCATCCGCTGCCTCTTTTGCAATACGGGCCGCTTCAAAGTTGAGCTCATAGACAAGGTCTTCCATGGCGTAGTCAGCTTGGGAGATGGTGGTCGAGTTAAACGTGTTGGTCTCGATAATATCGGTGCCGGCGGCAATATAGGCATCGTGAATTTCACGAATTTTATCCGGCTGGCTGATCGTCAGCAGATCATTGTTTCCCTTCTGATCTTGAGGAAAATCTTTAAAGCGCTCGCCTCTAAAATCATCCTCTTCAAAGCCAAAGTCTTGGATCATCGTGCCCGTCGCACCATCGAGCACGGCGATGCGCTGCTCAAACAGGGTGATCAATTCGGCACGTTTTGAAGTGTAGCTCTTAGTCATTATTGATATCGCTCTTGGGTGGCCTGATACCCAGAATATGGCAAATTGCATAAACTAAATCTGCGCGGTTTAACGTATAGAAATGGAATTTTTCAACGCCTTCAGATTGCAAGACACGGCAATGCTCGGCAACGACAGTCGCCGCCACCAACTGGCGGGTTGCCGGATCGTCATTGAGGCCGACGAATAGATCCGCCATCCAGTCAGGCACGCTCGCACCGCACATGGCGGCAAATTTAATGACCTGCTTGAAATTCGTCACCGGCAAAATCCCTGGAATGATCGGCACATTTATGCCCGCAGAGGCCGCCCGGTCACGAAAACGTAAATAGGTTTCGGCATTAAAGTAAAACTGGGTGATGGCCCGGCTCGCCCCAGCATCGACTTTGCGTTTTAAATTGTCGAGATCAGCCTCAGCCGATTGTGCTTCGGGGTGAAGCTCGGGATAGGCCGCAACACTGATATCAAAGTCAGCAATTTTTTTAAGCGCCGCCACCAGATCAACCGCATAGGCATAGCCGTCCGGATGAGGCTCGTATTTTGCCTGGCCTTCCGGCGGATCTCCTCGGAGCGCGACAATACTGCGGATGCCTTCGGCCCAGTAGTTTTCAGCGACCGCATTGACTTCCGCTCGGCTGGCGGCAACGCAGGTCAAATGGGCTGCTGCCGTGATGCCTTTTTCTTTTTGAATGCGGCTGACGATTGAATGGGTGCGTTCCCGGGTCGAGCCACCTGCGCCATAGGTCACCGAGACAAAATCCGGCGACAATGGGGACAGTCTTTCGACCGAGTCCCACAGCGTCGCTTCCATCTTTTCCGTAGCCGGTGGGAAAAACTCAAACGATACGCCGACTTTGCCGGCAAGCGGTTGGGCAATCGGCATGACTAATTTTTTATCCATTTTTAATTCCCGTTTTTATTCCTGTTTTTATTCCTGTTTTTATTCCGACCCAAATCGCCACGGTCAACTGGCCACCTGGTAGATGAACAGGCGCTTTGAAACTCAAATTGTTACGCTGGAACCAGTGAGCAAGCTCACCATCCGAAAAACCCAACCGCCGATGATGATGATTGCTGCGCAAGTCTTCCAGATCGTGTGGCGAGAAATCGATAACCACAAGCTTACCGCCTGGCTCAAGAATTCGTGCCGCCTCGGCAATCACGCGATTGGGCTCATCGGCAAAATGCAGCACCTGATGAATGCAGGCTGCATCATAGCTATTGTCCGAAAAGGCCAGTTGATACATATCACCTTGACGGATGTTGCAGTTTTTCAAATTAGCCCGATCGAGATTATCGCGCGCCACGGCAAGCATCTCCAAAGACTGATCAATGCCATCAGCCGACTTAGCCTGGGGGCCGATAATCTCTAAAATGCGGCCCGTGCCCGTGCCAATGTCGAGAAACTTTTGGATTGGCTGATCTTTGAACGCCCGTTGAATAGCTGTTTCTACCTTGACCTCGTCAACATAAAGCCCCCGCATCTCATCCCAATCCGCGGCACTTTTACGAAAGTAAGTTGTCGCCGCCCGACTTCGATCAGCCTTAACCTCAAGCAAACGCTTTTGATCCATCAGCAGAACGGGATCTTCTTTCGGCACCAGCGTTAACAAATTTTCCGCAATCTCGGCCGCCGCTTTTTCCGGCGCGAAGCGATAAAACATCCAACTTCCTTCGCGAAGTTTTTGCAGCACCCCGGCATCACAAAGAAGTTTGAGATGACGCGATACCCGGGGCTGAGATTGACCCAAAATATGGACCAATTCGCTGACGGTAAACTCGCCCGATGCGCACAGCACCATGAGACGAAGCCGAGTTGGCTCTGCTACTGCTTTCAAGGTCTTTAAAAACGCATCCATAAGAGGCCTAAACAATAATTTAAACTGAGATATAATGATATAAGGATTTCTTTATATAAAATCCAGCTTTTATTTTAATTAATCATTCCTACATAGTATTTTGGTATAGAATTCGTGCGACAATATTCAAAAAGGAGTGGTTATCAAGAACGGAAACGACTGAAATTATTCTCCTGAGTTTTTCTTGCCGTAATTTCTCATCCATCTATTTCGTTGCTAAAATGCAACAGGTGAGGAAAACTGCCTTTAATATCAGTAACGCCTTGGTGTATTTCGCCGGGAAAGCTGTATATTTTGCTTTGAATGATTTACATTAATTTAAAACAGGGTAATATTATTTTAATCCGTTACTTAGATAATTTCCTCAAGATGTAGGGTCGAATAAAAAAATAGCGACTAGGGATAGTATTTTTTTAGATCGCTTCGAGATGATGATATTTTAAGGTAAGGCTGTTTAAAAAAGACAGTGGCAAAAGGGTGAAGAGCGGTGCGCGGAAATATTAAATCCATTTTGAGAGTCTCGGTTATTTTGCTGGCAATGTTTGCCATAGCAGGCTGTGCGTCAGCGCCGAGTGACGATCCTGAATCTCTGGCCGAATACAAAAAAATTAATGACCCAGGTGAGCCAACCAATCGGTTCATTTTTAGGATCAACCAGGGTCTCGATAAAGTAATCATCAAACCTCTAACCAGTTTTTACCGCGGTATATTCCCAGACCCACTTCGCACCGGCGTGCACAATTTTCTCAACAACTTAAAAACGCCGGTCGTCCTGGCAAATGACGTTATGCAGGGTGAGCCAGAGCGTGCCGGCGATACCGTCATGCGGTTCCTGATCAACACCACCGTCGGCATCGGCGGACTTCGCGACCAGGCTTCTGATTGGGGCTACGAGGCGCATGAAGAAGATTTCGGTCAGACCCTCGCTGTCTGGGGAGTCGGTGAAGGCCCCTATATCATGCTGCCACTATTTGGTCCGTCAAATCCCCGTGATGCGATTGGTAAAGTTGTCGACTTCTTCCTCGACCCAATTAATTGGTGGGCAGAAAACGCCGACAATGACTGGGTGCCTTTGACGCGCACCATCGTCAGCGGCATTGATACGCGCGATCAATTGTGGGATGTCCTGGACGATCTTGAAAAATCCTCAATCGATTTTTATGCCGCTATTCGAAGTCTCTATCGCCAACGCCGCAATGAAGACATTTCCAATGGTACCGGGTCTGATAAAAACGAGACACCCAACTTCTCAGGTGACTTTGAGTTAGCAGAACCCGATGATACACCTAAGAAAAGTGCTGCCGGACCCAAAAAATGAAAATAATTCGTAGCGGTCTATTTGCCGCCGTATTCGGTCTTTGTCTTTTCTTTGGAACACTCACCCCTGAAGCACGTGCAGACGGCTTTAGCGACGGCGCGCAAAAATTTATCGCCTCACTTGCCGATAAGGCTGAAGGCTCGCTGCTGTCCAAAAACATTACTCTAGACGAGCGTACGGAACGCTTTCGGAATTTAATGCTGGAAAGCTTTGATCTCAAAGGTGTTGGCAAATGGGTATTGGGGCGATATTGGCGACGCGCATCAAGCGCGGAACGGGCGAATTATCTTAAGCTTTTCGAAGAATTCATCATCGCGACCTATACCAAACGTTTTAAAGCTTATACCGACGCCAAGCTCCAAATTAATGGTACGACCAGCCGAAAAAACTCGGCTTTTGTTAACTCGCAAATCAACCGCGACAGCGCAAAGCCAATCCGTATTGTATGGCGGGTTAATTTCTCCGATGGACGCTATCAAATTATTGATATCGTTGTAGAAGGCGTCAGCTGGATTCAAACCCAACGCTCAGAGTTCGTATCCGTTATCCGCAATAGCAGCGGTAAAGTTTCTGGGCTGATTGATGCTCTCGATAAAAAAATCACTAATCTCAAAGCTTCCACCAGCTGATCATTCGCTTAATCCCGCGTAAGTGGTCGATATTTGATGCGGTGTGGCTGATCCGCCAAAGCACCTAAGCGATTGTGCCGATCAGCCTCATAGTCATCGTAATTGCCTTCGAACCAAACAACTTGGCTGTCGCCTTCAAAGGCGATGATATGGGTCGCGATCCGGTCCAGGAACCAGCGATCGTGAGAGGTAATTAGCACGCAACCCGGAAAAGCCAGTAACGCTTCTTCCAGCGCACGCAAAGTATCGACGTCCAAATCATTGGTCGGCTCATCGAGCATGATGACGTTCGCGCCGGACTTCATTACCTTGGCGAGGTGAACACGGTTACGCTCACCGCCTGATAATTGTCCGACTTTTTTCTGCTGATCCGGGCCTTTAAAATTAAACTGCGAGACATAAGCCCGACTTTGCATCGTGCGGTGCCCGAGTTCTACTTCATCCAAGCCTTCAGAAATCTCTTCCCAAACCGTCTTATCATCGCCCAGCTCGGCGCGCGACTGATCGACATAGCCAAGCCTAACTGTATCACCAAGTCGGATGGATCCAGAATCACATTTTTCGGTGTCGGATATCATCTTAAACAAGGTTGTCTTGCCGGCACCATTGGCACCGATGATACCAACAATCGCACCCGGCGGAATTTTAAAGCTCAAATTTTCAAACAATAGATGATCGTCAAAACCTTTTGCTAAGCCTTCGGCCTCGATCACCAGATCACCTAAGCGCGGCCCTTGCGGAATAATAATCTGCGCTGTATCCGGTGTTGCGTTATCGGCCTCTGACTTCAATTTTTCGTAAGCCGTAATACGTGCCTTACTTTTCGCCTGACGCGCTCTCGGAGATTGCCGGATCCATTCCAATTCATTGGACAGCGTCCTTTGACGGGCTTGCTCCTGTTTTTCGTCTTGCGCCAAACGTTTCTGTTTTTGCTCCAACCAGGATGAATAATTTCCTTCATAGGGAATACCGCGCCCACGATCGAGCTCTAAAATCCAGCCGGCAACATTATCCAAGAAATAGCGATCGTGGGTGATGGCCACGACGGTGCCTGGGTATTCCTGCAAATGCAGCTCTAACCAAGCCACGGATTCTGCGTCCAAATGGTTGGTCGGCTCATCGAGCAATAGTAAATCGGGTTTTTGCAGCAGCAATCGACAAAGGGCAACCCGGCGTTTCTCACCGCCAGATAGCTTGGTCACATCGGCATCACCCGGCGGGCAACGCAACGCATCCATCGCCATTTCAACGGTGCGCTCAATTTCCCAACCATTTACCGCATCAATTTTTTCTTGCAGATCGCCCTGCTTTTCCAACAGGGCATTCATCTCATCATCGTCCATCGGTTCGGCAAATTTTGCGCTGACCTCGTTGAACTGATCAACCAGATCCTTAATCTCGCCGACGCCTTCCATGGCATTGCCGGCAACATCTTTTGTCGGATCAAGCTCAGGCTCCTGCTGCAGATAACCAACACGCGCCCCTTCGGCGGACCATGCCTCACCGTTATATTCCGTTTCAATACCGGCCATGATCTTCAACAGCGTTGACTTACCGGCACCGTTGGCGCCCAAAACACCAATTTTTGCGCCAGGTAAAAAGGACAATGAAATATCCTTCATCAACTCGCGGCCACCCTGGAAGGTCTTGCTGAGATGTTTCATCACATAAATATATTGGTAGGACGCCATCAGGTGCTCCGGTTCTATCGGGTTTAAAATCTATTGGCGGTTTATGTAGCCCAGAGCAGGCTCTGATGCAATTCTTCTTCCGAGCAGCGGGCGCGATCTATAAAAGACCGGTGCATTCGACGATGTCGATTTCACCTTTGCCTTTAATATCCATTTTCCCCAGCATTTTGCCCAGGCATTCACTTTCAACATCGAGCCAGGATTCATGGGTCATCGTGACAGCTCCTGGATTACCGGCACCCGCCATGCGAGCTGCAACATTGACGGTGTCTCCCCAGACATCAAATTGATATTTCTGGTCACCCACGATACCGGCAACAACCGGACCTGAATGAACACCCACTCGGACTTTCCAATCCGGACTTACTTCAGGCGCGGCGGCGGCCATTTCCAAACCACATTTCACCACGGTCAACAGAGGTTCATAGTCAGGATTAGTCAAACCCGCGGCGGACATAAACTCATCACCGATAGTCTTGATTTTCTCCATCCGATATTTGGTCGTAATTTCTTCGAATTTTGTGAACAAGGCCTGAAGACCATTGACGACTTCTTCGGCGGATCTGCCGCTGCAGTAATTCGTGAAACCAACGATATCGCAAAACAGTAAACCAATATTATCATAGCCCCTTGGCAGCACCTTGCCGGTTGCTTTCAACTCACTTGCAATACCGGCGGGTAAAATGACAGTCAGCAATTCATCTGCCTTTTTCTTTTCATTGCGTATCTGGTCAAGGTGGGTTTTTTCTTGATCACGCAGCCGTTTTTTCTCGACACAAGCACCCAGCCGGGCACGTAGAATAGTTGGGTTAAACGGCTTGGAGAGATAATCTTCGGCGCCCAGCTCTATGCACTTGGCAATGCTATCGGTATCTTCAACGCCTGAAATCATGATCACCGGTATATGGCGATTATTGAGATCAGCTTTGATGGCCTCCAATACCTCAAAGCCGTTCATTTCCGGCATCTCGATATCAAGCAAGACGATGTCGAATTTAGACTTCTGCAACATGTCCATAGCCTGGCGGCCATTTTCGGCAAAGCTCACATCGCTATAGCCTTCGGCATCAAGTAAGCGCTTAATTAGCGTATGGTTAAATGGCTCGTCATCGACAACGAGAAGAGAGGATTGGTCACCTTCGGACATTAATTTTTCCTGCTATCGGGTTAATTCGATTTGTTGAACTAGTCATTTTTCGCTGCGGGCGAAGAAATGCATTTGGTAATCCTAGATTCTAAAGACTTCCGCGAAATTGGTTTTACCAGATAGCCATTAATGCCAAGACTTGCGGCACCTCTGACGGTCTCTTCATCGGCATGGCCGGTCAAAATGAGAATGGGTAATTTTGGATTAAATCGCTCATCGGCAGAACTTCTAACCTGTTTCACAAAATCAAAGCCGTTCATTTCCGGCATTTCAAGATCACATATGACAAGATCAACTTTGCTTTTGGCCGATTGTAACAAACTCAAACCCTCGCGTCCGTTCGCTGCTTGCGATATGATCCCGATACCAATGTCGCTTAAAGTCCGCTCGATCAGTTTGCGCATAAAGGCTTCGTCATCAATGACGAGGATATGCAAATATTTAAAATCATCTTCGTTCATAAGTCTCTCGTTTGTATTGTTTAAAGGCCATTTATGTAAGCGATAACGTCTTCGATTGCACCATCAAGTTTTGGCGCATCTTGGTCAATAACATCCCAATCATCAGACTTACCCGCCGTTTCTAGGTTCAAGCATAAATCAGCAAGGTAGTTTGCACCAATCGCGCGGGACGAAGATTTGAGTTTGTGCGCCGCCGAAGCAACATCTTTGGCGGACCTCTCGTCAAAAGCGGATTTAATTTCTGCGACATTGGAATAGCCGGGTTCGATAAACTCGTTCAAAATTTCCTTGAAGGTCTCGTCATCGTCACCAAAGACATCCCTCAAGGCCGCTGGATCGATTGGTCCGTTTGTGGGTTTTTCCGCCGGCTTATCTGGCTCGGCGATTTGATCCCCACCTGTGCTTTCTGCAATCTCGGGCTCTTCGTCGGAAGTGGTCAGCTCATCTTCAGCTGGCGGCGCATAATTCGCCGGCTCGCCAAGTGCAGATACCGGCATCCATTTGCCAAGAGCCTGGCGGAGCTTAGGCATTTCCAGCGGCTTCGAAAGATAATCGTCCATGCCGGCTTCGAGGCATCTTTCGGCCTCGCCCTGCAAAGCATTTGCGGTGATGGCAATAATCGGGAAACGATCCGTCACATCGTCTTCACGTTTTCTGATCTCGCCGGTGAGCTCATAGCCATCCATTTCCGGCATATGGCAATCGGTCAATAAAATAGCGTAGCTGTTTTTCTCCCACGCATCCAAAGCCAATTGTCCGTTATCAAACATTTCAACGGCATAGCCCAACATGTTTAATTGGCGGCGGATAACATCTTGATTGGTAAGGTTGTCTTCCGCAACAAGGATGAGCTGACCCATTTCAGCAGCTTCTTCAATGGTCGGTGCCGTCTTCCGCCCGGCCGTGGTTCTTTCCTCTTCCTTTTTGACTTCCGGACTGGCGCGACCAGCAGCAACGGCCACAGCCGTTATAAAAGTTGGCCGACGTATCGGCAATGCATCCAAGGTAACGGTTCCTGGATCATCAATCCGTGCACCACGGCGCCAATAGGGGCGCAACATCACAAATTTAGTCTCTGCATTGGCCTCATATTTACCAAAAACTTGGCGAATTTCTTCTTGTGCTTTTTCTTCTATATCAATGCCCAAAATGACGACGTCATAAATCTCATCATTAAAAGTCGCTTCGGTCACCTGGGAAGCGACCGCTTCACGCTCATCCCAAATTTCGACACCCGCTTTCCAATGACGTAAATAATTTGACAGAAATTCTGCATATTCCGCGATCTCAGTCACCACCAAGACTGACAGGCCTTCAAGGTTTTTATCTTCGCTATCTTTAACGTCACGATCACTTGGGTCATGGGGTATAATCGTATAGAAATCCGAGCCCTTGCCCATCTCACTGTTAACGGCGACATCGCCACCCATTAAATTGGTCAACCTGACACAAATTGAAAGTCCTAATCCGGTGCCGCCAAAGCGGCGTGTGGTCGAACTTTCTGCCTGAGTAAAGGCTTCAAATAGCTTTTCCTGTGCCTCCTCCGATATGCCAATGCCGTTGTCACCGACAGAATAGCGGATATGAATTTTGTCGTCGTCGCTTTCCTGGCGATCAGCCCGAATAATAACTTTACCCTGCCGTTCTTCAGTGCTCTCGGTAAATTTAAGCGCATTGCCAGCCAGATTAAAAAGGATTTGGCGCAACCTTACTTGATCCGCCATCACAAATTCTGGAATTGCCGGGTCGATATAGGGGATTACCATCAAATCTTTTTTAGCGGCATTCGGCACCAAAGTATCTACAACGCCTTGCATCATGTCGCGAATTGAAACGGGAATATTCTCCAGTTCCATTTTACCGGCTTCAATTTTCGAGAAATCAAGAATGTCATTGATGATCTGCAGCAATGAGAAAGCCGAATCGCGCACTGTCTGCATCATCTGACCTTGATCGGTGCTGAGTTTGGTTTCCCGCAACAAATCAATCATGCCAACAATTCCGTTCATCGGCGTGCGAATTTCATGGCTCATCGCGGCGAGGAATGACGATTTCGCATTGGTTGCTGCTTCTGCTTCCTCGCGTAATTCCTCGGCTTTTCTTCGCGACTCTTCGGCGTCTGCCATCATATTCAAGGTCGCCCGTCGGGCATCCGCTAAATCATCAATCCGACTGGCCAGTTCGGTATTAGCACTTTCTGCAACATCCTTTGCCTTCTCAAGCTCCTGGGTGCGTTCCAGGATCGAATCCTCAAGATGATCTTGATGAAGCTTTAACTCGTTTTCGGCAATCGCTTGGTTCAATTGCATTTCGTTATAGGCCTGGACGACTTCACCAAGCTCATCAGAGCTTTCCCAATCCACTTGCTCACGAATATTTTCGTTCCGCAGTTTCTCGATAGAAGTCCTAAGCCGGGCTAAGGGTCGACCGATAACATAGCGCGTGGAAAGTATAGTAACTCCGACAAGCGTAACCGCCATCACAATCAAAATCAGGAAATCCAACTTGAGACGAGTAACAACCGCTTGAAGAATTTGACGGCTATGAACGGTAACGATCAGCTTGCCAACTGTCTCGGTTACCTTGCCCGTTCGATAAACTAAATCTCTCTCCACCCTGAACTCTTTGGTCTCTGGAGGGATCTTGGTATTACCTACCCCGCCAAGATTTTCACCCGACGTGTCAAATACTTCTGCACTTTGAATGTTTGGTAAGCGTCCTATTTCCGCCAAAAGCGTGTTTATCTGATCAGTGTCAATTTCCCAAACAGCAGAGGCGAATGCGGTATCTTGGACCGAAACCAATTGCTTTAATTCATCAATCAATTCTGAACGGCCGGAGAAATAGAAGCGCGCCTCGAGAACACCAAAGAGAATGACAACACTAAGACTCACCAATGGCAAATATATAGCCAGCAGTTTGGCGATTAGAGAATTAGGTCTGAAAATTAAAGTTTTCAAAAATATTCGCCCAAATACTATTCTATGACCTGTTCAGTTACCTGCGGTCACGATTCTACTGTTAAGTGGGTATTATTTCCTTATATCAAAGAAAATACCAATGATTTTATCGGGTTAGATACAAACAACTTCTAGTAAGAATAGCCCTTTTGAACAAGGTTTAAACTAATTTCGGACAATCTTGGCACGAGAATCGGAAAATACTTAGCCTATATCAATGGAATAGCCACCGCGGCGGATTGTTCGAATTAGATCTGCCCCACCCGTTTCATTGAGCGCTTTGCGAAGTCGACGCACGTGGACATCGACCGTTCTTTCCTCAACATAAATATCGCGTCCCCACACCAAATCCAGCAATTGCTCGCGCGAAAAAACGCGGGTCGGTCGCTCCATCAAAGTCTGAAGCAAGCGATATTCCGTTGGTCCAAGGTGCACAGGCTGACCAGCGCGCGTTACTTTATGAGCGACGAGATCAACAGTAATATCGGCATAGTCCAACTTTTCCTCACCAAATTTCGGATCAGAGCGCCGGAGCACAGCCCGCACCCGGGCAATAAGTTCGGAGGGTGAAAATGGCTTTACGACGTAGTCATCAGCACCGGCATCGAGACCTGATATCTTATCACCTTCCTCACCTCTGGCGGTCAGCATGATGATGGGCACGGTCTTGGTTGCTTTGGCCTCACGCAGACGCCGACAGACATCAATGCCGGAAAGTTTCGGTAGCATCCAATCGAGGACAATAAGGTTAGGCGTCTCTTCAGCGGCCAACAACAAGGCGTCTTCGCCATCTGTCGCAACCAACGTCGCGAACCCCGCGCTTTCCAAATTATAGCGCAGCACTTCGATCAGTGGCGGCTCGTCTTCAACAATGAGGATCGTGGGGCTCACTCTGATGCGTCTCCAATAGGCAATTCGGGCGGCTCGACCATCATAGTACTGGTACTGTCTCCCTTGATGCGCTCTTCATCGGGCAGTTGACCATGCACCATGAAATGAACCTGCTCGGCGATGCCGGTCACATGATCACCCATGCGCTCAACATTTTTAGCGACGAACAGCAAATGCGTGCAGGGTGTAATATTACGCGGCTCTTCCATCATATAAGTCAGCAATTCACGAAACAGACTGGAATGAAGTTGATCAACTTCCTCATCCTTGGCCCTGACATCATCGGCCTTGTCCGCGTCGCGGGCGATATAAGCATCCAGCACATTATTGATCATCTCTTGGACGATGCGCGCCATTCTCGAGATCGTGCCAATCGGTCCTTTGACCAAAGTCGGCATCATCGAGGATTGCGATAATGTTGTTGTTCGCTTGGCGATGTTTTTTGAATAATCACCAATGCGCTCGAGATTGCTCGAAATTTTAAGGCCAGTGATGACACTCCGGAGATCTTCAGCCAAAGGCTGGCGGAGCGCGATTAGCTTGACGATAAAATCATCGATCTCCATCTCCAGCGCATCAATCTTCTTGTCTTTTTTAACAATCTCTTTGGCCGCATCGGTATCAAACCGGACCAAGGCCTCAATGGCTTCGGCCAATTGCACTTCGGCAAGCCCCCCCATCTCGGCGATCATGTTTTCCAATCGGCGTAAATCCTCGTCGTAGGATTTGACTATATGGTCCTTATCCATTTTTTATCCTTACCCAATTCTACCGGTAATATACGCTTCTGTGCGCTCATCTCCAGGCTTGGTGAAAATATCGTCTGTTTTGCCTTCTTCGACAAGCTCTCCCAAATGAAAGAACGCTGTCGATTGAGAAATCCGTGCTGCCTGCTGCATGGAATGGGTCACTATAGTGATGGTAAAGCGTTCGCGTAACTCATCTATAAGTTCCTCTATCTTTGCCGTCGCAATCGGATCTAGGGCCGAACAAGGCTCATCCATCAAAATAACTTCCGGATGGACAGCAATTGCCCGGGCAATACAGAGGCGCTGCTGTTGGCCACCGGAGAGGCCCGTTCCAGGCTCGTTCAAGCGGTCTTTAACTTCATCCCATAAGCCGGCAGAGGTCAAACTCCACTCAACGATATCATCATAGTCGGCTTTGGAATTGGCCATACCATGAATGCGCGGCCCATAGCAGATGTTCTCATAGATTGATTTAGGAAACGGATTGGGCTTTTGGAAGACCATGCCAATGCGCGCCCGAATTTCAACCGGATCGGTCGCCTTACTGTAGATATCTTTGCCGTCCAGGCGAATTTCTCCGGTCACCCGACAGCCCTCGATCGTATCATTCATACGGTTTAAGCATCTTAGGAAAGTCGATTTTCCACAACCCGACGGTCCGATAAGCGAGATAACCTGATGTTCCATGAAGTCAATGGAGACATTTTTTAAGGCTTCATTCTCACCGTATTTCACACCAACATCCCGGGCGAACAATTTCACTTCAGCCAGTGGCGCGCGATCTTCAACTTCAAAATATTCAGCTCCTTCAACAGAGCACAGTTCGTTCATTTCATTTTTCATTATTCTACCAACGTCGTTCAAATTTCTTTCTCATTAATATTGCAAACAAATTCATCGCGATCAGAAAAGCGACAAGCACCATGATCGCGGCCGATGTTTTTTCGACAAAGGCCCGCTCGGGCGCATCAGCCCACAGAAAAATCTGTACCGGCAACACCGTTGCGGCATCCGTGAAACCACCCGGCACATCAACGATAAAGGCAACCATGCCAATCATCAAAAGCGGCGCGGTTTCGCCCAAGGCCTGCGCCATACCGATAATCGCCCCCGTCATCATGCCGGGCATGGCCAAAGGCAGGACATGGTGGCTTACCGTCTGCAACGGACTAGCTCCCATCCCGATGGCGGCCTCGCGGATTGAGGGTGGCACGGCTTTCAAAGCAGAGCGGCTGGAAATAATAATGGTCGGCAAGGTCATCAAGGCCAGCACCACACCACCCGCAATCGGCGTCGATCTCGGCAGGCCGACCCAGTTCAAAAGTACAGCCAGTCCCAATAGGCCAAACACGATGGACGGCACGGCAGCCAGATTATTGATGTTAACCTCGATCACATCCGACCACCTATTCTTCGGCGCAAATTCTTCAAGATAAATCGCAGCCGCAACGCCAACCGGGAAAACCAAAAGGAGGGTCACGCTCAAAGTTAAAATTGAGCCGATCAATGCGCCCAGGATACCGGCCTGTTCCGGCTCCCGGCTGTCCGCCTGGGTAAAGAAGGTCAGATTAAACCGTTTGGCAATTCGGCCATCCTTTTCCAATCTGTCAAACCACGTCAATTGCTTATCCGATAGTCGGCGGTCACTTTGTTTAACGGCGCGCTCAATAAAGCCTTTAACCAGCATGTCCGTATCGGCAGATGCTTTGACCCAGATCCTTTTGCTTTGGCCGAGTAGGCTTGGATCACGTTGGATTGCATCTCGAAGTTCATAGCCAATGCCATTGCTAAACAATTTATAGAGGGCGCGTTTGTCGCGGCGGCTTTTGACGTCCGGGAACAAGGCCCGAATGGAGCGGCGGGCCAACCCCCGGAAATTCACCTTTTCGGTCGGCAGAACATCGGACGAGGCAAAGTTCACATTTATAGCTATCTGCGTTTGCCAAAAGGCCGAATATCCTTTCGAGGTGATTGATGTCATCAAAACGGCCAACATCAGAAGCGCCGAGCCGATCGCCAAAATGCCGAGCTGGCGAAACCATCTTTCAGAGCGGTTTCTTCGGGCAATTCGAGCAGCCGATAAATCGGGTCCCGATTGGATGGAACGAGGCATGTTATCAGTCATATTTTTCCCGGTATTTGCGCACCACAATCAGGGCCACGACATTGAGCGCCAAGGTGATAAAAAACAGCATGAGACCCAAGGCAAAAGCAGCCAGGGTTTTTGCACTATCGAATTCCTGATCACCAACCAACAGTGTAACAATCTGAACCGTAACCGTTGTCACCGCTTCAAGCGGGTTGGCGGTCAGCTTGGCAGCCAGCCCCGCTGCCATCACCACGATCATGGTTTCACCAATCGCCCGGCTGACGGCGAGCAATATGGAGCCGACAATGCCCGGCAAGGCCGCCGGCAGCACAACCTGCCGGATGGTTTCTGATTTGGTCGATCCCATAGCGTAAGCACCATCCCTGAGAGATTGTGGCACCGCATTGATAATGTCGTCCGACAAGGACGATATAAAAGGAATGATCATAATGCCCATCACCAGACCAGCAGCCAGGGCGCTTTCAGAAGCGACGGCGATGCCGACTTGTTCACCGAGCCCGCGTATGAAGGGGGCAACGGTGAGGGCGGCAAAAAAGCCATAAACAACGGTCGGCACGCCGGCTAAAATTTCCAGCGATGGTTTGACCCAATTTCTTATTCTCGGGGTTGCATATTCCGCCAGATAAATCGCCGACATGAGGCCGATGGGAATACTGACGCACATGGCAATTATGGTAATCAGAAACGTTCCGGCAAAAACCGGCACGGCACCGAACGCGCCACTGGCACCGACTTGGTCCGCACGCAAGGCAGTTTGCGGACTCCAATGAAGACCAAACAAAAACTCGGCCGGTGATACTTTATGAAAAAATCGAATGGCTTCGAATAGTAGGGACAGCACGATGCCGATGGTCGTGAATATGGCAATGACGGAACAAAGAATAAGCAGCACTTTAATAAATCGCTCAACCGACTGCCGTGCCCGCATTTCGGGCGATAAGAACCGGCGGGCATATACCACGCCCAACACGCCACCGCCTAAAACCAACACAGCTCGAATGCCATTCCCAAGCGCTTGCAGTTCCTGATAGCGGTTAACCAGCAGGACTTTCTCTGGCGTTGCCGATTTTAAGGCAAAGGCATTTGACGCCAGCAGCCTAACTTCTCTCATCACATCATCCGGCGCGGCCTGAAATGAGAGAGTGAGAGACTCTGATAACAGCCCCATGATGATTGGCGGTTCCAACAGCAGCCATATTATAAGCGCAGCAACAGCCGGCCCGATAAACCAAAACACCAGATAAAGGCCGTAATAGCCTGGAAGGGAATGAAGGTCCTGGCGGTTGTGATTGACCGTAAGTAGCGAAAACCTGCGGCCATAGTGATAAATGGCCAGCAGGAAGATTAAAATCAGGGCTGTAAAAATTAAATTATGCATCCACTAAAGCTCAAAACTGGCTGCCCCATCAAACAGAATGAGGGGCAGCCTTTTTGAAAACCCCTACATGTTCAACTGTGAAAGGTTATTGGCCGAACTTGAGATCATTTTGCGATCTGCAGCAGGGAGGGGGATCAATCCCTTATCCACCAAATAGCCGTCTTCACCCCAAGCTTTTTCAGCCGTGAATTCGCGGACGAATTCTTTGATGCCAGGGACAACATCGACATGCTGTTGCTTGACATAGAAGAACAGAGAACGGGAGACACCGTATTTTCCACCGGCAATATTCTCGAACGTAGGAGAGGTATCATCAACCAAAGCTCCTTGAATTTTATCGCCGTTTTGATCAAGAAAACTGAAGCCAAAGATGCCGGTGGTGGCGGGATTTGCTTCAAGTTTTTGGACAATCAAGTTATCGTTCTCACCCGCTTCAACAAACGCACCATCTTCACGAATGGCATGAGCAATCGCTTTAAAGGCCTTTTTGTTTTTCTTGCGGAGCGCCTTCAGGCTTGGAAACTTCTTCGCGCCACCTTCCATAGCAAGCTCAACAAAAGCATCGCGCGTACCGGAAGTTGGCGGTGGGCCGAGCACTTCGATTTTAGTTGCCGGCAGACTGGGGTCGATATCGCTCCATTTCTTGTAAGGATTATCAACCAATTTGCCGTTCATTGGCACTTTTTGCGCCAAGGCTTGGAAAATTTGTTTTTTGCTGATTTTCAAAGCTGCCGTTTTCTTTGAATTCGCCAGAACAATGCCATCGAAACCGAATTTAACTTCGGTAATGCGGATGCCTTTGGCGGTACATTTTTTAAATTCGGAATTTTTAATGCGGCGAGAAGCGTTCGTGATATCCGGATGTCCAAGGCCAATACCGGCGCAAAACAGTTTCATACCGCCACCGGAGCCCGTGCTCTCAACCACCGGGGTTTTAAACGGCGAAGATTTTCCGAACTGTTCGGCAACCGCGGTCGCAAAAGGAAAAACAGTGGACGATCCAACAATCCGAATTTGGTCTCTTGCCTCTGCGGTAGTGGCGATGGCGGTTAACGCTATTGCGGCCAAGGCGATGGTCTTTTTAATCATAAAAGGGTAACTCCTGAATAAAATTTCTAGTTCCAAAAGTCAGGCGAATTTCTGACTTATCCGTAAAACAAGGTGAAACTATAATTATTCGAAGACTCTTTTATTACCGTTCGATGACAGTTTTATGACAATGGATTAGGAATTTTCAGAAACTAAAGCGGCAGGTAAACTGTGAAAGTCGCACCTTTGCCAACCGTGCTCTCGATATTAAACCGACCGCGATGGCGGCTGATGATGTGTTTTACGATCGCCAGACCAAGGCCCGTGCCACCCATTTCTCTGGACCGCCCTTTATCGACGCGATAAAAGCGTTCAGTCAGCCGAGGTAATTGATCGGGCGCGATGCCTTCACCTTCATTTTCAACGGCGACGGCAATACCAGCGCCGCCAATTTCTGGAATGCGGTCAACTTGAACGGCGCTTATTTTTACAAAGGTTTCGTCCTGACCATATTTAATCGCGTTGTCCATGAGATTTTGAAAAACCTCCATGAGCTCGTCGCGATCACCCGCAATAACTGGTAGATCTGGAGCAATGTCAAAGACGAGTTCCATGGCATTTTCTTTGGCCCGGCTCAAAAGCAATTCACGCGTCATGCTCAACAACTCGGCAATATTGACTTGTTCTTGAGGGCGCATTCGTTCGCTCGCCTCAACCCTTGAAAGCGACAGCAGATCATCAATCATGCGCGCCATGCGCTGCGCCTCATCCCCCATAATACCGAGAAAGCGATCCCGTGCCTCAGCATCTTCTTTAGCCGGCCCCTGGAGCGTTTCAATAAATCCGATCAAGGACGCGATTGGAGAGCGCAATTCGTGACTGACATTGGCGACAAAGTCTTGGCGCATCTGCTCGGCCATAGTCTCAGAACTGACATCGTGGAACACCATCAAGGCGACCGCACCCAATTCGGAGGCTGATCCTTCAATTCGCATAATTCTTATTTTTAGATTTTTTGGAACCGGAACCTGAAGCGAAACATCAACCTCACGTTCGGTCGCGCCCTGAACGACCGCTTCGGCCGCTGCCAGAACATCTGGCACACGAAAGGAAAGGGCAAGGTCGCGACCTTCATATTTGGCAGCCAACATATCCACCGCCGCCCGATTAGCAAAAACCACTTCACGCGATATGTTTAATAAAATAACCGGGTCCGGGAGGGCGTTAAAAAGCCCGGCATTAAAGTTGCCCGTGTCATCCTGCTCTGTAGATTTAACTCTCGCCAATTCTGACCGCCTCTAATTTGGGCTCTCTTTTCGGTTGAGGGTGAGTCCTACTCTGCCGGGTGGGGTAATGTCAAAATATTGGCCTCATTCGCCTATGAAAAATCCCCCAGATCAACAGATCTGAGGGACTAAACTAACAGGGTATTTTAGGAGGTACTTTAAATTTTATTAAGCCGCGATATGGTCCACCCAATCATTTGAAGGACGGGCAACTTTCATACCATAGCCATAGACCGCTAAATCAGCTTTAGCTGCACGGGTGGCCGTATCTTCGAGGGCAAAACGAGCAATTTCGTTGCGCTGCACGCCGATATCGGCAAGTTCGCGGTCTGACAAACGGGCGAGTTCATCAAAAGTCGTTGCGGCACGAAGACCTTTTTGAATACTTGAAAAAATATTGCCGATAAACTTAAGCGCAGTTCTGACCAACTCGCCGGCAACTTTAGCCTGGGCAAGCCGTGCTTCACGAACCAATTTATCAATATCTTCCATAGCCAAAGGCTGGCCATCATTGAAATCAACTAAAGAGATATTCTCTTCGACAGCGATTTCAGTTTGTTTTACAGAAAGTTTGTTCATTTTTTTTCCTTTTCTTTCCAGACTACTTCCCGGCATTCTCGCCAGGGTTTGTTGATCTGTTGAAGAGGATATAGGACTTTTAAACGAGGTTAGTTAGAGGGTTAACCGCAAAACAGCCATGCATTCAATGCATGGGTAAAAAATTATATATTATATTTCAATAGCTTATTAGATATACTTGATTAAAAATAAAATTAATATTTACACTAAAGGGCTGTTTTGGCCCAAATTTAGGTCCATCTCGGGGTATATTCCTGGACGGATTTATACTGATTGGGCATTTCCATATCGTAGCCGAGCTCATTGGCGGCATGGCGCGTCCAATAAGGATCAAATAAATGCATGCGTGCGATAACGCAAATGTCACCTCGGCCACTGGCAATAATCGAGTTTGCGTCGGCGTAGGATTGAATATTGCCGACGGTCATGGTTGGCATATCGGCCTCCATGCGCACGAGATCGGAGAAGGGAAGCTGGAATAAACGGCCATACTCAGGCTGTTCTTCAGAAACCACCTGGCCCGAAGACACATCCAGGATATCGCATCCCGCTGCCTTGAAGGCTTTGGCAATTTCGACTGTATCGATTGGCGTAATACCATCTTCGATCCAATCATTTGCCGAAACACGGACCGACATTGGTTTTTCAGCCGGCCAAACCGCGCGCATCGCTTTGAAAACTTCCAAAGGATATTTCAGACGATTTTCCATCGAGCCGCCATACTTATCGCTACGGGTGTTGGTTTTTGGTGAAATAAAGGTGTTCAACAGGTAGCCATGCGCACAATGCAACTCGATCATATCAAAGCCAGCTTGCTCGGCGCGGCGCGCGGCGGCGACAAAATCGTCCCGTACCTGATCCATATCGTCCCGCGTCATCTCTTTCGGCGTGGGATTATTTGCAGAATAAGGCATGGCCGAGGCTGCCATAATCGGCCAAGCGCCTTCGCCATCGGTCAGCGGCGCCTGTTCACCGCCTTCCCACTGCAACTTGGTGGACGCCTTACGCCCGGCATGGCTTAATTGCATGCCGATTTTAGCCCCACTATTTTGGTGAACATAATCGACCACTCTGCTCCAAGCTGGGACATGATCATCGTTATACATGCCGGCACAGCCGGGGGTAATCCGCCCGTCGCGGCTGATCGCGGTGCTTTCAGACATAATAAGCCCGGCCCCGCCCATCGCCCGAGAACCGAGATGGACCAAATGCCAATCGCCGATCAGGCCATCCTCAGCCGAATACATGCACATCGGCGAGACCGCGATGCGATTTTCCAAAACCATGTCACGCAGCTTGAAAGGTGTAAAAATCGGCGGCGGCGTCTCTTTTTCACGCGCCACGCCCGATTGCTCGGCAGCCTTATCAGCGATCCAGTTATCAACTTGGTCGAGCAAATCCTTATCGCGCAGACCGAGATTTTCGTGATTGATGCGCAGGCTTCGGGTCAGAAGCGCATAAGAAAACTGCATTGGCTCCATCACCTCGTGATAGCGCTCAACATTTTCAAACCATTCCATGCTGACTTGAGCGGCGCGCTGCAATGAATCCACATCCGGCTCGCGCTTTTCCTGGAAGGCCGGGAGCGCTTTAGATAAATCACCGGGGTTTTCTTCCATCGCCTCATGCAAGGCGACGGCGTCTTCCATCGCCAATTTGGTACCGGAGCCGATCGAGAAATGGGCCGTATGCAGCGCATCGCCCAAAAGCACGATATTCTTATGATAGTATTTCGCGTTCTTCACGCGGGGGAAGGTCCGCCACACAGAATTGTTGGTGATCAGATGATCGTCGCCGAGTTCTTTTTCAAAGACCTTTGAGCAATAAGCAACCGTGTCTTCTTCCGTCGCCTTATCAAGGCCCGCTTTGCGCCAGGTGTCTTCGGTGGTCTCAATAATGAAAGTCGATTGGCCGGGCAAATATTGATAGCAATGAGCCCGGAACAAGCCGTCATCATTTTTATTGAAGTAAAAAGTAAAGGTATCGAACGCTTTAGTGGACCCCAGCCAGGTAAATTTATTGGGCCGCATGACAACATCAGAGCCAAACTCATCGACATGTTGATCCCGGATAAAAGACGCTATGCCATCGCCGGCAACGATCAAATCCGCATCCTGATGATCGTCGAGGCTATCAACGATAACATCATGGACCATGGTCACGCCGAGCTCTTTCGCCCGCGCTTCCAGAATTTGCAGCAGCTTGAGACGCTGCATGCCGGCAAATCCGTGACCGCTTGACGTGATCTTCTGGCCTTTGTGGAAGACATCAATGTCGTCCCAATGGACAAAACTATCGGTTATCGCTTTATAGGTTTCATAATCAGCGTCTTTGAAATTCTCCATCGTCTCATCAGAAAAAACGACGCCAAAGCCCCAGGTTACATTGTCCGGGTTTTGCTCATAAACCGTAACATCCCAATCCGGATGGGATTTCTTCGCCAAAAGTGAGAAATAAAGCGAGGCCGGGCCACCGCCGATACATGCGATCTTCATTTGCTAATTCCTGTCCTACACGGCTTAAACCCTCGCATTCACTTGCCAGGATTGAGCCCTTGCGCTAGCTTATTCTATTAGTTTACCCTTGAATAGTTTAAGTCTAAACTATTATTTTAAAGCGTCAAGTAAGTTGCCGATAGAAATTCGAAGGAGTTACCGGTCGATGAAAATTTTACAGCCCCCAGGTTGGCCTCAACCAAAAGGTTACAGCAATGGCATTGCCACCAAGGGCACGATGGTATTCGTCGCCGGTATGGTCGGCTGGAACGAAAATGAAGAGTTCGAGACCGATGATTTTGCCGAACAAGCCCGCCAAGCGCTCAAAAACATTGTCGCTGTCTTAAACGAAGCGGGGGCCAAGCCCGAACACATCACCCGCATGACCTGGTATCTCGGCGACAAGGACGAATACAACAACTCGCTCAGAGATTTAGGCAAAGTCTATCAAGAGGAAATCGGCAAGGTCTTTCCGGCAATGACCGGCATTCAAGTCGCGGGCTTCGTTGAAAAAGGTGCCAAGCTCGAAGTTGAAGTTACGGCCGTGATCCCGGATTAAGGCTCAATTTAATTTTGGGGTGCGAGCAAGTCCTTCAACTCGCGCAATTCCTGGCGGAGCGCGATGACTTCTTGATGAATCTCGGTTGATTCTGCCAGCACTTGACCGGTGTCTTCGTGAATTGCCTGCTGCTCTTCATAGCTTTGCTGCTGCATAGCATCGACAATGATGCCGATAAACAAGTTAAGCACGGCGAAGCTGGTGATCAGTATAAAAATTACGAAAAAGATCCAAGCCCAAGGAAAGACTTCCATAACCGGGCGTACAATTCCCATCGACCAACTTTCCAAAGTCATAATCTGAAACAGCGAATACATCGAGCGCCCAACGCTACCGAACCACTCATCAAACCGGGCACCAAAGAAATTCGTCGTTAACACGGAAGACACATAGAATATCAGCATGATGATCGAGCCGACCGACAGAATGCCGGGGATCGCTAGAAACAATGCCTGGACGACCTTGCGCATCGACGGCACCACCGAGAGCAAACGCATGGCTCGGAAAATCCTCAGCGTCCGAAGCACGGCCAAGGGACCGGAACTCGGAATCAAGGCAATGCCGACAATGATAAAATCAAAATTATTCCAGCCGTTCTTAAAAAAATCTAACCTGCGGTAGATCAGTTTGATAGCGATCTCGATGGTAAAAACCGCCAGCACAAAGTGATCAAATAAAATCAATTCAGGGCCGATCTTAGCCATCACATCCGGGTTGGTCTCAAACCCAAGCGCCGCGGCATTTAAAACAATGAGCACGGTAATCGCACCTTGGAATTTTGAGCCCTCAACAAAATCACCTATTTTGGCAATCATTAAACCTGTTCCACTTTTTGCTAGTTTATCCGAGAAAGTTGGAAGGGATATAGTCAGGATCGACGGACAGGTAAATAGGCAAATTGGAATAAAACGTAATTTGTTTCCCTGTAATATTGAGTTATTCTGATTCGATAAAAAATTCATTGGGAGATTCTAACATGCGTGTTCAAGTCGGTATCATTGGCGCAGGCCCCTCCGGCCTATTGCTTTCGCAACTGCTACACCTTCAAGGCATCGAGACGATTGTTCTAGAGCGTCGCACCGGCGACTATGTATTAGGCCGCATTCGCGCCGGCGTGCTTGAGCAGGGCATGGTCGATCTGCTCCATGAAGCCAAAGCCGGTGAGCGCATGGCCAAGGAAGGGCTGATACATGATGGCTTTGAGATTATTTTCAACGGCAAACGCCACCGTATTGATTTGAAAGGTCTGACCGGCGGCGATGTCGTCACTGTCTATGGCCAAACCGAGGTGACTAAAGATTTGATGGATGCGCGCGCCGCCATGGGCGGCCAAATTGTCTATGAAGCCGAGAATGTGCAGATCCTTGATCTTGAAAGTGATGCACCAAAACTGACCTATCAAAAAGACGGCACAAGCCACGAGGTTACGTGTGATTATATTGTCGGCTGCGATGGCTATCACGGGGTGTCACGTAAAACCATGCCGCAGGATATCTTGCGGGAATTCGAGCGCGTCTATCCGTTTGGCTGGCTTGGCATTTTATCTGAAACCAAGCCGGTTTCTGATGAGCTGATCTACGTTAATGATAAACGCGGCTTTGCACTCTGCTCGATGCGTTCTGAGACCCGGAGCCGATATTACATCCAATGCGCCTTCGATGAGGATCTGGAGGAATGGACCGATGATCGCTTCTGGGATGAGCTGCGTGCCCGCCTGCCAGAAGAAACGGCCAGCCAATTAGAAACCGGCCCGTCGATTGAGAAAAGCATCGCACCGCTCAGAAGCTTCGTTGCCGAACCCATGCGCCATGGCCGCTTGATGCTGGCCGGAGACGCCGCTCATATTGTGCCGCCGACCGGCGCCAAAGGTCTCAATCTCGCAGCCTCCGATATTTATTACGCCGCCAATGCGCTGCTGGAATATTTCAAAGAAGGCAGCGAAGACGGGCTTAACAATTATTCCCATAACTGCCTACGCCGAATTTGGAAGGGCGAACGTTTTTCCTGGTGGATGACAACGCTGCTCCATCGCTTCCCGGATGAGAGCCCCTTTGACCGCCGCATCCAGGCCGCCGAGTTGGAATATCTGAAAGAGTCACAAGCCACCCAGAAGGCTTTGGCGGAAAATTATGTTGGCTTGCCATTTTAGCCCGTAATATTCGGTAAAATAGATTTACCGGTAAAATTGAATAAAATCCGTCTGTTAAGTGACTTTTTAGCATTTACCGTGCTATGTTCCGCCAAATTGGATATCGGCCCCGAAATTACCAGTGATGAGCCGATATAATTTAAGGAATTCAACACCTTGAGCAGCGACCCGCACGTGCAAAGCAATACCACCTACGCCCTGATGTCTCGTCTGGTGCGAGAAAGCATCCGGCCTTATATCGGCTGGATCGGGGCAGCGCTGCTTTGCATGGCCTTGGTAGCCGCTGCCACGGCGGCCAGTGCATGGCTGATGAAACCGGTCATCAACGACGTATTCTTCGAAAAAAACGAGCAGCTTTTATGGCTGATCTCCGGCGCTGTATTCGTCACTTTCACCATCAAGGGCATCGCCAATTATGGCCAATCGGTGCTGATGAGCTATGTCGGCCAGCGTATTATCACCGATACCCAACATCGGCTTTATGCCCATCTGACCAACATGGAATTGGGCTTCTTCCACGACATGCCGACCGGCAATCTAATCTCGCGCTTTACCGTCGACATTAATATGATGCGCGCCGCGGTCTCCAACGCGCTGACCGGATTGGGCAAAGATTTCCTATCGCTCATCGGTTTGGTCGGCGTCATGTTCTGGCAGGACTGGAAGTTGGCTTTACTGGCTTTTATTGTTTTCCCCATCGCTGTCATTCCCATTGCCCGGCTCGGCAAACGCATGCGCAAGGTGACGGTCAACACCCAAGAGGAAATGGGCCAGTTTACGACTTTGTTGGAGCAAACCTTCCAAGGAGCCCGGGTCGTTAAGTCCTACGGCATGGAGGAATATGAAAAAAAACGGGTGCGCGCAATTGCCGAGCGGGTTTTTACTCTGGTCTTCAAGTCTGCTCGTGTACGCTCACTCGCCAGCCCGATCATGGAAAGCCTGGGCGGTGTCGCGATCACATTGGTCATTTCTTACGGCGGCTACCAAGTCATTCATGGCTCGATGGATGCGGGCTCGTTTTTCTCTTTTATTACGGCTCTGCTGCTGGCCTATGAGCCGATGAAGCGCCTCGCCAATTTAAACGCCACTTTGCAGGAAGGTCTGGCTGGTGCTGAGCGCCTGTTCCAACTCCTCGACCGCGCGCCCACCATTCTCGAGAAGCCTGACGCCCGACCATTGGCGATTTCCGGCGGCGGCGTGCATCTTGAAGATATTCATTTCTCTTATGTCAAAGATCAGGCTGCGCTTTCCGGCGTAACCTTCGACGTTCCTGCCGGTAAAACCGTTGCTTTGGTTGGCCCGTCTGGTGCCGGCAAGTCCACCATCTTAAACTTAATCCCAAGATTCTACGATGTCGAAAGCGGCAAAATTGCCATCGACGGCAGCGATGTGCGCGATGTGACTTTTGAAAGCCTGCGAGGTTGCATGGCGCTGGTCAGCCAAGAAATCACGCTGTTCGATGATACCATCCGCGCCAATATCGCCTATGGGCGACCGGACGCTGCCGAAGAAGATATTATTGCAGCGGCTAAAAATGCCGCGGCGCATGATTTTATTATGGCGATGCCGGACGGCTATGACACTTATGTCGGTGAGCGCGGCACCAAAGTTTCCGGTGGCCAACGCCAGCGTCTGGCAATTGCCCGCGCCATGCTTAAAAACGCACCGATCCTTTTGCTGGATGAAGCAACCTCGGCCTTGGACACCGAATCTGAGCGCCACGTGCAATCAGCGCTGACCAATCTCATGCAGGGCCGGACAACACTGGTGATTGCCCACCGGCTCTCGACCGTGATGGATGCCGATCTTATTCATGTTATTGATCAGGGCAAACTCGTTGAATCCGGCAGCCATGCTGAATTGATTGCCCAGGATGGACTTTATGCTCGGCTCTATCAGTTACAATTTCGGGATGATGACACTTTGGCCGAGGCAGCTAACGATACCCAAATTGCTGCTGGTGGTTCTTAAGATATTATGGCGACACCCGCTTTTATAAAGAGCATTTCCCGCAACAACGCTTTGCGTGGCTTCGCCTGCCTGTTGGGCTCGCTTTATATCCGCTTTATTCATGCCAGCGGGCAGTGGCGCATTGAAAACCAGGAAATTCCGGACAAACTCATCGCCGACGGCAGAACCTTCATCACCTGTTTTTGGCATGGCCGCCTCATGATGATGTCCTATGCCTGGCCCTATGAGCCTGCTTTTCACATGTTAATCTCAAGCCATGCCGATGGCCAATTGATCGCCAAGACGATCCATCGGCTTGGCTTTAAGACTTTGGTGGGCTCGACCAAGCATGGCGGCTCGGCAGCACTCCGCGCTATGGTTCGCACCCTAAATGACGGTGGCTATGTTGGCATCACACCGGATGGACCTCGGGGGCCCCGCATGCAAGCGAGTTCAGGGGCAATCGCGCTTGCCAAGCTTTCCGGCGCGCCCATTCTACCGATAAGCTACAGCGCCACCGCCTGGAAAATGTTTAAAAGCTGGGACCGCTTTGTTTTGCCGCGACCGTTTGCCAAAGGTGTTTTCATCTGGGGCGAGCCGATCGCGATTGCCAATGAGGCCGACGACGACGCGCTTGAGGCGGCGCGCCTTAAGCTGGAAGCAGCGCTTAACCATCTTACCAAACAGGCCGATGATGTGTCGGGTCAAATCACACCGGAACCAGAAAAAGAGGAAGCCGTATCATGATGCTTTCTCTTTATCGCGGCGCAACGATTTTGGGGGCTCCATTAATTCTGTTTTACCTCAATCAGCGAAAAGCTAAGGGTAAGGAAGATCGGGCGCGCTTTGGCGAGCGGCTTGGTATGACATCGGCGGCGCGGCCAGCCGGACCGTTGATCTGGCTCCATGCCGCGAGTGTCGGCGAGTCGCTCTCGATGCTGCCGTTGATCGAGAAGCTCTTGGAGAATCGCCCCAATTGTCGGCTGATGCTGACAACCGGCACGGTGACATCCGCCAAGCTGATGCAGGACCGCCTGCCCGAGCGCGCTTTTCATCAATACATCCCGGTTGACCGACCGTCTTATGTCCGGCGTTTTCTGGATCACTGGCAACCCGATATTGCGCTCTGGGCGGAGAGTGAGTTTTGGCCAAACATGATCTTGGAGACAACCGCGCGCGCAATCCCCATGGTTCTGGTCAATGGCCGCATATCGCCTAAGTCCTTCGCCGGTTGGCAGCGGGCTCGGGGATTGATCAGGACGTTGCTGCAAAGTTTTACGCTGTGCCTCGGCCAATCAGACAACGATGTCGAGCGTCTAAAGTTACTTGGTTCAGACAATTCAAAAAATCTCGGCAATCTGAAATTTGCCGTGCCTGCATTGCCGGCGAATGAGGAGGAACTCGCCAAGCTAAAAGCTGTGATCGGCGATCGACCCCTTTGGCTTGCCGCCAGCACCCATCCCGGCGAAGAAGAAGTTATTGCCAGCGCGCATAAAAAATTAAGTGCCAGGCACCATAACCTTCTAACGATTATTGTGCCGCGCCACCAAACCCGCGGCAAAGATATTTTGCAATCGCTGAACCCGCTCGGCATCAATGTGGCTTTGCGTTCTAAAGACCAGCCAGTTGATGCTACAACCGATATCTATATCGCCGATACCATGGGCGAGCTTGGTTTGTTTTTCCGCCTGACTGAAATCGCCTTTATGGGAAAATCCCTAGTGCCCTTAGGCGGCCAAAACCCATTGGAAGCGTTGCGCCTCGATTGCGCCGTCCTCCACGGCCCCCATATGATGAACTTTCAGTGGATGTCCGAGCAGATGATCAAGCTCGGCTGTTCGCTGCAAATTGAGAACGAAGCCGAACTCGTTGAAGCTGTCTCTCAATTGCTGTCAGAAACCTCTCGGCGAGAGACCATGATCCACCATGGCCGCGCTTTCGTTGACTCGCAATCTCAAGTCGTCGACTTGGTGGCCGGTGAGATTGAGACGATTTTGGATAAAAAATTATCAGGCCCACACTCATCAGGCTCAGACGATGCGGCCGCCTGACTTCTGGTACAACCAAAACGGCTCCTTTTTTTCGGCCTTGCTGGCTCCGGCGGGCTGGGCCTATGGCTTGGCCAGTGCCATCCGCCAGGATCGCGCCGAACCTTGGCAGGCCCCAATCCCGGTTATCTGCATTGGCAATCTGGTTGCAGGTGGCCAGGGTAAAACGCCGACCGCGCTCTCCGTCGGCGCGCATTTCATTGGGCTTGGTAGGTCTGTGCATTTTTTAAGCCGTGGTTACGGTGGCTCACTCGACGGCACGCATCGGGTTGATCTTACCACGCACACTTCTGCCGAGGTCGGTGACGAGCCCCTGTTATTGGCCGCGACCGCGCCAAGCTGGATCAGTGTCGACCGCCAAGCCGGTATCGAAGCCGCCCATGCCGCCGGGGCTGAATTTGTTGTCATGGATGATGGCTTTCAAAACCCGTCAGTCAAAAAAGACCTCTCAATAATCGTCATTGATGGTGAAACCGGCTTTGGCAATGGCCGCTTAATCCCTGCGGGGCCTCTTAGAGAGGGCGTCACAGTTGGGCTTGCGCGTGCCCAAGCCGTGGTCATTATCGGTGAGGATCGGTTTAAACTCGAAGGCCTGCTCTCCGACATCGCCAAAGGCTATGCGCAAAACCCTGTTCAGACTTTCAAGGCCCGACTGAAACCCGATGCCGCCGCGTTGACCCTCAAGGATCAAAAAATTTATGCCTTTGCCGGCATTGGCCGACCAAAGAAGTTTTTTAATACCTTGCTGGAAATTGGCTGCGATCTGGTTGGCGCCAAGGCCTTTGATGACCACCATCCCTTTAGCGAAAATGAGGTCTCCAGCCTGCTTGAATTGGCTAGATCAGAGGGTGCCCGGCTGGTTACGACAGCCAAAGATCATGTCCGTCTACCTGACGCCCAAAAAAAAGATGTGGCAATTGTGTCAGTAACGCTCGACTGGAGTGATGCGAGTGCGCTAGACAGTCTGCTTAAGCCGTTAATCTAACCCTTAATTGATCTGTCGAGACACGCTTTTTATGAAATTATGGTTTCGCGAAAATGTTGCGCACCCGCTAGAGGCCGCCATCGCCTGGGCCTTAAACGCTTTTTTTGCCGTCCTACCGGTTGATTGGGCCTCGGCGCTTGGCGGTTGGATGGGCCGTCAATTAGGGCCCAAGCTGCGTGTCAGTCAAAATGCCCGGCGCGAATTGGCAATTGTTTTCCCCGAATTAAGTGCCGATGAAATTGAGGTCATTGTTGACCGGATGTGGGACAATCTCGGCCGCACCGCTGGCGAGCATCCGCATCTGGCAAAGTTTAACCCCTATAAGGAAAACAGTCGCGTCGAAGTGATCGGGACCGAATATCTTGACCAACTCCGCGATGATGACGCACCTGGTTTGATTTTTGCCGGACATATGGCCAATTGGGAACTTTCGCCACTTGCCGGCACCAAACGCGGTCTCAAGCTGCATCTTGTTTACCGGCGGGCTAATAATCCATTTTTTGACCGCCTCATCCAGAAAGGCCGGGCTGCACTCGGCAGTGAGCTTTTCCCAAAAGGCAGCGAAGGCTCCAAAGGAATCATACGCGCGCTCAAAAAAGGCGATCATCTTGCCATGCTGGTTGACCAGAAAATGAACGATGGTATTTCGGTGCCGTTTTTAGGGCGGGATGCCATGACCGCACCGGCACTCGCCCAACTGGCTCTTAAATACAAATGCCCGGTCCTACCAGCTCAGGTCGAACGGCTGGGCGGTGCCCATTTTCGGGTTACCATATATCCGCCGCTGGAGCTTCCCAATAGCGGTGACAAGCAAGCCGATATCGCGGCCATGACGACGACCGTCAACGAACATTTAGGCGATTGGATCAAGCAGCGACCTGAACAATGGCTCTGGGTTCACAATCGCTGGCCCAATGAGCAGGAATCTCTCCCTAAATAATTAAGCGCCCTATTCGGTGCCAGGCTCCAAACTATTGGCTCCGAACTATTGGCACCGAACTACTTCAATAAAGATTGCGGATCGAGCGGTGTTGTGTTGAGTGTTAGCCCCCAATGAAGGTGCGGGCCGGTAGCACGGCCGGTCTTGCCGATCTTGCCGATTGTTTGACCTTTGACAACCTGGTCCCCGGCTTTGACATTAAGTGCGCTCATATGGATATAGGTTGAGCGCAGACCAAGGCCATGATTGATGACCACTGTTTTACCATTAAAAAACATGCCCTCATGCGCGAAGACCACGACACCTGCCGAAGTTGCTTTGATATCCCGGCCCAAGGGGGCAGCGATGTCCAGGCCATAATGCGGTTTTCGGGGCTGGCCATTGAGAATGCGTTGCGAGCCATAGACACCGCTGACCGGCCCAGCAACCGGCCGGACGAAACCGGCGGCAAACAAAGCCTCACTGACCTCAATGCGCCGTGCTGCATTGATTAGAACGCGCTCCTTCTTGATGCGTGATAGGTCTTGGGCATTGGGCATCACCTTGCGCTTTGGCAAGCCATCGATACGTTGAATTTTGTAATCACGTTGTTTTATCTCAAGGTTGCGTTTTTCTACCGAGCCATCTTTAAACTGCACGTTCAATTCAGCGCTGCGTTTGGCATTCCGCCCAAACCCCAGCAAGAAGTCACCCGATTTAGCTTGGTTAATCGTTTTTCCATCCAGCTTGATTTGAGCCCCCGGCGCCGCCCAGCCAACGACCAATCCCCCTTGGGTCATGTTACCAGAAAGCTTTAACTCACCCGCCAGGGCGGAGAAATTTAGAAATAGCACGGTGAGAAAAAGGGACCGCCAAATCACAACAGAGAACCCTGGGGATCTTCATGAGAGGCGTCTTTAGGTTTTTTTGATGCTTTGCTTGGCGCTTTTTTCTTTTTAGGTTTAGGCGAGTTTTCACCCGACACGGTTGCGTTGACATCGCCATCCCGAAATTGAATGCCGATATCCATACCGGGCTCGGTCGCGGCGGCGGTTAGAACAGGTTGGCCCTGATCATCGGTCACCAAAGCAAAACCGCGATCAAGCACGCGCTGGAACGAGAGACCTTCAAGCTTCAAATTCCAGCGCTCTAGCTCATGCGTTTTATGCTCGACAAAGGTGGTAAGCCCGCGCTGCCAGGCCCGAACTTGACCCTTAAGTTCATTTTCTTTCGCCGCGATTTGTTGCGCCGGGCTGACCAAGCCGGCGGCCAGTCGGGCCACATCCGATGCCAGCCCATCGAAATAAATCCCCTTGGCATTAAGCAATCGTTCGGAGCGATCATCAAGCCGCTGGGTGGCCTCTTCGGCCAAGCGTCTGGGATCAGGCAGGCCGCGCGCGAGCCCTTCGATTTCCCGATTATGTTCTTCGAGCGAGCGGTTCATCGCGCGTTGTAAGCGCACCCCATCATCAGCAATCGCGGCCATCAGATCGGCCCTGACCGGCACGGCCATTTCCGCCGCCGCTGTCGGCGTCGGCGCGCGTTTATCAGACGCAAAATCGATCAGTGTGGTATCAGTCTCATGGCCGACGGCTGAAATTAAGGGAATGTCGCTGGCAGCCGCCGCACGCACCACAACTTCTTCATTAAACGACCACAGATCTTCGAGACTGCCGCCGCCACGCGCAACAATGATAAGGTCTGGGCGCGCGACATCACCGCCTTCACTGATGCGGTTAAAAGCCTCAATACCGGCAGCGATCTGTTCGGCGGCACCCTCGCCCTGCACATTGGTCGGCCATAGCAAAACATGGCTCGGAAAACGATCATCCAAACGATGGAGAATATCCCGGATCACCGCACCGGTCGGTGACGTCACCACACCAATACAGCCGGGCAAATAAGGCAGCGGCTTTTTACGTTCCTCGGCAAACAAGCCTTCAGCCAAAAGTTTTTTCCGGCGATCTTCGAGCAGCTTGAGCAGCGCCCCTTCGCCGGCGACCTCCAATTGTTCGATGACAATCTGATAGTTCGAGCGACCGGGATAAGTCGTTAGCCGGCCGGTCGCGATGACTTCCATGCCGTCTTCGGGCGTCACCGCAAGACGGCTCACCGTGCCCCGCCAGCACACCGCGTCCAAAACTGAGTTCTCATCTTTGAGTGTCATATACATATGACCGGAGCGCGCCAGCGTGTATCTGGAGATCTCGCCCCGCACCCGAACATGGGAGAAGTTCTCCTCAACCGTTCGCTTGAGGGCTTGCGAAATTTCACTGATCGAAAAAATCGGACGGTTATCGCCCGGCATTTCGTCTTGATCTATGTCTATTGGAATATCAGTCATGACTTCTTGATAATTTATGCTACAAGTCCTCCAGTGTACAGTGTGATAAAATTCTTTTGGGGGCGTTAAATGAACATTCTTGTTGTCGGCGGCGGTGGCCGCGAACATGCGCTTTGTTGGGCGATCAATAAGTCCCCAAAATGCAGCAAACTCTTTTGCGCACCGGGCAATGCGGGCATCGCGGAAGTTGCGGATTGTGTAAATATTTCCGGCGAAGATGTTGCTGGCCTGGTTAATTTTGCCAAAGAGCACGCGATTGAGCTGGTCATTGTCGGCCCTGAAGCGCCCTTGGTTCTGGGTCTGGTCGACGCTTTAGAAGCAGAAGGCATCAAAGCCTTTGGCCCATCTGCAGCAGCAGCCGAGCTCGAAGGCTCCAAAGCTTTCATGAAAGATCTCTTCGCCAAATATAACATCCCAACTGCCGCCTATGGCCGTTTTACCGATTACGATCAGGCGGTGGCCTATGTCCAGGAGCAAGGGGCGCCGATCGTCGTTAAGGCCAGTGGATTAGCCGCTGGAAAGGGCGTTATTTTGGCTGCGAGCGAAGCGGAGGCCGTGGACGCTCTCGATCAAATGATGAACAATAAAAGCTTTGGCGACGCCGGCGAAGAAGTCGTCATTGAAGAATTTTTAGACGGCGAAGAGGCGAGCTTTTTTGCGCTAGTTGATGGCAAAACCGCCCTGCCACTAATCTCGGCGCAAGATCACAAAGCCGCCTATGACGGCGATAAGGGACCCAATACCGGCGGCATGGGAGCTTATTCTCCGGCGCCCGTGGTCACGGACGCCCTCGCCCAAGAAATCATGGCAACCATCATCCAGCCCACCATTGATGGTATGGCGGCAGAAGGCTGCCCCTATAAAGGCGTGCTTTTTGCGGGTCTGATGATCAAAGACGGCAAAGCCAAAACCTTGGAGTTCAATGTCCGCTTTGGCGATCCCGAATGTCAGGTTCTAATGGCCCGGCTCAGCTCGGATATTGTCGAAGCCCTGGATGCGGCGGCGATGGGCAAATTGGATGAAATTGAAATGACCTGGCTGGATGATGCCGCCATGGTTGTCGTTATGGCGGCAGAAGGCTATCCGGGGTCTTACGAAAAAGGCTCCGAGATTAAAAATCTCAGCGCGGCCAATGCTGTTGACGGCGTGACCGTCTTGCATGCCGGCACCAAAGCCGAAGACGGCAAAATTTTAGCGAGCGGTGGCCGGGTGCTTGGCGTAACGGCTCTTGGCCGGGATGTGGCGGAAGCTCAAGCCAAAGCTTATCAGGCTGTCGATTGTATTGATTGGCCGCAAGGGTTTTGCCGCCGCGATATTGGCTGGCGGGCGATAAATCGAAACGCGTAAAAAATTAAATCGTATTTATTCTTCAGACTTCGCCAGTTCGGCCCAGATTTTTATCCCCCAGCTCTGATGTGCCATAGCGACAGCTCCCCGCAAAGCCGCAGCTAAATCGGGCGCCTTCATTTTAGCTATTTTGCTTTTGGCCTTGAAGTCCTCTTTATTTACGCCTTCGAAGGTAATTTGCTTTTTAAGCGTATGGTAGATGACAGTTGAAGAAAATATATCTTCATCTTCCATCGGAATGTTAAACAAATCTACATTGATCTGATAAGTCGGTTTGCGGTTATCTAAATAAGGTAATTCCGTCAAAAACATCGTCGCGTTCAATTTGATCGTTTTCTTTTTATAATCGCATTCCATGGCTAAGCGGTAATCCGACGTTATCTGCGTATCGCCTTCAACTTTTACTTTGCCCTCAAATTGAATTGTATAGTGACAAGGTGCCAACTTGCGCCCAGCGATCTTTTGCGCCTCGAGATTACCACTGAGCGGTTTGCTGAGACGGCCGTCAATCATCGGGACGAGAGCTGTGCCATAAACAAAGCCAAAATTCTTTCCGTCTTTTTTGATAAGAACCCATTCCGTGCCTTTGGCTTTACCACTGGCCTCAACTTGTGTTTTTTTGCGCAGCCGCCCAACGCGGGCAGATTTGGTCTTGGGCCCGGCGCGGACATTGACATCTTTCAAGACAAGAAAAATTTGCGCCGCCGGGGTCAGCTTGATCTTCGCAAAAGAGTCCGCCGCCTGAACGGTAAAGTTAGACAGGCAGTAAAAAATAAAGCTGACGCAAAATATAACGCTTTTAAGCGTCATTTGTTTTCCCCGTTCAAACATGAAATATCTTCATCGGCGATGATACTGAAGGATTTTTCCGACAACCACCCTCTTTTATTCCAAAAACACGCCTTTTTGTCCATTTTGATTCAATATCTTGTGGATAACCCAAAATATAGTGTTGACCGCTCACCTAAACCATAAATATAGTAGGCCCATGATTATTTGATGCTCGATTTTTGACCAGGGGACCTTCCAATATTTCAGGTAGGCGGTCGAATTTCAGATATCGAAGGTCAATAAAACGTCATTTAGGGGAATTCCGGAGGTTATTGGATATGTCGACAGGATTTGAATGGACGGCTGAACGCGTCGAAGAACTAACTAAATTATGGGCGACTGGGCTATCAGCCAGTGAAATTGGTCGCAAACTCGGTATTACGAAAAATGCGGTCGTCGGAAAAGTGCGCCGCCTTGATCTGGCCATGCGCCGCCAGCCGACCACACCAAAAATAGATCGTAAAATCATCACCCTCGATAGCCTGAAAGCAAATATGTGCTCGTGGCCAAATGGTGAGCCGGGCAAGCCTGATTTTCGGTTTTGTGGTAAACCGGCAGAAGCGGGGAAACCCTATTGTGCACCGCATTGCGAAATCGCTTATGTGCCGAGCACCAAGAAAAAGGCGACCGCAGCTTAAATCCCTTTACTGGGACTCGCCCTTTACTGGGATTCGATTGTGAGAGTGCCGTTTTCCGTTAACTCTTCAACAGATTTGATGAGGCGTGTCATTGCCTCGTCGAATTTGTAATTCGGCACCCCTTCGCGCATTAAGAAGACCATATCTTCGACGAACATCTTAATCGCGTTTTCCGTCATATTGCTGTAGAGCTTTTTCTTTAAAGCCTCGTCTTCTTCGCTGGTTTTCAGCAAAATAACCACGTCATCATGCTCGGCGAGGCGCAGCAAGGACTGAATGCCGTTATCGTTGGCCCGCGCTAGATTATCTAAGAGTTCTTTATGGCGCACGAGCTTTTCCGCCACTGTCTCGGGGCGCAAAATCCCGGAAAGCTGAGAATGGAGATGCTCCAGATCCTCGGACGAAACTTCGATCCTATTTTCACCAAATAGAATTTCATAAGTTTCATCAGCGATCTTATTGACGGTAATGTCCAATTTTTAACCCATACTTCTTCGAAGTAATCTTCAGGCTTACACAAGCCCGGTCACAATTCAATAGAGTGGCCACTCTAACAGCCAATGCTTAACATGCTGTTTATAGCTGGAAATTACTAAAAATTTGCTTGCGTGACGGCCTTTTGAACGGCAATAAAATGACAACCCAAACTAGATTCTCAAGCGGAGACAGAATAAATGGCAACAGATAATTGGACGGTATATCTTTCAGGCGAAATTCACTCAGATTGGCGGGAACAAATCAAAGAAGGTTGCTCAGCAAAAAATCTGCCGGTCACCGTCACGGGCCCGATCACCAATCATGAAGCCAGCGATGATTGTGGCGTGGAAATCCTGGGCGCCGAAGACAATCCTTTCTGGAAAGACCATAAGGGCGCGCAGGTCAACGCGATCCGGACCCGGACCTTGATCGAAAAATCAGATGTTGTCGTCGTTAAATTCGGTGACAAATACCGCCAATGGAACGCGGCTTTTGACGCCGGCATGGCTGCAGCGCTTGGCAAACCGATCATCGTGCTCCACGCCGAAGATTTAACCCATGCCCTAAAAGAGGTTGATGCTGCGGCCCTGGCCGTCGCTGAAAGCCCTGGCCAAGTTGTCCGCGTGTTGGATTACGCCATCAAGGGGAATTTGTAAGCCCATGAGTGAAGTCCTAAAAGCCGAGTGGTTTGATCTTGCAGAAACGGCCAAATCCGATATGTGGGCCTGGTTGCATGAAGAATATTTTCCGGCTCTGCGGGCCGCCCAAGGCGTCGCCTGGGTTGGTCATTATGATATCGTCCCGCAGCCAGACCGTCCTTATATCGAGGGTGCGCCGCAGAAAAAAGAAACAACCGACCCCGCTGTCCCCCCAGGCCAGCAAAACGTTGTCCTGATTGCCGCCGCATCGCCTGAAGTTTTTTTCGGACCCAACAATCCGGTTGATGCCTTGGAAAAGGCTCATGCGGAAAAGCTTTCGGCGCGCGAGAATTTTCGCAACGCGGTTTATATCGAAGAGCAAGTTATCAATGCACCGGAACAACGCACCCTGCCCTATGGCATGGGCCCGCCGCCCGCCATGCAGCTTGGCAATTACATTGCGAATACGCCCGAGGATGAGATCGAATTGGCGCGCTGGTATCGCTCGGAACGCTTTGCCCGGGTCTCAGTTTCCCGCGGCATGATCCGCGGCCGCAAGATGCTGTCAATTGCCGGCTGGGCGAAACATGGCGTGCTCTGGGAGTTCACCGATCTGCCCGAAGGTGAGTTTACCTTCGAGCCCCGCTTCATTGAAGCCGATCGCGGCGAAGAATGGCCTGGCCGTCATGTCCTCGAATATGTCACCCACAGTCCCGGCGGCCCTCATGCCGGTCGCCGCATCTGGCCAGCGGTTTAGAGCAGATAGACCAGCCACAGAGGAAAGATTTAGGACAGATACCTAAATTACTGGTTTTGGCATAGCCTAAGAATGTCCCCTTTCGAGGGAGAAACCAGCGTCATTTGGAACCTCCTATTTCGGCGGCTTCTAGCCAAAAGCGGACATTCGTTGCGCAAAGCCCTTGTAGATCAACGCGTTCTATGAAATACCTCCTATTCTTTCGACCTCGCAGTCTATAGTTTTGCTCCGTTATATAAGATTGCGTGAATTGACCAGGATAAACGAGAGAGTGTAAACGTCAGGCAGACGGCCCCATTACAAAGTGTGATGCGTGGTTTTAGAAAAATGTTAAAGGAAGTAATTATGACTACAGGTACTGTAAAGTGGTTCAACCCTGCTAAGGGTTTTGGTTTCATTGAACCTGAAGATGGTGGGGCTGATGCCTTTGTTCACATTTCTGCTGTTGAGGCAGCTGGATTGAGTACGTTGAACGATGGGCAAAAAGTTTCCTATGAGCTTAAGCCGGGACAAAATGGCAAATCTTCTGCCGAAAATTTGACCATCGCCGAATAGCTACGTAAGTCAACGTCCCCAACACTCGTTGGGACGTGTCTTCGCTTGCTAATGATTATGTCGAGTATGGAGAGTGGCGTGGGCCGTTCTCCATATAAGATGGAGGTTGAGCTATGGCTCGCAAGAAGTCCAAGAGCAAAAGCGCCTCCTTCATGGTGTTCAACGTAAACTATGAAGATGGCATGGTGACCTCAAACCGACGGGTGCCAAATGAACTGCTCGACCAATCCCTGGGCGATTCGCTTCAAGATTTGGCGCAAACAGCCATTCAGAACCAGGACAACGAAATTGCCCAACGCTCCGGGCAACGCCGCGCCAAAATCAAGTCTATCTCTCTGGCTTGACGTTCGTTTTACCCGCGAGCTTATTTAGTCTGGAGTAATCGTACATTGCCCGTGCCAAATACAAATGGCACCAATCGCAATAGTTCAAGTCGTGCAAAAGGAAACCTCTAAATGTCTAAAACGGTAAAATCCCGTGCAGAAGAACAGTTTGCCGCGAGTCAGAAGAAGGCAAAAGAAGCTTTAAAGGAAAAGGATCAAGCGGGGCGAGAGCGATCAGAAAAAACTGCACGCCTAAAAGCGCTACGTCTGGCAAAAGAGGCTGCTGACGCCGAAGCCTAGGGTCATCCAGCAAGCTTTATCGAAACCGGACCGTCACGTCAAAAGCCAGTGTCGTGAAAATCGAGGAAATTTACGTGCCCGCAGAGCACTGCAAGAAAATCGATTTTCAAAAGGTCGAAGCTGTTGCTGAGAAAAATATGGAAAAGGCCGGGGAGTAACCAATCCAGGTGCGCCGGCGAAAGGGTCATCATCTAATATATTGTATCATTCATTGCCCCATAGATTAAATCCTACGCTACTTTCTCGGGCACGCCAGATTTGATGGATCGGACAATGGTTTCTAAAATTTGTACATTATGAACAATTTCTTGATGGCTAAATCGATAGCTACCGTTTCCCATCACCGCATCGGCCCAGCTCTCGAAATTTGGCTTTACCGTATCTGCCATCTTATGGGTGCGCGTATGAATTTCCTCATCACTCCCGCGCCACGTGAGAATAGCTGGATCGGGAATATCAACATTTGAGACCTCGCGATTTTCAATCCAGCCACGATCTCCGAAAACGCTCATGCGTTGATAAAACGGCGTCGTTGCCAAAGAGGTGAGAGAACCGGTAACACCCGAATTAAAAACAAATTGGACCGTCAAAACATCTTCATTGGGATAATCATTTGAGCGATTGATCAACTGCGCATTAATCTCGGCGACGGGTCCCGCTAGAGTTTGCATGAAATCGGTCTGATGCACACCCAAGGCTGTCATCATACCCGCTGGCGCCTGAACGGGATCTTTACGCCACCCCTTAGCCGGCATCTTGACCATGTTGTTATAAGACGCATTGAATTCAAGGTGCAGTAAAGTGCCAAGCTCACCGGCATCGACAACCCGCTTCATCTCTTCAAACGCCCCTTCAAACCGCCGCTCATGTCCAATGCCGATCGTGGTGAGGCCGTTTGCTTCAGCAGCGGCAACCATACGCTGCGCGCCAGTGCTGGTAAGCGCAAAAGGTTTTTCACAAAATATCTGTTTGCCTGCATTCGCCGCAGCTAAAAACATTTCTTCGTGCAGACCATGCGGCGTTGCAATAATAACAGCATCAATTTCAGCATCACCAAGGGCATCATCAAGCTTGCGATAAAACTTCAAGTCGTAGTCAGATGCGAAAGTAGCTTTGTCCTCATCGACATCTACTCCGGCAATAATATGTAGTTTATAGCTTCCTTTAAGACTCTTGGTAATCGTCGATCCCCACCAACCAAGTCCGATAACTGCTGCTTTTAGCATTTGGTACTCCGTGATTTTATAGGCTTGATGCCAAACACTTGGATCAATTCGGTTTCGCTCCGGCTATGATTCCAAGCCTTCCATTAGTATATTGGGATCAATTGGAAGTTCGATTTCTTTTCCCAATTTAGCTGACAAATCCATCGCCATGGTAAGTGTTAGATTGCGATGACCCTCTTGTGCGGTCGCGTGAGGCGTCGCCTTTTTGTTGTAAATTCGCTGGAACCAGGAATTCGTTTCCTCCCGCAATGGTCCCCACAGTTCATCAAGGTGCATATCACCCGGAGGAAAACTGGTAAGAAAATCAACGTTTCTTGTCGCTTCAATATTGAGACCATCAGGATTGTAGCCGGCGCCTTGAGGTATTTCAGAGGCTAAAACTACATCACGATGGGTATCTTCAATATCAATGACACCCTTGGTGCCGACGATTCCGATCTCCAATCCATAAACCGAACCCGGCCACTCCTTAGGCAAGGACCAGCAAATATTCATGCTCCATATGGCGCCATTGTCCATGGTAAAAACACCGAATGTCGCATCTTTTGTACCCATTTCTCCCATAACAACATCCGTGGATCGAGCAAAGACGGAAACCGGTTTGGTGGCACCACCCATTAGCCACAAGCACATATCCAAACTATGGGTCCCGGAAACGACCATCGGTGTGAGAAACCGACGGTCCTGGGTAAGGCGCAATTCACCAGTTGGCGCCATACGATTCATAAAGGCACGTGTAACAGCCGCAGTGACATCGCCTATCTGGCCGGTTTGAATTCGTTCTTTAACGGCTAAAAACCGGCGACGAAATCGCTGGGTATAACCGACGACTGCATCAATGCCAGCTGCCTCGATGGCAGCAAGGACCTGGGCTGACTCTCGGACGTCAGTTGCCAGAGGCTTCTCGATCATAAGCATATGACCGGCATCAATCGCGGCTAAAGTCGGTTCAACGTGGGCCCAAGTCGACGTTGCGATGATGACCGCGTCAACTTCTGGACGAGCGATGAGTTCTCGATAGTCATCGGTGAAAAAATCAGCGTCAATATCGTCTTTGAGTTTTAGTCCGAGTTCCTCATTGACGTCGGCAAGGCCAATCCAGCCGATACCCGGAAAATCTTTTGCGAAGTTTGATCGCATACGCCCAACCACACCACACCCAACTACCGCCAAGCCAATTTTCTTTTTTTCCGTCATCACGATGGAGGCCTCCCGTACCTAACATAAAACATGAATGAATATACGTGTAGACTAATGACGGGTGAATTGCTCAATATCAAGAGGGTCATTGGTAAGACACACACCTTCTGGTGTGCTGGACAGAGATCCATGGCCAAGCTCCTACGCGACCCGCTTCTCAAAGGAAGTGGATTTCACGATGTCCGCTTTCAAGGGTAGAGCACACTCTATATAGATTTTGCCCGACCGCAGCTATTAGCCACATGCGGACATCTGCTTCACGCTAGATCCACTATCTTTTGCCAATATTTTCTCACTATTAAATTTGATTGGCAGGGTTGCTGGTCGAGACGGATGAAAAGCAGATACTTTCCTAAAAACGTAAGATATACATTATGCTGGGAACAGCTTTGTTAATTGGGATTACTTGAATGTCGAATGCGATAGCCTGGTCAGTTTGTCCGCATGATTGCGCGAGCGCATGTGGGCTCGATGTAGAAATAAAAGATTCTGGCCAGATTGGGCGCGTGCATGGATCAAAGGATAATCCTTATACCGCGGGGGTCGTTTGCGCCAAGGTCGCACGCTATGCTGAACGGGTGCATCACCCACAAAGGCTGACCCGCCCCTTGCGCCGCAAGGGCAAAAAATCAGCGGTCGCTACACTGGCAGATTTTGAAGAAATATCCTGGGACGAGGCTCTCGATATCGTCGCTGAAGGTTTTACGACAGCGGCCCAGAAGCAGGGGCCGGAAACCGTTTGGCTCTACAATTACGGCGGTACAATGGGGCTGGCACAAAAGGGGAGCACCCGCCGTCTGCGCAATGCCATGGGGTATTCACGCCAGCTAGACACGATTTGTGCCTGGATCCTACAGATTGGTGTCAAAGCGGGATTAGGCAAAATGCTATCGGTCAATCCGCTCGAATTTGCGGAAAGCGATCTCATTGTGGTTTGGGGTTCAAACCCGGTTCACACCCAGATCAATCTCATGACCCACATTTCCCGGGCGCGAAAAGAGCGCGGTGCCCGGCTTGTGGTCATCGACCCCTACCCAACCGCCACAGCACGCCAAGCCGATACGCATTTACAACTGCGCCCCGGTACTGACGGAGCGCTGGCCGCCGCCGTGATGCATGTCCTTTTTCGCGATGGCTATGCCGATGAAGCTTATATGGCAGAGTACACCGATGACCCCGCTGCGCTGGAGGCTCATCTCAAAACGCGCACCCCCGAATGGGCCGCTGCCATCACGGGGCTTTCGGTCGCCGAGATCGAGGCTTTTGCGAAAGAATACGGCACGACCGAGCGGGCGTTAATCCGCATGGGGATTGGTTTCTCGCGTTCGCGTAACGGTGCCGCCAACATCCATGCGGTAAGTAGTCTGCCAGCGGTGCGAGGTGCTTGGAAGCATCCGGGAGGCGGACTTTATTCAGCCACAGCAACGATGTTTCCAATAGATTTATCGCTTATAAATGGCCCCGAGACGGATACCCGTTGGCTCGATATGTCGCGCCTCGGTCCAATCCTTAACGGTGATGCTGAACTGCTGGGAGGCGGCCCTCCGGTGACAGCGATGCTGGTACAAAACTCAAATCCGGCCGCCGTGGCACCAGAATCGGCGCTCATCCGCAAAGGCTTGATGCGCGATGATATGTTCCTTGTTGTGCATGAGCAATTCCTGACCGATACGGCTATGCTGGCCGATATTATTTTGCCAGCGACGACATTTGTCGAACATGATGATCTTTATACCTCCTTTGGCCACACTCACTTGCAGATTGGCACGCGCGTAATCGAACCCTTGGGTGAGGCGCGCTGCAATCATGATGTGATCGCCGCTCTCGCCAATCGGCTCGGAGTGGACGATCCCGCCTTTGCCATGACGGCATGGGAAATGATCGATGAGACTTTGAAAAAATCGGGCTTTGCCGGAGCCGATGCACTGAAGGATGAGCGACAGAAGGATGTTTGTGAGGATTTCGAAACGTCCCATGGACTTAATGGATTTGGCCATCCAGATGGTAAATTTCATTTTCGCGCTGATTGGGCAGCGATTGGTGAGGATTGGAAGGATATGCCCACGCTGCCAGATTTCGCCAATATTATTGATGAAGCCGATGCAGATCGCCCCTATCGGATGGTAACCGCACCATCGCGTAATTATCTAAACACGACCTTTACCGAGACCGAAACTTCAATTTCCAAGGAAGTACGCCCAACGGTAAAGATGTCGCCCGCTGACTGCAAAGCGCTTGAGGTAAACGACGGTGATGTGGTCAGGCTAGGCAATGACTGCGGCGACTTGCTGATCCATGTGAAGGTTTTAGAAGGTGCCAGGGATGGCGTCGTTATCGTCGAAAGCGTCTGGCCAAACACAGCTTTTATTGAGGGAATTGGTATCAATATGCTGACCAGTTCTAAGCCCGCGGCACCCGCCGGAGGCGCAGCATTTCACGACACGGCCATTTGGATTAGCCCGGAAATAGAATTGGCTGGTTAACCTGGCATTTAACAAATCCCGATCGAGTAAAGCCCACTTTGGGTCAGCGGCAAACTCTTTGAACAAGCTGAAAAAAATGCCTGCTATATTTTCAATAGCGGGCATCATTTTCTGCCAATAGATTTGACGGATTCTAGTGCTATTTTTTAGGAAGACCGCCACGTTTGATCGCCATGTCGGTAAATTTCCCAAGAGCGCCGGTGATCGTTTTGAAAACCTTTCCACGATCCCGGATACCATAGCGTTTAGCCAGCCAGGCTGGATCAGTATAGGCTAATTTCACCGTGCCATCGCTGTCTTTCCAGGCGACTGCCTTGAGAGGCAAGTCTAGTCCGATTGTCGGATTAGATGTCATTAATGGAGTTCCTATTTTTGGTGACCCGAAGATAATTACCGAAGTTGGGGTCAACTTCATGCCGACACTATTAGCCGCCTTTGCATGATCAATACGGGAAAATACTTTGATGCCTTTTCTTTCCAAAGCAATGCCAAGCCGATCAAGGGTTTTAGTAACGCCAAAATCACTCTGCTTAATAATAAGGCCATCTCCCCCCGCTTTAGCGGCGTTTGTAATAAATACTCCAAGCGCCAAGACCAAGACTGCCAGCGTAATTTTCTTATATCGTAAATGCATGTTTATTCTCTCCCTAGTTTATAGCTCAATTATCGATTACGCTTTTTAAGAAACAAATTCACCCGACCGACGAGTTGGTACCTTAAATCAAATCAAAACCGCGTACAGATGATCATTTAGAACGAAATCTGAATGACATAATAGTTATGTATAATTCGATTGAAAACACGTTATGCGACTGGATCACGCACCTGTATTCTATCGCAGATTGATCGAAATAGGGTATTTCGGATTAGTTTCGCTGTGGGTCACAAGCGAATTCATACTCTTAAACTGAATTATGTCCTCTTGCGCTGGTAGAGCGGACATTTATTTCTTAATATTCAAGCGTCCTTTAAATGCCCATTTGTGAAAATTCGCAAATGCTATGGTTTTAAAACACTATCGAACACTTTATACCCTCATTATTAGGTAACCCGCCAATGTCCGGCTACGAGCGGGGGCATTTTTTAATTGATATGGGCATTCGATGCATCTGAGAAATTGGCAACAAAAAATCATCGACGATTTTCCGACGATTACAAAGCAACACCATCGTTTTATTCTAAAGGCGCCAACTGGCGCGGGTAAGACCGTACTGGCGAGCGAGATTATCGAACGGTTCTACAAAGACAAAAAAATTGTCGTACTATGCCATCGGCTGGTGCTGTTGGAACAACTCGAACAGGCTCTTAGCATAAAGCACAATGTTCGCAAAATAACTGTTTCCGACTCGGGACCGGCTTTCGAAGGTTACGATATTTTACTCTCAACCAATATGCGGGCAAAGGAAGTGTTGGCTGATGCCATTCCAAAAGCTGACCTCATCATCATCGATGAAGCACACCGGGTGTCTCCAAATGGGCAAGGCTATAAACGAATCCTCGATGAGTTCGCAAACAATGGTAAAAAGACGGCACAATTTATTGGACTGACTGCTTCTCCAGAACGCCGTACGGGCGATCAACGAGATCAGCTAAATCTAGCGTTCGACGCCATTATCGATTGCGCGAATATTGAAGACTTAATTGCAGACGAAGTTTTAGTCCAGCCAATCTATCGCCCACATTTTGTCCATGACCTCGATCTCGGCGTCATCGATATAAGTTCCGGCGATTTTCCAGTTTCATCATTGGCTCCGGCAATCATCAAATCATCGATGATCGATTATGCGCTGTGGAGTTATAACGAAGAGCGTTTAAACCTTTCAACGCGGCCTGTCTCTGCCTGGTTTTGTGCTGATGTTAGTGTCGCAGAGGCAACCTTAGAGCAGATTCAGCACTACGGCATTAAAGCCGCGATTGTCACGGCGGGGACACCAATCAAGGAGCGAATGAGGCTCTTGGCAGACCACGAAAATGGCGACATCGAGGCTATGGTATCAGTGGGCGTGCTAGCCGAAGGTTGGGACAACCCGCATTGCAACATCATTGTCCATCTTAGGCCCACCTTGTCCAAAGTGCTGTGGGGCCAATCAGTGGGCCGCGGGCTGAGATCAGCACCGGGTAAGGATAAATGCATCGTCATTGATGTCAGTTCCAATTGGAGCACATTCGGTCCCGTGGAAAAGCTTGAATGGAGTCTATGGAGTCATCGGCGCTCTTATATGCAATTCATGAATCGCTTTAACTGGATTGGCCAGCAGCAGGATGATGAGGACGACCAAGAGACTTATCTGCTATGTGAAAATAAATTGCAGAATGGAACGCGTTGTTCGCTTATCTATAAGAAAAATTTACATGAGAATGACACTTGTCCAGTCTGCGGTACTTATGCCGCGATTGATATTTATAAAGCACAGAAGCTCGATAGCTCACTAAATGAAAACAAACTGCATACATTATTTTTCGAGCGAGTCCCCGAAGTCTACGGCGAGATGAATTTGTCAGTGTGGAATGGCCTTGGCCGAACAGCCTGGAAATCAGCGACGCCAAAAGAACAGGTTTTCCTAGCTTTCTGCATGGCATTTCGCGAGGTCTCGGGAGAGCCGACAAAGTCAGAATCGGATTATTGGGACGTTGCGTTAGAAGCAGAAACCCGCATCCGTGCCTATCTGGTGGAAAATAAATTCCAGATTGTTAAACAAGAGGATTTTGACCTCGCTGATATTGCCGATGGCATGTTGGCCGGTACGGTGGTCCGCGCTCTACGAGCCAATTATGGTATTTCACTTTGCGGGGAGATATTCGAGAGCCATACCAACCCGGAATGCGAAAGAAAATACCAAAAAGCTGTAAAAATCGCGGAAAGGCTTGCTATGATAGGGTGCTCGTCTCAGGACAATCTACCTTATTTCAATGCCGCTGATCACTTGGCCACATTATAAACGGCGTTGCCTCTGTGGTTTTCAACACCACGTCAAATTCCCGCCCCGGTGCCTCGGCAATCTGGAACAAGCTAAGTTCAACAAAATCAAACGCAGTGTAGGGCTCTAGAGGCGCATCGAAGACAACCTGTACAAGCCCGTGCCAGTTGCCTTGATCGTCAGCAGTGAACACTTCTTTAAAATTAAGCACCGCCGAGCGGGCTTGGATGAGACCATCATCGGGGCCGATATTTTCAATCTCCAGCACGCGTGGCTTGGCATGAGCGAATTCAACGCCGACGATGGCGGGGATAATGTCATAGTCGCCGTATACCAGATTGAAAAAAATCAACGAGCCCGCCGCGATCTGGTCGCCTTTAACGGTAAAATCAAAAACGAAAGTTGCATTATTGGGCCGCTCCGGGCCGGCATCCGGCCAATTGTAACCACTGGCTCCGGTCGAGAGTGCGAGGTCGGTCCAGATTGAGCCTTTTGTGCCGTCGCCGATCGCCAAACAGCCGCGACAGGCATGATTGCGATCGACCATTTCTTCAGGCGCACGATTGTCAAAATCATCTCCCGCAAACCACGCGACCCGGCCATCACCATCGAGATCGGGCAAAAACTCGCCTTGGCGTAACACGCCATCACCATTGGTATCGGCCCATTTGCTGTTGGGCGAACGGCGGGGCTTACCTTCAAAGTCAAAGCCGAGACTGTTGCGCAAAGCAGGCCGCAACAGACCTTTGGTTTTGGTAAACCCAAAACCATCTTGATCACCGATGCGAATGTTTTTGAACGGTTCGGCAGCAACACTGTTAACCATGAACGCCACAATGACGAAGCTCAGCAATGCTCTCATTTCCAACCCGCCATCTCTTTAACGTCCTCCACTGTCTTGCCCTCAGCGCGCAATGTCTGCAACGTTAAAGACTTATCACGTTTGGCGAAGCGTTTGCCGTTTTGGTCGGTCAACAAATGGTGAAAGCGATAATCGGGAACGTCGAAATCAAGCAACGCCTGAAGCAGCACATGGACATGGGTGACATCCCGGAGATCCTCGCCCCGGGTGATCAGATTAACCCCTTGGGCGGCGTCATCGACGGTGACCGAAAGATGATAGCTGGTCGGCTCGTCTTTGCGGGCCAGCACGACATCGCCGAAAATTTCAGGTGTGGCGCGCTGCTCACCCTGGTCAAGATCTATCCAGGTAAGGTTACCGCGCTTTTGCTCCGCCAGATAAATTGCCTTTTGCATGTTGAGCCTGAGCGCGTAGGGATCACCCGCCGCCATCCGCAAATCGCGGTCATCCTCATACAGCACCCGGCAGGTACCGGGATAAACCGGGCCGCGCTTGTCTCCCACTGATTTATTTGGGGCGTCATGCGGCGCTTCATTCATGCGCTTGATCTCGGCCCGAATTTCTTTGCGGGTACAAAAGCAGGGATAGATCACTCCCATCTCATCGAGTTTTTTGAGCGCTGCCGCATAGTCTGCCATGTGATCAGATTGACGGCGCACCGGCTCTTCCCAAGTTAAACCGAGCCAGGCAAGATCGTCCAACACTACCGCCTCAAATTCGGGACGGCAGCGGGTTTGATCAATATCCTCAATCCTAAGCAGCAATCGCCCACCGCCTGCATTGGCCTGGGAATTTGCCTGGGCAAACCATGCCGAATAGGCATGTCCCAAATGCAAATGGCCAGAGGGGCTGGGCGCAAAGCGGGTGACGATAGAGGTGTTTGTGGCTGGGTTTTTTATCATAACTCTATTTATGTTTTGCTTGGGGCTCCGGCGCAATACCGCTAATGTCCTCCAAACAATAATTTTTATTGCAGAAAGAATTCCGATGAGCGATATCCCTTCTCTCGTGGGCCCCGAATTCGGTCCAACCGACACCTCTGGCGACGCCCAACAGCTGGTTATTTTGGTCCATGGACTGGGCGCGGACGGCTTTGATCTAATTGGCCTCGCGCCTTATTTTGCCAAGGTTCTACCGAACGCCCGCTTTGTCTCACCAAATGCGCCTGAGATTTGCGACATGGCCCCTCCCGGCATGCAATCCGGCTATCAGTGGTTTTCGCTGCAACAGCGCGAGGAAGCCGATATGCTGGCCGGTGCCCGCTCTGCTGAGCCGATCCTCAATAAATTCATCGATGATCAATTGGCCAAATATAATCTGACCGAGGATAGGCTCGCTTTGATCGGCTTTTCACAAGGCACCATGATGTCGCTTTTTGTCGGCACAAGGCGTGAAAAAGAGATTGCCGGTATTGTCGGCTATTCTGGCCGCCTGATCGGCAAAGATGAACTCGCCGCCGAAATTACCAGCCGCCCACCGATGGTCCTGGTAAATGGGGATCAAGATGAACTCGTGCCGGCCGACCAACAGCCGATCGCGATTGAGAGACTGCAGGCCGCCGGCGTTGATATTGACGGCCACATCCGCCCCGGCCTCGGTCATTCCATCGACGCCGAAGGCATCCAAATCGCCTGTGACTTCCTCACTAAAATTTTTAAATAGCCCTACATCTCGTAGTACAGCTTTTTGTTATATACCTGATATGGCGCATAAGCGGTTGAAATATTTATAGAAGACCTTATGCTCAAATAACCTAGGGGATTTTAAGGGAATTTGCATAGTGTCTACCGCACTTGAGAGCTGTCCTGCACTGGTGTTGAACGCCGATTTTCGGCCGCTCAATTACTTCCCTTTGTCGCTTTGGTCGTGGCAAAATTCGGTCAAAGCGGTTTTTCTTGATCGCGTCAATGTCGTCTCAGAATATGATAACGCCATTCACTCCCCCAATTGGGAGATGAAGCTGCCGAGCGTCATTTCATTAAAAGAATATGTTCACGTATCGAGACGGCCCGCTTTTACGCGCTTTAATGTGTTTTTGAGAGACAGGTTTTCCTGCCAATATTGCACCGATCCGTTCCCTACCCAGGAGCTCACCTTCGATCATGTCGTGCCGCGCTCGCTTGGCGGTCGCACGGAGTGGACCAATGTGGTGACCGCTTGCGGCCATTGCAATCTTCGCAAAGCCAATAAATCGGTTAAAAAAGCTGGCATGCAGCTGCTCAAAAAACCAGTGCAACCGAGCAATCACTATCTGCAAGATGTCGGGCGCGCTTTTCCGCCAAATTACCTGCATGAAAGCTGGCGCGATTTTCTCTATTGGGATAGCGAACTCGAAAGCTCTTAAAAGCCCCAATTGCTGTTGACAGCACCCTCGAAATCCCTATATTGCGCAACTTCATTCCTGGAAACGTGAATATCTTTGAAACGATCGATATTCCGTCCTGCACAATTTGTCGGACCTACCGGGACAAGAATAATCGATAGGAGACACATTTTCCTATCACTAACAAAGTGAGAAATAAGATATGACAAAGCGTATTCGGTCGAAATATAAAATCGACCGTCGCCTCCGCTGTAATTTGTGGGGTCGACCTAAATCACCTTTCAATACCCGTGAATATGGCCCGGGCCTGCATGGCCAGCGCCGCAAGAAGCCGTCTGATTATGGCCTGCAATTGCAAGCCAAGCAGAAGCTCAAAGGCTATTACGGTAACGTTTCCGAAAAACAGTTCCGTGGCTATTACAAAGAAGCTGTCCGCCGCAAAGGCGATACATCGGAAAATCTCATCGGTATTCTTGAGCGCCGCCTTGATGCAGTGATCTACCGAATGAAATTTGTGCCAACCGTTTTCTCAGCCCGCCAATTCATCAACCACGGCCACATTCGGGTAAACGGCATTCGCGTCAACATCCCTTCTTATAAGGTTAAAGATGGCGACGTCATTGAAGTGAAAGAAAAATCACGCGATTTGCCATTGGTTATGGAAGCCATCGCCTCACAAGAGCGCGAAATTCCAGATTACATGGATGTAGATCCCGCCAAATGCAAAGGCTCCTACACCCGCCAGCCAGGTCTAGCCGATGTACCTTATCCGGTACAAATGGAACCAAACCTCGTGATCGAATTTTATTCCCGCTAAATTTTGGGAAAATCGCATTAAAAGAAGCCGTTCATTGTTTGAGCGGCTTTTTTTTGTGCTTTACTATGGAGCGTTATAATCAAGCACTGAACAAAGGGGCAGATCATGAGTGAATTGGTCATCATTGGCGGTGGATTTGCCGGCTTAAAGGCGGCTTTGAGTGCGGCCTATGAAAATAAAGAGCATAACGGCGACATACAAATATCACTTATCTCGCAAAATGACAGTTTGGTTATTCGCCCCCGCCTCTATCAGAACGATCCAGCCGCAATGAAGGTTGCTCTGGAGCCGATCCTGGAACCGCTTGGCATTAATTTTATCCAAGGAATTGTGAGCGAGATTGATCCCTCAAATAAGAGAGTGGCAATTAATAAATCCCCGCTGTTAGAAATTTCCGTCAATTATAATCAGCTTGTTGTCGCCGCAGGAAGCGTCGTTAAGACACCCCCTGTTCCGGGCCTGGCCGAGCACAGCTTTAATATTGATAGCTATGAAGCGGCCATCGAATTTGATAATCACGTGTTGAAAGCCGCCCGTTTGCCGGATATGGCGGGCCACAATTGCTTTGTTATTTTGGGCGCAGGTATCACCGGCATCGAGCTTGCGACCGAGCTTAGGAGCCGCATTGCCGCCCACAGCAACGCCGAAACCGCTGGCAATATCGAGATCGTTTTAATTGACCAAGCCAATCACATTGGTCCAACACCCGAAAGCAACGCCCAAGCGGTCTATGAACAGGCGCTGCAGGAGGCCAATGTGACGGTCAAACTGGGTCAAACGATCACAGAAGTTAGCCGAACTTCCGTCACCTTGGCGGATGGCGAGCAAATAGAAACGGCGAGCGTCATTGTCACGGCGGGGCTTCAAGCCAATCCGCTCGCAGATTTGTTTGATGTTGATAAAGACGATCTCGGTCGACTGATCGTTGACGATTCACTCAGAGTTAAAGGCATCAAAAATATTTTTGCGGCCGGCGATATTGCAGCAGCTGCCACCGATGCGGATCACGTGACATTAATGTCGTGCCAGCACGCCATGCCGATGGGGGCGCATGCCGGCTACAATGCAGCTCACTCGATGCTCGGGCTGCCCCACCGTAAATTCAGTCAGCCCAACTATTTAACCTGTATTGATCTTGGCTTGTCAGGCGGCCTGTTAACCAAGGGCTGGGACCGCCAAGTTGAGAAGACCGGCGACGAAGCCAAAGCACTCAAGAAGAATATAAATGAAAACAGGATCTATCCACCGGCAGGAAGTGCGGAGAATATCCTGGCTCATTCCCATATCGATGCCCAATGGGCGGACAGTCGAGAATAACCCGCTTTTGTTGGCGGATTTCGATTGCTATGGTCCTGCCAATCTTAACATTACTATTTTATTTTTATTTCGGGGAACCAAACATGTCTGACTATAAACTCCTTTCATACAAAGATGACGGTGCCGTCAAAGCCGGCATCGAAGTTGACGGATCGATTTTTAACCTGGCGTCTGAAGTCGCTTTTCATGCACCGGATTCCGGCATTGACGGCTCGAGCCTTGATACGGCAATCCGCCGCTGGGCTGATTTAGAGCCGATCCTCACGAAAATCGCAAATAGCCCGTCGACCCGGGCGCATGCCTTGGCAGATGCCGATCTCGCAGCTCCTTTCAGCAATCCCGGCACGATGTATTGCGCCGGTGCCAATTACTATGACCACGCCGAAGAAATGGGCAACACGATTGATAAAAGCGCCATTGAGCCGCTGTTCTTCTTAAAATCAAATGGTGCCATCATCGGGCCAAATGATGAGATCCGGCTGCCAAAAGACTATTCGCAGAAATATGACTGGGAGGTTGAGCTTGCCGCCGTTATCGGCCATGAGGGTCATCACCTGAATCTCGACAATGCGATGGATATTATTGCCGGCTATACGATCTTCAATGACGTCTCGGCCCGCGATGTCGGTCGCCGCACCGATTGGAATTTCGGCATGGACTGGTTCCGCCATAAATCATTCGACACCTCTGCCCCAATGGGCCCTTGGGTTATCCCTGCCAGCCAAATTGCCGATCCGCAAAATCTCAGCCTCAAGACCACGGTCAGCGGCGAAGTGATGCAGGAAGGTAATACCAACGGTATGGTTTTCTCGATCGCCGAGCTGATTGTCTCACTGACCAAACAAGTGCCGCTGCGCCCCGGCGACATTATCGCCACCGGCACCTGCGCCGGTGTCGGCTTCTTCCGCGGCGTGTTCTTTAAGCCCGGTGATGACGTCAAACTTGAAGTCGAGAATATCGGCGAGCTCTGCAATCCGATTGTTCAGGGTCAGTAAACTTAAAAGAAAATTCAATAAAAAAAGCCGCTCATATAACTGAGCGGCTTTTTCTTTGAGCAAATAAGTTTATTTGAGGATGCAATGCTTCGCGTAATCTTTGGCTTCGGTTGCAGTCCAATCAGCTTTGCTTTTTTCTTTGAGCTCTGCGCACCATTCTTCGCTACCAACTTCTGGTGAACAAGCGCCGAGGGCGAAAACGGCCAACACGGCAAACAGGATGGGGAGTTTTGAAAATTTCATTTTGGGACACCTCTGAATAGGAAAATAAGGAAACAAAATTTAATTGAGTGTTTATCAGATAAGTATGATGAGCATCAAATCCAAATTAAATAGGCACAAAAAAACGGCCCTCAGTTAGAGAGCCGTTCTTTCAAATTCTGAGCAGCGTGAATTATTGCTGAACGGGTTGATGCTCAATACCGTTTTCGTCGAATAGTTTTTCCAACTCGCCGGTTTCATACATTTCGCGAATGATATCGCAACCGCCAACAAACTCGCCTTTGACATAAAGTTGCGGAATGGTTGGCCATTGTGAATACTGCTTAACGCCTTCGCGTATATCTATATCGGCCAAGACATCAACGCCTTTGAACTTAACGCCCATCATGGTCAATGCCTGGACCACGGCAGATGAAAATCCGCATTGTGGGAACATCGGTGTACCCTTCATAAACAAAGTCACCGGGCTATCATTGATCTCGGATTGAATCCGCTCAAATACTGGATTGTCGTTCATTTTTCTTCCTTTAACTCTAGATTGTGTGGCTTAAGTAGCTTCCGGAACGGATGTTTGCAAGGCCAGAGCATGAAGATCGGTGCCCATTTTCCCCTGCAAAGCGGCATAAACCATTTGATGCTGCTTGACGCGGGACAGACCTTCAAATGCTTTGGAGGCGACATAAGCCGCATAATGATCCCCATCACCGCGCAAATCCTCAATGTGGATTTGGGCATCCGGCAAGCCTTCTTTGATCAGTCGTTCAATCTCTGCAACATCCATTGCCATCGATTAGTATCCTTCAACTACTTATATATGCGGCTGTTTTAGCCGATAAAAATTAATATTTCGCCCCTAATATACATAGGGATATAGCTTTTTATTAGCGAAATTCAAGAGCCGCCGAATTTACTCTGCCGCCGCCATATAATTCGGCAACCAGCTCTCATGGGCCTCTTTGAGCTCAGCCACCGCGATTGTTTCGCCAGCAATGCTTAATGTGGCACCGCCGGTGGTGCCGAGCTCGGCGACCGGTACATCTGCCGCCTCACAAGCTGCGATGATCTTAGCAGCATCCGTGGTCGTCACCAAATAGCGGGCTTGGTCTTCGCCGTAAGCCCAGGCGTGAAGCGGGACATCGCCAGAGAGATCAGCAATCTCAGCGCCAATAGCTGACGCCCCAGTAGATGCCATCGCCATTTCGGCCACAGCCACCAACAGACCCCCATCAGATAAATCATGACAGGCTGTCACATCACCGGCTTCAATAAGGCTTCTGACACAATCGCCATTGCGGCGCTCAATCGTTAAATCAACATGTGGTGGCATACCTTCTTCTCGCCCGTCAATCTCACGCAGGTAAATCGACTGGCCGAGATGGCCCTTGGTGTCGCCAATTAAAAGAATACTTTCGCCTTCACCTTGGAACGCCACACCGATGGATTTTCTATAATTCGGCATGATGCCGATGGCACCAATCGCCGGTGTTGGCAGGATTGCTTGCCCGGCGGTCTCGTTATAAAGCGAGACATTGCCGGAAACGACCGGGTAATCAAGCGCGTTGCAGGCATCCCGAATACCTTCGATGGCACCAACAAACTGACCCATGATCTCGGGTTTTTCAGGATTGCCAAAATTCATATTGTCGGTAATGGCAAGCGGTCTGGCACCGACAGCGGTTAGGTTTCGCCACGTCTCGGCCACCGCCTGTTTGCCGCCCTCAACCGGATCCGCCAAACAATAGCGCGGCGTGCAATCCGTCGTGATGGCGAGGCCCTTCTCGGTATCTTGCACCCGCACCACGGCCGCATCACCGCCTGGGCGCTGTACCGTGTCG
>JABIHH010000043.1 GCA_018649725.1 Rhodospirillaceae bacterium | reverse complement strand
CTCGTGTTGAAGTCGGCGAGCCTTATCTCATTTTCTCAGACACCGTCAATAAAGCCATGCCCGAGCATCACAAGCTCGCCGGCCTGACGGTCAAAACTTCTAACCTTTGTAGTGAGATTACGCTACCGACCGGCACCGATCATCTAGGCAATGAGCGCACCGCCGTCTGCTGCTTGTCGTCTCTCAATCTTGAAAAATATGACGAGTGGAAAGATGACCCGGTCTTTATCGAAGACGTCATGCGGTTCTTGGACAATGTGTTGCAGGACTTCATCGACCGCGCGCCAGACAGCATGGAAAAATCCAAATACGCAGCGATGCGGGAACGCTCGGTCGGGCTCGGCGCGATGGGCTTTCACTCGTTCTTACAAAGCAAGATGGTGCCGTTCGAAAGTGCCATGGCTAAAGCCTGGAATTTAAAAATCTTCCGCCATATTCAAGCCGGCGTCGATAGCGCTTCGCACGTTCTGGCCGAAGAGCGCGGCGCCTGCCCTGATGCCGAAGATTACGGCATGATGGAGCGCTTCTCTAATAAGACTGCCGTCGCCCCAACCGCCTCAATCTCGATTATTTGCGGTGGTGCCAGTCCCGGTATCGAGCCGATCAGCGGCAATAGCTATATGCACAAAACGCTCTCCGGCTCCTTCAATGTGCAGAACCGTCATTTGACCAAACTGTTGGCGGAGAAAGGCTGCAATGACGATGAAACTTGGAGTTCCATTACCGTCAATGAAGGCTCGGTCCAGCATTTGGACTATCTGACCCAGGATGAGAAGGACGTCTTTAAAACGGCTTTCGAGCTCGATCAACGCTGGGTGATTGAACTCGCCGCTGACCGCACGCCTTATATCGACCAAGCGCAATCGGTAAACGTCTTCCTGCCGGCCGATGTGCATAAACGCGATTTGCATCAGATTCACTTCACCGCTTGGAAGCAGGGTATGAAGAGCCTCTATTACTGTCGCTCTAAATCGATCCAACGGGCAGAAGATGTCTCGACCAAGGATGCGGGCTTTGCCAAAGCCGAAGGGGCAATTGCAGTAAAAGAACTGCCATTAGCCGCCGCTCAAGACTCAACAGATTACGAAGAATGTCTAGCCTGTCAGTAAGGCTAATTAAGCCCTAAAAAGGGGTGGGTGAGGAAAAAAATAACATGTCGTTGTTAGACGCAAATCCGGTTTATAAACCGTTCGAATATCCCTGGTGCTATGACGCCTGGCTGACCCAACAGCAAGTGCATTGGCTGCCCGAAGAAGTGCCTTTGGCCGATGATGTCAAAGATTGGCACCATAAGCTGTCGGAGTCTGAACAACACCTTATGACCCAGATTTTTCGCTTTTTCACGCAATCGGACATTGAGGTCAATAATTGCTATATGCGGCACTATTCCAGGGTTTTTCAGCCGACTGAAGTGCAAATGATGCTGGCTGCGTTCTCTAATATTGAGACCGTTCACATTGCTGCCTATTCGCATCTGCTCGACACCCTCGGCATGCCTGAGACCGAATATTCGGCTTTTCTTGAATATAAGGAAATGAAGGATAAGTTCGACTACATGCAGGACTTCAATGTCGACTCGAACATGGACATTGCCCGCACACTCGCCGTGTTCGGTGCCTTTACCGAAGGCCTGCAATTGTTTGCGAGCTTTGCCATGCTGTTGAATTTTCCGCGCTTTAATAAAATGAAAGGTATGGGGCAAATCGTCACCTGGTCGGTCAGAGATGAGAGCCTGCACTGCCAATCAGCGATCAAACTTTTCCATACCTTTTTGTCCGAAAACCCGGAAGTAAACACGCCGGAGCTTGAGCGCGATCTCTATAAGGCGTGCGAAACCATCGTCACCCATGAAGACGCTTTCATTGACCTGGCGTTCGAGCTCGGTGCCGTTGAAGGTCTTGAGGCGCAAGATGTCAAAAACTACATCCGCTACATCGCCGACCGGCGTCTTTCACAGCTTGGCCTACAACCGATCTACCAAATTGAGAAACATCCCCTGCCCTGGCTGGACGCAATGCTGAGCGCTGTCGAGCACGTTAATTTTTTCGAGAACAAAGCGACAGAATATTCCAAAGCCGCGACCCAAGGAACATGGGAAGAAGCCTTCGAATAGGGAAACATTGATGGAGATCTCTTGAAGATTTCAATTTTTATAATTTCCACCCTGCTGATGTTTTTGACCGGCTTTGCCGCCATAGCAGCAAATCAATCTCAACGTGAAAAAAAATGTAACGCCCAAACGGAGCGGCAATTGCAAATGGTAGAAAGCCCGTTCGCAAAATGGTCTGAGCGCCTGCCTGGGGCAAAAATCTATGGGCGTTTTAGCCCCGACATTGACGGCTGTCTCGCAATGATCGAGGCAAAAACACAAAACGTCTGGTTTATCTTTGACCTCGAAAATAAGCTTATGGAACAGTTCTATCCGCTATTTTATTGCGATGAGGACGGCATCGACAATATCATCATTCCTGTTGCAAAAAAATTTCGCGGCAAATTAGCCACAACATCTTTTTTTAAATATATGGATGACGGCGACGGCGGCCCACCGCGCGTGATCAATACACCGATTAAGCCCTATACGCCTAAAATGTGTGAAACTACCTTTCGCCGACGCGTTCAGGCTTTGATAAAATAACGCCGCACCTGATCAGCTTTCAATCGCCGCCCGAACAGTAGAAACCAGTTTTTCATTGCTGGTACGGGATTTCACGAGCGATGCCTTAATATGATTGGAAAAGCTCGACAATTCGACTTCCTTCGCGGAAAAAACGATGAAAGTCGGCTCTTCCTCCGCCAATCCTTGAGCCAGCGTCAACAGGTCTTCACCCGCCCCATCCGGTAACATCAAATCCAAAATAACCAAATCGAAGGTCTCAGATGCCAATAGGGCTTTGCCTTCAGAAAAACTTTTTGCCAAGGTTACCGTCGCGATATCGGCAATTAAAGTAGAGACAATCAGCGCGACATCAGGATCATCTTCGATATGCAATACTCGCGGTTTGTTTTTTGCGCCACTCTGGATAGCCCTCAGCAATGTTGCATTGAGATAATCGTGATCAATCGGCTTTTGTATCCAATCGACAATCCCAAAAGCATGACCGTTCAGTTCATTTTTACCCTCAATGGCTTTGGCTGAAACGACGACGATAGGCAAATCGCGGGTTTCTTCAAATTGACGTATTTCCTGAAGCAAGGAGATACCGTCCTGATCCGGCAATGCCAGATCAAGAGTCATGGCGTCATAGGTCGCATCAAGCAAGGCCTGCTTCGCATCGGCTGCATTGTAGACGACATCCACACTTACCCCGTCCTTACTAAGTATGAGCTCGAGTAATTTCGCGATATCCGGATCATCTTCACAAACCAGAACACGCGGGGCCTCACTATGGCTCTCGATGGGGCTGGAGGTTTCAGTTCCCATCTCACGGTATTTTGCTAAATCAATATAAAAAGTAGTGCCAATATCCGTCTCCGATTCAAACCCGATCTGGCCCCTATGTTCTTCGACAATCGCTTTACTGATATTGAGCCCTAGTCCAGTGCCGCCCTGTCCGCTCACCGAATCGGCCTGGGCAAATTTGCCAAATATTTTGCTGCGGAAACCTTCAGGAATTCCAGGGCCTTTATCAGAAACCGCGATGTGGACCTCGTGATCCCCGGAGGTTACATCAATTTCGACATGGCCATTTTCGGGTGAGAATTTTGCGGCATTCGAGATCAAATTCGTAACCGCCTGAGTGATACGATCACTGTCGGCCAATATTTTCGTTTGTGGCGAGAAATTATTTAGTTTCAGCGTCACCTTATTGCTTTTGGCAAATCCTTCATTTTCCGCAACGATGCGCGTCATCAGAGGAGCCAGTTCAAGCACCTCCATGTTAAACTCCATCTTGCCGACTTCAATTTTTTCAATATCAAGAATATCATTGATTAAGCGAACCAGACGGTCGCTGTTGTTGTAGGCAATATTGACCATGTCTTTTACGCCATCAGATAAAGTCCCCGTGACGCCAGAGACGATTAACCCCAGCGAGCCCTTTATCGAGGTGAGAGGCGTGCGTAGTTCATGACTAACGGTCGAAATAAATTCATTTTTCATGCTTTCGATTTTTTTGCGCTCAAACACCCGGCCGATTTGAGTGCCGATATGAGTTAAAGACTGCATCAAAGTCTCATCGGGCTCGAAATCACCAATATAGAAAAACTCCAAAATGGCGACGACATCCTTGCCGATCATAACCGGCAGGCCGATGACCGATTTCAAGCCCAGTTTTTCACCTTCAATTCGTCGCAAAGTTTTCTTGGCAGGATTATTGCCGCTGATCCAGAACGGCTCCTTCTTGATTAGGACATTCCATGGTAAGCCGACATTTGTGTCAAAATCAGCCTGCATAGATATTTCTTTGAACTGGCCAAATTTTTCCGCGTCTTCCAAATACCAAATATCGGTCGAAATAAGGGCGGCTGACTTATCAGGTGCGACATAATAAGCATGCCCCACTTGCCACTTGGCGCGCTCGCAAATCAGATCAACACAGGTTTGAGTGGCGGCTTCAATCGTCGCCGCTTCATTGGCAATAACCGTCACATCATGCATGAGCTCAATCTGCTCAGTTTTAGCGAGCAATTCTGAGGTGCGCTCGATAACGAGTTCCTCGACGACCCGGTTGCGATCAATATTTGACTTCACCAAATAGGCAATCGTCGCCGATAGAATAAGACCCAACAGCAGAACACCCCAGGCTGATTTAGGGATTCCCGCACCAAATTTAGGCTCCAAAGGTCGGCCGATAACAAGCCAATTGCGATCACCTATTTCAACCGTATCAGATACGTGAAGTCCTATTTGGGCTTCTCGCTTACTCAGCTTGGGGGCCGGTACACCAGATCGTTTACGCGATTGGTGAGCATAAATGAAAGGATCTCCGACAATTTTGTCATCGTCATAAACGTAAAAATCTATGCCACCCGGCGTTAATAAATTACTGCGAGCCGAATAAGCGACCGTAATCATATTTTGAATTTCGACGACCCCTAGTGCAAAACCCGCTATATTCTGGCGTCGCAATTCAACCGTTTGGGTTTTACTATCAGGCTTATAGATCGGGGCAAATAAAAGCACGCCGGCGCGGCCATTTTGGACCAAAGTAATGCTCTCACTGGTCGCGACTTGACCGCTATCGCGCGCCGCTTCCAAAACAACTCGTCTGGCCTCAGAGGAACCTAGGTCAAATCCAAAGGCACCCTCATTTTTTTTATAAGGCTCGACAAAATAAACTGGGAAGTAATCTTCACGGAGCTTGGCACTAATCATCTTTTTTGACTTGGTGCGTTCAACAAATTTGAAACCTTTAAAGCCTTCTGACTTCGCGGCATTTTCATATTTCGCCCTCTCAGACGCCGTCACCATTGGAATCCACTCGAGCGCCTTTAAGGCGCTGTTTCTTTTTAAAACAGGCAACACAAAGGATTTAAACTGGTCTCGCTTGACGGCCAAATTCGATTCAAAAAAGGATTTGATCGACAGCACCGAGTCCAAATTAGATTGAATGGAGCGCTCAATCGCCACCAGCCGTTCGGTTGCCGCCAGATGAAAGTTGTGCTCCTTCTCTGTCTCCTCAATGAGCACAAATTGCCGAAAACCGACAACGGATGCTGCAACACCAATGGCGAAAACCAACAGAACCAGCATATATTTTTGAATTTTGACCACGAATACTCACAGACTCAATTGGAATTAAAACTTTCCCCTGTTATTACAAATTCTAATTTAGGGCTCCAATTTCAAGTCATTTGGTGTACTATTTATCACTAAATTGGTAGGAATAAAATTATGAACGATAGCCAGAAATTTTGTGTGCTGGGCAATGCAATGAACGCCAAAAGCATGGGCCTGGGCGAAGAAGTCTCAACACCCGCCCTTATTTCAGCAGCGCTAATCTTCTTTGGATTAATATTTTTTATACTGAGCTAAAGCGTTACCCGCCCCGCAATCTCAGGTGAGTCTTCGGTGTAACGGAACGCGCGGAAGATCCAATTCGCCGTCTCACCCATAAATGTCATATCAAACTTCGGATTGACGAACTCCCAGACGATTTCTTTTTCCGGTGTCACTTCAAACAACCGTCCGAAAGATCCTTCACAAATCAGCGTATTGCCTGAAGCCAAGCGCTCGGCGCCGCTAATGTGGTGGGAATAGAAATAAGTGCACGGATCATCGCGATATTCCCATACTGTCTCATTGGTCTCCGGATTAAATTCCGTGATAAACGAATGGGGATGGGGAAATAAAGTGTTCATGCCATTAGCAAACAGCATGATATTGCCATTGGGTAACATTTGGCAGTCATGCTGATGCCCCCAGCTATCGTCGCGCCGCTCCCATTTGAATTTCTTGGTTTCCCGGTCAATGATGGCAATAAGATTGAGCTGGCGAAGACTGATCATGACATCACCACTTTCCAGCGGAAATGTCGTGTTACACCAAGCAAAAACACGCCTCGGGCAAAGCGGATGAAGCTCATATTTCTCAACATCCATATCGGAATGAGCATGCCATTCCCAAACGACCTCGCCTTCGGGGGTCACTTCTTTGACAAAATCATTCACAATCCCTTCCGGCAATTCAGAGCCCGGCACGCCGCCTTTGACTTTTTTGGCGGCCTCTTCCGGCATCATCTCCCAACCGGCATAGAGGATATTGCCATTCGGCAAGCGCCGAACATCATGGTGCTGCCAATCATCGCGATATTCCATCACGACATTGTTGTCCCAATCCACTTCCTGTATCAGGCCGCCGCCCGCACCGCCTTTGAAGGGCGGACCGTCTTCGGCCTCTGTAGACGTCGCATGAAAAAGATTGCCGTTCGGCAAGAGCCGCGCATAACCGCCTGGCTTGCCCGGCAACTCCCATTCGTGCACAACATCGCCCGCCATATTAATCAGCGAAGTTTTGGTGTCCCAAAGCGGTGAGTAGAGCGTAAATCCTTGTGTTGCTTTATCCGCGTCATGAACTCGAACGCCAAAATTTCTTGGTCGCATGATGGTCTCCCTTATTCCCTATTTTGACGTCTGGTTAGTTTTTCTGCCAATTTTGGGGCCGTCCCCTTTTTATTCCACGGACATTTAGCCAAACATATGGCGCAGCCGTTATTCTCATTAAAATACAAAATGCATTTATCGAAATTTACAAACCACTTTTCGATGCCACGCACCATTTCCTTCTCAGGCGAAATTGCATCCACCGGGCAGCCTTTTGTGCAAATCTGGCAGCTTGTACAAAATCCGTCCGCACCAATTTCATCTGGCTGATCTGCCACCAACGGTGCATCGGTCAAGATATAAGCAAGGCGGAGCGATGAGCCGAATTGACGGTTCAGCAGCGAGCCATGCTTGCCAAGCTCACCAAAGCCGGCTTCAAGCGCGGGCGGCATTATCAGCATGGGGCCGGCACGCGGGCCACCATGGAACTTTGCCGCAAAGCCATGTTCCTGCACCCAAGAAGCCAGTTTATGGGAGGAGCGGGCACCCCGGCCATATTGGGTTTGCACCTCAACTTGGGTGCGGGGTCCCGGCGCATCACAAATTTCGTCGTAATCCATCGCGAGGCCCAATACGATGACCCACTTTTCAGTCACGTCGAAGCCCTCAAACACCCATTCCGGTTTAACGCGTGCAATTCCAACCAGATCAGCTTCCCGCTCCAAGGCTGCTTGTTTGATATTTTCGGACCATTGCTCCGGTGACCAGTCGGGTCTCTCTGGCGCGATCTCAGGGAGCGGCGTCGCCATGACCTTCATCGTCTCTTCACGGATCGGTCTAACCTCAGGCGCCGGCCCAAATTTATAAAACCAGGCTTGCAGATCGCCATGCGCAATGCGTTCGGGGTCATGCCAATAGAGCGGCGTCGGCGGGCGAATATCGGTTTCACCCAGCCCACTAATTTCACGACCCGAAATTTTTGGTAGGAGAGCCAATTGTTCTGGATTGGGTTTAAAGTCTTCTGCCATGTATTAATCCACCGGTTTTATTTTTAATTCAGCTGTCACCTTAGCGGCTGAAACAAAACTATTCACTGGCAAAATGCATAAATTCCAAGGTGTGGAATGTTAGATAAATTAACTCATCGCAACCGTGGGCTCACGATCACCGCGCCAATAGCGAGCGAATAACCTCGAAATATAATTTTTTTTCGTTATTGTGCCCTGATGATCTTCGAATCCCTTTCCGAACTGACCGAAAGCCTGACGCCAGGAGCCAGATTGCTGGGCCTTGATGTTGGCTCTAAAACTGTTGGTATGGCGGTCTCTGATAGCGAATTTAAAATAGCCACCGCCATTGATACAATCCGGCGCACTAAATTCACCCAGGACTTTGAGCAACTCAAAGAAATTATCGCCGACCGCAATATCGGTGGCCTAGTCATTGGTCTGCCGATCAGCATGGATGGTACGGAAGGGCCAGCGTGTCAGTCGATCCGGCAATTTGGCACCAATATTACAGATCGCATGGAAACCGGCATCGCCTTTTGGGATGAGCGGCTTTCAACATCGGCCGTCCAGCGTTTTTTGACCGACGAAGCGGATATGACCCGAAAACGTCGGAGTGAGGTGGTTGATAAATTGGCCGCGACTTACATTCTGCAAGGCGCGCTCGATTCGCTTTGAGCTCAAATCCATCAAGAGCCTGAAATAAAACACAAATTTCCCAATCACAGGACTTGCCCAATTCAGAAGTCGTCCCTATAGTGCGCCTTTATGGCAAACAGCCCTAAAATATCCCCCTATCCGCACCGCCATCTCCTTGGTATTGAAGGCCTTTCAGTCCAGGAAATCTCCCATATTTTGGAAAAATCCGATGAATATGTCGACCAGAATCGGCGCGCGGATAAGAAAACTGACCTGCTTCACGGTCGCACCGTTATTAATCTCTTTTTCGAAGATTCGACCCGAACTCGGACCTCGTTCGAGCTTGCCGGTAAACGCCTGAGCGCCGATGTCATCAACATGTCGGTCGGCAGCTCCTCTGTTAATAAAGGCGAAACCCTGATCGATACGGCGTCGACGCTGAATGCCATGCATCCGGACGTGTTGGTTGTGAGGGCAGGTCTTTCCGGCGCGGTTCAGTTGCTGGCGGAAAAAGTTAACTGCGCCGTCATCAATGCCGGTGACGGCAGCCACGAACATCCGACCCAGGCGCTGTTAGACGCGCTCACCATTCAGCGCCGCCGGGGTAAGTTGCAAGGCCTCAATATCGCCATCTGCGGCGACATCCTGCATTCGAGGGTGGCGCGCTCCAACATCTATCTGTTGGTGACGATGGGAGCACAAGTTCGTTTGGTGGCGCCAATGACGCTCATACCGTCGGGCGCAGAAAATCTCGGCGTCGAGGTCTTTCACGACATGAAAGCCGGCCTCAAAGATTGCGATATCGTGATGATGCTACGCCTGCAAAATGAACGTATGCAGGGCAACTTCTTTCCGTCGACCCGCGAATACTTCCATTTCTTTGGCCTTAATTATGAAAAGCTGTCGGTCGCAAAACCCGACGCCTTGATCATGCATCCGGGTCCCGCCAACCGGGGCGTCGAGATCGATTCCGAGGTCGCCGATGATTACAGCCGTAGCGTGATCCGCGAGCAAGTTGAGATGGGCGTTGCCGTCCGCATGGCATGTCTCGATATTCTATCGAATAACCTCCAATTGGAGGAAGCAAAATGACCGGTGTTTGGACAGCAGCGCAGCCTGATGATGACCAGGGCCAAAAAGCCTATATAAATGTCCGTTTGCTCGACCCCGCAAGTGGCCTGGACATCGTTTGTGATGCCAAGGGCGGTCTATTGACCGCAGGCGAGGAGATCGTCGAATTCGGTGCAAATATTTTCAAAGACGGTACGCCCAAAGGCGCTGAAGTAATCGATTGTGGCGGCCATTGCCTCAGCCCTGGTCTGGTTGATATCCGGGTTCAGGTCAGAGAGCCTGGCTATGAGCACAAAGGCACCATCGAAAGCGCTGGCCGCGCGGCAACAGCTGGCGGGGTGACCACCATGGTTTGCCTGCCCAATACCAAGCCGGTGATCGCGGATATGTCACAAGTTGAATTCCTCGCCCGCCGGGCACGTAAAATTGGCCTCGCCAAAATTTACCCCTATGCGGCGCTCACCAAAGAACTGGACGGCAAAGAACTGACCGAGATCGGCATCCTCGACGAAGCCGGCGCCGTCGCCTTTACCGATGGCGACAAAGCCATTGCCAATGCGCAATTGCTGCGGCGCGCGCTGAGTTATGCACGCACCTTTGACCTCTTGATCGTGCAGCACCCCGAAGAGCCAAGCTTGGTGTCACCTGGCGGCATGAATTCAGGTGAGACCGCGACCCGTCTGGGCTTGCCTGGTATCCCGAGAGAAGCCGAGATCATTATGGTCGAGCGCGATTTGCGCCTGGTTGAGATGACCGGCGGCAAGCTTCATTTTGCCCATGTCTCAACCGGCGAAGCGGTCGATGTTATCCGCAAAGCCAAAGCGCGCGGGCTCAACATAACGTGTGACACGGCACCGCCTTATTTCGCGCTCAACGATCAATCGGTGGGTGACTACCGAACTTTCGCCAAACTCTCGCCGCCGCTCAGATCAGAAGCTGACCGCCTGGCCATTGTCGAGGGGTTGAAGGACGGCACCATTGATCTCATTGCCAGCGACCACACACCGCAGGATGCCGACAGCAAGCGTCTGCCATTTACGCAAGCCGAATCCGGCGGTGTCGGGTTAGAGACCCTGCTCGCTGTTAGCCTCGATCTCTATCACAATGGCGAAATGACCCTGCTTGAGACCCTCGCTAAGATCACCCATGTGCCCGCCGAACTTCTGAAACTGCCGGCTGGTAAACTGGCCAAGGGCGCAGCAGCCGACCTCATGCTGTTTGATCCTGAGCGCGGCTGGCAGGTGAAAGATACCGATCTCGCCAGTAAGGCCAAGAACACGCCGTTTGATCTCCGCCTCGTGCAAGGTGTTGTCTTGCGAACCATCATTGATGGCCGGACCGTCTACCAACTTGAAGAAGATTAAATAAATGCAGGAAAATGCGATTGATATCGTTACCCGGGCGCATCTTGTCGTCGCCCTCTTTGCCTATTTATTGGGCTCGATCCCGTTTGGCCTGGTGCTGACCAAACTTGCCGGCCTCGGCGACATCCGCGACATCGGCTCTGGTAATGTCGGCGCCACCAATGTGCTCCGCACCGGCAACAAGCCATTGGCGCTGCTGACCTTATTATTAGATGCCGGTAAAGGTGGTATAGCGGCCCTGATTGCCTATCATCTCTATCCAGGCGGCGACAAAGGCATCGATTTTGCCATCATCGCCGGACTTGCCGCCGTCATCGGCCATAACTTTCCACTTTGGCTGCGTTTCGAAGGCGGCAAAGGTTTTGCAACGACGCTCGGTACGCTCTTGGCCATCTCCTGGCAGATTGGACTGGCCGCTTGCGTGACCTGGGCGCTGATTGCCGCAATCTTTCGCTATTCTTCGCTGGCAGCTTTGGTTGCCCTCGCCGCCTCCCCGTTTTATGCATGGTTTATGGGGTTCGAGAAAGTCGCCGTCCTCGCCGCCCTCCTCGCCATTCTTGGCATCTTCCGCCATCAAGAGAACATTCGACGCTTGCTTAAGGGCGAAGAAAGCAAAATCGGTAAGAAGAAATAGTTAGCACATTAATTTAATTCTCGCCCAAAAACCCCCTCTACCCCCGCCATATCCCCTTTGAGCTAAAAAAAGGGGATACATATATATGAGTAACAATACTCAAGAAGTAACGCGGCGCCTATCGGCAGCTGAAAAATGCGCCTGGCTTCGGCTTATTCGGAGTGAGCGGGTTGGACCGATCACATTTTATAAGCTGCTGGAGCAATTTGGCTCGGTTGAGGCCGCGCTGACCGCCCTGCCGGATCTGGCAAAGAGCGGGGGCGCGAAGCGGTTTCGGCTATGCTCGAAAGCGGATGCCGAGGCGGAATTGGAAAAGATAGAGGCTGCGGGCGCAAGCTTGATTGCTCGGGGTGAGCCTGACTACCCGCCTCTGCTCGCCCATATCGAGGACGCGCCGCCCGTGCTGTTTATCAAAGGGCATCCTCATCTTCTCAAAAAGAAAGCGATCGGTATGGTGGGGACGCGCAACGCGTCGATTAATGGCCACCGCATCGCTGCCTCCTTCGCCAAGGGATTTGGCGAGGCCGGCTTCCTGGTTTCCTCCGGTATGGCGCGCGGCATTGATACGTCATCGCATGAAGGGGCGCTGGCCACCGGTACAGTCGCCGTCTTGGCGGGCGGCGTTGATATTGTCTATCCAAAAGAGAACCAAAATTTATACGAGCAGATCTGCGAGACAGGTGTGGTGATCTCTGAAATGCCGGTCGGAACAGTGCCGCAGGCACGTCATTTTCCAAGACGAAATCGGATTATCTCAGGCGCGGCGCGTGGCATTGTTGTCATCGAAGCAGCCAAAAGATCAGGCTCTTTGATCACGGCCCGGATGGCGCTTGAGCAAAACAGAGAAGTCTTCGCAGTTCCTGGTTCGCCGCTTGACCCTCGTGCGAAGGGGACAAATGAATTAATTCGCCAAGGAGCTCATTTAGCGGATTCCGGCGAAGAAATAATTCAAATTTTAAATGAGCAGTTTATGAGCCCGCTCACCGAACCAGAACCCTTTGAAATTAAACAACAAAATAAGGATCAGCCCAACCAAGTGGAAATCACTTCTGCCTGGTCCGATGTTCAAAAAATATTAAATACTTCGCCAGTTAGTGTTGACGAAATCATTCGGCGATGCCACATGTCCCCTGCAGTGGTGTCTTGGATCCTGTTAGAAATTGAATTAGCAGGCCGATTAGAAAGGCACCCTGGCAACCAGGTTTCAATTATAAGCGATATAGAAATATAAAATGTCGAACGTCGTTATTGTCGAATCGCCCTCCAAGGCGAAAACTATTAATAAGTATTTAGGCGAGGACTATAAGGTTCTGGCGAGCTACGGTCATATCCGGGATTTGCCGTCCAAAAATGGCTCGGTCGACACGGACGACAACTTCAACATGATTTGGGAAGTCGACAGCAAATCGCAAAAACAGATCAAAGAAATCACCGCCGCCATGAAGGGCGCCGATCATCTCTACCTCGCAACCGATCCGGACCGCGAAGGCGAGGCCATCTCCTGGCATGTCCAGGAAGTCTTGAACGAGAAAAAATTATTGGATGGCGTCGACGTTAAGCGCGTTGTCTTTAATGAGATTACCAAATCAGCTATCTTGGATGCTTTTAAAGAGCCCCGCGAACTCGACAAAGAACTGGTCGATGCCTATTTGGCGCGCCGCGCTTTGGATTATTTGGTTGGCTTCACGCTGTCGCCTGTCTTGTGGCGAAAATTGCCGGGTAGTCGCTCTGCTGGCCGGGTACAATCGGTTGCCCTTCGCCTGATTACCGAGCGTGAGACCGAGATTGAAGCCTTTGATCCGATAGAATATTGGTCGGTCAAAGCCGAATTTGCCAAATCCTCAGGGCAGAAATTTACCGCAAATCTGACCCATTTAAATGGTGAGCGACTGGATAAGCTGGCACTCAAAAACGAGCAAGATGCGCAAAATGCCGTCGCTCAAATTGAAGCTGGTAACTTTTCCGTCTCCAAGATTGAGAAAAAACAGTCAAGACGTAACCCGCCGCCACCGTTCACGACCTCGACCTTACAACAAGAAGCCGCCCGCAAACTCCACTTTGGTGCCAAAAAAACCATGATGACGGCCCAGCGCCTCTATGAAGGCGTGACTCTCAACGGCGAAACAACGGGCCTCATTACTTATATGCGGACAGATGGCGTCACGATTGCCGGTGAGGCCATTAGCAGTATCAGAGATCACGTTAATAGTGCTTATGGCTCAAACTATGTGCCGGATAGCCCCCGCGTCTATAAAACCAAAGCGAAAAATGCTCAGGAAGCCCATGAGGCGATCCGGCCAACGGATATCAGGCGCCTGCCAAAAGATTTGCCGATGCTGGATGATGATCAGCGGAAACTCTATCAGTTGATCTGGAACCGCACGGCTGCCAGTCAAATGGAACAGGCCGTGCTCGACCAAGTCGCCGCCGATCTCCGACCGCAAGGCAGCTCTGAGGGCGACAACGATGTCACGTTGCGGGCCACCGGCTCGGTCATTGCCTTTGATGGTTTCTTGCGCCTCTATCACGAAGATAAAGATGAGAACCGTGACGGCACCAGAGATGACACGGATGACAAAGAACGCATCCTGCCACCGCTCAATGAAGGCGAAGATCTCAGCCGCAATAATATTTTACCGGAACAGCATTTCACCCAGCCGCCACCGCGCTTTTCTGAAGCGAGCTTGGTAAAGAAACTCGAAGAGTTGGGCATTGGCCGGCCGTCCACCTATGCCTCCATTATTTCCGTGTTGCAGGACCGCAATTATGTACGGGTCGAAAACCGGCGCTTTTTCTCGGAAGATCGGGGCCGCTTGGTAACCGCCTTCCTCTCCAGCTTCTTTAGCCAATATGTTGAATATAGCTTCACGGCTGATCTCGAAGAGAAGCTTGATAAAATCTCGGATGGCCAGCTGGAGTGGAAAGATGTCTTACAAGATTTCTGGACCCACTTTAAAACGGCCGTCGATGGGACGGCTGATTTACGCGTCCGCGAAGTGTTGGATAACCTCAACGAAATATTGGGACCGCATTTCTTCCACGACAATGGGGACGGCAATCCCCGCCAATGTCCGTCTTGCGCAGATGGTGAGTTGAGCCTCAAACTCGGTCGCCACGGTGCCTTTATTGGCTGCTCGCGCTATCCAGAATGTCGCCATACCCGCCCGCTGGCAGCCGATGGCAACGGCTCAGATATTACAGATAGTGGTCCGAAAGAGCTCGGCAAACATCCGGAGCTCGGCCTCGACATCACGCTGAGGCGCGGCCCCTACGGCTTTTATATCCAATTGGGCGAAGGCGAAGGCAAAAAGAAGCCCAAGCGCAGCTCACTGACCAAAGCCATGGACCCGGCAGAAGTTAATCTCGCAATGGCGCTCAAATTATTGGAGCTGCCGCGCGAAGTTGGCATTTATCCGGAGACCGGCCAGATGGTCACTGCCGGCATCGGACCTTTTGGGCCCTTTATCAAATTGGCCGGCACGTATGTATCGCTTAAAGAAGACGATGTTTTGACCATCGGCCTCAACCGCGCCTGCGATCTTTTGGCCAATGCGCCTAAAAAGCCGGAACCTCGTGAGGTCGGCATTCATCCCCGCACCAAAAAGCCGGTGATGATGCGCTGGGGCCGCTGGGGACCTTTTGTGCAGCATGGCAAGATCAAAGCCAATATGCCGAAGGATATGAAAAAGCCCAAAGGTGAAGAAGATGATCAGGAAACGCCAAGTCTTGAACTGGCCCTGACCTGGTTGGCGGCGAAAGGCGATAAGACCAAGGCTAAAAAACGAGCGCCTGCCAAAAAGAAAGCGGCTAAAAAGAAAGCCGCCAAGAAAAAAGCCGCCGCTAAAGAAGTGGCAGCTGAGACGGAAGCCTCGATCATCCAGCCGGAAACGAGTGTTCCAGCCGATAGCCAAATAGATCCACAGGAAAATACCGAGCAGTGACGACTTCCGGAAAAAAACCGGCCCCTCCCATCCACAAAAATCAAATAATCGATTTTATCGGCGGAACCCGCGAGGGTGTCGGTGTGCGTAATATCATGATCGGGATCGGCACCAAAGACCGGGCTGGCGTCAAACAAGCGATCAAAGAACTTGAAGAAGCCGGCGAGATTGAACGGACCCGCGGCAAACAATATGTGCTCTCAGGTCGCCTGCCGCGTGTCACCGTCATTGAAGTGACCGGCACGGATGAGTATGGCGACGTTGTTGCAACACCGCTCAATTGGGACCAGGACGCCGAGCCGCCGATCATTTTTATTAATCCAGAAAAACGCGGCAAATCCCGCCAAGCTGCCCTCGGCAAGGGCGACCGGGCCCTGGCGCGCCTGCAGCCGATTGAAGACAACAATTACAATGCATCGATCATCAAACGCATTGGCTTTGCGCCTAAAACAATTTTGGGCATTTACCGCGAGACCGATGAAGGCGGCATGCTTGAGCCGACCGACCGCAAACATCATTTTGACTTCATCGTGCCACCGGAAAATATCAATGGCGCCAAGCCGGGTGATCTCGTCGTGGCTGAGATCGAAAGTGGCCGCAAGCTTGGCCGCGCCTCGGCCACCATCACTGAAATTTTAAATATAGAACGGCCCGAGACAAGCAAGGGGGATCAGCCATACACCAAGATTGCCCTGCATGACCATAACATCCCCTACATTTTTACCGATCTGGCCGTCGAGCAGGCAGAGAAAGCCAATGCCGCACCGCTGGATAAGCGCGATGATCTTAGAGACGTTCCGCTCGTCACCATTGATGACGAAGATGCTCGGGATTTCGATGACGCCGTCTTTGCTGAGCCCGACAATGATAAAGCAAATCCGGGCGGCTGGCATCTGATGGTCGCAATTGCCGATGTCGCCTGGTATGTCCGGCCCAGCGACGAGCTTGATAAGACCGCCCTCGAGCGGGGCAACTCGGTCTATTTTCCGGATCAAGTCGTGCCGATGCTGCCGGAAGGTCTCTCGAATGGCTGGTGCTCTTTAAGACCCGATGAGGAGCGTCCCTGTCTGGCCGTCCATATGTGGATCGATGCAGATGGCAGAGCCCTCCGTCATCAATTTGTGCGCGGTCTCATGCGCTCCCATGCTAGACTGACCTATAATCAAGTCCAAGCCGCTGTGGATGGTTCTCCAGACGATTTGACCACCCCGCTCTTGGAAAGTGTTATTCAGCCGCTCTACGGCGCTTACGATGCGCTGTGCCGGGAACGCCTCGATCGTGAACCGCTCGATCTCGATTTGCCGGAGAAAAAAATCATCTTGGATGACGATGGCTATGTTCAAGATGTCCAATCCCGGCTGCGTCATGACAGCCACAAACTCATCGAAGAATTCATGATCGCCGCCAATGTTGCGGCTGCGACGACCTTGGAAGAGCAAAAGCAACCCTGCCTCTATCGTATCCATGATGAGCCACCGGCCAAAAACCTCGAAAGCTATCGCCAATTTTTAAAAAGCATCGGCTTCAAGCTGTCCAAAGGTCAGGTTTTGATGCCGCGCAATTTCAATCAAATCCTTAAAAAAGCCAAAGAAGGTGAATACTTCGATGCCGTCAGCCAGATGACCTTGCGGAGCCAATCTCAAGCGACTTATACCGGCAAAAATGTCGGCCATTTTGGCTTGGCGCTCCGGCGCTATTGTCATTTCACCTCGCCGATCCGGCGCTACGCGGATCTAATCGTACACCGGGCGCTCATCTCTGGATTAAGTCTGGGTGCAGGTGGGCTTGATGATAAGCCCATTAACACGGAAGAAATTGGCGAGCATTTGAGCGTCACGGAACGCCGGGCCGCTGTGGCTGAGCGAGACGTGGTAGATCGTTTCTCAGCGGCTTATCTCTCAGGCAAAATCGGTGAGACGTTTAGCGGTAAAGTGAACGGTGTCACAAATTTTGGCCTGTTCATAACCTTGGACGAAATTGCCTCAGATGGCTTGCTCCCCATTCGCTCCCTGCCCGATGATTATTACGAATTTGATGAGAAGCGGATGTCCCTCAAAGGGTCACGCAACAAGTATGTTTTTCATCTGGGCATGAAGCTGGATGTTGTTTTGGAAGATGCAAACCCGGTTTCAGGTTCTCTGGTTCTATCAATTTTAGGAACGAATACTTCGCCCGGGCGACAGCGTCCAAAGCCAAGAAAAAAATCTCACAAAAGTCGTAAGCGCTCCAGAAAATCAACACGAAATAGATGACGCGACGGCAAAAATAAACCACTATAGGCTGGTGGAAAAGAACCCTACATTAGTCACCCGGAAACAGCTGGGCCAAAGGCTGCTGATTGTTGCCTTGGTCGCCCTTCTGGCGGCCTGCGCCCAGCCTCAAGAGGTAGCGCACAACCGATCCGATCAGCTTGAAACCGAGCTTGCCACCAAGACATTTTCATCCGGCTATCGGCATATTTCAGAGCGCTATATTGAGGCGATACCGGCTGCTGAGCTAGCCCTGGAGGGTTTGAGAGGCCTCGCCACGATTGATCCAACGTTGAGCGTGGAAGCGCACCAAAATGAAGTTCTTGTCCGCTCCGATAGCATTCAGGCGCATAGATATAGCGCGCCAGCCAAGCACGATTTCCGCGGCTGGGCTGAATTGACGGTTCTGGTCCTGGGCGATATTCGAAACGATGCCCGATTGTTTAAAACCACAAAAATGGCCAATTTATACGAGGCGGTATTTGATGGCAGCCTATCCCTGCTCGATGCCTTTTCACGCTATGCCAGCGTTGAAAAAGCCAAGCGAAACAGAGAAAAGCGCTCGGGCTTTGGCGGTATCGGCATTCGCTTCAAGCCGGTTGAAAAAGGCGTCACTGTCACGCAAGTTTTTCCGGAAACCCCGGCCACCAAATCAGGGCTGAAAGCCGGCGATATTATCACCCATGCCGGGAGCCAAATACTTGCTGGCTTAAAACGTCGGGCAGCGGGAAAACTTCTCAGGGGGAAAATCGGCTCTATTGTTGATGTTAGAGTTTTACGGCCGGCAAATTTAACGGCACCGACAAATCCCTTTATCCGCTTAAACTTTTCCATCCGGCGGGACCGCATTGTCACCCCAACCGCCTCCCATTCGGTGAAAAACGGGATTATCTATATCCGCGTCAGCGGCTTTAACAACCGCACGACAAGACAAGTCGCCCGCAATTTGGTTCAAGGTCTGAGAGAAGCCCACCAGCAAACCGGCCAGAAAGCCAAAGGAATCATTCTCGATCTCAGAGGCAACCCTGGTGGTCTGCTCAAACAGGCGGTCAATGTTTCAGATCTCTTTTTGGTCGACGGTCGGATTATCTCAACACGTGGGCGTCATCCGGCGAGCGATCATGATTATGATGCGAGAGGCACCGATCTCGCAGATGGCCTGCCGCTCGTTGTCTTGATCAATGGCCGCTCCGCCAGCGCCTCTGAAATTGTCGCAGCCGCGCTTCAAGATCACGAGCGTGCGATTATCATCGGCTCAACCTCCTATGGCAAAGGGACGGTCCAAACCGTGATCAGATTGCCCAATGATGCCGAAATAACGCTCACCTGGTCACGTTTCCAAGCACCGTCCGGCTATTTCTTACATGGCCTCGGTGTGCCGCCCTTGATATGTGCAACCCGAAATGAGCAAGCCAATGCGACCAATTATATCGATGAGGCCTTGGAAAAAGCCGGCCAGCTTTCAGAGACGTTGCAGGCCTGGCACAGTGTCGCAATTAGTCAGAAATCTGAACGCGAACGTCTCAAAGCGACCTGCCCGACAACAAATAAGCGCAATCCGCTTGATATTCAAATCGCTGAGAAATTGTTGCTCGATGCGTCGCTCTACCAGCGTGTTAAAGCGCTCAACCCGTCTCTAGCCTCGGCTAAATAAATCGACCCATTTTGCCAACAAAATTGATTGCCAATATGGTTGACAGGCGCGCTCTGATCGCTATTGTGCGCCGCACTCGATAATTTGAATAATAAACGGACGTTGAGATATGGCGAAGCCAGCAACAGTTTTAGTAAAACTTGTCAGCACAGCTGATACCGGTTTTTACTATGTGACCAAAAAGAACCCACGCAACCAAACGGAAAAAATGGAATTCCGTAAATACGATCCGGTTGCCCGCAAACATGTGATGTTCAAAGAAGGCAAAATTAAGTAAGCCAGCTTAATTTTCCGTCTTTAGGCGCAAAAAAACAGGACCGCTTTTGGCGGTCCTTTGTTTTGAGATAATCGAGTATCCGGTTTTTCTGGGTTTTCGAGTTTTAAATTAGCCTAGAAAGCCGGAGACTGTTTCAAGAAAATTTGGCACGGAAATCGGCTTTGCAATATAGCCGTCACAACCGCCTTCCATAATTTTTTCCTCATCGCCTTTCATGGCAAAAGCCGTAACTGCGATAACCGGAATATCTCTCAACTCATCTTTTTCTTTGATCAATTTAGTAATCTCAAGACCCGAAATTTTCGGCAATTGGATGTCCATCAGGATCAAATCAGGACGATGTTCCTCGGTCATTGCGACGGCTTCATTACCGTCTTTGGTTTGTAAGGTGTCATAGCCATGCGCCTGCAAAAGGTCATTAAACAGCTTCATGTTTAATTCATTATCTTCAACAATTAAAATAGTCTTGGCCATAGCCACTCATACTCCAAAAAATCTAATATCGGTATTCGACATTCCAATATATTCGCCTGCTTACTATTTTGTGATTATTTTCCCATATTCAAGGCATTAATTGGAGATTCTTTGCAAAGTTACACAAAATTGCAATTAACTTTCTCAGCCACGTACTTCATCTACCATATTTTCGAGCGCCATCACATCGCAAACGACGAGTGAATCCTTTTCGCGCTTCACAATTCCCTTTTTTGCCAGATCACTGAGCACGCGGGCCACCGTTTCCCGGGTCGTGCTGGCGCAAAAGCTCGCCGTGGACGCGGCTATTGGCGCCTAGGGTAGAGAGATCGACAATCCGCTCGGTTGCGGTCCGAATGATACCCGCCATATTTCGCATCACCTTTAACCCCACATCCGGATACATTTTCATAACGGCGACAAATCTTTCCGGCGACATTTTGGCGATATCAGAATCTTCCAAGGCCACGACAGAAGAAGAACGAGGACGCCCATCAATGGCAGCCAGTTCACCAAAATATTGCCCTGCTGTCAGATCTTCGAGCGCGACCTCTTTTCCAGAATAGGTAAAATTCACCACCCGCACGCGGCCACGGGTAATAAAATAAACATCATTTGAATCACTTTGCTGGTCGACAATTTGCTCATCAGGTGCAAATCGCCGCCACCGGCAGGATTTCTCAAAATCCCGCAATTGGTCCTCATTCAATCCTTCAAGGATGACGATACCCGCGAGGTCATGTGTTTCAGGGACGCTCACTATATACTCCAGAGTGCACTTGTTGTTCGATTTACTATTTCAGGATGAAAGCCTTGCATAGGATTATATAGTGTTGCAACACCTTGTTTTATAGCGCTTTTCCGATACATACCGGTTTGCACTCTTCAATTTCCCAAGAAGCTAGAAGCTTGCGCCATTTTAGTCACGCCTCTATGATTCCAACATGTCAAATATCACTGTAGAGAATTCCTCCGCGATCGAAGAAACCACCGCAAAACCTCGGATTGCTGTTGTCATTCCGTGCTATCGCGAGACGCGTCAGATCTTGGCTGTGCTGGGAAAATTTGATGCGATGGTTGACCACATCATTGTCATTGACGATGCCTGCCCTGATAAAACGGGTGAGTTTGTTCGCGAAAATTTTTCCGATCCCCGCTTGCACATCGTCATCCATGAGAACAACCAAGGCGTTGGCGGGGCGACGCTCACGGGATATGACAAAGCGATTGAACTTGGCGCAGACATCATTGTGAAGGTTGATGGCGATGGTCAGATGGACCCCGCTATGATCAAGACTCTCATCCGGCCAATTCTGAGAGGCGAAGCGGATTACGCCAAAGGCAATCGTTTCTATCGCCTCAACGGATTGTCGAAAATGCCGGTTTTCCGGCTGATAGGTAATTTAGCCCTCTCCTTTGCCTCGAAAATGTCGAGCGGCTATTGGAAGATTTTCGACCCGACCAATGGTTTTACGGCGATTCACAGTAAGGTCGCTCAAGAGCTCGCCTTAAAAAAAATCAGCAGGGATTATTTCTTTGAATCCGATATGTTGTTTCAATTAAACATTGCGCGCGCCGTTGTTGCGGATGTGCCGATCCAGGCAATATACGGTGAAGAAACAAGTAGCCTCAAAATATCAAGGGTTTTGCTACCATTTTTCGCCAAGCATTTTGCTAATTTCTGTCGACGCATCGCCTATAATTATTTTCTACGCGATTTCAGCATTGCCTCCGTTGAGCTCGTTGTCGGTGTCATCTTTATTACCTTCGGCGTGATATTCGGCGGCGTAGAATGGTATAAAAGCTCGACCTCCGGAATAACTGCAACTGCGGGCACCGTAATCATTGCCGCCCTACCGCTCTTGGTTGGCAGCCAGCTTCTCATCAGCTTCCTGAATTTTGATGTCCATAATCAGCCGGACCGACCGCTCCATCCGAATCTATGAGCTGATTTTTCATCTCCGAGCTAGGAATTGACTCTCTTATCTCAGCGTTACATGATTGCCTATGATGATATCAAAATATCAGCGATGAGATTGCAAATGGGTGCACGAATTTACTCTACTAGATTGTTTTCATTAGCTTTATTTGTGGGGATGGTTCTCTCTCCCACTTATTCAAAGGCTGAAGAAGGCATTATTAATGCCGTCTCGTTCCGACCCATACCGGTAAATGCTGCCGTTGTTGTCAAACCATGGGATAACTCGGATGAAAATCTGAGGACCGCGCGTATTATCGAATCTCAATTGCAAAGTCTCGGTTACACGCTCTCACCTAAAGCCAAACTCACGCTGTCATTTGAAACCAAGAAAGCGCTTGGTAAATGGTCTGGCGAATCAAAAAACAATTCTGTTGAATTTAAAGCTGAAAGCAGCACTGCGACGGGCAAAGAGGCAGAGGTGAGACTAAATCTTTTTTCCAGCTCAGAGGGCGGAATTTTAAATCCGTCCAGGAAGCACGGCGAAAACACTCTGACTAAAATGAGCTTGGAAATTACCTTGGATCAGCAAAACGGCCCACGTCTCTGGCAGGGAGAAGCCTTTGCCGGTATTCACCAAACTGATAGCGGTGCCTTGGTGCGACGACTGACCCCTCTTCTATTGGACCAGCTTGGAAAAACGGTCCGGCGAAAAACTGTCCAAATCCCGTAAATTGGGGTGCATCCCAGCGAAATAACTTTTATAAACAGCTGAAATTTGGTGTTCCAAAAAGGGTGCCACAATACGCAGTTGAATAATCGAAGTTTAAACGGATCAGACTGAATGACTGACGATACGCATCGCGGACTTTTGCCGACCGGTCTCGCCGATATTTTGCCGCCTGAGGCAGAATTTGAAGCCCGTGTAACCGAAAGCCTAATGGCATCGTTTGCGAGCTATGGCTATGAACGTGTCAAACCGCCCCTAATTGAATTCGAAGAAATTTTATTAAGTGGCAGCGGCAGTACCACGGCCAAGCAGACGTTCCGCATGATGGATCCTATCTCACAGCGCATGTTGGGCGTTCGCGCTGATATGACATTACAGATTGCCCGCATTGCCTCGACGCGTTTGGGCGATGTGCCAAGGCCCATTAGACTGAGCTATGCCGGTCAGGTATTACGAGTCAAGGGCTCTGATTTGCGCCCGAAGCGGCAGTTTGGCCAGATCGGTGCCGAGCTTATTGGCTCGCTTTCACCGCAAGCAGATGCCGAGGTCGTGCTCATGGCGGCGGAAGCTCTGACCGATTTAGGCGTGCCAAATCTTTCCGTCGATCTTGGCCTGCCAACTCTGGTAACGGCTATTTGCAGCGCAAGAGAAATTGATTTATCCGCTGAGGGAAGCAATCTCAGGGCGTCTCTAAATCAAAAAGATGCGCCAGCGATTGAGGCGCTTAGTGAAAAACTGGGCGACGAAACAAGCGCACTTTTTGGCACCCTCTTAAAAGCCGTCGGACCGGCGGATAAGGCCTTGGCGATCTTGCAGAAATGCCCGCTGCCCGAAAACGCTAAAGCCGAATTGGCCAATTTGGCTGCCGTGATAGAATGCCTTAAAGATCGCGCACCTAATTTAACCCTGACAATCGATCCGGTCGAAACCCGGGGTTATGAATATCATACCGGCGTCACCTTTACTTTCTTTGCGCTTGATGTGCGGGGCGAAATTGGCCGGGGCGGTCGTTATTTAGCTGAGGATACAAACGGTGGAGACAGCGAAGAAACAGCAACCGGGGTCTCGTTGTTTATTGACACAATTTTACGCGCGCTGCCGGATCCTACTCAGCCCGACCGGGTTTATGTTCCCGCATCAACGCCCGGTGTCGCCCAGAAATTAAGACAAGAAGACTGGATTGTCGTTGAAAGCTTTGACGACGGAGATATGGAACAAGCAAAACTTGCTGGCTGCAGCCATTATTGGGATGGCAGTCAGGTCACACCTGTTACGAATTCATAAAGGAAGAGATAGATTATGGCGAATGTAGTCGTCGTTGGCGCCCAATGGGGTGACGAAGGTAAAGGTAAGATCGTTGACTGGCTCTCTGAGCGGGCCGATGTCGTGGTGAGATTTCAAGGTGGACACAATGCGGGCCACACCCTGGTCATCGGCGATGTGACCTATAAGCTGAGCCTCCTGCCCTCCGGTATTGTTCGGCCCAACAAGCAATCGGTCATTGGTAATGGCGTGGTGCTCGATCCCTGGGCCTTGCTGAGGGAAATCGAGACCCTTAAAGGTCAGGGCGTTGAAGTCGGCCCGGACAATCTTTCCATCGCCGAGAATGTTACGCTTATTCTACCGCTTCACTCAAAGTTGGATATCGCCCGTGAAGAGGCTTTGGGTGGTGCTAAAATTGGCACGACGGGTCGTGGCATTGGCCCAGCTTACGAGGACAAAATTGGCCGCCGGGCAATACGAGCCGGCGATCTAGCGGACCGAGAAATGTTGGAAGAGCGCATTGAGAGTATGTTGCTGCATCATAACGCCTTGATGCGTGGTCTGGGATCAACCGAGATTACCAAAGACGAAATCCTGGAGCCTTTGCTGGAGGTTGCACCGAAGATACTACCTTTCGTCAGGACCGTCTGGTATCAATTGGATGAAGCGCGCCGAGACGGCAAGCGCATCCTGTTTGAAGGCGCGCAAGGCGCTATGCTTGATGTTGATCACGGCACCTATCCTTTCGTGACGTCTTCTAATACCGTCGCCGGTGCTTCAACGGTCGGCTCCGGCCAAGGTGCAAAGGCGGCCAACTATAATCTCGGCATTACCAAAGCCTATACAACGCGGGTCGGCTCGGGCCCCTTTCCGACCGAGTTGGAAGATGAGATTGGCCAAAAGCTCGGTGAGCGCGGCCACGAGTTTGGCACTGTTACCGGGCGTAAAAGACGGTGCGGCTGGTTCGATGCCGTCATGGTTCGCCAAGCCATTAAAGTCAGTGGTATCACCGGTATTGCACTGACAAAATTGGACGTTCTTGATGGCTTTGACGAGTTGAAAGTATGCACGGGCTACACCCTCGATGGCGAGAACATCGATCACTTCCCCGCCTCAATTACTGGCCAAGCCAAGGTTGAACCGGTCTATGAAACTTTGGAAGGTTGGTCGGAACCCACTTATGGCGCCAGGTCCTGGGCTGACCTACCAGCCACAGCGATTAAATATATCCGCCGGATCGAAGAATTAATCGAAGCACCGGTCGCCCTTCTTTCAACCAGCCCGGAACGCGATGATACAATATTAGTCCAGGATCCCTTTGAAGATTAAGAGAATTTAAATTTACTCATGTCATAAAAATGAGTAGAAAAGTTGAATTATGCCTGAAAGAATTTTGGGTGAACATTTATGCAGTATGTCGGTAATTTTGAGCATTATATCTTAATTACGTTATAGTAAATGCAATGAGTAAGAGTTCCGGTAGTTCTCGGAAATGGATTTAAACCTGACGCTAGAAGAGTGATCAGAATTTATGGCAGATAGTTCGTCAGAATTAGAAAACAATGAAGAAGCTGGGCTGGAATCCGTGCCTGCGCCGGTGCCTGCCCCTGATCTCGACCTGGAAACGGATGCCGAGACTGAAGTTGAATCCGACATAGCGCCACCCCCTGACGATACACCTCCTGACGATTCACCGCCTGAAGATACACCACCTGGCGAACCTGATCAGATGCCCGAGGAAGCATTAAATGAAACTCCAGAGATCGTGCCAGAGACTGTGCCGGAGATTGCGCCGGAGATTGCGCCAGAAATAGCGCCAGAAATAGCAATGGATGTGCCCCCTCCGCCGCCGGGTGATGAAGCAGATATTCCAGAGACACCGGAACCTACGGATGATACCGCTGATCAAACAGGTGGCGATACACCAGAAAACGTAGATGAAAATTTGGCCGAAGACGTCGTCGGGGAAGAAGCAGAAAATGGCGAAGTTCTCGCCCATCCCGACCAGCCGGAACCAATATCTGCCCCCGACAACACACCCCCTTCGACGCTAAACAACCGTTATGATATTTATCCTGGGCGCCCCCTGCCCGAAATGGATTCCCCGTCTGCGCGTGCGTTTGAAGCCGAAGACCGGATGCAGCCTCAACTCAAATTATTCGCTCTAATTTGCATTCCGGGCCTGCCAGTTAGGTGGGAGGAGATGGAGGAGATTGCCGACAAGGATATGCCGGGAAACATGCACCTTGCGGGTTTTGGAAATATTGACTGGCCGATTTTGGAGCAAAAATCTCTCGCTTTAGTTTATCAGCGTCCTATGGGCGGTCGTGTTGATCAATATCTAAAACATCCGGAAATTCCTGAATATAAGAAAATAGATATCATCCGTCTCGTAGCCAATACTGGTATTGCCGCCCTGCTCCAACTCCAGGAACGCAATTTGACCCATAGAAGTATTCGTCCAGACAACATTTTTTTTACCGATACCGAGCATGAAGAAGTCGTATTGGGCGATTTTGTAAGTTCCCCTCCCGGCTTTGATCAACCCGTTGCGTTTGAAACGATTGAATGCGGCATGGCGGGAGAAGGGGCTAGGGGCGTTGGAACGCTGGATGACGATATTTATGCCCTGGGCGCAAGCTTGGCGATGTTACTCCAGCGCCAAAGCCCGGTCCGGGGGATGTCTCGAGAACAAATTCTGTTGAATAAAATCGCCACGAATAGTTACCAAACGCTGGTTGGTAAGAACCTGCTCACGGCATCGTTGTTGGAGCCGATGCGGGGTATGCTGAACGATATTGTTGAAGAGCGCTGGGGGTTTGAAGAGCTCGAAATGTGGCAAAGTGGCCGCCGCGTATCTCCTCATCAAAGTGAAGTAACTCGCAAGTCTCAACGCCCCTTTAAATTTGGTGATTTTGAACACACCATAGCAAGAACGCTTTGCTTCTCGATGTCTGAACGTCGCGAATCTGCCCTTAAACTCATCAAAGACGGCTCGTTAGAACAATGGTTTGCCAAAAGTTTGGAAGACACCGAAATGGCAGCATCGATAGCTGCAGTCGTCGCAGACGCTGCTGCAATGGAAGAAACCAATCCTGATGCAGACGAGCTAATGTTATCCCGCATCTTAATGATGATCGATCCAAAAGCGCCAATAACATACAAGAACATCAAATACATGCCGGATGCTTTTGGCTCTGCCATCGCCGTCGAAACAATGCGCGACGGCAATATAAAAACCTATGCCGAATCCGTTATCAATGGCGTGCCCGGGATTTGGTATGAGATATCAGAAGGGAATGCCGGAGTTCAATTTACCGAAATTGAATTTTTTGCCCGGATTTCAAATTATTTACAAAAGGCTGGGCCAGGATTTGGTGTCGAGCGTTGTCTGTATGAAACGAATAGCGGATATGCCTGCCAAAGTCCGATAGTTGTTAAAGAAAATATTATTTCCATCGGCATGCTGCTGCCAACACTCAACGCGGTCGAGAAATCAGTCGACACTAAAAAGAGTCCTGTTGATCGCCACATCGCAGCTTTTATTGCGGCCCGCAGCGAGGGAAATATGGATGATCACTTGTCCGAGCTGGGTGACATCGATGATACTATTCAAACCCTTGGCATGTTGCGTCTGTTGGTCCTGTTACAAGATAAAATGAAGGCCGGCACTCTCATGGGCCTGACGAAATGGGTTGGGGGCTTAATGGGGCCGGTTATCAGGCTTTATCACTCTCGAACAACAAGAAAAGAAGTTGAAGCAGATGTTCCCCGAATTGTTCGCAGCGGTGAGCTCTCTGAATTGCTCACGCTTTTGGATGACCCGGAGACGAAACGGCTAGATGAAGATAACTATTTGGCGGCGGTTGAAGAATTCGGCCTAGCGGAAGACGAGGTCTTAGGCATTGAACAAGACACCGGTCCGGGCTCCGACGCAGCTGACCGTACCAGCAAACAAGCGGCAGCCATCACCTCAATTTTAATAATGATCTTTATCGTTTCGATGATAATTATGGCTGGTTAGGAGAGTAGGATGGCAGTGTCCCCAAGAAAAGCGCCTAAAGCCGCGCCAGCCAAGAGCAAAGGCAGCACCATGCAACCTTTGCTCTGGGTTTTATTGCTTTCTATCGTCATGTTTGCCTTCCCGGAATCGATAATATTACTGTTCATCGGCCTATTGCCGACGCTGGTCGCCTTCATCATTGATAAATCATCAAAAAAATATTCGACCTTTTGCGTTGGGGCGATGAATATCACGGGTGTCTTCCCCTCCTTGCTCGAGCTTTGGGCCGGTCAAAATACTATCGGCCATGCCATACAGATAATCACTAATGTATTTGATCTCATTGTAATGTATGCCGCTGCAAGCTTTGGCTGGCTTCTCTATATCGCCATTCCGCCTGTTGTAAACGCTCTGCTGGCGGTGGTTGCCCAACACCGCATTACCCAGCTTCGCAGCCGGCAACGAGAGCTCATCGGCGAATGGGGGGAAGACATTACATCCCGCCCGCGCAATACGGAAATGCTTGCGAAAGGCCGCCAGAACGCGCCGCCTTCAGCTCCTCCGGCAGATGAGCCTGAGCTGGATATTATTAACGCCACGCCGCCTGCGCCTTCTTAGACGCACTTTCATTTAAACGCCCAAAGAAAAAAGGCACCTCCTATTCGAGATGCCCTTTTTACTTCACACAGAGGGGAGATTAGGAAACTTATGCGCTCCGCCTAGGCGCTGAGCCGTTGCTCAATAACGGCGTTACGCATTGATTTTTGTAATTTCTCAAAAGCACGAACTTCAATTTGGCGAACCCGCTCACGAGAAATGCCATATTCCTGGCTGAGAACTTCCAAAGTAGCAGGCTGATCTTTTAGGCGGCGCTCAAACAAAATGTGACGCTCGCGATTTTTAAGGCCATCCATCGCTGAGTTCAACAGCGCCCGGCGTCCGTCAAGCTCCTGGTTTTCTGCCAATAATTGCTCTTGATTTTGGGTTTCATCGACCAACCAATCCTGCCACTCGCCCTCACCTTCTTCACGCAATGGCGCGTTGAGAGAGCTATCGGATTTGGCCAGACGGCGGTTCATCGAAACAACATCTTTTTCCGGAACATCAAGGCGCTCAGAGATTTCAGTCACATGTTCCGGTGTCAAATCACCAACTTCCAACGCTTTCATTTGAGCTTTGAGTTTACGGAGATTGAAAAATAATTTCTTTTGTGCCGCGGTCGTGCCCATTTTGACCAAAGACCATGAATGCAGAATATATTCCTGCATCGCTGCCCGGATCCACCACATAGCATAAGTTGCCAAACGGAAACCGCGCTCCGGGTCGAAGCGTTTGACCGCCTGCATCATACCAACATTGCCTTCTGAAATAAGCTCGGCAATCGGCAGTCCGTAGCCGCGATATCCCATAGCAATTTTAGCCACGAGGCGAAGGTGGGAATTAACCAATTGATGAGCTGATTCATGGTCTTCGTTTTTGAGCCACGCCTGTGACAACGAAACTTCTTCTTCCGGCTTCAGCATCGGGAATTTGCGAATTTCCTGAAGATAACGTGTAAGGTTTGCTTCCGGCGAGATCGTGAGACCTAGTGTTTGAACTGCCATTTTATTTTCACTCCACCCTATTAAAAAATGCTTTTCGCTACGCTAAACTGTTAACGAATGATTAAATGCATGATGATCGGAGACCCGCTCTGGGTCAATTTACGGAGTGTGTGAAAGTGTAAGCGTATGTTACAAAGCCAATTTAGGCGTTACAAAGAGCCAAAATATCGCGGGGAAGCGGGCTTTTGAAGCTTATTTTATCACCCGTGATCGGGTGGATAAAACCGATTAAATAGGCATGCAAGGCCTGCCGATTAAGGTTCTCTACAGCCTTATGAAACACAACTGAAACATTCTTTTTCAATTTTTTGACATCTTTTGCACCATAAACCGGATCGCCAATGATCGGATGGCCGAAGCTGGTCATATGAACTCTGATCTGGTGCGTGCGTCCAGTTTCCAATCTGCATTCAATCAAGCTTGCCCAAAACTGATTGTCCTCCCCCACACGCTGCTCAACTTTGTAGTGGGTCACAGCGTGTTTGCCGCCCCGGCTAACCACAGCCATTTTCTTTCGATTGCGGGGATTGCGTCCGATATTGCCTTCGATCACGCCGGATTTAGTTTTAGGCACACCCCAGACCATGGCTTTGTACGCTCGGTCCAGGCTGTGATCTGAGAATTGGGCAGCCAACCCGCGGTGAGCGATATCGTTTTTTGCCGCCACCATCAGACCACTGGTATCTTTATCCAAACGGTGCACGATGCCAGGACGCGCTTCGCCGCCAATGCCGGAAAGGCTACTGCCACAATGCGCAATCAACGCATTGACCAATGTTCGATCTGGATTACCGGGCGCCGGATGGACGACGAGGCCAGCCGGTTTATCGATGATAATCAGATCGTCATCTTCATAAACAACATTGAGATCGATTTTTTGAGCAACCGGTAGCGCCGTCTTTAAAGCAGGGATAGCAATTTCAAATACCTCACCGGGTTTGACCCGACGTGAGGGGTCCGTTACTTTCGCCCCCGCATTCGTAATACATCCGTCAATAATAAGGGATTTAATACGAGTGCGGGAATGTTCGGCAAAGCTCTCGCTTAAAAATTTATCGAGACGACTGCCGGCAAAACTTTCAACGACGGTCGCCTGAAGGGTCTCGATTTTGGTTGGATCTTTCATGCGGAGAAGACTGGACCAAAAACATGCATAAAAACAAGGCCTTAGTTTCACTTGTCTTCGGTCTCGGCATTATCCTTATCGGCGGATTTGGCCTGTTGATTTTTGGTCTGTATCAGCGCGCCAGCGATCCGGATTTTAAATTTTTCAGCGAGAACAGCGACAAACCTGCGCAAATCAGCTCAGCCGCTAACCCTACCCCGCGCTTGAACACCAATTTACCGGTGAATATTTCGATCCCATTACCAAAAGGCGAGCGCATAAAGGAGATCGAAGCATCCGGCAACAGGATCATTGTGCATATTACTAATCAGGCAAAGCAGGATCAAATTATGGTATTGGATGCCGAGACCGGTGCCGTCATCCGGCGCTTGCGCTTTGATCCGCAACCGTGATCCAGCTAGATAAATTTCAGTTTGAGCAAATAGAGCAAGCAGCCCGCGCCGCCTATCCGGCCGAATGTTGTGGCTTGTTGGTGGGAAAAAGAACTGCTGAAACCGTGACGCTTTCCCGCATCGTCCCAAGTGTCAATCTGCTGGCTGATCAGGGAAATGATCGCTTTGAGATCGATCCTCAAATCCGCATTAACTTAGAGCGCGAACTGCGCGGCTCGGATGATAGCATTGTCGGGCATTACCACTCCCACCCCGACCATCCAGCCCAGCCGTCTGAAACCGATTTGGAGCAAGCCTTTGAGCCAGATCTAATCTGGTTGATTGTCTCTGTCAGGGACGATGAGGCGACGGATGTTAAAGCCCATATGATCGATCCTGCGACCGGCACCTTCGTTGAAATCAGCTGTCAGGTCAAATAAGCCCTGCTAGCTGACAACATTGCGCCTAGCTTGCACCAGCAGGTAGAAGACGATCGCAGCGGCTAGAACTCCGCCGCCTAAATCCACCCATACGCCGCCCGGAACTACGCCGGCTGGAATCAGCAAAGCAAATCCAGCCAAGGCAAAAACCAGTCGCGAGCCAATATCCAGGACTTTGGAGAAATAACCGATCACCGCGATGGTAAGCATCCACACGCCACCAACGGCTGTTACCACCGCCCAAATGATATCTGCATTCTCGCCCTTCATCAGGAGGTTTGGCGACAGCACAAATAAGAACGGGACGACATAAGCGGGCCAGCCAAACCGAATCGCCGATAAACAGGTTTTAATCGGATCAGTTTTAGCAATCGCTGCGCCAGCATAAGCCGCAATGGCAACCGGCGGGGTTATCATCGACATCATGCCGAAATAGAGCACTGTCCGTCGTCATAGTAATTGGAACAATCAACGGCCTGATCTAAAGGAGGATCTGGCTCATCTGGTTCAATATATTAAGCGGCGTATTTGCGGTATTGCAAGCGCCGGGTCTCCATTGTCTTCAGTTTGATCCTTTCGCGT
>JABIHH010000046.1 GCA_018649725.1 Rhodospirillaceae bacterium | reverse complement strand
TCACAATCCCTTTCGCTATTTCAAGACATTGTCCGAGCATAAAGCTCGTTAATGTGACTGGGCATTGATCCATCGAATTCCATCAGGGCCAGCGACCAGAAGTGTTGCATCAAAAGGCCGGATACATGACTGCAAACCTAAGCACAGATAATAATCTCCCTTAACCTATGGTATACTATAAGGCACCTAAAATTTAAGGGGGTTGGCTAAAAGTGCCGCAAGCCAAATTAGCGGACTTCTGTGATTTTAAATTATCCGTTATCGTAAATAAATTGCCACCCACTAGATTTTTAAGGGGGTTACCCCAAATTATTAGGGGGGTAAGGCTTAAAATTTAGGGGTGGATTCTAATTTTTTTCTTAGGGCGTTTGATTCTCATGATGGGATTATCAGGTGTCCACTGCTGCCAATCATCCGTTGGTTCCCTCCCGTTATTTGATGGATAAATCGTAAGACGAAATTCACGAGCGCGGCCATTTATGTACCGGGCTTCCTCGCTAAGCACGAGAAAACCTGTTTCCATAAGCTCATAATATGCATTGCGACAGGTTTCTTCAGATTTGTTTAAGCGCTTAGCTGCAGTTTCAACAGACACTACCAAATGTCCGTTACGTGAAGGACGGTAAACATAGAGAAATTCATTCAGTAGGCACCGAGCTGTTAAGCTTAAGCTGCGATAGGCTGGACTATCAAACCATTCGTAATGTATCCGAATATGATTACTCTGCCGTTTAAACTTTGATCCACCAATTTTTTTACTCATGGTTATCCCATCAAACTTTTTATCGAGATTTGCCGCCCGTTGGTGATCCAGCGGATACCATCAATAGTGATTTCAGCGATGACCGGACTTTTCTTCTGATCATTTCTAAGTTTGAAAATCTTAACTACCCTAGACTGGTTTGAAGCAACCCAGGAGCTTCCAGCAGCTAAGCAATCCAGTAAGCCACCCATGTGCCGTGAAGAGCCAGATGCGGCAATATATGACCTCATTCAAGGTCACCGCGAATCCATTTAGCCTCTGATTTGCGCTGCTTGCGGTCCACATCACGAATTTCCATTTTTAAAGCAGCTGCAGTAAGCTTCTGAAAACTTGCTTTGGTCATAGTGCCGTCAGCAATCTTAAGCTCAATCTTTCCCAAGAGCATGGCCTGTGGGTCTGAGCGGTAGAGGCAGCCTAGTTTACGGATAAGCTTAACTCTGAGTTCCTGAGCATCGGACAAATCGACCTCAGTCTCTAGCGGTGTATTGCGCTTTGATTTCTCGCGCTCATGGTATTTTACAAGGCGCTTGGCTTCGGCCTTAGGCTGCTTAGCATTAAATATACGCTCTTCAGCCTCCTGAAGTTTTTTACCGCGTAACTTGAGCGGTTTAATAATATCCAGTGCTGCAGTTAGAGTTCGCTGCCGTCTCGGGGCCAACTCGTGACGGGGAACATCGATTGTTCTGAACCATCTCATGACGCACCCCTAATCTGACGGTGGTTGGGGGTGTCATTTTTGCTCCTGTAACCCGCAGAAAACATAGGCTGGTTTTTACAATTTGAGCTGGTTGGGGTATGGCCTAGCTGACCGCCAATTTTTATGGCTGAAACAGACCATTCTTTACTGTCATTTATTCGGCGTTTAAAGATTGAATAAATGTGAACTCGGCGGAGTAATTGATACAGCCTCGTCATAATTGGCATTTTTGCAAAGATGCTCATAACTTTATGCCAACTTTGGGGAGAGTAGAGAGCCACGACTCGAGATCGCCATGGAGTATCAACGTCCTTCGACCATATTTTTTTGCTTGAAGGCTACCATCACGGATAGCTTGATATAAAAGGGAGCGACCTACGCCAGCAATTTTACAGGCATCTGAAATTCGATACGCAAGGGGTTGAGTAGTTAGTTCCATAATTTAAACCTCAATTAAGTTATCATTGAGGTGCCTTATAGAACGCGAAGATGTGTTCCAGCGAAAATGGGACAAAAACTGTTTACACTTTATATTATGTGAACCGACAACCTAGTCGTTTAAGCTTTTGACTAAATCCTTGGCGAGTAAGGTCTTTGATATATTTAATCAATTTTTGACGATCGGAGCTCGAAATATCAAACCATTCTGGAACTTTATTCAGCCGAAGTTTTCGCAGTAACAATTGCCGAATTTTTTGTGGACCAATCCCCTCATCTAACAATGATTGAGCCTCAAAACGAAGCCAAAAGTCCTCTTTGGATGGAGGCCGTTTCACCTCCTTTTCAAGACGTTTACGTTTAAACCGACGCAATTCATCCCATTCACCAAAGATTTTTAGGTTTGTTATCCAATTACGAACCAAGGGATGGTCTAAAAGGTCGGCGTTCATCGCTTTAATTACTGCTCTAGCCAAGTTTGAGTTTTCCGCTAAGAAGATCTGCTCTGCATCTATTAGGTTACTCTCAACGAGCCACCCCGCCTCATTCATATCTTCTATTGCTTCATCCAAAGCCCTCAGCGCCCGTTCTTGTTTTGGCGATGGATTTTTTAACTCAAAAGCCTGACATTCGTGTATTATGCTCCGCCTGGAGCGAACTAACTTTTTAATATCTGCTTCGCGTTTAGCTGCAGGGTTTTTCAGGCGTTCTGCTTTTTCTTTTTTCCATCGAATGTAATCGTCGGACATACCGAGCCCTCATTTTAATGATATTAGCTCCAATTCATGGCTGCCCTCCTTTAACTTGGGGCAATATATTGGCCATCCGAACATCATTTAACGCTTTTTTTGAATTATTTTCCGCGCCTAAATACTGCCTTAGACTCAACTCCCTCGGGACATAGGAACAATATTATCGTCACTTTCACCTACTACTGAAATTACATAGCTCCCCCATCGTTGCAACGCCTCAGTGCGCTCATCTATTCGGTCATATTGATCGTAAACTTTCTGCATTCCTTGTTGAATATGACCAATAACCAATTCAGCAGTAACATCATCAACACCTAGCCGGGACAAACCGGAGCGGCAGGTCCGGCGAAAGTCATGCAATGTAAAGTTCTCAGATATATTTGATTTGGCTCGCAGACGACGCAATGCACTTGATGCACCATTAAAGGGCTTTTCTTGGTCACCACCAGCCAGTACAAACCCGGTGACACCTTCTTTATTGCGAGCATGCAGCACTTTCATTATTGGAGTTGATAGAGGTACGACGTGGGTCATTCGGGTTTTGTATCGGTCAGCTGGTATCGTCCAAGTGCAGGACTTCATATCTATTTCATCCCATCGCATAAGTCGCACATCATCGCGCCTCTGCCCCGACAAGATTAGCAGCCTTATAAAATCCCCCGAAAGCTTACCGATGTCTTTCGATACTTCCCAGAGAACACCCAACTCTTCTCCTGTCAAAGTCCGTCGCCTCGGCTGTTCCTTAGTCTTAAATTTATTAAAGCTTGGAACGCCATCAATGTAATCTCTTTGCTCAGCCCAACGTAGCATCGCCATAAACTCGGAAAACACTCTATTTGCTTGAATTTTCATTCCTTTTGATTTCACAAACTCTACAATCTCAACAACATCAGCACGGCGAATTTTTCTAATAAGCCTCTTTCCTGCAACTGGCAAAATGTGATCTCGGAACATTGCTTCTTTTAGCGCGATAGTATTCTTGGCGAGACTATTTTTCATTGCCTGGATGTAAAGTGCATGAGTTGCTGAAACGGTCAATGTTTCTGCTTGGAGCCGCGCATCTGTTTCTTCGGGTGACGATCCATCACGAGCTCGAGAAATATAAGCGCTAACTCGTTTTCGTGCTTCAGACAAACTGACGGCTGGGTACCCACCTACAGTATGATAAACGCGATTACCATTGACTGTCAGGCGCATAGCCCAAACCAATTCCCCTCTCGGAGAAAGTTTGATGAGCAACCCCCTACATCCGCCGTCCGAGATTTCCCTCCACCCTTTTTGACCTCTACTAGGTTTTAAAGTCTTGATCACGTAGTCCGTCAACGGTTTAGCTATTTTTGGCATCTTATGGTCCGTATTAATATATGTGGCAACTGTGTGGCAATAAAACTCAGTCCGCTATGGTTAATAAGGGACAATAACGATCAACAATAAATGGCATTATATAGTATTTATTGTTGTTATTCAATAAGATAGATTGTGTGTTATTGTTCGCACTTGTTTTTAGGAGATCGCTAAAGACACTAGGGCGTTAAGTCTCCCAGACGTGAAGCCTCCCTGTTAAACTTGCTAGGAAACTTCGGTTTCCTAGCCTTTTTTTTGCGCGTTTGGGATTGATGATGGTGTTGTGCCCGCTGGATGCCCGTTTAGGCAGATTTCAACTCTTTTTCCTGCGATTCTGGGAAATTCCATGATGTAAAAGGATTTAATGTCTGCTTTCCCCCCGAAAGCGGACAATATTGAAGTTAAAGGAATTCGTCTAAAACCTGTTGGCGAGGTGGTCCATGGGCCGTGACAGAACCGCCACAATAAACCAGGGCTAATCATTCATCAATTCATTCAGAAGTGATTTCCACTCATCGTTACTGGGAGTGGACCTGAACATGTGCGTCACGGTCAAATGGAAAATATGTAATACGTAAGCTGCCACCGAATTTGGCAAATTATGGAAAGATTATCGCCTGGCCTTGATCTCAACCTCGCTTTTCGGCGATAAAAGAAGATAGACATTTTTGTTAGGCGATCCCATGCAGGCTAAAACTGACGGCTCACTCTTAGAGGATTTACTCCATCGCATTGATGAAATTAGAGATCAGATCGGCGATCAGTGGCCCTATCACGCCGATCCGGTAACAGGCCGTTATGAAACTGTTGAGGATGGTGATTGGTGTGGCGGCCATTGGGTCGAATGTCTCCGCATCAAAGGCGAGCTTGAAGGTCGCCAAGACTTGCTCGAAGAAGCCCGCGAGCGGACCGAGCGACTACGCCCCTATCTCGAGCGTGATGATCAATTCAGGGGCCACCGATTTTACTATTCTGCCGCCCGCCTCCATGCGATGAGTGGTGACGCAAGCCTTCGAACCTTGGCCCTGGCCGCCGCCTATGCCATGCGCTCCATGGCGATACCGCAAAATGGCGCGATGCCGATTGGCATGGAGGTGCAGGTTAAATCTACCACGCTGGCATCGCGCCGCATCGTTGCCGTCGACAATGTGCACCCCAATATTCGGCTCGATTTTTGGGCCTATGAGGAAACCGGCGATGAGGTTTTCAAGACCGGTGCGATGCAACATCTGGACACCACGTTGCGCGACTTTGTCCGGAATGATGGCTCAACCGTTGAGTTTATTGAATATCATCAAACAGAAGATAAAATTCTGCGGGAATTCACCCTCCTCGGAGCCCATGATGAAAGTTGCTGGAGCCGCGGGCAAGCCTGGGCAATTGCCGGCTATTTGCGGGGCTGGCAAGCATTCGGTGAAACCCGCTATCGCGACGCGGCAGAAAAGCTTTTCAATTACTGGTGGGATCACTGCGGAGATCAAGCCCCACCATGGGATTTTATGGCGGATTTTAAAGATGATAATAATACTGAGAAACCTGTCGACACCTCTGCTTCCGCCATCGTTATCGAACAACTGGCCCGCATGGCTGTCAGCAGCCCAAATGCGGAAAACGCCCAATTTGTCGAGCGCCTGACACCGATGATTGAGGGCTTCAAGCCCCACATCAAAGACCGCGGCCGATTGGTTGACGGTTGTTTCAACCAGCCCAAAAATTTCGCCAATCACAGCGAACTGATTTGGGGCACCGCCTATCTTTTAATGGCGCTCTATTACCTCGAACGTGGCTCTGTGCCGTGTTGAGTTTCGGGGCTATGCACCTCTGGCTGCAACAACTTGATCCGCTTCTTTGCCGGTGAATTCCTGCAAGCGGTCAAACTGCCATTCATAGGAAGCCGTGCCTTGGGTCAGCGAGCGCAGTTCATTGATCAGATCGAGGGTTTCTGACTCCGGCAGATGCGCCGAGACCTCATCCCAGCCTTTCCAGCCGAGCTTAGGCTCAAATCCCAGGATCTGCCCGCGCCGGCCACTAATCAAGCGCTGCACTTTAGACGTAAACGCCTGCGGGGCAGAAATATTGATCTGAAAGATGGGCTCGAGCAAAACCGGCTTACATTTCGGCATGCCTTCACGCATCGCTAAACTGCCCGCCGTCTTAAAAGCCTGGTCCGAGCTATCGACCGCATGGTGCTGACCGTCGGTCAATTCCACGGCGACATCGACGACCGGGAAGCCCAAGGGTCCCCGCACCAGATAATCCTTCACACCATGTTCAACGGCCGGGATATAATTTCTCGGCACCACCCCGCCTTTGACGGAATCAGTAAACTGAAAGCCCGAGCCCCGCGGCAGCGGCTTGATATCGACGTGGACGTCACCGAATTGCCCATGCCCACCCGATTGCTTTTTATGGCGTGCATGTTGGGAGACGGCGTCGCGGATCGATTCCTTATAGGCGACATGCGGGATCTCTGCCTCAATATCGAGCTTGTTGCGGTTCTTCAAACGATCAAGCGCAATCCGCAGATGGGTTTCACCTTGGCCGCGCAAAAGATGCTGGCCAGTATCGATATTCGGCCCATAGGAAAGTGACGGATCTTCTTCGATGATTTTGGTCATCGCGGTCGCCATTTTCACTTCATCATCCCGCCTGCCGGCATAGATGGACAACGCATAGACCGGCGTGAGGAATGCCGGCCAGGCTGGACCTTCCACTGTACCAGAAACCGACAGAGTATCACCGGTCTGCACGCCTTCAAGGCGTCCCAAGGCAACGATTTCACCGGGTGTCGCCTTACTCTGTTTCTTTTGTTGCGCCCCAAACATCTTGAAGATACCGCTGATGCGCGTGTTATTCAGCGAAGTAGAATCAGCAAATTCACCCCGCCAAATGCGTGCCAGTGACAGCTTGCCCGATTGTGCGCCATGCTGGGTTTTAAAGACCTGCGCCACCGCATCGCCTTCGGCGTCGAGGCCCAAGCGGTCCAATGTCGCGGTATATTCCGGCGTCTCATGGCGCAGTGCTTTCAGCAAACGATGAATGCCGTTCTCATGCTCAGCCGAGCCAAAGAACACCGGCACAATGGCACCATCCTGGAGATCATGGGTCAGGTTCTGGTAGACCACTTCCGCACCCGGCACGACATCTTCCAGCAATTGCTCCAAGAGATCATCGTTGAAATCAGCCAGTGCTTCTAACATCTGGGTGCGCTCTTCTTCGGTTCGCCCGTTTACCTGTTCGGGGATTTCGATCAGATTTGAGGGCGCGCTTTCTTCCCACTTATAAGCGCGCTCGCTGACGAGATCGATAAATCCGGTAACCACATTGTCTTCCCGGATCGGGATTTCGCGGAGCACCAGCGGTCGCTCGGTCATTCCCTGCAGCGCTTCCAACGTCGTTTTGACGTGAGCTTCCGGCAGATCCATTTTATTGACAAAGACCAAATAAGGAATTCCGAGATCGTCGAGTTCTTTCATTAATCGGGTGACGGCGAGGGCCTTTTCCTGGCCGGCCTCACAGACAACGATGGCCGCATCAACCACCATCAAAGCACCGATGGTTTCCTGTTGCAGCTCGACCGAGCCCGGGCAATCGATGAAGGTCCATTCTTCGCCGAGATAATCCACCGTCGCGACGTTCATCTCAACGCTCATTTCGCGAGCACGGGATTCGGGGGATCTGTCGCCCACCGAATTGCCATCCGTCACGCTACCCCGGCGATTGGTCGCACCGGCGCTGTGGAGTATGCTTTCAAAGAGAGTTGTTTTACCGCTGAGGTAAGAGCCGACAATTGCCGCGCACCGTGGCGCGGACGGAGCTTTGCTAACCATAAGAAGTCCTCCCGTTATTGGTTGATCCAAAAAGTTCGGGGCGGAAACCCTCGAAGAATTCAACACGTAACCGGGAGCAACCGCCCCGTTCATCTAAAGGTTAGCTGTCCTGGATTTTGAATCCAAGGAGAATCTGCCTAGCGATGAAAGATTCTTATAGTTTCGAGTAATTCTAGCTCAAAGCGGCGCAGGCACGTTGGATGCGGGTGCAGGCTTCAATCAGCACTTCGGTCGCTGTGGCATAGGAAACCCGGAAATAAGGCGAGAGGCCGAAGGCTTCACCGAAGACGACGGCAACGCCTTCTGCTTCCAGCAGATAGGTTGCGACATCCATATCGCTTTCGAGCTTTTTACCATCCGGCGTGGTCTTGCCGATCATCCCGGCGCAGCTTGGATAGACGTAGAACGCGCCTTCCGGCGTCAGGCATTCAATGCCGTCGGCGTCGTTCAGCATTTTAACGACCAGATCGCGGCGCTCTTTAAAGACAGCATTATTGCTGGCAATAAAATCCTGCGGACCGTTAAGTGCTTCGACGGCAGCCGCTTGGCTGATCGAAGTTGCGTGGCTGGTGCTTTGCGACTGCACTTTGTTCATCGCTTTGATGATCTCTTCGGGACCCGCTGCATAGCCGATCCGCCAACCGGTCATCGCATAGGCTTTGGAAACGCCATTGAGCGTCAGCGTGCGATCGTAGAGCTTAGGCTCGACTTGAGCCGGTGTGGAGAACTCAAAATCATCATAGATAATATGCTCATAAATATCGTCGGTCATGACATAGACATGCTCATGGCGCAGCAACACATCGGTCAGTGCTTTAAGCTCGTCCTTGGTATAGGCAGCGCCCGATGGGTTCGACGGTGAGTTCAGCATCAACCATTTGGTTTTGGGCGTGATCGCGGCTTCCAATTGTTCGCCGGTAATTTTAAAGCCGGTGTCTTGGCTGGCCTCGATGAAGACCGGCGTGCCTTCGGCAAGCAAGACGATATCCGGATAAGACACCCAGTAGGGCGTTGGGATAAGAACCTCATCACCCTCATTGAGCGTCGCCATCATCGCATTGTAGATGCTCTGTTTGCCGCCGGCTGCCACTTGAATTTGAGCTGGCGTGTAATCAAGATTGTTTTCGCGTTTGAACTTGGCGCAAACGGCTTCCCGCAATTCCATCGTGCCCGGCACCAAGGTATATTTGGTCTTACCATCCCGCATCGCCTGGATGGCAGCGTCTTTGGCGTTCTCCGGTGTATCGAAATCAGGCTCACCGGCACCGAGGCCAATGACATCAACACCAGCGGCTTTAAGCTCCTGCGCGCGACCTGTCACAGCCATCGTGGCTGACGGTTGAATGCGGCTTAACCTGGAAGCAATAATGGACATGGTCTGAACTCTCTTGTTTGTTGGTTATCGGATTGCCTAAATCGAGCAAAGCGGCGGCAATCTACGCCCCAACCAAAGAGGTTGCAATACCTGAAAAATGGAAAAATCTAGGAACGCTTAAAGGCCCAAAATTCGATCAATTGAAACAATCGCGCCATGCATCATTTCTCCCGTCAGGTGGCTTCCCCCCAATCCAATACGTGATAATTGTCAGGCGGGACGTTCGGCAGTGACCAGCATGCCGATCAACCGGCCTTCCTTTCCCGATCGCATCGCATTAGATTGGCGTTCTGGCATGTCGTCACCCATGATCACACTTTGACCTACCTCGCTGGTTGGCCTTCCGGCGGCGTTACCCGAACTACGGGCCTCGCTCCGGGTTTCAATATTGGTGAAACCCGCCTCTTCCAGACTTTGCACAATTATCTCAGGTGTGCTGACAAAACTGTATGCAGGGTCCATCGCCCATGGCAGTGGGAAGTAAGGTTCTCCATTGGGGCCACCTGCTGCGTGGCTGAAGGTATATTGCCCACCCGGAACAAGCACGCGATAGGCCTCGGCAAACATTCCTGCTTTATCTTCGACATTCATGGTGACGTTCTGACACCACACAAGATCGAAACTTTGATCTTCTTGAGAAAGATCGGTGACGTCTCCCTGGTTGACGGAAATTTTGTCATCAAGGCCGCAAAGTTTGTTCAGACGCTGCGCCGTTTCGACATATTCTGGTGTTAAGTCAATCGCCTCAATCTGACAGCCGAAAGCATTGGCAATATAGCGGCTTGAGCCACCAACGCCACATCCGGCATCAAAAACCTTGGTGTCTTTTCCAATCTGAACCATCCCAGCTTGAGCAATTGTTGATTTAAGACCACCCCCGTGCAATTGGTCCACCAAGTTCAGCATCTCGACAGTGAGATTTGAGGTATCGTTTCCCGCTTTCTCTAGAGCGCTCAAAATGCGGTCAACGAGATCGTTGGAACCATAATGCGTTTGGATCGTTGATGTTGCGTTGGTCATATTATACTCTCTGATAAGGGGTTATATTTTTATTATCAGTAACTTATGGCAGATAAGTTGCATATTATGATGCTCCAAATTGCAGTTATTTCCAAGAAAAACGGCTATCTGAGTTCCAAAAGCGCAGAAGTGATCGTGGCAATTAGTTGAAACTTAGCCTGAAAATACTAACGGGAGAAACGATTGCCCCATGCATCATTTCTCCCGTCAGGTGGTGTGTGCGACAAGGGGGGGGATTATTTTGCCGCTCATACCAATTTTAAAGTAACTAGAATGCAAGTCATTCGCATTACCATATCTAATATATGCTATTCCTTAGCGAATTAGTCAAGTATTTTGCGAAATATTTTGAAATTTTTTTGGCAGAGGGTGTCCAGCCCCCCATTCCGACGTTTCATCGATTGAATTATCCTAAATTGCCGCTAGAATAAACCAAGAACATTTTGCTGTGGAAACTTGATTTGATGCAAGAACGCGTGCCTGACGACATATACTTTATCCCTGAAAGACGACCGGTGCTGGAGCCGGGCGAGCCTTTGAAGGTGGTCTCTCCCTTTGAGCCAGCCGGCGATCAACCGCAGGCCATCAAGGATTTGGTCAAAGGCATTAAGGCCGGCGATAAGGATCAGGTATTGTTGGGCGTTACGGGCTCCGGCAAGACCTTTACCATTGCCCATGCCATTCAGGAAGTGAACCGCCCGGCCCTGGTCCTCGCGCCCAATAAAACTTTGGCGGCCCAGCTTTACGGCGAGATGAAAGAGTTCTTCCCGGAAAATGCGGTAGAATATTTCGTCTCCTATTATGACTATTATCAGCCGGAAGCCTATGTGCCCCGCACCGACACCTATATCGAAAAAGATGCCTCGATCAATGAGCAGATCGATCGCATGCGGCACTCAGCCACCCGCGCTTTGTTAGAGCGCTCGGATGTCATCATCGTTGCCTCGGTTTCCTGCATCTATGGTATCGGTGCAGTCGAGACCTATGCCCAGATGACCGAGAAACTGCAGCCCGGCCAGACGATTGAGCGCAACACGCTTTTGAAACGCCTGGTTGAGCTGCAATATACCCGAAACGACATGGCATTTTATCGCGGCACCTTTAGAGTGCGAGGCGACGTCATTGAGATCTTCCCGTCTCACCTCGAAGACCGTGCCTGGCGGCTGTCGATGTTTGGCGATGAGCTGGAAGCGATTTGGGAAATTGATCCGCTAACCGGCGAGAAAATCGACACGCTGGAAGAAATTACGGTCTACCCGTCGAGCCACTATGTCACGCCGCGCCCGACTTTATTGCAGGCCATTCCCAAGATCAAAACCGAGCTTAAAAAGGTCGTGGCTGATTTTGAAGCCGAAGGCAAATTGCTGGAAGCGCAGCGCATTGAAGAGCGTACCACCTTCGATATCGAAATGTTGGAGACCACCGGACATTGCTCAGGGATCGAGAACTATTCCCGCTACCTCACCGGTCGCAATCCAGGCGAGCCGCCGCCAACGCTGTTTGAATATTTGCCCGAGAACGCGCTGATCATTTTGGATGAGAGCCATGTCACCGTGCCGCAATTGGGCGCCATGTATAAAGGTGACTTTGCCCGGAAATCGACGCTGCACGAATTTGGCTTCCGCCTGCCATCCTGTATCGATAACCGGCCTTTGAAATTCGAGGAATGGGAAGCGATGCGCCCACAATCGGTGTTTGTCTCAGCCACCCCCGGCCCGTGGGAACTTGAAAAAACCGGCGGCGTCTTCACCGAACAAGTCGTCCGCCCGACCGGCCTGATCGATCCCAAATGCATCATCCGCCCGGTTGCAACCCAAGTTGATGATTTGCTCGCCGAGTGCCGCGACTGCGCCGCCAAGGGCGAGCGCGTGCTGGTCACGACCCTGACCAAACGCATGGCCGAAGACTTAACCGAGTTCATGCATGAGGCCGGCATTCGCGTCCGCTATCTCCACAGCGATATTGATACACTTGAACGTATTGAGATCATCCGCGATCTCCGCCTCGGCGCCTTCGATGTACTGATCGGCATCAACCTGCTACGCGAAGGCCTGGACATCCCCGAATGCGCCCTGGTTGCCATATTGGACGCCGATAAAGAAGGCTTCCTGCGGTCCAAAACCTCGCTGGTGCAGACCATTGGCCGGGCAGCGCGCAATATCGACGGCCGGGTGTTGCTCTACGCCGATAAAATGACCGACAGCCTGGAATACGCCATCGGCGAGACCAATCGTCGGCGCGCCAAACAACAAGCCTATAACGAAGAACATGGCATCACGCCGGAATCGGTCAAAAAAGGCATCTCGGACGTCATGGAAAGTGTCTATGAAATGGATTATGTCACTGTCGATACAGGGGTCTCCGGCGACACCGAGCTCGTCGGCAGCAACTACCAAACCCACATCAAAGACCTCGACGCCCGCATGAAAGAAGCCGCCGCCAATCTCGAATTCGAAGAAGCCGCCAGAATACGCGATGAAATCCGCCGCTTAGAAGCGGTTGAACTCGGCCTTGGCAAACCGGGCGTCTCCAAGCTCGCCGCAGCTCAGGCCGGTCTGGATAAATCGAGAATGCCGCAAAAGAAGATGCAGCGGCATGGTGGGGCGAAGATGAATAAGAAGAATAAGAAGCACCGGCGGGGGATCTGATCTTCCATGGATGACCAGCGCCTTTTGGTCGTTTCACTCATCATTGAATTTGATGAGCAAATATTATTCATGTGCCGAAGTAAACAAAAAGATCATGCGCCAGGAGAATGGGAGTTCCCATCTGGAAGAGTTGAAAATGGTGAAACGCCTGAGCAGGCCGCTATCCGAGAGGCACTCGAAGAAACCGGTTTGGATATTGAAATTGTAAAAATCATCGACAATTTCCAATTTCTAAGAAGTTCTAATCAGAAGCCCGCAGACGGCGTTACCTTTCATTGCCGCAGCAGTTCAAACGATACCGTGCCTTCGGAAGAGCACGAGGATTATTGTTGGCTGCCTTTTGACGAATCTCCAAGCTTCGATTTGCCAACAGGGGTTTTGGAAAGCCTGAAAGCTTTTCGATCTCAACACTGAAAGATCACCCTCACCCCAACCTTCCCCCCTCAAGGGGGAGGGGGAAATTGGCTAAATTGGTGCAACCCTAGTTTCCTCCCCCCTTGAGGGGGAGGATTAACGTGGGGGGGGGCGATGAAATGGGCCAGGAAGACTACGAAGGAAGATGGATACCCTGATCAAGTCCGGGTATGACGGAGAGGGTTGGGGATGCCGTTTTCTTTAATCGTCATTCCGGACTTGATCCGGAATCCAGTCTTTCCTCACAGACCCGCTTTATTCAAAAGCTCGCGAAGCTTGGAGACCGGAACGCCCAAATTTGAGCCGCCGTATTCGGGGAGGATGGCGGCGTTGACGGCGACGACGTGACCTTCGGTATCGAGCACGGGGCCACCGCTGCCGCCGTGGGTGGTTTCGGCGTCATAGACGATGGTTGTCAGGGTTGCTTGGCCAACGATACCCCGGCTGGCCAGCGGCGCGATGAAGCCTTTGGCGGCGAGGCGTTGGCCGACGCTCCAGAACTCGGTATCACCGGCTTTTTGCAGCTCAGCAATGAAGGCTTCACCGGATTGTGCCAACATCGAGCGCAGCCCGGTTGGATAGCCCATGACGACGACTTCACCGCCAAGTTCAGGAGCGGCATTGGCAAGCTTTAATCCTTCGAGTGGCTTAAATTCACCTTTCGGGCGCAGCACAGCCAAATCGGCATCATCACTAGCCATGACCAACTCAACATCAAGGGCAGCGCTTTTGCCGGGCAGATAGGCGATAAATTTGATCATAACCGGCTCCAACCCTTGTGCCTTCATTGCAGCAACATCTGCATCATTTTCCCACGGCAGGGCAACATGGCGATTGGTCGCAAGCGCACCCTTGTCGCCGACCGCGAAACCAGTGCCGGTATATTGCCGCTCGGCTATGGGGCCATCGCCTTCCAGCGTAATCATTGGTTGGCCGAAAGGTGATAGGATCACCCGCTTTTCATCATCGATCATTTGACGCAGCATGCGCCCGCTGGATTTTTCCCGGTAGCCATAAGCGCCTTGCAAGAACAACACCGATGGGATCGATTGCGAGACGACCCGGGCACTGGCCTCAGACCGCCTCTCAAGGGCGGCCAGGCGTTCGGCATTCACCACCAGCCGCTGGCCGAGCTCTTGGCGAAGCCCGGTTAAATCGCTGGGCGTTAAAGCTTCCTTACGGGCGCGGGCCAAGGCGGCAGCAAAACTGTCCAACCGGGAGAAACCTTTTTCAAGGCGTTGCTGGATCAAGGTATCTAATTGGTTTTGCTGATAGATCAACACCGCCAGCACCAGGAGCGATATCACGACACTAAATCGAAATAAGCCAGTGGTTTCACGTGACAACCGCCTGATGAGCGCCTTACAAACTCTATACAGGCGAATGGGAATCGGCTGGCGACTGACCCGGAGATAGGTATGGCTATCGCTAAAAATATCACCAACCGTGATGTTGTGAGGCTGATCACCACAATAGATACAAAAGCGCGACAGCGGGCCGGCTTCACCAAACTCAATCATATCACCATGCATCAGCAATTGAGAATCGGCCGGCGTGCCGTTCACCCAGACCGAACCGCCCTTCACATCTTCGATTTCATAAGAATCACCAACCCGGCTAAGGCGGGCAATGACATCATCGCCAGGCTTTTGGGATGTATCCTCCGGCTTTGCATCAGTTACCCGAACCAGACGATTGGGGCTTAAGGAGACATCTAACGCGGGGCCGGTAAGCCAGGTGGATTTGCCTCGAGACGGGCCGGTCTGATGCTCGAACGCCAGAGCACCAACCAACAGCTCTGCGTCCGGGTCATCATTTGGGTCTTTTGGGGTCATTCACCAATTGCCTTTATAGTGATGCGCGCGTGCCGAGGTCTCGATTTCCGCGATCAATAGACTAACAGTACATCAAATCATTGATGGTTGAATAGCCATCACTTGGTATCACTTAGTTTCACTGGGCCTCACTGCACTCCGGCACGGGGCACAAGAACTTCGTGTGTTTGGGCTTGGTGGGATGCTGGGTGTTCTCGCGGGGCTTGAAGTCGTGATAAATCTGGCATTCGCGATCATAGGCATTATGGGTCGAGCGGAAAAATTTAAAGCGAAAGCCTTTATATTTGCCGATATATTTGCGCAGCTCCTGGCCGAGATCACCATCGACATGACTGACAAAGCGAATTTGAAAACGTGGCTTGCCGTCATCGCCTTTACGGATACCGCCCAGCACAAAGACGCTGGCCGAACTCCAATCTGCACCATTATCAACCTCGCGCTTGATGGTTTCTTCATCAAGCGGCATGGGCTTACCGAGGCCGGCATTTAAAACTTTTTTTGTCATTGCGGGCGCAATTTCAAAGATTTCCGCCCCTATTGCAAGCCTGTTTGTCACATATGTCCAGGAGGAGTAATCTAGCGGCAAGAACAAAAAATGAGGGAATAAGAGCATGGCCGACAAAGTGAGCAAGACAGACGTTGAATGGCAGGAGTTGCTAACTCCTGAGCAATATCACGTGACCCGCCAGAAAGGCACCGAGCGGCCTTTTTCGGGCGAGTATGATGGTTGCAAACTCGCCGGCACATTTAATTGCTCATGCTGTGATGCGCCGCTATTCGCCTCAGATCATAAGTTCGATTCGGGTTCAGGCTGGCCCAGCTATTGGCAACCAATTGCCGAGGACGCGATTATTTCTGAAAGCGATAACTCTCTTGGCATGGTCCGCACCGAGGTAATGTGCGCCGCTTGCGACGCCCATCTGGGGCATGTTTTCCCGGATGGCCCACCGCCGACTGGGTTGCGCTATTGTATCAATTCTCTGTCGTTGAAACTCGACGAAAAGAAATAAGAGTCTCATAGCCATGTCGAAGAATTTGCGGGCGATCTTGCTGATGGCGGTATCAGTCGGCATGTTGGCCGCTCTCGATGGCATGGTGAAACATGTCAACTCGCTCGGCATGCATCCGTTTGAGATCGCTTTTTTCCGAAATCTGTTTGGCCTGTTTGCGATGATCCCGTTCTTCATGCGGATCGGCTTTAGTGAACTTAGAACACAACGCCTAAAATTTCATCTTGGGCGCGGCATCATTCATTCCGCCTCGATGATCACCTGGTTTTGGGCTTTGACAGTCATCCCGCTCGCCGATGCGACAGCGCTTAGCTTCATGGTACCGGTCTTTGCCTCGATCGGCGCCATCTTTATCATGCGGGAGCCGTCGCAAGCCAGCCGCTGGATATCCATCATTATTGGTTTTATCGGCATGATCGTCATCTTGCGGCCTGGTTTCACCGATATAAGTTTAGGCACTTGGTTGGTACTGGGCGGCACCATATTTGTTGCAACGTCCAAGCTCATGACCAAGTCACTGTCTCGCACCGAAAGCCCATCGACCATCGTCGCTTATATGAGTCTCACCCTGACAGTGGTCTCCTTTGGTGTCGCCACGTTGGTCTGGACCTGGCCAACAGCTGAAATGTGGTTGTGGTTTGCCGCCCTGGGCGGCCTCGGCAGTATTGCCCACGTCATTCAAGCGCAAAGCTATAAAGACGGCGACGTCACCTTGATTGAGCCCGTCGGATTTTTACGTCTGGTGTGGGCAGCCTTGGTGGGTTTCGTAGTGTTTGGCGAAGTGCCACAAGTTTGGAGTTGGCTCGGCGGCGGTATAATTATGATCGGTGTTTTGATGCTGATCAGATCCGAATCTAACCATAAGAAGGTCAGCTAAAGGGCTGGCGCCGCATCAATGTCGTGCTCGGCATAAGCGATGCACTTCTCACACGCAGTTCCCGTGACATCTTTATCAAGATTGGCTTGGCGCAGGGTTTGAAACGGCTCGGAGTGCCAGGCCTCCATAAATCCAGTTGTCGTCAAATCGCCCATATTGAAGCGGCCGTCATGGTCAAAGCAGCAGGCTGAAAGATGCCCATCATAAGTGACATGACCTTCGGTGAAGATCGACCAACAGGGAAGTGGATCGCGCATATTGTCCGCCCGCCCGACATTGCCGGCAACCGGCATGGTGCCCCGCTCTCCCGCCGTCAGCCCGGCTTGACCATAAAGCGGCAGCCAGTAATGCAGATCGACATAGGGCTCGACGAGCTTGATAGCTTCTTTCATGCGTTCAAGCTGCTCACCATCATAGTGGATCGACGAGGCATAGATCCCACAGTGATGCCCGGTTCTGGCCTCGACCTCATCGCGGATCGCTTTGACCGCCTGAATATTGGCGACAACACCGTCAAATGCATCTACCCGGGTGATATCAATGCACTGCGCCGGATCGGCGTAATTGAACGAAAATTTGAGACTGTCGAGCCCGGCTTCAATGCAGTCCCCGACCCGCTCAGGTGACGCCATCCGGCCATTGCTGGTGAGAAAGACATACGGAAACCCAACGACATTTTTGGCATAATTGATGGCTTCGGGGAGTTTTTTATAGAGAAAGCTTTCGCCGAGATAAAAAACACCAAGCTCTTCAACGCCGGCATCCCGCATCTCCTGGACAATCCGGCAATAAAAATCCCAATCGATTTCACCTTTGTCACGCAGCCTGGAGCCGGTCGCACAATAGAAGCACTTAAAATCGCAATTCGCCGTCAGCTCAATTTTGACGCTTTTGGGCGCAGGCGGTAAGGCAGAGCGGTATTCCTCCGGGATGCGCGTAATATTGTCAACGCGATCTGTAATCATAGGCTCAGGGGAACACGAAATTAGCGAAGCCGCGTTGACTTTAGTCAATTGCCTTAATAGGCAAGGCGAAGGCTGATCGCCGCTGGCCCCTTGCTAATTTCGAAGGTTGCAGCCTCAAATGTCGGCGGGCCAAAGATCACTCGGGCATTGTTGGAAAAGCCATAGCCTTCTTTGGGTAAGCCAATAAAGTTGGTATCCATCTCTTTATTAGTATTTTCGTCATGATGGATGGCCAGAGCATAAAATCCCGGTGACATGTTCTTAAACACCAAAACCATATCACCTGTTTTAGCCGAAACGTCTTTTCCACGCACCTGCTTGCCATGCGGAAATTCCTTCGCCTGGTCAAAGAAAGCTAATCTCAAAAAACCAACATCATTGCGAAGTCCCTCAACCGTCACCCTTAGATCCGCCGCTAGAACGGGAGGTGAGAAAAAGATGGCCAACAGGATTAGTGCTATTCTCAACAAATCTATAAGACCCCAACATCGTGAACGACTTTGCCGCCGACCACGGTCAGGACAGAAGAGAGCCTTTTAATTTCCTCATCCGGCACCGCTTGTTCGTCAAAGAAGTCATTGCTGAGCACAACAAGATCGCCATATTTGCCAAGCTCAATCGCGCCCATTTTTTTCTCTTCTTTGCAGAACCAGCCTTGCGGTTGGGTCCAGAGCCGGACGATTTCTTTACGGCTGATCGACTGACCGGGATTGATCTGCTGGCCGGCGTGATTTTTCCCGGTGACAGCAAAATACAGCATGCACCACGGGTTCATGGTCGAAATTCTGGCGCCGTCCGAGCCGCCGCCAACATGCAAATTAGGTGTGTCCATGATCATGCGGAACGGAGGAGCGCCCGGCGATTGCACCATACCTTCTAAATAACGGGCCGAGTGTGAGCTGATGCCAACACCGAGATCAACAGCCCGGTCGATGGTTTCCTGATCGATGCCATAACAATGATCCATCGACCAATGGAGATCGGCGAGCGGCACGTCTTTGTTTACCTTCTCCCAAACATCCAAATGCGCTTTTTGCTCTTCGAGCGCGACCATATGCTGCTTATAGATCCAGCCGCGCTCGGCGACCGAGCGCACAGAATCGGTATAAAAATCCGGCAGCGGTTGCTGGCGTTGCAGCTTATTGGGGATCAGCCATTCGCCGACGCCAACGACGCGGACGATATCATTGCCAAATTCTTTGAAAGTGTAGTCAAGCCGGGCCGTTAGATCGGGCAGGCTCGCATCTGTATCCAACACCGGCAAAAACACTCTGACCCGCATCGGCACGCGACCGTCTCGCATCAATTCCAAGATTGGATTATAGCCGGTCGCGGGATCGAGCCAGCCACCGGCCGGAATTGTGCCACCCATATCGAACACATTGGTCAGACCTTTCGAGAGCGCAAAGGCCATCTGATTTTCGGTCTGGCGCATGGTGTCTTCGTAACTGTGCTGGGCAGCTAAGGCGTTCCAGGCATCGACCGTCTCTTTACCTTGCGGCACAATACCGTCATCGCCAACCGGTATACCCAAGCCTTCAATCAGCGCCTTGCCGAGCGCGTTCGTCGCCCCTGGCCCCCAATTTGAGATCGACAAATAGACCGGGTGGTCCGGCGCCGCATCATCCATCTCTGACATGGTTGGGTAGCGGTTTTCTTCAAACTGGTCGGGGTGAATGCCGCCCAATGCACTCAACAAAGCGCCCTTTGGCGCGTCTTTGGCGCGGGCTTGAATAACCTGCAGTGCCTCTTCGATCGAAAAAGCTGTTTCCATCTCCCGCATATCATGACCCGGAATAAGACCGGTGCGCAAAAAATGAATGTGGTTATCGATCAGGCCTGGAATAACGGTGCGGCCCTTAAGATCAATCACTTTGGCATTGGGATCAAAAGCCGTATTGCCTTCATTGATCGAGGCGATCAGACCAGCACGAATGGTGACCGAATTGGCCACCGTATCGGCTTCATCCATCGTGTGGATCTTACCGTTGAGCAATACCAGCTCATAAGACTCGAATGACATTTCTAATCCATAATCTTGCGAAGGGCGAATTGCCGGTTCGAGGTATGTGGCCGCACCTGATCCGGCCAACGCCCGGCCTCAACCGCGACGCCCCATTCTTCAGTCGTCAAAACATCCGGACTTTCGATTTCGTAGATCGCCGTATACATCGGCTCGGCTGAGACATCCATATCCTGGAGCTTGCCGCCAAAATGCATCTTCATCGGCTGAGATTTATAGCGCCCGACATTGAGCACGCCCGGCACTTTTAAAATTCCAGGGATATGTTCGGTATCATAGACCTCGTTGAACAGATCCTCTTTGTCAGGCTCGACATCCATACTGGCGATTAAGAGATATTTCGACATTTAACTTTCCTATTTGTAATTGTCCACTTAGCTTTGGGTGGCCGCGTGTTCTTGTTTTTCCGGGAAGCCGCCACGTTTTACCCAGTCATATCTGGCGGCCAACGCATCTGACAACGGCCTGCGGCGCGCATCATCAACCGCGATCCACATGCGCAATAGATGGCGCTTTAAAGTGGGATCATCATGATCCTCAAAAGCTGAGCGCGCATGCAAAATTGTGTGGTTATTGATAAACTGCATGTCGCCCTCTTGCATCATCATAGTAATGCGAAGCTCGGGCCGATTGGCAATTTCCTGCACCAGATTTAACGCCTCGCGCTGACCCTCCTTCAAAGCGGCCTCATCGCCGAAACGACTGGTCGATTCGAAATATTGCCGGCTGACAAAACGCGATGTCGTCCGACCTTTAGCATGCGAGACCATCGGAATGGTAAAGTAAGGCTTTTCTCCCTCCGGCTCCTCACCCCGCCAATCCATATTGAAATTGCCATACAACTCTTCCAACAAATCCGGGCGCTCCTTTTTGAGCACATTATGTATCGTCAACGCGCTCACCAGAGCACTCTCACCGCCACTTTTCGATTGCCGCAGACAGAGCAAACCCAAAACATCGACCGGCATTAAATCGGTATGGAAATCCATTTTTTGATTGGTTTGATAGCCTCTGGCCGTCGGATCGTCATAGGATTTTCCTTCATCCCAGACATCACCAAGCCGATGACCGCGCGAGTTTTGTGACACCGGATTGCCGAAATGAGCACCGATCCCCCAATAGATTTTAGCGCATTCCTCATCTGTGTACTTATCGCGGGGTAGTCCGCGCAGCAAGGCCATGCCAAGACCATTTTCAATGTCATCCAGAAAGCGATCAATCTTGGCGGCAAATGTCGGCAACAAAAACTGCTCAGACGAAAAGGGTATCTCAATGTTCTTGTCTTCAAGACTACGAAGAGCGGCATCAATTTCAGCACTATCTTCATTGGTCAGCTGATATACCCAACTCTCAGCCGCTTGAATTTCCGGTCCTATCCAAGTGCCGGGCTCATCAATAATTTCTGGAATTTCGTAATTCACTTCTATTTCATTTCCCATGGTCAGGCTTCGCCGCTTTCACTCGCATAAGGATCAAGCTCTTCAACGGGGTAATCTTCCGGATTGAACCAGCGGTAGAAATACGGCACAGCACGCCGGCGCGCCTTATTCGTTGTCCCCTGCCCGGCCAAGAAAGATTTCGCGATCGACGGGTTAAACATGTCTTTGTATTTGTGGAAGCACCACAGCACCAGCAACTCACCCAAATGGGGTGGTAAGTTCGGCACCATTTTGTAAAGCCAATCCCGCGTGGCACCCTCCCGGCCTTCGCGGTCTACCTCTTCATCGTCGACGCCCATTTCTTGCTCCAGCAATTGGCGAACGGCATCCTTATTTTCATCGATTATTTCTTGGTAGTAATCCATCAAAACGGCAAAAATGCCGAAGTCTTCAATCTTCGGCGCATCATAGTCCCCGTTAGCCGCCCCGGCTTGCAGCATCGCCCAGAAACCGTCGGCTTTGTCGTTCGAGCTGGCCACTGTCTTGGCAGTTTTGGCCGCCGGCTTTTCTTTTTTCTTCTTTTTTAAACTGCCCAGTAAGCCACCTTTTTTTTCTGCCGGCTTGTCATCCGCTTCCGGACCAGGCTCACTCTTTTTCAACTCGACATGAAAATCCGTCATAATGCTGTTCCAGATTAACCGAACGACATTTTCTTCGGTCGGTTTGACGAATTCGCTAAAGAAATGCGCTTGATGAAAATTACTCTGGATCACGCTGTCGGACATATTTCGAATGCGCCGATTGGAGATCATGCCGGGCAGAACAAATTCGCGCACTGCCTTAATAAAATTCTCGGCAAAAGCCGGGCGGAGAAGATAGGCCGGCTGCGCCTCATCCAACTCAATATGAAACTCTTGAAGTCGCCCAAGTATATAATCGCAGAAATAATCCGCATAGGCTTCCTCGAAGACGTCATGGTGAACTTCATATTTCGGGTCTACTGGCTCAGGCTCTGCTGCGGGGCGCTTGCCGGTGGTCAGTACAGCCAGCAATTCTTGCGCCCGCGCCGCAATATGATTACGAAATTCCTCGTCATCGGTTGCCGCACAAGCTTCGAAAAACTGCATTGCCACTTCAACGGATTTCGCCAGATCAGGCGATGGCGCGGTTGGCTTTTCTTCAGCCAAAATAGCCACAATGATCGCCTCAATCGACTGATCGATGGTCGCGACTAATGTCTCACGATCTGCATCTGCCCCGATCGACGCAATGCTCAACAGAATATTCTGGAGACTGGCCTGAACATCCGCATCGGCCTCGCCTTCCGCACCTGGTTCTGTATCTGTTTGTGGATCCACCCTGAGACCGCCTTAATTTAAGTTACTACAATTTTAAATATTAGATAAAACAGTGCAAACATACCAACATTTAGAACAAAAAGCGCTTAATTCATAACAGTTGGTAACCACAATACGACGATGGGGAAAAAGACAACAATGGCCAATCGAATAAGATCAGCGACAAAGAAGGGTCCTATTCCTTTAAATATCGAGGTCAGGGGCACATCCGGCAGCATGGTCTTGAGGACAAAAACATTGAGGCCAACCGGCGGTGTGATCAGGCTGATCTCAACCGCCATAACGGTGACAATGCCCCACCAGATCAAATCAAATCCCAGCGCCTGAACTATCGGCACAAAAATCGGCACTGAAATAAAGATCATCGAAAACCCGTCGGTGAACATCCCCAAAATAACGTAAATCCCAAGAATGATGAAAATAACGGCAATCGGCGCAACCTCGAGAGCCTGGAGATAGTTGATAATCGTTTCCGGCATACCCGACAGATTAATAAACTGATTAAGGATAAGCGCGCCAAAAGCGACGGTAAAAATCTGCGTCGTTATGAACCCCGCTTCGATAAGTGACTGATAAAAAGCCCCAAAACTCATTTTCCGTCGTCCGATGGCGAAGGCGAGTGCGCCAACGGCACCGATCGCACCTGCCTCAGATGGCGTATAGGCACCGATAAAAATGCCGCCTAAAACAAGAATGAACAGCACCAGCACGCCCCAGACTTTATAAAGTGATTTAAAGCGTGCCGCCCAGTCTGACCGTTTGCCGGGCGGGCCACTCTCTGGCCAGATCCTAACAACGATCATGATTACCAGACAATAAAGCACGACAGTAATGACACCGGGAATAATGCCACCAACAAACAAGGCGCCAATATCGCTCTCAGTCAAAATGCCGTAAATAATCATCGCCGCACTGGGCGGAATTAAAATACCGATGGTGCCACCGGCGGCGACCGTACCGGCAGCCAGCGAGTCTGCATAGCCGTAGCGCCGCATCGACGGGATGGCGACTTTGGCCATGGTCGCTGCGGTTGCAGCAGAACTTCCAGAAACTGCCGCAAAGCCACCACAGGCCGCAACTGTTGCCATCGCCAAGCCACCTTTAAAATGCCCGAGCCAGGCGTTGGACGTCTCGTAAAGATCATCAGAAAGTTTAGCGCGGGCGACAAAAACACCCATCAGGACAAAGAGCGGCAAGACAACAAAGCCGAAATTTGTGCCAATATCGATGATTTCGAAGCCCACTACGTGAAGCGCTGGCTCAAACCCATTGAGGAAAACCAGCCCGGCGAAACCGACGGCCATCATCGAAAAGCCGAGGGGAAATTTGAATAGAAGAATGAGGATGAGGGCGGCAAAGCCGGAAATGGCAATTAGCATAATTTTATACTTTATACATCCAGGGAGACACTGGTCGTTGTCGATGCGGCAGTGGCACTCGGACCGGCTTTTACCACATTCCAAATAACGATAAGCATGAGAAGGGCAGCCAAATAACTCAGGCACGCCATCCCATAGACATAGGGCGCAATTTGAATATCCAGCACCTGTCCCACCTGATCATCTTTATCCAAGATCATCGCAACGCCCCAAACCCGCTGACTGATGAAAGCCAGAGCGACGGCGCTGGCAATTAAAATAATCAGATTGCGATACCAATCGAACTTGCCTTTGAAGACGCTATCCAAAAGTCCGACAACAATATGTTCCTGGCGATAAGAGACGATGGGAAAGCCCGAAAAGATCAACAGACCGAGCAAATACGCGATCATCTCAAACCCGCCATAGAGCGATTCATTGAAGACGTAGCGCCCAATAACATCGACGGTCATGACGCTTAAAATGGCAAACATGAAAAATGCCACCAATGCTGACAGGGCGTGGATGTACCATGGTGATGAATTTTCATCTGTCATGGCAGGTTTTTTCTGGTGAGATCACTTGTAGTTGAATGGATGGACTTAACCCACCCTCCCCGATTGAATTTTGTTATTCTTTATCTTATCATACTTTGAAAATAATTCCGATATCAAACAAAACTCGGATGATAAAAAGAAGTTGATCCATTCACACAGGTAAAGGGGGGCGCAGAAATGCATCTCAAAAATATTTTAGTTAAAACCAGTCTTACATCCGTGGCTGCACTCGCATTCAGTGCCGTGCCAGTCACCCAGTCAAACGCCGAAGTCACGTTGAAGCTCAACAGCTATATTTTCCCAAAGCACTTCTTTGTTAGCAAGGTTGCTAAGGGCTGGGGTGACCGGGCGACCAAGGCGACAAATGGCCGGGTTAAAATGATGATCCCAGTGAAATCTTTGACACCTGGAAACCGCGCTTGGTCTTCGGTTGAAACCGGTATCGCCGGCGTCGCAATCTCGCATGATGGTTTTCAGCGCAAGCGTCTGCAGCTTATGCAGGTCGGCTTTCTTCCTTTGACGACAGTGTCGGCCGAAAAAAGTGGCGTCGCCTTAATCCGTACCTATAACAAGTTCTTCAAACCGGCGAATGAATATAAGGGCGTTAAGTTTTTAGGCCTGTGGCAACATAGCGGCAGCTTCGTGTTTAACTCAAAGCACCCGATCACCAAAGTCTCCGACTTCAAAGGCTTGAAGTTACGGGCCACCGCCGGTGTTGGTGTTGAAGCGATGAAATTACTCGGCGTAAAGCCTGTCGCCACAACCGGCGCAGAGATTTTTGAGAAAGTCTCCAAACGGATCGTCGATGGCCTTTTGTTCCCAGTTGATGGTATCCCGCGTTTTAAAGTCGCCAAGTATGTGAAATATGCGACCTTTGTTCCAGGCAGCTTTTATAACCAAAGCTGGTCACTGATCATGAGCAAGAAAGTTTGGGATGGCCTTTCCAAAGCCGACCAAAATGCTATTGATGCAATTTCCGGCGAACAAGTTGCGGTCGATGGTGGCCGGACGTTCGATACTAAAGCCAAAGCAGCCAAAGCCAAATTGAAAAAAGGCGGCATGCAAATGGTTGAAGCCAGCCCGGCTTTTATCGCCAGTCTTAAAAAGACGTTTGCGCCGCTCGAAGCGAATTTCTTGAAAATAGCCAAGAAAAAAGGCGTCGATGGTAAAGCGGCCTTGGCCTATTACCACAGCCAATTGAAATAACAAAAATCCCGCACAAAAAAAGGCCTCTCAAATCTGAGAGGCCTTTTTAATGTCTTAATATAAAAACCGCTTAACCGAGCGCTTTTACATCATCAATTGTCTTTTGCGGCTCTGGTCGAGCCGTATGGTTTGGATCGGTATCCGCTGCCCGAACGATACCGTCTTGTGAAACCACAAGACGCGTTGGCATTGGCAGTGACCAGCTATCTTCACCGTTGGAATCAGGCAAACTAATGCCGAAACCGTTATAGATATCGATGATTTCATCGGCAACTTTGAAGACAATACCCATTTCTTTGCAATAGGCATTTCCTTCGTCGCGCACCAAATCAAAATTGAGTTTGTGCTTTTCGACCAATTCATCATTTTTAGCCTGATTTTGCGGCGAGATTGCCACCATAGTCGTATTCAAGCCGTTTAAATCTTCAACAATGTCACGCAAAGCATACAGCTCTGCATTACAGTAAGGTCACCAATGGCCACGATAAATGGTGACAACCAGATTTCCTTTTGCGAGCAGCTCGTCTGAGCTGACCATTTCACCCTTTGAATTTGGCAAGTTAAAAGAAGGTAGCTTGTCACCCACTTTAATAATGCCATCCATAATGCCGGACTCTCGTAGATCCTGCGTGGCTTTTCCCATTTTCATGCGAATTTCTTCGGGGATTTTACCAGCACTGGCTTCACGGAGCTTGGCGAGACTTTCTTCCAAACTCATATTACTCTCCTTATTAAAAAATTTGATCACTTGTCATACAGGATGGGAATGAGGGGTACAATCAGGCACTTATCGGTAACGCATATTTGATGCAGGTTTCGGCCCTTTAAAATCCCACTAATTTCGTGACAAAGCCGATTTGATGATTTAGGCCTAAGGCAAATAAATCAAAGAATTTAACGAGAGGAACAGAGAACCGTGCCAACAGATATAGATCTTAAAAACGAGCCCCCTTTAGTCGACGCTTTTCAGTCGCCTGATCGCTTATTGATGGGTGCGGGACCGTCGCGCGTTCATGAAGATGTCTTAAAAGCGATGTCACAGACAACCATCGGTCACTTGGACCCCGCCATGGTTGCCATGATGGATGAGCTTAAAGACATGCTGCGTTATGTCTTTCAAACCAAGAACGCGATGACCTTTCCGGTCTCAGGTCCAGGCTCGCTCGGCATGGAAGCTTGCGTCAACAATGTTGTTGAGCGAGGCGATAAAGTTATTGTCGCGATCAATGGCGTGTTTGGCACGCGGATGGCCGAAGTTACCCGCCGCGCGGGTGCTGAAGTCATTGTCACCGAAGATGAATGGGGCACAGCCGTCGATCCGAACAAAGTCGAAGAGGCGCTCAAAGCCAATCCGGGCGTCAAAGCTGTCGGCTTCGTCCACGCCGAAACCTCAACCGGTGCGATGTCTGATGCGGCGGCGCTTTGCCGTTTGGCCACCGATCATGACGCGTTGAGCATTGTTGATACCGTGACCTCACTCGGTGGTGTTCCGGTCAATATTGATGTCTGGGGCGCGGATGCGGTTTATTCTGGCACGCAGAAATGCCTCTCCTGCCCGCCCGGTCTCTCACCCGTCACCTTCAGCGACAAAGCCGTTCAAGTAACACTTGATCGCGAAACGCCGGTGCAAAGCTGGTTGCTCGATCTGTCTTTGGTGGCAAGCTATTGGCAAGGCGATGCCAAAAGTGGTGCGCGGACTTATCATCATACAGCGCCGGTTAATGCCCTGATGGGACTCCACGAAGCGCTGCGCCGCATCGTTGCGGAAGGCCTCGAAAGCGTCTGGGCACGCCACAAAGCAGCGTCTCAAATCATTGTCGATGGCCTGGAAGAAATGGGCTTTTCAATACTGGTTGATGAAGCCATCCGCTTGCCAGAATTGCTGACGGTTAATCTGCCAGATGGCATTGATGACGGTGCTGTGCGCGGTAAACTACTCAATGATTATGGCATTGAGATCAGTGCCGGCCTCGGACCTTTCGCCGGCAAACTTTGGCGGATTGGTGTGATGGGCGAAGGCGCCCGGCCAGAAAATGCCGAGCGTGTATTAAGCGCCATCAAAGAGTCCATAGCCTGAACAAATTCGATCTAAGACTTTGCTCATAAAGTAGCAGCCTTTATAGTTCTCTCCTTAATTGGGGAGAACTTTTATGTCTAGTGACTCAGATCGAATTCCAGCACCTGCCATCAGCGAGACCATCTTAAAAACCGGCCGTTTCGACGAAATGAAAGATTGGTACACCATCGCGCTGGATATGGAACCGTTTTTTGTCCGGGGCCGCCCGGAGAAAGTCGCCTGGACGAAGTCGCAACAAATTGCTTTTTTCAAACTTCACGGCACCTACCCCTATGCCCAGATGTTTGGTATTTTTGAGATTGATGGCACCGAGACCCAAGTCGGTACCAATCCGGGCTTGCATCATTTCCAGCTGGCGCATGGTAATTTTGACGAATTATTTGAGCGCTATGACCGGCTCAAAGCCCAAGGCATATTGCCAATCCAAAAATGGAACCACGGCGTCATGACGAGCTTTTACTACGAAGACCCCGATAGCAATCAAGCCGAGATGACGTGCGTAAACTTTGCCAAGGAAGAGGACTTCCGCGCTTATTTCGAAACCGAGGCCTATAAGAAAAATATCTCCGGCATCGAGATCGATCCAGATGACTATATCGCCCGCTACCGCGCCGGTACACCGCAGGAAGAACTGGTTAAAATTCCGGTCTAGACAGTTGAGGTTTGGCAACTGTCGCCTATAGTGCTCCCAACATCGGGGAAAATCTACATGCGCGAATTTGCGCCTCTCATCGCTTTTAAAGTCCGGAGCTATCGGTTTCAGTGGCCAGCTGATGTCTGCGCCAATTGGGCGTTTGAGATGGAAACCCTTATTCTCGGCTGGTACATCCTGGTCGAAACGGAATCTGTTTTTTGGCTCACGGCCTTTGGCTCCCTGCAATTTATGGGCACCTTGATCGCCCCTTGGCTGGGCGTTATGGGCGACCGCTTAGGCCGTAAAATTGTCTTCTGCACCATGCGCGCGATCTTTGTCGTACTAGCCTTAGGCCTCATGACCTTGGCCTTCTTGGATCAATTGACCCCCAGCTGGGTCCTGGTGCTGGCACTTTTGAACGGCATGTTACGGCCTTCCGATATGGTTATGCGGCAAGCGCTGGTTGGTGATACGGTCCCTCAAAGCAGTCTCGCCAACGCACTCGGCCTGACCCGGATTTCAATGGATTCAGCCCGCGTATTTGGTGCCCTGGTCGGTGCCGGTATTTTTGAAGCACTCGGCATAGCCTATGCTTATATCTTGGTGAGCGCTGTCTATCTATTGGCCTTTTTACTAAGCTTCGGTGTTACCAACACGCATGATTACGCCACCAAAGCAATTCTCGCAAAGTCCTCCCAGTGGAAGGATTTCAAAGAGGGCATCGCCTACATTTGGAGTACACCCGCTGTATTGGCCATTATGGCACTCGCTGTGATCACCAATCTCACGGCCTTTCCAATCATTCGGGGACTGCTGCCTTATGTTGCCAAAGAGGTTTATCTCATCACTGAGATCGGGCTCGGTCATATGATCGCGACTTTTTCATTCGGCGCTATGATTGGATCAACGATCATCGCGGTCGCCGGTGCCCGCACCCACTCAACCAAATTTATGCTCTCAAACATTCTACTATGGTACGTCATGCTGGCCGTCTTCGCGGCGATGGGCGACAAATTCAATGGCCTCATCTCGCTGTTTGTGATGGGCATTGTTCATGCCCTTGGCATGGTCTCGATGTCGGTTATTCTGGTGGGCCAGCTTGAAAAACACATGCGCGGCCGGGTGATCGGCGTTCGTATTTTGGCGATTTACGGTGTGCCCATTGGCCTGATGGGAACCAGTTATTTCATCAATGTCATTGGCTTCCAAGGCACCGTTAATCTCTATGTCGCCCTTGGCATCGCGGTTACCACCCTGATTTGGTTTAAATGGCGAAAAGCACTTTGATTTCTTACTTTGTTTTAAAAGGTGCATCGGATATTCTGAACATCAATATTTCAGGTAAGATTTGATGACAATAAACTATCTAATTAAACCAGAATTAAACGCTGTTATTGCCACGGCGGATGGTGTTCTGAATTTCAAGGAAATACTCGCTTATTATAATGATCTTTTGATCGACCCTGATTTCCAACCTCACTTCCATAGAATATTTGATTATCGAAAAGTCATAGAAATTGACTTATCGGCGGAGGAGCTGAAGAATATTGCCCTACAAGCAGAAATAGGCGATGAAGAAAAGGGCAAGACTGTGATCATTCCAAATGAGGGTTTTTCTTCAACGACAATCGGAAAGTTGTACTCTGAATTGGCCAATAGCTATCGTGGGCGGGACCATTTATTATTTACGTCGCCCGAAGAAGCAATCCAATGGCTTGGAGCCTTAGAACAGTAAATAAATCCATCGAGCTATGACTTAACGGGCATCAATTCCAATCCGAATCCAATTTGCTATTTTTGGTGGATGGATCAGTTTGCAGAACCCAAACCAGAAATTTATTCAGTGGACACCAAAGTCCTTAAAAGTGTCTGCCGGAGCTGCCATGGTGGTTGCGGCACGTTGTTGCATGTGAAAGACGACACCCTCGTCAAAGTGGAGGGCGACCCCGATAGTCCCTTCAACCAGGGCCGTCTCTGCCCGATCGGCAATGCGACGCGAGAAATGGTTTATCACCCGGACCGCCTTAAGTATCCGATGCGCCGCAAGGGCGAACGCGGGTCCGGCGAGTGGGAACGCTTATCGTGGGATGATGCGCTGGGCGAAATCGCTGACAAACTTACGGCCATAAAAAATGAGTTTGGCGCGGAAGCGGTGCATCTCGGCACTGGCACCGGCCGCCATCACATCCGCTGGGTCTCACGCTTTGCGTTTGCTTTTGGCAGCCCCAATTGGAGTGAGCCCGGCTTTGCGCAATGTTTCCACCCCCGCGTCAATGCCTGTACCCAAACCATGGGCGACTTTCCGGTCAGTGATTTTCTTGGGCCCACACCAGCAGAATGTATTTGTTTTTGGGGGCACCAGCCGCTGAATTCCGGCCCTGATGGTGAAACCCGTTTTAACGCGCGCGACGCCTTTAAAAACAATCCCAAAACCATTGTCATTGATCCGCGCGAGACCTTCCTCGCCAAAAAAGCCGATCTCTGGCTGTAACTTCGCCCCGGCACGGATGATGCTCTGGCCCTCGCGATGATCCATGTCATTATCAACGAAGGTCTCGAAGATACGGATTTTGTCACCGGCTACACCCATGGCTTTGACGCCCTGGCCGAGCGTGTTACTGACCTGACGCCGGAATGGGCCGAAGAGATCACCTGGGTGCCCGCCGGAAAAATCCGCGAAGCCGCCCGCATGTTTGCCACCATCAAGCCCGCCCTGATGGAATGGGGCGTCGCCTTGGAACAAACCCCAAATTGCATCCAAACCGTCCGAGCGGTGTCCCTCATCCCGTCGATCACCGGCAATATTGACGTGCCGGGGGGTTGGGTGTTCGGCATGCATGGCCTCGGGCCCGTGCCGAGTTTAATCGAAAATCTATCACCTGAACAAAATGCCAAGCGTCTGGGCTTTGAGAATTTTAAAATGCTGTGCGGCGAAGGAGCTGCTCTCCCAGCCGCCCATATTCCAACCGTGCTGCAAGCGATGCGGACGGGTGAACCTTATCCCGTTAAAGCGTTTCTTATTTTCGGCAATAATACACTAACGACTTACGGCGACAGTAAGACGGTCTATGAAAGCCTGATGAAATTGGATTTCATGGTCAATACGGACATCTTCATGACACCGACGGCCGCGCTCGCCGATATTGTTCTGCCCGCTGCCTTTTGGCCGGAGATTAATGAAGTTTGCGGCCTGCCGACCATCGCCGGTAATGTCATCGCGGCCAACCAACAAGCCGTTCGGACCCATGAATGCAAATCAGATGAAGAGATATTCTCAGCCCTCGCCCGCCGTCTTAATCTCGATGTCGGCACCGAAACACCTGAAGAAGTTTACGAACAGCAGATGCAGGCAGGTGGCTCCGGCTTGAGTTTTGAAGATATCAAGCAAGTTGGCTTTCATCAAATGCCGATCACTTACCGCAAGTACGAAGCAGATGGTTTCAACACGCCGACCGGCAAGCTTGAGCTTTACTCAACACGGCTAGAAGAAATGGGCTACGATCCGCTGCCATCCTACGCCGAGCCACCGGAAAGCCCGCTCTCGACACCTGAACTGGCCAAAGACTTTCCGCTGATCTTAACGACCGGTGGACGCAATCCGTTTTTCTTTAATTCCGAGGGCCGCCAGGTAAAGTCGTGCCGTAAGGGCGCTAAACAGCCCACCTGCGAAATTCACCCCGCTACCGCCGCTCAGTTTGGCATTACCGACGGAGCCTGGATGTGGATTGAAACGGCGCGCGGCAAGATCCGCCAAATCGCCAAAGTCACCAACGGCATCAACCCGCGTGTCATTAACACCGAGTTCGGCTGGTGGTTCCCGGAAGACCCGGCTCCCGATTACGGCGTCTGGAAGTCCAATGCCAACGTGCTAACCAGCGTCAAGCCGCCCTTCGATCCGCAAATGGGCACCTATCAGCTCCGTGCGCTGCTCTGCAAAGTCAGCAATGTTGTCGCAGGTGAACTCGCAGAATAATCCTGGCTTCAATATCTGGTGCTTTTTTACCGAGCGCATATTGCTTATAATCCCGATACCCCCCACCCCAACCCTCCCCCTCAAGGAGGGAGGGAGAAGTGGATTAAATACCGTGCAACAATAACCCCCTCCCTCCTTGAGGGGGAGGGTTGGGGTGGGGGGACTTGTAAATGCCCCAATCGGCAAACAACAAAAGGACTTAACGTGCACTTAGAGCCAATCCAGCGACCCGTTCCGAGTTTAAAGGCAATTGCTGGTGACACCTCCCTCACCCATATCAGCAATGCCGTGATCGCCTTCCTGTTCGCCGCTTCTGCGCCGGTTGCCATTGTACTTGGCGTCGGCATCAAGGGAGGTTTGAGCGAAGCTGACATGGCGTCCTGGATTTTTGGCGGCTTTGCAGTCAATGGCGTTCTGAGCATGATCATCTCGCTACTTTATCGCCAGCCCCTGTCCTTTTTCTGGACCATCCCCGGCACGGTTCTGGTCGGCCCGGCTTTGGGCCATCTTAGTTTTCCGGAAGTTATTGGCGCCTTTTTTGTCACCGGTCTTCTGCTGTTGATTCTGGGTTTAAGCGGCTGGGTTAAAAAAATTATGGCGCTGCTGCCGATGCCGATCATTATGGCAATGGTCGCCGGTGTCTTTCTGCAATTCGGCATCGATTGGATTAAAGCCATAGGTGAGACACCGCTCATTGCCGCCCCGATGACGGCGGCGTTTATTCTGCTCTCCTTTAACGCCAAGATTGCCGCACGTTTTCCGCCGATGATTGGTGTCTTGGTCGTCGGCATAATTGCCGTTTGGGCGACAGGTTCCTTTGCGCCGGAAGGCACACTTAACACCTCAATGGCGGCTCCCAGCGTTTATGTTCCAGAGTTCTCCTGGGCCGCAATCTTCGAGCTGGTCGTGCCCCTCGCAGTCACTGTATTAGCGGCACAAAACGCTCAAGGCATCGCGATCCTGAGTGCCAAGGGCCACAATCCACCGGTGAACACCATCACCGCCGTTTGCGGTGCCGGTTCTATCATTACGGCTGCTTTTGGCGCGGTTTCTACCTGTCTGACGGGCCCGGTCAATGCTATTCTTTCCAGTAGCGGCGAAAAGCATCAGCACTATATCGCCGCCCTGGCAATCGGGATTTTGGCTATTCTGTTTGGCGCCTACGCACCGCTCTTTACCAAGCTGATGCTTGCGGCACCCCCGGCCTTTATCGCAACACTCGCCGGCCTGGCTTTGCTGCGCGTGCTGCAAAACTCTTTCGTTGTTTCTTTTGGTGGGAATTTCAGTCTCGGTGCCCTGGTGTCATTTTTGGTCACGGTCGTCGACCAATCCTTATTCAACATCGGCGCGCCCTTTTGGGGGCTGGTGTTTGGCCTTGCGACCTCCTGGTTGCTGGAACGCGACGCTTTCAAAAAATAGAGTCCGTTCTCTCGACAATCTCATACTCTGCCCTTCCGCCCATTGCTAAAATTTTCATAACCCGCTTAAATATTAAAAAAGGGAGAGCAATATGCAAAAAATGCAGGTTCTGGAAAATATTTGGTACTGCGCGGCCCATTCGGCCGAAGTGAGTGATAAACCACTGGCCCGCATCATATGTGGCATGCCGATGGTTTTTTACCGCGGCGAATCCGGTACGCCCGCAGCTTTGGAAGATCGTTGCCCGCACCGCCAGGCACCTCTTTCGATGGGTAATGTTATCGGCGAAGATCTCCAATGCGACTATCACGGCTTCATCTATAACAACAAAGGCAGCTGCGTTCATATTCCGCGTCAGGATGCGATATCCGCCAACAATAAAATTCAGGCTTTCACCACAGTGGAACGCTGGGGTTTTATTTGGGTATGGTGGGGCAACCAGGAGAAGGCCGATCCATCGACAATCCCTGACTTGCCCTGGACCGAAGAAGACGGTCGCCGGGTTGAATATTTTTATTGGCGCGTCAAAGCAAACCACCAACTCATGGCGGATAATCTGCTTGATGTGTCACATGTCGATTTTCTGCATAAAAACTCAATCGCCTCCAAAATCGACCCAACCGCCAAGGAATCTGAGGCCCCGAAGGTCACCATTGAGACCAATGTTGACGGCAATACCGTGCACAGCCTTCGCATCGTTCACAAAACTTTGCTCGCCGGCATCACCGCTGCCTGGCATGGCTCGGAAGGACCGATCAACCGGATTTCGACCGGCAAGTGGGAAGCGCCAAACTCGTGCATTCTCAAACTGCAATTTGAGGATATGGATGGCACTATTAATGAGACCATCAATCTCGACCACATCATGACACCGGAAACCGACGGCTCCTGTCATTACTTCCTGGATTGGACCTGGGATTTCGGTGGCCCGGACGGCTATCCAAACAATGAAGATGTCCATGAGGAGCAATGCGGCATCATCGAAGGCGACGACATTCCGATTGTTGAGGCCCAGCAAGACACGCTTGAACTATTTGGCAAAGTTCAGGATATCCCGGTCAAGCAGGACAAGTTCGTCATTGAAGTGCACCGCGTATTGCAACGCATGTATGAAGAACAAGGCCTAGGCCTGCCGCCCGAAGTAGATCGCATGGCGGCGGCGGAATAAACGCCACCTCTACTTTACAGGTCATCCCGGATTTGATTGGTATCAGATGGATACGCGGATCAAGTCCGCGCATGACGACAGGGGGGGATTAGTATTCGAGTATTCCCGTCATACCCGGACTTGACCCGGGTACCCATCTTTAATGCCTGCAACAAAAAAGGCCGCGAGAAACCGCGACCTCTTTTAGTAATTCAATTTGGGAAGCTTAGTGCTGGGTAGTATTCCCGCCAGCAGCGCGGACCATTTCTTCAGCGATGCGGAGTTCTTTCTCGGCAGCCGCTCGGCCATCTTCGTCAGCAGAGCCCGCTGCTTCGCGGGCAGCAGCCAAACGTGCTTCGGCATCGCTTGAGCTCAGCTCGGCAACATCCGTTGCGCCTTCGGCCAAGACCGTGCAGCGCTCTGGGTTGGCTTCGGCGAAACCACCTTCAACAAACAAAGACTTGGTGATCGCACCGTTGGTGTACATGTTGATCACACCGGGGCGCACCGTCGTCAAAATCGGCGCGTGGCCTGGTAGAACACCAAAGTCACCATCAGCGCCCGGCACCACAACCATATCGACATCCTCTGAGATAGCGAGGGTCGATGGGGTGACGAGTTCGAAAGCGACTTTATTTTCAGCTGTATCAGCCATGTTTATGCAGCCTCTTGTGCCATCTTAGCAGCTTTTTCAACGGCTTCTTCGATGGTACCAACCATGTAGAAAGCAGCTTCTGGAAGATGATCATAGTCACCGGCAACGATGCCTTTAAAGCCTTTGATTGTGTCTTCGAGGCTCACAAACACACCTGGTGTGCCGGTGAAAACCTCAGCCACATGGAAAGGCTGGCTTAAGAAACGTTGGATTTTACGGGCGCGGGCCACGGTCTGCTTATCTTCCTCTGATAATTCATCCATGCCCAAGATGGCAATGATGTCTTGCAGGTTCTTATAAGTTTGCAGAACACGCTGAACTTCACGAGCAATCTCGTAATGCTCGTCACCAACAATCGAGGCATCCAAAATACGGGATGTTGAATCAAGCGGATCCACAGCTGGATAAATACCCAGCTCAGCAATTTGACGGGACAACACAGTGGTTGCATCCAAGTGAGCAAAGGACGTCGCTGGCGCTGGATCGGTCAGATCATCGGCTGGCACGTAAATCGCCTGAACGGATGTGATCGAGCCTTTATGAGTTGACGTAATCCGCTCCTGCATGGCGCCCATATCGGTTGCCAAGGTTGGCTGATAGCCCACCGCAGAAGGAATACGGCCGAGTAGCGCCGACACTTCGGAACCCGCTTGGGTGAAACGGAAAATGTTATCAACGAAGAACAACACGTCCTGGCCTTCTTGATCACGGAAATATTCCGCCAAAGTCAAACCAGAGAGCGCAACACGAGCACGGGCTCCGGGAGGCTCATTCATTTGACCATAAACCAGGGCCGCTTTAGAACCGGGGCCATCGATTTGGATAACACCTGATTCCATCATTTCGTGATACAGGTCATTACCTTCACGGGTCCGCTCACCAACACCAGCGAACACAGAATAACCACCGTGACCTTTCGCAATGTTGTTGATCAATTCCATGATGATAACGGTTTTACCCACACCAGCGCCGCCAAACAGGCCAATCTTACCGCCCTTCGGATAAGGCTCGATCAGATCAACCACTTTAATGCCGGTCACAAGGACTTCGGTTTCAGTGGATTGATCAATAAACTCAGGAGCCGAACGGTGGATCGGCAGCGTGTCCGTACTATCGACAGGTCCACGTTCATCAACCGGCTCACCAATGACGTTCAAGATACGTCCGAGCGTGCCAGGTCCAACCGGCATCATGATCGGTGATCCGGTATCGGTTGCTTCCGCGCCCCGAACCAAACCGTCTGTTGTATCCATCGCGATGGTACGCACTTGGCTTTCGCCCAAATGCTGCGCCACTTCGAGAACCAAGCGGTTGCCATTGTTATCAACTTCGAGGGCGTTGAGAATCTCAGGCAGATCGCCTTGGAATTTCACATCGACCACAGCACCCATCACCTGGGAGATTTTGCCAACATTGTCTTTGGCCATTTTCGTCAACTCCTATTGAGTTAGAGCGCTTCGGCGCCCGATATAATTTCAATCAATTCACTGGTAATTTTTGCCTGACGAGATCGGTTATAGATCATCGACAGATCATCAATCATGTCACCAGCATTTCTAGTTGCGTTATCCATTGCCGACATCCGCGCACCATGCTCTGACGCACTGCTTTCCAACAGCGCCCGGAAAATCTGGACATTGAGATTGGCCGGCAATAGTTCCGCTAAAATTTCTTCTTCAGAAGGCTCAAATTCATAACTGGCGCTTGGCCCTGTATCTTGAGCTTCAGCATCGCCGTCACTTTCCGGCAGTTGAACTGGAATGATCTGTGACTCCGTCACTTCTTGCGTAATCGCCGAGACAAATCTGTTGTAAACGATGGTGCAGACATCGAACTCGCCGGCCTCAAACATTTCAACAATCTTGTTCGCAACACCAAGTGCTTCATCGAACTTAACGCCCGACTTGCCGATACCTTCATAGGTTTCAACAATCGTATCGCCAAACTCTGTTTTAAGCTGGTCCCGACCTTTGCGACCGACACAGAGAATCTTGGTTTCTTTATTATCGGCTTGCAGCGCCCGAATACGATTGCGCGATGCGCGAGAAATGCTTGAGTTGAAGCCACCGCACAAACCACGGTCCGAGGTTACAACCACAATCAATTGCGTTGCGTCCGAACCCGTGCCGCTGAGCATGGCGCCCGCACTTTCTAGTGCACCGGCATTTTCAAGGATCGAGCCCATCATGCGCTCCATCCGCTCGGCATAAGGCCGGGCCGCTTCGGCAGCTTCCTGCGCACGCTTCAACCGCGATGCCGCCACCATTTTCATGGCAGAGGTAATCTTCTGCGTGTTTTTCACGCTCGAGATACGGTTTTTTAGTTCTTTAAGATTGGCCATAGCTTGGTGCTAATTCCCTATCTATACGACTTTTAAGCAAACGACTTGGCGAAATCACCGATGAAAGTTTTAAGCTTTGCATCAGTTTCTTCAGAGATCGCTTCTTCGTCGCGAATAGCAGCCAAAATGTCGGCACCTTTTTCACGCACAGCATCAAGCAAAGCTTGTTCGAAACGCACGACGTCGCGAATTTCGATGCCATCCAAGAAGCCGTTCACACCAGAGAAAAGAGAGACAACTTGCTCTTCCATTGAGTAAGGTGAGAACTGACCCTGTTTCAGAACTTCGGTTAGACGCGCACCACGGGCCAGCAATTGCTGGGTCGAGGCGTCCAAATCAGACGCGAACTGAGCAAAGGCTTCCATTTCACGGTACTGCGCAAGTTCCAACTTAATTGAGCCGGCAACCTGCTTCATCGCTTTCACCTGGGCTGCAGAACCCACACGGGAAACCGACAGACCAACGTTCACAGCTGGGCGAATACCTTTATAGAAGAGATCCGTTTCAAGGAAAATCTGACCATCGGTGATCGAAATAACGTTGGTCGGAATATAAGCCGACACGTCATTAGCCTGGGTTTCAATAACCGGCAAAGCCGTCAAAGAACCTGCACCCTCGGCGTCGTTCATTTTCGCTGCCCGTTCGAGCAAACGTGAGTGAAGATAGAAAACGTCACCTGGATAAGCTTCACGTCCTGGAGGACGACGCAGCAACAAAGACATCTGACGGTAAGAGACCGCTTGTTTGGTCAAATCGTCATAAAAGATAACCGCATGCATGCCGTTATCGCGGAAAAACTCACCCATGGTGCAGCCGGTGTAAGGTGCCAAGAACTGCATTGGAGCAGGCTCGGACGCCGTTGCGGCAACAACAATGGAATATTCCATCGCGCCATGCTCTTCCAAAACTTTAACCAATTGCGCAACAGATGAGCGCTTCTGACCAACAGCGACATAAATGCAGAAAAGTTTTTCTGAATCGTCTTTCGCCGCCTCGTTGACTTTTTTCTGGTTCAAGATGGTGTCGAGAATGATCGCTGTTTTACCGGTTTGACGGTCACCAATGATCAATTCGCGCTGACCACGGCCAACTGGGATCAAGCTATCAATCGCCTTAAGACCGGTTTGCATCGGCTCATGCACGGATTTCCGTGGGATAATGCCAGGGGCTTTAACCTCAATCAGGCCACGTTCGGAAGCATCGATTGGACCTTTACCGTCAATCGGCTCACCCAAAGCGTCAACCACTCGGCCCAGCAGACCTTTACCAACCGGTACGTCCACGATGTCGCCGGTCCGCTTGACCGTGTCACCTTCTTTGATGGTTCTATCGTCACCGAAGATAACAACACCAACGTTGTCTTCCTCGAGGTTCAGGGTCATGCCCCGAATACCACCTGGGAATTCGACCATTTCACCAGCCTGAACTTTGTCCAGACCATAAATACGGGCGATACCATCGCCGACAGAGAGAACCTGTCCGACTTCAGCGACTTCAGCTTCGGTCCCAAAATTTTGAATTTGTTCTTTAAGTATAGCGGATATTTCCGCTGCGCGGATTTCCATTATCCAACACCTCTCATGGCGAGTTTTAAATGTTGCAGTTTAGTTTGAAGTGACGAATCGACCATACGCGAACCAATCTTGACGACTAGGCCGCCAAGCAGTGCGGGATCGACCGACGAATTTAAAAAGACTTTGCCGCCAACCGAGCTTTGCAAAGCGGCAACGATTTCCGCTTGCTGGCTGTCTGTTAGCGCTTTGGCTGAAGTTACTTCCGCCGTCATTTCTCCACGGCGGCCAGCCAAAACCATCAAATAATCTTTAATGATATCCGACAAAGCAAAAAGGCGTCGGTTTGATGCGACGACGCCAATAAAATTGCGGGTTAGTTCTGAGCTTTCTGACTTTTCAAGCAAGGCCAGCATGGCCGCTGATTGATCGGCGCGGGAAATCACAGGAGAACGAAGCAAGCGGGCAAGATCATCGCTTTCCTCAATCATCGTCGCAAGTTGACGAAGATCATCGGCGACCTGTTCAAGTGCCGAAGCACCGTCAGCCAAATCAAACAAGGCCGTGGCATATCGCCCGGAGAGCCCGGTAACGCCTACTGCGACGTTTGTCGTTTCTGATGACACCTGAGTTTATTCCTCGACTTAATTTCTCAAATTGCCCAAATATATTTCACAAATAAATTTCCGAAATAAATTCCATGGGCACGTTAAGAAATATAGAAATTAGAAAACAAAATTTTACTTTCCAAATAGGCCACTAATAGGCGCTGCCTCTCAGGAAAGCGCCCGTTGTCTACCATACTCATTCCGAGTCCGCAAGACGCCAAAAGCTGCCTTTAGAAACTTCATTTTTATTGCTTTATTACAATGGGTTATAGCTTTTTTTGGTTTTGCCGAAACTACATAAAACTATAGGGATCGATATCCAATTGAACCCGGACCTTGCGTGGCAGTTCGGTCGCTTTGAGCCAGGAGCGAATCCGGGCCTGAATATTCACCTCTTTGCCGGCTTTGACCAAGAAGCGGCGGCGATGGCGACCCCGCAATAAAGCAAGTGGTGCCGGTGCGGGTCCCAAGGTCATAACGCCGTTATCGCGGGGCGCTGTGCGGGCCAAGCGAGCGGCAGCTTGATCGACCGCCCGCTCATCTGCGCCGGATAAAATAACGCCGGCCAATCGGCCAAAAGGCGGCATGTGGTTGCGCTCCCGATCCTGGCTCATGGTCTCGATAAAGCCCTTATGGTCACCGTTTTTAAGCGCCTGCATGACGGGATTTTCCGGATCATGAGTTTGCACCAGCACGCGCCCCGGCCGATCTGCTCGCCCGGCTCGGCCCGCAACCTGGTAAAGCAATTGATAGGTCCGCTCGAGCGCTCTGATATCACCACCGGTCAAACCGACATCGGCATCGACGACACCGACCAAAGTCAAATAGGGAAAGTGATAACCCTTGGCGACGATCTGGGTGCCAACAATAACATCTACATTGCGATCCTCAATTTGGTGGACCAACTCCTGCGCTTGGCCTGGCGTATGAAGATTGTCACTAACGGCAATTTCAGCCCGGATATCAGGGAACAGCTCGACGACTTCTTCGGCCAGACGCTCGACGCCCGGACCGCAGGCATAAAGCTTATCTTCCTGCTCGCAAGATGGGCATTTATCCGGCGGTTTCATTTGATAGCCACAATGATGACATTGCAGGCGGCCCAAAAAACGGTGCTCAACCAGCCAGGCGGTACATTGCGGGCATTGAAAGCGATGACCACAGCCCTGGCAGAGCGTCAGCGGTGCATAGCCGCGCCGGTTCAAAAACAGCAACGCCTGCTCACCCGCCGCAAACGTTTCTTTGAGCGCCCCGATCAGCTTAGGTGAAATCCATTTGCCGGGATCAGGCCTGTCGACTCGCATGTCGATGATCGAGATGTCCGGCAGTTCGGCACCAGCGTGACGGTCGGGCAGATCGAAATGCTCATAACGGCCTTGCGCGACATTTCGCAAACTCTCGAGCGACGGCGTTGCTGACACCAGCGAGATTGGGATATCGCTGAGCTGTGCCCGGACCACCGCCATATCGCGGGCATTATATATGACGCCGTCTTCCTGCTTGAAGGATTGATCGTGTTCTTCATCAATGATGATCAGGCCAAGATCCTGATAGGGCAGAAACAGTGCTGAGCGAGCACCGACGATCACTTTCGCCTCGCCTTCGGCTACAGCGCGCCAGGTCTTTCGGCGTTTGGTTTGGGTGAGATCGGAATGCCATTCTGCAGGCCGACAGCCAAAGCGTTCTTCAAAGCGTCCCAGCCATTGTGCGCCTAGTGCAATTTCAGGTAACAACACCAGCGCCTGCTTACCTTGTTCAAGCGCTTCACAGACGGCTTCGAGATAGACCTCCGTTTTGCCTGAGCCCGGCACGCCTTCCAAAACACTGACGGCAAACTCTCCCGCTTTGACGTGGGCTCGCATGTTTTCAGCAGCCGCGGCCTGCTCTGCTGACAATGTTGGCCCCGGCGCCTGCCAGTCCGGCACGGTAAAAGACGGCGGAGGTGGCAGATCAACCGCTATCAAAGCATCCAATTTGGCGAGCCCCTTGATGACACTGGTGCCAACGCCCGCTTCTTTCGCCAGCAATGTCGCCGGTAGCGGCGGGCTGCCTTTCAGCACCTCGACAACTTTATTACGCGCCGCCGTCATTTTAATTTCCGGCATCTCCTTATTCAGCGCATAAGCCGACACTTGTTTGGGCGGCTTCAAGGCATCCGGTACACTCATCAGCATTTTTAAGACCGAGCCCAGCGACGCCATATTGTACTTCGCCACCCATTCTGCGAATCGCCGGGTTTTTTCCGGCATCGGCGGCACATCTAATCTGGCCAGAACGGCTTTGAGTTTCTCCGGCGGCACGTCATCCACTTCGCCGTCCCAGACCACACCGGCAACCTCGCGCACACCCAACGGGACCGAAACAAAGTCACCTACATCAAGGGATAGCGCCGGCGGCACGGCATAGGTATAAGCTTTACCTAAGGGCAGCGGTAATAGAACGCTAACGCAATCTGGCTGATCGCCGAAATCGAGTGAGGTGGTGCTGTTTGAACTCATGCGGTACACTCTAGCCACAATTCATCAAAGAACAATATTCGAAAGTCTCAGGAGTTAAAGAGAACCTATGAAATTTTTTATTGATACCGCTGATGTCGACGAAATCCGTGAGCTTGCTGAAACCGGCATGATCGATGGCGTTACCACCAATCCTTCTCTCGTTGCTAAATCAGGCCGTCAGTTTACAGATGTTATTGAAGAGATTTGCTCTTTCATTGATGGTCCGGTCAGTGCCGAAGTGGCGGCGACCGATACACCAACCATGATCAAAGAAGCTCACAAGCTGGCTGAGATCGCAAAAAACGTCACCATCAAAGTCCCCCTCACCGTAGACGGGCTCAAAACCTGCAAGGTGTTGTCGGATGAAGGCACGATGGTCAATGTGACGCTGTGTTTTTCAGCTGCGCAGGCGATCTTGGCAGCCAAAGCGGGTGCGAGCTTTATCTCGCCCTTTGTCGGCAGGCTCGATGACATCGGCCAGGACGGCATGGATCTGATCGCTGATATTTGTGAGATTTATGAAAACTATCCGGCTTTTGAGACCGAAGTCCTGGTTGCCTCGGTTCGCTCACCCAAACATGTTGTTGATGCCGCCCGCATGGGCGCGGATGTCGTCACTATTCCTCCATCCGCACTTCGCCAACTTTATAACCATCCGTTAACCGATAAGGGGTTAGACTCCTTCCTGAAGGATTGGGCTGGAACGGGTCAATCTATTTTATAGGCCATTTTATTGGGGAATAGAGGGGATTAAAAATGAGCGGCAAATCTGAAGCGCGTAATATTGACGCCTTGAAGGTTACTGAATATTTGCGCGAAAATCCGGACTTTTTGGTCGACAATCCGGATCTGTTAGATGTCTTGGCGGCCCCTACCAGATGGGAAGATGGCGATGGAGGCAATGTCGTCGATATGCAGACCTCCATGCTGGATCGGATGCGCGACGAATCAACCAATCTCAAAGATGCCGCCAATTTACTGATCTCCACGACCCGCTCCAATATGATGATCCAAACCCGAACCCATGCCGCCGTGATCGCGATCTTGGGCGCAGATAATCTAGAGCGTCTCGTTCATGTCGTGTGTTTTGATCTGCCCTTATTATTGGATATTGATGCCGCTTCACTTTGTTTGGAAACCGGCGAAGAAGGCTTTCCTGAACTGGGCGATACTGACATCCGCTGGTTTGGAGCGGGTACGGTCGATAAAGTCTTAGGCGGCCCTGACGAATTTGCTAAATTGATCGAGCACACCAAAGATGATGGCGCGGTCTTTGGCGAAGCGGCGGGGATTGTTAAATCAGCTGCCCTTGGACGCCTGCAGCCCGGCTACGGCATCCCGAACGGCTTGCTCGCTTTGGGGTCCCGCAATCGGGGGGCCTTCCACGGCGGCCAAGGCACAGATTTACTGATATTCATCACCCGCGTGCTTGAGCTGACACTTCACCGATGGCTGGCCGAGAAGTAAGTCCAAAAATTTTAGTTAATTTTGCCGCCGAGCCTGCGGTCGTGCGGGCGATTGAGGAATGGTGGAAGTGGATGACTGTCGAGAAAAATTGCTCCGACCATACATTGGACGCTTATGCCCGTGACCTTTCCGCCTTTTTCAAATATCTCAGCCCGCATTTAGGTTTTCCGCCAGGGCTCAGCGATCTTGAAAATCTTACGACAATCGATTTCAGAGGCTATCTCGCCAAACGTCACAATGACGGTCTATCGCGATCATCAACCGCCCGGGCCGTTTCCACGCTCAGGAACTTCTTTAAATTTCTGGACCGCCGGGAGCTTGCCCATAACGCTGCGATCAAAGCTGTCAAAACACCAAAGCTGCCGCGTTCGATCCCCAAGCCGTTATCTGAAATTGAAGCCCGGGAAGCGCTCTCCGTCATTGGTGATCTGCATGACACGCCCTGGATTGCCGCTCGCGATATGGCGGTCCTCACCCTGCTTTACGGCTGTGGCCTCCGCATCAGTGAAGCGCTCAATTTAAATGTCGAAGATGTGCCGGAAGGCGATGCGATGGTAATTACGGGTAAAGGCAACAAACAGCGCGTCGTACCGGTCCTGCCGATTGTCTTGGATGCCATCGCGTATTACCGAAAACTCTACCCCAAGCGTCTCAAGAAAAGCGGGCCGCTCTTTGTTGGCGCGCAAGGCAAACGCCTGAATGCCGGCATCATTCAACGCCAGGTGCGTAAACTTCGGGCTCTATTGGGGCTGCCGTCTACCGCCACACCGCACGCGCTGCGCCATAGTTTTGCGACACATTTGCTGGCTGGTGGTGGTGATCTTAGAACAATCCAGGAATTGCTCGGCCACGAATCGCTCTCGACGACCCAACGCTACACCGAAGTCGATCAAGCCCGCCTCATCGAGGTCTACCGTGATTCGCATCCCCGCGCGCGCAATTAATTCAATTTTGAAATCAATAAGATAACGAGTTTTGGAGCGTTATTTAATCAAAGCCATGACGTCGTTGGAATACCACACCATAGCGAAGAATCCGCCGACAATGATGGCAGCCCAGAAGCCAGCGAGCTTGAAGGCACGCGCCCGACGTTTGGCTTTACGCATTGCAACCAGCTTGGCTTGACGTTGTTTGCGCAGCTTTACACGGCGTTTCCGCGCCTCGTCTTCATCTTCAAGCTGCAATTGCCCCTCAATGAGCTTTTGTTGATCGACCCGTGACATTTGCCGATGGCTGTCAGCTTTTAATCGATTGGGGGCTAAATTGGTCATAAAAAATCCTCGTTTTAACTATTTTCTCGCATATATAAATTGCGTGTTTCCGCGATCCTGGGACTAACCGTATACTGCCTTAGGGAATACCACAGTGATGCGCATCACATTTAGCTAGAATTTTAAATAAATTAGATGTTGGGCTTAAAAAAGGTAACGTGTGCCTATTGCATAGCCACGCTCGCCGCGATGATAGCTGGCATGAAAGACGGCTTTATTGTCAATAATGCCGATTTCGCCCACGCCCTCTGCTGCCCGCCAGGATTGCTCGAGCACGACCTCACCCAATTTTCCTTCAACTGAATTGTCGTCAAATAAAAATACATTGGAGCAACGCTGAAAATCCTCGACATCCTTGCCTTCCAGAGCCGCCTGATAGCAGGTTGCCCGGCGCGACATAAATAACGTCGACGTCAAGCGCGGCTTGGCCTGATCCGGATCACGGGGATCACGGGTAAACAGCGAGATCTGATTTTCCATATGCGAGCCACGGTCGACATGAAATGACAAACCGGGAAACATATTCTTTTGCAAAAAATCTTCGCCAAGATTATCGACAATGCCGTTGCGGATAAAAACCGGGCCAAACTGCTGAACGGCTTGGCGCAGGTTTTCCTCCAAATGGCGTTCCTCGTCACAAACCGGAATAACCGTCTGCTCCTCAAAAGCGAGGATGAGACCAAAATGCGCAAACTCTATTTCTTTATCGGCAAGAGCTGAAATCGATGGGTAATTGGCACCACAAGCTTGACGATAATACTCGGTCACCTTTTGATTGTGATAAGGAATGGCAATTTGGGCGGAGAGTGTTTTCCCGAACAAATGAAAGCGATGTTTTTCCGTCGGCGAGGTGGCTAATGCGGCCAGGGTATTTTCAATATTCATATTACTATTCATAAACAAAAATTAGATCCCTCGCCGCTCCTTCATCGCGGCGCTCAAGGTGCCATCATCAAGATAATCAAGCTCGCCGCCAACCGGAATACCATGCGCCAGCGCTGTCACAGTGACTTCCGACTCTGACAATCGGTCGGTTATATAATGTGCCGTCGTCTTACCATCCACCGTGGCACTCGTCGCCAGGATTATCTCGCTCACCTTTTCTGCTTTCGCCCGCGCCAACAATGAATCGAGAGTTAAATCATCCGGCCCGACTCCATCCAGCGGCGACAAAACACCGCCCAGCACATGATAGAGGCCCGTGAACGTCGCTGTCCGCTCCAATGCCCAGAGATCAGCAACTTCTTCGACAACACAAATTGTCGTGGGGTCACGCTTTACATCGGTGCAGATGGCGCACGGATCTATGGTATCAAGATTACCGCAGGTAGAACAGGTCTGAACATGCTCCGCCGCCGCCTCCATCGCAACACCAAGCGGCTTCAAGAGCCCCTCTCGGTTTTTGATGAGATGCAAAGCGGCGCGCCGGGCTGAGCGTGGACCAAGCCCGGGGAGTTTTGACAAAAGCTGAATGAGGCGATCTATTTCAGTGGTGGCCACGCTGCGCTTCCCTTACACTCCCTCTCCCCTTGATGGGAGGGGAATTTCTCTTTGTCTCAACACCTGAGATATCACAAGTGCCAACCATTAAAACGGCAATTTAAAGCCAGGAGGAAGCTGCAATCCACCGGTCATTTCAGACATTTTGTCGCTGACCCGCGCTTCTACTTTTGCCTTGGCGTCATTGAAAGCCGCGACGATGAGATCTTCTAATACTTCGGGATCATTGGGATCGATCAGCGACGGATCGATTTTAATTTTGCGAACATCACTTTTACCAGAGAGCGTCACCTCAATCATGCCGGCTCCGGATGAGCCGGTCACTTCCATTTCTGAGAGCTTGTCCTGCATCTCAGTCATTTTTGACTGCATCTCTTGGGCCTGTTTCATCATTTGGCCGAGATTTTTCATGCGTCGTCTTCTCCTATATTTTCATCTGATGGCGCGTCCAACATGTCCACGTCAATATCTGGGGCCTCGCCAATTTCCCTGACCTCACTGATTTCCGCCCCGGGGAAAGTCTCCAACACGGTTTGCATGAAAGGCGTTTCAGAAATTTCCTTGAGGCGTTCGGCGTAAATTGCGTCCTGGCGTTGCTGCACAGTATCGCCGCCTTTTTCATCCATTGAAACTGAAACCACCCAACGGCGATCCGTTGTGCCATTTAAAAAGCGCGTCAATTCCTGACTAAATTCGCGCGGCGTATTGTCGCCCGGCTGAAAGACGATGGTGCCGGGCTCGAAGCGCACGAGGTGAACATTATTCACCAAATTGGCGCGCAAAATGCGCTCGTTCATTTTATCCGCTAAGGCAATGACATCTTCAAACGTCTCAGGAGAAGCAAGGCCTTCGACAATTGGCTCAACATACGCTTGTGGCACATCTTGGGGTGCGGCCTCGGGAACAACTTGCGCCTGAGCTGCCTGACCACCGCCATTGTTAACTGGCTGTCCACCCCCGTTTCCGCCGCCTGAAGGAGGTGGCGCTTGCGGTGCTGGAGCGCTTTCGCCGCTACCATCGGCCATCGCTTTTACAGCATCTGCGGGGGTCGGTAGATCAGCCAGATAGGCCAGCCGAATGAGAATCATTTCAGCCGCCTGGATCGGCGATGGTGCGGTTTGCGCTTCCCGCAAACCTTTGAGCAACATCTGCCAGGAACGCGTCAGCGCGCCCATCGACAGGCGCTCGGTGAGGTCTTTGCCGCGCTCGCAGTCAGCTTCCGGTACCATAGGTCCATCGACGATTTCAGGCGTTACCTTAACGCGCGACAGCCAGTGAACTACTTCGAGCAAGTCCTGCAACACCATGATCGGATCGGCGCCATTGGCATAATCACCATCAAGCATTTCAAGCGCGCCCGAGACATCGCCTTTCATGACCAACTCAAATAGATCAAAGCTGCGCTCACGATCGGCCAGACCCAACATGTCGCGCACAATGTCTTCGCTAAGTTCTTCGCTTTCTTCAGCGCCCGTCGCGATCACTTGATCCAACAGACTTTGGCCATCTCGGACCGAACCATCGGCAGCGCGGGCGATCAGTGAAATCGCTGTATCGGTGATTTTAACGCCTTCTTTTTCGGCAATCTGTTTGAAATTCTCACTCAGCGTCTCAATATCGACGCGGCGCAAATCAAAGCGCTGACAACGGGACAGCACGGTCACGGGGACTTTCCGAATTTCGGTCGTGGCAAAAATAAATTTCACATGCGCCGGCGGCTCTTCCAGTGTCTTCAACAACGCGTTAAACGCATTGCGCGACAGCATGTGAACTTCGTCAATGATGTAGACTTTATAGCGCGCCGATACCGGCTTATAGCGCACACCTTCGATGAGTTCCCGGACATCATCAACGCCGGTCCGGCTCGCCGCATCCATCTCCAGGACATCGACCAACCGGTCTTCGGCGATGGCTTGGCAAAACTCACATACACCGCACGGCTCAATCGTTGCCTCGCCTTTGCCATCGGGGCCAACACAATTAAGGGCGCGGGCGATAATCCGAGCTGTCGTTGTTTTACCGACACCTCTAACGCCGGTCAGAATAAACGCATGCGCCAGGCGACCCGATTCGAACGCATTTTTGAGCGTGCGGACCATGGCGTCCTGGCCAATCAGCGCGGTAAAATCCGTCGGCCGGTATTTGCGCGCCAGAACCTGGTATTCTGCTTCTTCAGAAATATCTTTTGGGTCGCTCATTCCACCGCACTTTTAGTGACTTATAGCTGGAAAATTAGGTGGGAGATCAAACCACGACCCGAAACATAAACTCGTTACGGCTGCTTCCTTCCGGATCTGACCGGGTTGGCGAGCGGATCGTCCGCAGCCGACCTCCCGGCATGATTATAGCAGTTTTGGGGGGAGATGTGGCAAGCGCTAACCATGCCGATATGAAACAAAATTCAAGGGATTAAAATTCGGGGTATTAAATTCGGGATTTATTCTTCAACCACGAAGGAGCCGATCATGCCTTGCACCGCCCCCCGGCTAAGCGGCGAATAAAAGAGATCGGTGGCAAAAAGCCCCGGCCCCTGACCGCCCTCAAAATCGTACCAGCCATCACGCACCGGCACAAAATGCAGCTCTTTAACCTCGCCGGGATTGAGATTAATGCCGATCAAATTTACTCCACTAATCTCCTCGGTCTGAGAGAGAATTTTACGGAGAGCAATGGTTTTAAAAAATTCCTCGGCGGCCAGAAAATGCGACACATCGTCACGATTTTCCACCAGCATGATATAGGGCTCACCCTGCAACAGATGAATGATCGTCGGGCGAAATTCATTTTGCCGGATGTCGATCTCAAAAGTCTCAGCCTCGCCCCAATCCGCTGCTTCGACAATTTCTTTTTGATCGCGGATATAGCCGTCCCGATCCAGCTGAGCATATATATTTTTCTCGGCGCAAGCTGAAAGGGAAATGATCAACATCACATTCACGGCCAATAGTACAGCCGTGCCGGAAAAGCGATTTCGGAGATTGAAAAATAAAGTGCTGATCATGCTTACCGTATGAAGTTTGAAATTGGGTTTAATCTACGGCAAAGCCAGCTTCAAATAAACAGCGAATAAACTTAATGTTTTAACGTGGTTATTGCGTGATCCGCTAAGCTATGCATACATGCGGATATGAGCTCAAAATTCTATTATGATGACATCACCCTGGACCGGGCCCACCAGCTTAGAACAGATGATGAGTGGCTAACGGCCAACCTAACCGGCGAATCGGCTGGCAGTAACAGTCATATTATTCCGGTCTGGCGAGACAAAAGTCTCGTCTTTACCGATGAGCAAAACGCCGCCGCCCCCCAGGCAGCAATCTTAAGAGGCGAGGCGGCAGAACTCATCCGCCAAAATGCCGCGACTTTGGTGTTTTTAGGTCTTGAAGGCGACGCCATCTATTACGCTGCCGATCTCTCGCATTTGGAGGATCCACATAGCCTTCCATTGCCGGATGGTGCTATTTTCGAAGACTTACGTCGCCTCGCAACCGCTCTTGACCCGATTGATGCGGGCTACCTTGCCTATGCGCGGGCTTTGGTCCATTGGCATCGGGGACATCAGTTTTGCGGCGTTTGCGGCAGTGAAACCCAGGCCGGACGCGGTGGTCATGATCGTGCTTGTCTGAATTCCGATTGCGGTAAGGTGCATTTCCCGAGGACCGACCCGGCTGTTATTATGCTGGTGACCCATCCGAACGAAGACAGTTGCTTGCTGGGTCACAACAAAAAATTCCAAGGCCTGCGCTATTCAACCATTGCCGGTTTCGTCGAGCCGGGCGAAATGCTCGAACAAGCCGTTGCCCGTGAAGTCTATGAAGAAACCAATATCCAGGTGGTCGATGTCGAATATAAAGCATCTCAGCCCTGGCCCTTCCCGGCATCTATCATGTTGGGATTTAGAGCGCGCGCTATATCAACCGAGATCATTTGCCATGATCAGGAATTGGTTGAAGCGAAATGGTTTTCGCGCGAAGAAGTGCTGGAGATGGCTGACGGCCATGAAACGCTGCCGCCCACCAATCTTTCAATTTCAAGATGGCTCATTGACGGTTGGCTATATGAGAAATAGCCTTCCTAAGGTAATATGGTATTACTAACTTAAAGAGTGTATTGGCTTTATGAATTCAAATGATGAAGAAAATGAGCGCGAGATGCGCGATGTTGAGGCGACTTTAGTTAAGGCGCTACAGGATCATGCCGGTCTCAAGGATGACGTCATGGCCAAGGTAAAGCAATTTGCCCACGACATCAAAAACCCTCTAACGGCCATGATAGGTCTCAGCAAACTCATGAAATCGGGTATGACCACGGCAGATAAAATTCAGCCCAATGCTGAGATTATCCATCAATCTTCCGTCCGTATTCTCGACCTTTGTGAAGACATGTTGTTGCATACCGAAGCCGCTTTGAACGAAAATCGGGCGACCCCGAAAGCGATCGACAATGACAAAGTTCAAGATGTCGATGCAGTTGAAATAATTGAAGAGGTTGCCGCACTTTATGCTGAAATGGCGCGGGAACGTGATATCAATTTGCGCGTGGAAATTTCTGAAAACTTCCCAAAAATTCACACTGTTCCGGCCCACCTTTACCGCGCCTTAACGAACATCATGTCCAACGCCATGAAGTTTACGCCCGCCGGTGGTGAGGTCGCGATCAAAGCTGAGATTGATGATCTGGATGATGCTGTAATTTTGGTTGTCCGCGATACCGGCGGCGGCATACCGGCGACGCAAATACCCCATATTCTACAACCTTATAAAACGACCGTATCGCCGCATGGCGACAAAGGCACAGGCCTCGGCCTACCAATCGTCAATCAGTTGATGATGGCGCTTGGCGGAAAAATGGAAATCCACAGCCAGGAACATGAGGGCACAACCGTCACCTTGCGCTTCCCAAAGAAAATGACGCGCGAATAGATCAATGTGACTATTTAGGAAGATTCCGGGCTATATCCGGGGAATTCTTTTATCGCCAAGGCTTTGAATTCCGCTGAGAACGCCATGCTGGAGCGGGTGTCTAAATTCATATTTACCGTGATAAAGCGCGAACGGAATAGCTCATTGCTTTCTTCAGCGCTGAAAAAACGGTGCTGTAGGATCATCGACTTAGTGCCGATATGCTCAAGGGCTGTCGCCATATAAAATTCATCGCCGCTGTAGATTTCTTCCGCGAAATGAGACTCTTCTTTATGCAGCGCGAAGGCGGTGCGGCGCTCAGCGATTTCGTCAATCGGCTCACCTAAGATTGCCATGATATTGAAGACGCCACTGCTCAGCGTCTCAAAGTAATGCTGAATGTTCATATGGCCCAAGGCGTCACACATTTCTGCGGTGACCTGGCGGCGATTTACTTCTCGAAAATCCTCAGTTGTCATGAGTTGAACTACTCGGCGCCATTTTTGTTGATCACGTCACGCACCGGATTACGCGGATAAGCGCCCATGATGCGCACCTCGTGGGTGAAGAAGGAGAGTTCCTCCAAGGCCAAACGGACGTTCTGACTTTCCGGATGACCATCAACTTCGGCATAGAATTGGGCGGCAACAAAACCGCCGCCAACGAGGTAGCTTTCAAGCTTCACCATATTGACGCCATTGGTGGCAAAGCCACCCAGCGCCTTATAGAGTGCGGCCGGCACATTGCGCACCCGAAAGACAAAACTTGTCATAATGTCGCCGTCATCCGGGGTCAGATCCGACGCATCCTGAGCCATCAGCAAAAAGCGCGTCGTATTGTGTTCGGCATCTTCAAAGTTGGCACGCAGTGAATCGAGACCGTAAATTTCTCCGGCGAGTTCAGAAGCAATCGCCGCATGGGCTTTCTCACCACGCTCCGAAATATCGCGGGCGGCGGCAGCGGTATCAACATGAACCATCGGCTCCAAACCCAATTCCTTGATGGCATCCCGACATTGGTTGAGCGCATGGACATGAGAATGAACATAAGTGAGCTCTTCAATTTTAGTGCCTTTGACCGCAAGCAAGTGATGCTCAACCCGTTGAAAATGCTCGCCAATGATATGCAGGCCAGAATCCGGCAATAGATGATGAATATCAGCAACGCGCCCTGCGACCGTATTATCGATCGGGATCAGTAAATACTTCGCCTTGCCATCACGCACGGCGGCGAACGTGTCCTCAAATGTGTGACACGGTAGCGTTGCCATATCAGGTTGCACAACTCGACAAGCAAGGTCGCCGTTAGCACCTAGCTCGCCCTGAAAAGCGATCAGATTTTTTGGATCATTTGTCATGGCCCCCCATATACCGACAGGGGAGCCACTTGTCCACTAAGTTAGAGAGACTTATCAAGCAGCTCGCTCATATTCTTTAAGCGAATTGCGTTTCCCTCGATCGTGCCATTAAAGAGACTTGTCTAGCAATTCGCGGGCTTGTTCGACTTCATTTTCCCAATCAACATCAAGCGGCAGCTGGTCGATCAGGGCGACATCCATGCGCATATCATTTTCGAGCGCGCGTTTACCTTCGATGCGTTCGTTCAACTCGCTATCAGTGGGCTCGAGATTAACAAAGCGGTCCAATTGCGGGCGTTGATAGGCGTAGATCGGAATATGATGGTAATAAGGACCGTCGCCCAGATCAGCGATATCGCGGCTGAGGTCTTTGATGCGGCCGATTTTTGAGGCGGGGATCCAGCTTACATTACGACCCTCTTCCCATTCGATGGTCGCTTTAACGACGCTCGTATTGGTCTCATCGCCTTCCTGCATCGGGCAAACCAAGGTCGAAATCGCGACCTCGTAATCGGCCAGCGGATAGAGTAAGGCGCGGATATATTTGGGATCAATCGCCGGAAGATCATCGTGGAGATTGATGATGATGTCGTGATTGTAAAAGCGATCGAACTTATTGACGGTCGCGGCTACCCGATCAGCACCAGATTCTGTCCGGTAGTTATGGCTCTTTAAATGATGATCCGGGTCGGTCCGATAGGTGTAGGCCCCCGCCTCGCCAACCGCTTCGGCGATCTCATCATCGACACAATCAACAATGACGTTACCGCAGCCCGCTTCAACGGCGCGGCTCCATGAATGGACGATCATTGGCTTGCCGTGAATATCCAATAATTGTTTTTTAGGAATGCCATTTTCATCAACCTGCGACGGTATGACGATCAACGGATTACGTTCGGTCATGCTCTTTATCTCTCAAATAATATTATTTTTGTTCCCCACCGCGGCTTTCTATATACATTTTATTCAGGTTCATCTATACCCAGTTCGCAATTTTCGGTAATTAATTCGTTACATCGTTATTTTTGCAGTATTTTAATATAGGAATTTAATCCCTATATTATGTGTAGAGCAGAGACAAACGGCATTAAATAAAGGATCAGGCCATGTGGAGTACCAATACAAATAACATTTTAGCGGGCCTACTCGCCGCCAGCTGGTTGCTGTTCGGCAGTCATATTATCGGCAATCTGCTTATTCCACCTTTTGAGCCGACCCATGAAGCCAAGGCCAATTCAACTGCGCCAAAAGCACCAGCGGCCAAAAAGACTGCCAAAAAAGCGGAACCCGCTCAGCCATTACCCGTTTTGCTAGCCTCAGCAAATGTTGATAAAGGTAAGAAAGTAGCAAAAAAATGCATCGCGTGTCACAGTTTCGACAAGGGCGGCAAAAATAAAGTTGGCCCGAACCTGTTTAACATATTGGGTGCGGAACGCGCCAAGGCTGCGGGATTTAATTATTCCGGCGCGATCAAAAAAATGGGTGGCACGTGGAGCTTTGCCGATATGGATAAATTCCTGACCAAACCCAAAACCTTTATGCCGGGCACCAAGATGACCTATAACGGCCTCAAGAAAGCGGGCGATCGGGCCGCGCTAATCCTCTATCTCCGCAGCTTCGCCGATGCGCCGATGGCGCTACCGAAATAGGTTTAATGGGGCATAATGAAATGACAGTTCCCGCTTCCTATATCAAAATCGCAAATCGACTGGCAGATATCGCCGGCCCGATTGTGGCGCGTTATTTTCGCTCTGGTATTGCGATCGCCGACAAAAGTGATGCCAGCCCGGTCACGGCTGCCGACCGTGAAGCCGAAGCGGCGATCTGGGCTGTGCTTGAGGCGGAATGTCCCGATCACGGTATTCTCGGCGAAGAGTATGGCGGACATAATCTTGACGCTGAATATGTCTGGGTGCTGGACCCCATTGATGGCACCAAGGCGTTTGTGACTGGCAAGCCGCTTTTCGGCACGCTCATCGCGCTCTGTCAAAACGGCTCGTCCATCTTAGGCGTGATTGATCAGCCGATCCTAAAAGAACGCTGGGTCGGCGCAGCCGGTCATGCGACGACTTATAATGGTGAGGCAATCTCGACCCGTGACTGCGCCGACATCAAAGATGCCTGGCTCTATGCAACTTCGCCCGACATGTTTCGAGGTGCGGATGAGGTCGCGTTCAATCGTCTGGCCGAGCACGTAAAATTCCCCCTCTTCGGCTGCGATTGTTACGCCTATGGACTGTTGGCCTCGGGCTTTACCGATATTGTCTGCGAAGCCACAATGAAGCCCTACGACTATTGTGCTCTGGTGCCGATTGTCGAAGGCGCCGGCGGCATAATGTCGGATTGGAGAGGCGCTCCGCTGACCATGACTTCCGATGGCCGCGTCCTCGCCAGCGGCGATGCCAAGCTCCATGAATCGGCAATTAACCTTCTTGCCGGCTAATATTTTTAGCATCGCCCCATCCCCTAAAGCATCACTTAATTGATATCTATCAAGGCGTTCGGCGCCTGGAAATTTAGTGTCTGAATAGAATTTCAAAGTGGGGCACGTGAGATGACAAAAGCTGTACCGAGTGAGATTGAAACCGATGTCCTGGTGATTGGCGGTGGCATCGCAGGCATTTTTGCCGCCATAACGGCGCAGCAGAAGGGCCTTGAGGTTACCTTGGTCGATAAAGGCTCGCCCGGTAATTCGGGCGCAACACCGTTTGCCGATACTTTTGTGGTGTTTGACGAAGAACGCGGCCACAAGCGCCAGGACTGGATCGATACCGTTGCCTTTAACGGCGAATATCTCAATAACCGCGCTTTTCTCGATCTACTAATGGATCAATCCAAGGCACGTTTTCAGGACCTTCAGGATTGGGGCGTCTTGGGCGAAGTGAAGTTTGGTCTCGTGCTCAGGAAACACGTCATCCGCAACAAAGTAAACGTCATCGAGCGTGTCATGATGACGACGCTGCTCAAAAAAGAAGAGCGTGTTATCGGCGCGGCGGGCTTTGCGCTCCAGGATGGCCAGCCGGTTACCATCACAGCCAAGGCAACCATTATGTGCGCCGGCGCTGGCGGCTTTAAGCCAACAGGTTTTCCGATCCGCTCGCTGACCCATGACGGCGACGCGATGGCCTATCGGGTGGGCGCTGAAATTACCGGCAAAGAATGGATTGATGCCCATGGCACGCCGGCCAATAAACCCGCCGCTGGGCGCACCCAGTGGAATTTAAACCCGCATGGTATTTTTATGACGGGGCAACCTAAACATGGCGCCCGGGCGTTGAATCTCGATAAAGAAATCGAAGTTCATATGGGCGGGCTGCCGCCACTGGCCGGTCCCCCGCCTTATGCTTTCGGCGCACTGCCGGACGGATCACAGGTGCCGCCGCCGGAAAATTTACCTAAACATCAAATGGTCGGCGGCTCTTCGGCGGGCCTCGCTGTTCACAAAGCTGAGGGCATCTTCCCGCAAAACAATACGTGCGCCTCTAACATTCCGGGCCTCTTTGCTGCGGGCGATGGTTTGGGCTCAATGCTGTGCGGCACTCTGTATGCTGGGATCGGCTTCTCGTTTAGTGGCTCTTCCGTACAAGGCGCAAAAGCTGGCGAAGAAGCAGCAGACTATGCCCAGAAAGCCGATTTGGTCAAAATTTCTCAACTGGATACAGCTGCTCTCAACAATTCCATGTTCGAGCCTATGGAGCGGGAAAGCGCCATTACGGCTGCCTGGGTCACACAAATTCTACAAAATGCGATGATCCCTTATTATGTTCTCTATGTGAAAGAACAAAGCCGTATGGAAGCGGCGCTGACCAATGTCGAATTTATGCGCGATCATCTGGTGCCGAAAATGATTGCCCGCGATCCCCACGAATTGCGGCTGGTTCATGAGACTGAAAATATGGTGCTCAATGCCGAGATGAAATTACGCGCATCGCTTTATCGCACCGAAAGCCGAGGCTCACACTACCGTGAAGATTTCCCGGCCCGCGATGATAAGGAGTGGCTGGCTTGGATAAAAATCAAATCATCGGAAGACGGCATGGAACTCCTCAAGCATCCCATTCCAGAAAGCTGGCGCCCGGACACCTCAGTGCCTTACGAGGAGCGCTACCCCGCGCGCTTCCCAGGCGAGCTGGAATTCCGCGCCGGGCAAAAAGCAGCTTAAGGAGAGCACCATGGCAATCGCAAAAATTGAAAACTGCAATGGCTGTCAGATGTGCGTGCTGGTCTGCCCGACCGATGTCCTGCGGATGGATGAAAAAACCAACACCGCGCTTATTGCCTATCCCGATGACTGTCAGATTTGCTACCTCTGCTCGCTCTACTGCCAAGAAGACGCCATTACCATCACACCTGACAAAGCTGGCGAACTGGTTCTCGGCTGGGGACCATCTTAAAAGCGCATTAGGCACTTTTTTAACTTCACGATAAATATACTTGATCCTGCCACATTCTCGCCCACAATGAGTTTTAAGAAGAAACTTAAATCGGGAGAGCTGAAATGGGTCCAACATATAAGGTAATGATCGGGTTAATTGCCCTCGCACTCCCGTGTCAACTTGCCGCTCAAGAAATGCCGAAGCCAGTGCATGGCATTGCGATGCATGGCAGCCCGAAATATGGCCCGGATTTTAAGCATTTTGATTATGTGAACCCAACTGCAGCCAAGGGCGGGGCGGTGCGGTTGAGCGCCATTGGCACGTTCGATACCTTTAATCCTTATACCATCAAAGGAATACCGGCTGCCGGGATCGGTGATTTTGTGTATGAAACCCTAATGGTTGGTTCGCAAGACGAGGCTTTTACGGAATATGGCAAGCTCGCCGAAAGTGTTGAGATGCCGAAAGACCGCTCCTGGGTTGCATTTACGCTTAGAAAAGAAGCGCGCTGGCAGGACGGCAAACCGGTGACTGTTGAAGATGTCATCTTCAGTCTCAATGCGCTCAAAACCAAGGGCCAGCCGTTCTATCGGTTTTATTATCGCGGCGTCACCAAAGCCGAGAAAGCGGGCGAACGGCGGGTGAAATTTACCTTTGGTGGGGGCAAAAACCGCGAGCTGCCACTGATTGTCGGTCAATTGCCAATCCTGCCCAAGCATGCCTGGGCGGGCAAAGATTTTTCTAAGACGACATTGGACAAACCCATTGGCAGCGGGCCCTACAAAGTAAAATCGTTTGAGGCGGGGCGCTCGATCACGTTGGAGCGCGACAAAAACTACTGGGGCGCCAAATTGCCGGTCGAGATTGGCCAGCATAATTTCGATGAAATTCGCTTTGACTATTACCGCGATTCGACCGTCGCCCTCGAAGCTTTTAAGTCCGGCGAATATGATTTCCGCCAGGAAAATACCTCAAAGATTTGGGCGACCGGCTACGACTCGCCGGCTTTCAAAAAAGGCCTCTATAAAAAACAAACCGTCCGGCATGAAAACCCAACCGGTATGCAGGGCTTTGTTTTTAATACGCGAAAAGATTTTTTCAAAAATCCTGTTCTCCGCAAAGCCCTGGCCTATGCGTTTGATTTTGAATGGACCAATAAGAATTTGTTTTATGGACAATATTCCCGCACCACGAGTTTCTTCTCCAATTCAGAGCTGGCATCGCGGGGCTTGCCCTCAGCCGAAGAGCTCAAGATATTAAGCCCGTTCAAGGGTAAAATTCCGCCCGAAGTATTCACTCAAACTTACCTGCCGCCCGGCACCGATGGCACGGGGCGCATTCGTAAAAACCTGCGCCAAGCCAAAAAGCTGTTGCAGCAGACGGGCTGGCAGATAAAAAACAAGCTGCTGGTAAACGCTAAAACCGGCAAGCAACTGAAATTTGAAGTCTTGCTTATCTCGCCGGCGTTTGAGCGCATTGTGCTGCCCTTCGTGCGCAATCTCAAACGCCTCGGCATCATCGCCAGTGTGCGCACCGTCGATACCGCGCAATACCGCAAACGCCTGGATACTTATGATTTTGACATGATCGTCGGCTCCTTCGGCCAATCGCTGTCGCCCGGCAACGAACAAATGAGTTTTTGGGGCAGTGCGGCGGCTGATCGCACGGGCGGGCGAAATTGGATCGGCATCAAGGATCCGGTGATCGACAAGCTGATTGATCTGGTAATCCAGGCCCCTGACCGCGAGGCTTTGATCACCCGCACCCGCGCCCTCGATCGGGTTTTATTGTGGAACCATTTCATCATTCCGCAATGGCATATTCAGTCTTTCCGGGTAGCTTTTTGGGATAAGTTCGGCAGACCGGCTAAAACGCCAAAATATGGTCTCGGTTTTGACTCCTGGTGGGTCGATACCGGCAAAGCCAAAGCGCTTGCCTCCAAGCTCACCAGCACAAAAAAATAACGCTAACATTACAGCTATTTAAGTTGACGCCCTGCCCTCTCTCGCGAGATAAATAAGCCATGCTAGCTTATATCATCCGTCGTCTGCTGCTGATCATCCCAACGCTGTTTGGCATTATGGTGATCAATTTTGTCGTCGTGCAGTTCGCACCGGGCGGCCCGGTTGAACAGGCAATCTCTCAAATCCAAGGCACAGCGGTCGAGGCAACTGCCAGAGTTTCAGGCTCCGGCCAATCGGATTCCACTCCTGGCACCCAATCACCATCCATTGGCGGCGGCAATGTGAGTAAATATCGCGGCGCCCGGGGCCTTGACCCTGAACTTATCAAAGAGATTGAGAAGCTCTATGGCTTTGACAAACCCGCCCATATTCGCTTTGTCGAGATGATCAAAAACTATGCCGTGTTTGATTTTGGCAATAGCTTTTTCCGTGACCGCAAAGTCGTCGATCTGGTGGTCGATAAAATGCCGGTCTCAATCTCGCTCGGGCTGTGGACAACTTTGCTGGTCTATCTCATCTCGATCCCGCTCGGCATTGCCAAATCAGTACGCGATGGCGATAGCTTCGATATGTGGACCAGCGTGGTCGTCATCATTGGCAATGCGATCCCTGGCTTTTTGTTCGCGATTCTTTTGGTTGTGATGTTTGCCGGCGGCAGTTTCCTGGATATCTTCCCACTTCGAGGACTGACCTCGCCCAATTGGGATGAGCTGTCGATATTTGGTAAGATCGTCGATTATTTTCACCACATGGTTTTGCCAATAACAGCCTTGGTGATCGGTGGCTTTGCCAGTCTCACCATGCTGACTAAAAATTCCTTCATTGAAGAAATTAATAAACAATATGTCGTCACCGCGCGCTCCAAGGGTCTGGAGGAAAAGCGCATTCTCTATGGCCATATTTTCAGAAACGCCATGCTGATCGTGATCGCCGGCTTCCCCAGCGCCTTTATCGGCATCCTGTTCACCGGCGCAATGTTGATCGAGATTATATTCTCACTTGATGGACTGGGTCTACTGGCCTTTGAAGCCGTGCTCAATCGTGACTACCCGGTCATGTTTGGCACGCTTTATGTCTTTACGATCCTCGGCCTCATCATGGGACTGATCGGCGACGTTGCCTATCATGTCGTAGATCCGCGTATCGATTTTGAAGCGAATGAGGTCTAGGCACCCATGAACCCGATAAATCAGCGCCGCCTGACCAACTTCAAAGCCAATCGACGTGGTTATATTTCCTTTTGGCTATTTATGATTTTGTTCGTCGTGACGCTTTTTGCCGAGCTCATCGCCAATGACAAGCCGCTGCTGATCAAATATGACGGCGGCTATTATGCGCCGGTGCTGTTTTCTTACCCGGAAACTAAATTTGGCGGTGATTTTGAGACCGAAGCGGAATACTCAGACCCCGAAGTCCAAGAACTCATTCAGGAAAAAGGCTGGATTGTATGGCCGCCGGTGCCCTACAGCTTTGGCACGATTGTCTATAATTTACCGAGCCCAGCCCCCTCTCCGCCGACAACGCAAAACTGGCTCGGCACCGATGATCAGGGCCGCGATGTTGTCGCGAGGTTGATCTATGGTTTCCGAATTTCCGTGCTGTTTGGTCTGATCCTGACCATTTTGAGTTCAATCATCGGCGTTGCTGCCGGTGCGTGGCAGGGCTATTTCGGCGGCATAACGGATTTATTGTTCCAACGCTTCATGGAGATTTGGTCTGGGCTACCCACCTTGTTGCTTTTGATTATTTTGGCGAGCCTGTTTGTGCCAAGCTTTTGGATGTTACTCGGCATATTGCTGCTGTTCAGCTGGATGTCTTTGGTCGGCGTCGTTCGGGCAGAGTTTCTCCGCGGTCGGAATTTCACCTATGTTATGGCGGCCCGCGCTTTAGGTGTTTCCAATCGCAAGGTGATGTTCAAGCACATCCTGCCAAACGCCATGGTCGCGACCATCACCTTCTTGCCGTTCATTCTATCTGGTGCCATCACCAGCCTGACCGCGCTTGATTTCTTAGGCCTCGGACTGCCACCGGGCTCGGCCTCCTTGGGTGAGTTGCTCAATCAGGGTAAAGCCAATTTGCAGGCACCGTGGCTCGGCATCTCATCCTTTATCGTCATCTCGCTGATGTTGAGCTTGCTGATCTTTGTCGGTGAAGCGGTGCGCGATGCGCTTGATCCGCGCAAGACGTATCGGAATTGATGCAATGAGCACACTTCTCAAAGTTAGCGACCTCTCGGTCAGTTTCGGCAAAGGCGACAAAGAAGTTAAGGCCGTGCAAAACGTTTCGCTTGAAATGAAGCGCGGCGAAACGGTGGCCTTGGTCGGAGAATCAGGCTCAGGCAAATCCGTAACGGCGCTCAGCGTTATGAAACTGCTGCCCTATCCATTGGCCTGGCACCCGCGTGGCAGCATTGAATTTGATGGCCAGGAAGTCATGCAGGCGAATGAAAGCCAGATGCGCGCCATTCGCGGCAATCGCATTTCAATGATTTTCCAAGAGCCCCTGACCTCGCTCAATCCGCTGCACAATGTCGAAAAACAAATCAGCGAAGTTCTGCATCTCCATAAAAACATGTCGCCGGTGGCGGCCCATGACCGGGTTGAGGAACTGCTTGATTTGGTCGGCATGCCGGAAGCCAAGTCGCGCCTCCACAGTTTTCCGCATGAATTCTCCGGCGGCCAACAACAGCGTATTATGATTGCGATGGCGCTCGCCAATGAGCCCGAACTGCTGATCGCCGATGAGCCTACAACCGCGCTGGATGTAACAATCCAGGCACAAGTCTTGAAGCTATTGAAAGAACTTACCCAAAAACTTGATATGGGCCTGCTGATGATTACCCATGATCTTGGCATCGTGCATCGCATGGCGGACACTGTCTATGTGATGAATGAAGGCCGGGTGGTCGAGCACAATCAAACCAAGGAATTGTTCGCCAAGCCGTCACATGACTACACCCAGCATCTGCTTTCCGCCGCCCCCAAAGGCCGGCCTGAGCCGCTCAAAGAATACGCCCATGAAGTGCTCAAAGCCGAAGATGTCCGGGTCTGGTTCCCGATCAAACGCGGCGTCATCAAACACGTTGTCGGGCACATCAAAGCGGTCGATGGCATATCGATGACCCTCTTCGAAGGTCAGACAATTGGTATTGTCGGCGAATCGGGCTCTGGGAAATCGACTTTAGGCCGCGCTCTTCTGCGTCTCGAATCGAGCAAAGGCTTGATCGATTTCATGGGCCATCAGGTGCAAAATTATGGCTGGAAAGCGATGCGACCGCTCAGGCGTGAGATGCAGATCGTTTTCCAAGACCCGTTTGGCTCAATGAGCCCGCGCATGTCGGTTTTTCAAGTCATCGAAGAAGGCCTGCTGGTCCACAAACTCGGCGAGACTTATGAAGACCGCCGCAAGCTGGTTGCCGATGTCTTGGAAGAAGTTGAGCTCGATCCCGAAACCATGGACCGCTACCCGCATGAGTTTTCCGGTGGTCAGCGTCAGCGCATCTGCATCGCCCGCGCGCTGGTCCTTAAACCTCGCCTGATGGTCTTAGATGAGCCAACCTCCGCCCTGGATATGTCGGTGCAGGCGCAAATTGTTGACCTTTTGCGCGCCCTCCAGCTAAGCCACAAGCTCAGCTATATCTTTATCAGTCACGATTTAAAAGTCGTGCGCGCCCTGGCTCACGACATCATCGTTATTCGCCAAGGCATCGTTGTCGAAGCCGGAAAATCAGATGAAATTTTTGATGCGCCGAAGGAAGCCTACACCCAAGCCTTGATGAAAGCTGCCTTCGAGATTGAAGCCGATGACAGCGGTGTGGTTTCTAGTTGAGGCTTAAAACGTGAAGTCAGGAGCATAATACGCGATGCCAACCAGCGCGCCGCCGAGCAAAATACGGTAAATTACAAACGGCGTAAAGCTTGCCCGGCGCAGCCACACCATCAAAAGTGAAATAGCGATAAGAGCGAAGAGGAACGCCAACCCGGCAACGGTCACGGCGTCGTTGAGTAGAACCGGATCGCCCGATTTATAGAGCTCATAGCCTTTTAGCACTCCGGCACCAATAATCGTTGGAATTGACAGCAACAGCGAAAAGCGGGCTGCGTCTTGACGCTCAACGCCTAAGAACCGGGCCGCCGTCATGGTGATACCGGCCCGACTGGTGCCCGGCACCAGGGCAATTACCTGCATGAGGCCAATGAAGAAAGCCCCACCAAATGAGATGTGCTCCATTTGGCGGACGGTCATATTCATCTTATCTGAAATATAAAGTAAAATACCAAAGCCGAGGGTCGCCCAGCCAATGACCTCCAGGGTTCTGAGATCGGCGCCCATATATTTGTTGACCAAGAAGCCGGCAACAATGACCGGCAATGTTGCCAGTACCAATTTCAAAAATAACCAATATTCAGGATCGAAACGCCGCCGATTGGCAACCTGGCCGAAAGTGCGTATGAGTGCGCCGGTCATGCCGATCATATCGCGCCAGAAATACAGCATCACAGCCAACAGCGTGCCAACATGGACGGCAACATCCATCAACAAGCCCTGATCAGCCAGCCCGCCTAATTTAGGCACTAAGATCAGGTGACCCGAGGAAGAGATCGGCAAAAACTCAGTGATGCCCTGAACGGCGGCGAGGATAAGAATTTGGGTAAAAGGCACGTCTTTGAAACTCTACATTTTTGGTCGTTCGGTAAACTCGTTCTAAGAAATAACCGGTGGAGTGCTAATTATTCATTAAATGAATATTTTTAATCCCATCGCTTTTATCGGCATATTCTTGAGGCTTTTTCTACTATCCCTGTTTACCTTGTTCAACTGGCAATATACTAAAGAGATATGCGAACACTTTATCATCTTTGGCTCTCCCCTTTCTCGCGCAAGGTACGTCTTGTCCTGGCAGAGAAAAACCTCGACTTTCATATGGAGGTCGAGCAAACCTGGGAGCGGCGGCGCGAATTTCTAGCCCTTAACCCGACCGGCGAAGTGCCTGTCTTGGTTGAGCCAGATAATACCGTGCTCGCCGATTCCATGGCGATCTGTGAATATCTCGAAGAACAAAGTCCCGAGCCCAATCTGATCGGCAAACGACCTTATGACCGGGCTGAGGTTCGGCGGCTGGTTGCCTGGTTTGATCAAAAGTTCAATCTCGAAGTGACCGACAAGCTGGTGAATGAAAAAGTTATGAAGCGATTCTTAGGCTTGGGCGAACCCGATAGCCGAGAGATTAGAGCAGCGCAGGCTAATATCCACACTCATCTCGACTACATTACTTTTTTAACCGATCGCCGGTTCTGGCTGGCGGGCGAGCAAATGACGCTGGCTGATATTGCCGCTGCCGCCCACATCTCAGCGGTGGACTATTTGGGCGATGTGCCGTGGGCCGATCACAAATCGGCCAAGAACTGGTATGCCCGAATAAAATCGCGGCCCAGCTTTCAAGGTATTTTGGCGGACGCCATCCCAGGTCTGCTGGCCCCTAAGCATTACGCAGATCCGGATTTTTAAGGTTAATGGGTAAAGTGATGAAATGAAAAAATTGAAACACTCCCCTATTTTAGGAATAATGGCTGTCGCTCTGCTAGTGAGCCTTTCCTGCGCCAGTTTTGCCGATGAAAGTGATAAGCACATCGGCAAAGGTGCTGAGACACTGCCATTATTTGATGCCCACATTCACTACAAGGAGCCAGCCTGGGGGCCTTTTCCGCCGGCGACCATTTTAGAACTGATGGATAAAACCGGTGTCGCGATGGGCTTGGTTTCATCGACCCCTGACGACGGCACCATTAAGCTCTGGAAATATGCACCCAACCGGATCGTTCCGGAACTTCGCCCTTATCATGGTCAGGCTGGCTCTTCGAATTGGACCAAAGCACCCGGTATGCTCGACTATCTGGTGAAGCGGTTAAACGATTTTCCGCACCAAGGCATTGGCGAGTTTCATCTGCATAGCATCGACCCTAACGATAAGCCTCTACTGCGCAAGATTGCTGACCTAGCAATAGAAAGAAACATTTTTATTCATGTTCACTCCGGGAAAGAACCGGTTGATCTGCTTTTTGCGTTAGAGCCAAAGCTCAAAATAATTTGGGCTCATGCCGGCATGTCTGAGCCGGCGAAAACTGTTGAAGATATGATGGCACGCTACAAGACGCTCTATGCCGATACGTCTTTTCGCGAAGGCGGTATTTTAAATTCGCAAGGCTCGATTGAGCCAGCTTGGCGCAAAGTTCTGGAGCACTTTTCAAACCGCTTCATGGTTGGCTCTGACACCTGGGTCAACGCCCAATGGGAAAACTATGAGCAAATTATATCGATCAATCGAAAATGGTTGAGCCAGTTTTCACGCGAGAATGCCGAAAAGTTTGCCTATAAAAACGCTGAGCGTCTATTTGGTCGGCCGGTCAAGAAAAACCTAATCGGCCGGCGCTAGTTGGGCGCATCCAAGCGCGCAAGATTAGCCCGCGCCAGCCGCGCGGTTTCGCTTTTGGGCGACAACTTTATGACCTTGAGCCAATCGGCCTTGGCGCCTTTTTTGTCTTTCAAAATACGGCGTAGAATGCCGCGTTCCAGCAATCCTTCCAGATGGTCGCCGTCAATCGAAAGGGCACGACCAATATCAATAACAGCACTCTCGCTTTGATCAAGTTGGCGTTTGGCGCTGGCCCTAAAGACCAGAGCATCGACCATGTTCGGCTCATTGTCCAAAACACGATCGAGATCTTTTAAGGCGCCCCCAAAGTCTTTTCGCAAGGCGGCAACCTGAGCTCGATCAACGTAGTGATTCTCGTTTTTTGGATCCTGCTTGATCGCTGCCGTCAGCACCCTATCAGCTTGGCGGAGATTGCCGGCCAACAGCCAGGCCTGACCAGCTTGACCCAACAAAGATGCTTTGAACTCTTTCGGCGCACGCATCTCTCTGGCCAATGTCTCCAGCCGGTTGGCAGCTTCTTTAAATTGCTTCAAACTCATCAGGGCGGCCGCGATGCAATGCCTTGCCGCATCTCCGCCCCCTGATCCTATCCACGCCGTCGCCATATCAAATCCGGCTCGCGGTTTCGATGTCGCTAATTTCATGCAACGCGCATATTCCTTCGCTGCGTTTATTTCCTTTGCGGCACCTGGCGGCACCAATAAAAGCAGTGCGACGGATATTAAAAAAGAGTACTTTTTGATCATGACGACAATCATAAGAGCAATTGGTAAAAAAAGTCTTTTTTGTTTTGGTCCGGGCTATTCGGTCAAAGTGATCGCCCGCGCGCTCATCGATCAAAATTGGACGGTCTTTGGCACTTTCCGGAAAAAAGACGACGCCCGGGCCCTTGCTGCCTTGGGAATTGAGCCGGTGCCGTTTGAGGATGCTCTCGATAAGCTTAACGCCGCTAGCGCTATACTTTCTTCCATACCCCCCAATGTCGATGGGGATCCGGTGCTGGCACATTATGGTGGGTTATTGCGAGAGCTCAGCGACACACACTGGATTGGCTATTTGTCGACCACTGGGGTTTATGGCGATACCGGCGGTGCGCTGGTTGATGAAACCGCCCCGCTCAACCCGTCAAATGATCGCAGCCATTGGCGAGCGGCGGCTGAAAAGAGCTGGCTTGAGATATCTGCTCATGTGTTCCGGCTTGCCGGTATCTATGGTCCGGACCGATCTTCACTGAGCCGGTTAAAATCAGACCTGAAAAAACGGATAGATTATCCCGGCCATCTGTTCTCCCGCATCCATGTCGACGACATCGCCCAAACGATCTTAGCGTCCCTGAACCATCCAAATCCCGGCCAAATTTATAATCTCAGCGATGACGAGCCGGTCGAGCAGCAAGTGGTTGAAGCTTACGCCGCCTCACTGCTGGGCATCGATCCACCGCCGCTTGTCGCGTTTAATGAAGCGGTCAAAGACATGTCACCGATCGCCCAAACCTTCTGGCAGGACAATCGCCGTATTGATAATTCAAAAATTAAAAATGAATTCGGGATTAAATTGATCTACCCAAGCTATCGCGAAGGCTTAAAGGCCATCCACCAAAGCACTGAGAACACGGGTTAGACGTTCCAGATCGGGGGTTTCGCTAAGCCGGTGATCGCCATTTTTGACAAGTGTCACTTCAACATCCGTCGAACGTAACTTTTCCTGGATATTCAGCGCGGTTTGCCACGGCACCGAAGCGTCCTTTAGACCATGCAGCAGACGCACCGGACAATCGAGCGGGATTTCACTGCGCATCACCAGATTTTTACGGCCGTTATCGAACAGCGCTTTGGTAAAGATGTAGTCATCTTCATAGTCGCTTGGAATAACAACGAAGCCCTTATCTTCAATCTCGGCCATCTGTTCGGCCGACAATTCATTGGGGAACAAATCTTCGGTGAAATCAGGTGCCGCGGCTATACCAACCAGCCCGGCAATGCGGTCCGGGCGGGCCAGCGCCGTCAGCAACATAACCCACCCTCCCATCGAAGAGCCAACCAAAATCTGGGGCCCCTCAGTTAACTCATCCAATACGGCCAAGGCATCAGCCGACCAGGTGCCAATATGACCATTGGCGAATTTTCCTGAAGATTGACCATGCCCCTGATAGTCAAAGCGCACACAGGCAAGGCCGCGCTCGCCGGCAAACTCTTCTACTGCCAGCGCTTTATCGCCGCTCATATCCGACATAAACCCCGGCATAAAGATGATACCCGGCAAATTTTCACCTGAAGAATTAGATTTAGTTGCCGCGAGGGCGTGATAAGCGATAGACGCACCGGCTGGGCGTGTTAAACTTTGAGTTGATTGGCTGGAAGCTGTGGTATCCATTGACATCATTTACATGTTAGTGGGAAATAGATTAATTAAAACAATATTTTACAATTTTTTAGGCCGTGCAATTGAATTCCGAACCGGATAACGAAAATCTTGAGGCAGAGACTTCTTTGAACCAGCAGAACGACCCTCGCCCCCCAACTGTCATGCAAGTATTGCCGGAGTTAATGACCGGCGGCGTGGAGCGTGGCACGGTTGATGTTGCTGGCGCTATAATTGAAGGCGGAGGAAGATCGATTGTCGTCTCTGCCGGTGGAACGATGACCCATGAGCTAAATCGGGTGGGGGCAGAGCATTTTGAATTACCGGTCGCCAGCAAGAATCCCTTTGTCATTCGCCAGAACATCCAACGCCTTGCCGATCTCGCCCGCGAGCAAAATGTCGATATCATCCACGCCAGATCACGCGCACCGGCCTGGAGCGCCTATTACGCAGCCAGGCGGACAAAAACGCATTTTGTCACAACCTTTCACGGCACGTATGGGCACAGCAATTGGTTCAAACGCCGCTATAACGCGGTGATGACCAAAGGCGAGCGGGTTATTGCAATCTCAGATTTTATCGCCGGCCATATACGTAAAATCTACGGCGTACCATCGTCCAATATTCGCGTTATTCCGCGCGGCATCGATATTGATAAATTCGATGCCAACAAGGTCAGCCAGGAACGCCGGATCAAATTGGCCAGCGAGTGGCGCCTGCCGGATGATCGGCCGATCATTATTTTACCAGGACGGCTGACCAGATGGAAAGGCCAGACGGTCTTTATTCAAGCCATCAAAAATCTTAACCGTAAGGATATCCAATGCCTCATGGTCGGCTCTGACCAGGGCCGCGAAGATTATCGCCTAGAGCTAGAACGCCAAATTGAAAGCTACGGCATGCAAAACATCATTCATGTTGTCGATCATTGCGATGATATGCCGGCCGCTTATATGCTTACTGATGTCGTGGTATCTGCCTCAACCGATCCAGAAGCCTTTGGTCGCGTCGTTGTCGAAGGCCAGGCCCTTGGCCGCCCGGTCATCGGCACCAATCACGGTGGCTCTAAGGAAACCATAGTTGAGGGTGAAACCGGCTGGCTCGCCGAGCCCAATGACCCAGACAGCCTAGCCGAAGCCTTGACCAAAGTATTGGGTCTCTCTGAAGAGCAGCGAGTTAAAGTGGCTGAGCGCGCCATTGGGCACATACGCATGCATTATTCGAAAGAGATTATGTGCGCCAAAACTCTCGATGTTTACAATGAGCTGATTGCCGGCGACGCTGCTTGATCGTGACAGATAGACAAAAAATTCTGGTCATCAAATTAGGCGCGCTTGGAGATTTTATTCAGGCGGCAGGGCCTTTTGCCGCCATCCGCCGCCATCATGCAGAGGCGGAGATTACGCTTTTAACAGCTCCTGCGTTTGTCGACTTCGCCAGCTCCTCCCCCTGGTTTGATAAAGTCGAAATTGACCGCCGGCCCAAGGCCTTGCAAATCAGCGCCTGGCTGGAGCTGCGCGCCTGGCTCAGAAATTCCGGGTTTACGCGCATTTATGATTTGCAGACCTCTGATCGCAGCGGCTTTTATTTCAAGCTTTTCTGGCCGGGCTCAACGCCAGACTGGTCCGGCATCGCCCCTGGTTGCTCGCATCCACACAGCAATACGCGGCGTGATCTCATGCATACGGTTGAGCGCCAGCAAGAACAGCTTTCAATGGCCGGTGTTGCAGGCGTTGAGCCTGGTAATTTTAGCTGGACCGAAGCTGATATAAATAAATTCGCACTGACTGAGAAGTTCGCCTTGCTTATTCCAGGCGGCGCCCAACACCGGCCAGACAAACGCTGGCCAGTTGAGCAGTACACGGCCCTTATCAGGCATCTTGTATCGCGTGACATTCAGCCGGTGCTGTTAGGTGGGATTGACGAGCTGAGTCTGCTTACCGAATTGGCCTCATCTGACCCGCTTGCAGTATCACTTGCCGGCAGAACTTCGATCGCTGATTTATTTGCCCTGGCACAAAAAGCTCAAATCGCCATCGGCAATGATACCGGCCCAATGCATGCCGCGGCGGCCAGTGGATGCAAAACAATCGTGCTATATTCTTCAGCCTCTGACCCGGCGCTATGCGCGCAACGCGGGCCCGACGTCACAATCCTCCGTGAAGATAATTTATCCGACATAACACCTGATCGGGTGATTGATCTGTTGGAGGCGTAGTAGACACACAATCCAACTTGACAGTGAGTTAAAACCGGCTACATTCCGCGCCTATTTACAAGCTTAAGAAACCTATAGATACCAATAGAGTTAGCAGAAAAATAAGATGGTAAAATTAACCCTTCCAGATGGTTCAGTCCGCGACTATGACGCGCCGCTTTCGGGTGCCGATGTGGCAGCTGATATTGGCCCCGGACTCGCCAAAGCGGCTCTCGCAATCCGCATCAATGATGAGATGAAAGATTTGTCTCTCGTGATTGAGGAAGACTGCGATTTTTCCATCGTGACCGCCAAAGATGATGATGCACTTGATCTGATCCGCCACGATGCTGCTCATGTGATGGCCGAAGCCGTGCAGGAACTTTTCCCCGGCACTCAGGTGACCATCGGACCGTCTATCGAAAACGGCTATTACTATGACTTTGCGCGGGAAGAGCCGTTCTCGTCAGATGATTTCGAGAAGATCGAAGCCAAGATGGGCGAAATTGTCGACCGCGATCAGCCCTTTATCCGCGAGGTTTGGGACCGCGACGACGCCATCAAATTCTTCAAAGATAAAGGCGAAGCCTATAAGGCTGAACTCATTGAAGCGATCCCGGCTGGTGAGGATGTCTCGATGTACCGCCAAGGCGATTGGATCGATCTCTGCCGGGGTCCGCATTTGCCGTCGACCGGCAAGCTCGGCAAACATTTCAAATTGATGAAACTCGCCGGCGCTTATTGGCGCGGTAATTCTGACAATGAAATGTTGCAACGGATTTACGGCACGGCTTGGGCCGATAAAAAGCAGCTCAAAGCCTATCTCCACATGTTGGAAGAAGCCGAGAAGCGCGACCACCGTCGCCTCGGCCGCGAAATGGAGTTATTCCATATTCAGGAAGAAGCCATCGGCTCGGCGTTCTGGCATCCCAAAGGCTGGCAGCTTTACCGGACGGTCCAAACTTATATTCGCAACCGGCTTGAGAAGGCTGATTATGTTGAGGTCAACACGCCGCAATTGGTTAACCGCTCGCTCTGGGAAGACTCAGGGCACTGGGAGAAATTCCGGGATGCGATGTTTATTTCTGAGGCCGAAGATAAAATCCTCGCCATCAAACCGATGAATTGTCCCTGCCATGTGCAAATTTTCCGCCATGGTACCAAAAGCTATCGCGATCTGCCATTACGCATGGCGGAATTTGGCTCCTGTCACAGAAATGAGCCATCCGGTGCGTTGCATGGTTTGATGCGGGTGCGCGCCTTTACCCAAGATGATGCGCATATTTTCTGCACCGAAGATCAAATCACCGAAGAGACCAAAACCTTCTGTGATCTTTTGATGAGTGTCTATAAGGATTTCGGCTTCGAAGACGTTGTTATTAAATTCTCCGACCGCCCGGAAGTTCGAGCCGGCGATGATGCGACGTGGGATAAAGCCGAGGGCGCTTTGATAGAGGCGGTGAAAGCTGCCGGTTATGAGTATGATCTCAACCCCGGCGAAGGCGCATTCTATGGCCCTAAGCTTGAGTTTGTCTTGCGCGATGCGATTGGCCGCGATTGGCAATGTGGCACGCTACAGGTTGATTTCGTATTGCCGGAGCGTTTGGACGCCGCTTACGTCGGTGAAGATGGTGAAAAGCACCGCCCGGTTATGCTGCACCGTGCCATCCTAGGTTCGTTTGAGCGCTTCTTGGGTATCTTGATTGAAAACTATGCCGGACGCTTCCCGTTCTGGCTGGCACCGCTTCAAGTGGTGGTGGCAACGATTACCGATGAAGCCATTCCGTATGCCGAAAAAGTACTCGAAGAGCTAAAATCGGCTGGATTGAGCGCTGAGGCCGATCTTCGCAACGAAAAAATTAATTATAAAATTCGAGAGCATTCCGTCGCAAAAGTCCCGGTAATCATGGTGGTTGGCGGCAGAGAGGCCGAAGAAAGCACGGTTGCCATGCGCCGATTGGGTGGAAAAGACCAAGAAATTCTTGCGCTTGAAACAGCAGTTGCTAAACTACGCGAAGAAGCTATTATTCCCGGCAGTTAAAATTATTTGCTATTATGATAGCACCACATTTGAGGAGAAAGACCTTCACGTTCCAAAGGGTACAGCATTGATGAAATATGCAAGTTACAGCCCCCCGGAAGGCGAGGGCTTGTAAAAGGAGCAAAGAAGGATCGCACGTCCACCCTTTAACGCCACCCCATCCAAAGAGGGTCCGGCAATTAATGAAGACATCAACTCGGAAGAAGTCAGGCTGGTATTAGCCGACGGAGAAATGGCCGGGGTTGTTTCCAAAGAAGAAGCTATAGAACGCGCTTATGACGCTGGCCTGGATTTGGTTGCTATATCACCAAATGCAGTTCCACCGGTTTGTAAAATTCTTGACTACGGCAAGTTTAAATACGAAGCCCAGAAGAAAAAGAATGAAGCCAAGAAAAAGCAAAATGTCATCGTGGTCAAAGAGATCAAAATGCGTCCGGGCATTGAAACCCACGATTATCAGGTCAAACTACGCGCGATGAACAAGTTCATTGGTGAAGGTGACAAAGTCAAAGTGACGCTGCGCTTCCGGGGCCGGGAAATGGCCCACCAGGAATTAGGTGCCAAGATCCTAGACCGGGTTCAAGAAGACATGGACAGCGTCGCCAAGGTTGAGCAATTCCCCAAGATGGAAGGCCGCCAAATGACGATGGTGATCTCACCGAAGTAAATTTTATCTAAATAAATTTAAAAAGGCCGGTTTTGAGAAAAATCGGCTTTTTTATTGGTAGGTTGGCTGCTTTTATGACGAAGACGACAATGCGTATAAGTCCGCTATACTCCCGAAAGCGGACGTTATCGACATAACGCAAAAGAGTCCGCTTTAGACCCAAAGCGGACATTTGCTCAGACATTTTTTTAAGGCTTGTTTACGTAACTTTTTTTGCCGGAAACGTAACTCGCACAGTCGTTCCAATATTTGGTTCACTCTCAATAAAAAGCGAAGCCCCTAACGCCTCAGTTAGCTGTTTGGTGAGGGGGAGACCCAATCCAATACCGTCTTGATTCATAATATCCTCTGTATTGATTTGCTCAAATGGCTCCATTGCATATTCAAGATCATCGGCGCTCATTCCGATACCGGTATCAGATACAACCAACGAAACTGATCCATCCTGATCGTTTTCACAGTACACAATAACTTTTCCATCTCTCTTGGTAAATTTGACAGCATTTGACAAAATATTGATGAGAACTTGTTTTATTCGTCTGCCGTCGGCGCGGATAATCTGTTGCTGACCTGCAACTTTATTAATGAGATCGATACCACCTTGTTCGGCTTTTGATTTGATCAATAGTAGAGATGCGGCAACCATTTCGGTAATATCAATTTCTTCCTCAGCTAACTCAAGTTTATCTGCCTCAATGGCTGAAAGATCTAGAACATCACTGATCAAGTTAAGCAAATGCAATCCGGATTCGTGAATGTTATTGACATATTCTTCTTGTTTTTCATTGTTAAAAGGGCCAAATATTTTTTCAGTTAGAACGTCAGAAAACCCGACTATCGCATTTAACGGCGTTCTCAGTTCATGGCTCATATTTGCCAAAAAAACAGATTTGGCGTTGTTAGCCTTCTCAGCCAGCTTCCTTGCTTTTTCAAGTTCCTTCGTGCGTTGTGAAATTGATTCTTCAAGATTTAGTCTGTGATGAAGGAGTTCTTTTTCTGAATTGTCTCGGTTCATAATTATGGCGGCAAGTCTGGCGGCAGATCGCAGGTCATTCAATTCATTTTCGTTAGGAAGAGCGGGATGGTTGTAATACATACCGAATGCGCCCAATACCCGGCCCTCAGCATTTATAATAGGTTCGGACCAACAGCATCGCAATCCATGGGGGAGTGCATACCGCTTGAGTTTTTCCCATTTTGGGTCTGTCTCAATATTTTCAACTAACACGGTTTCTCCGGTGTATGTGGATGTTCCGCATGAACCAACATTTGGACCATTTTCCAATCCGTTTACCGCATCGCAGTATTCCTTCGGAAGGCTTGGCGCTCCCCCATGCATGAGTTTGTTGCCTTCTAGAACAAGCATTGAACAACGCAGTCCCGGATGACACGACTCATACAGCAGCGCAATAGCATCATAGATATTTCTAGCAGGTTCTCCCGTTGCAATCATCTCAAGGATATTTGATGTATCTAATACAAACTGTTCAGATTTTTTTCGTTCGGTGATGTCCACGTGGGTTCCAACGAGACGATACGGCATATCATCGTTTTCCTGTTTGGCCAAAAAGGCACGGGACAGAATAAAAAGATAATGACCATCTTTGTGTCGCATACGCATTTCAACTTCAAATGAATTTGCCCGGCCATCGATATAATCTTGGACCTTCTCAAGCACCACCCCTTGATCATCTGGATGAACCAATGTCTTCCAGGTATCGAGCGTTGTATCAAGCTCACTCTCTTTGAATCCCAACATTTGAATCCAGCGTGGAGAATAATAAACCTCATCTGTTTCTAGGTTCCAATCCCACAATCCATCATTGGCTCCTCGCATAGCCAATGAAAACCGCTCTTCACTTTGACGAAGTTCGGTACTGATTTCTTTTACTGCTTCATCACCGAGCACGATGTTAATTTCCTTTGCGTTTGAAATGGGGAAAATAAACGGATCAAAAATTCAAAAAAATTATACCGGATATTGAACACGAACTACTGTTAATTATAGATTGTTGCTAATTTGAGAAAAACCAAGGATTCAAACAAATATATTTTGAGTTTATGACAGGGTATTACATACAAAATCCTGGCATCAATGTCCGCATTGGCGAGTAAAGCAAACGTTTTATTCTATGATTTAGTATGGTCCCAATTTTTAATGAAGCCTGGCAATTGCGGTGGTATTCTGAGTTCGGTTCAAAAAGACATGGATGAAGTCGCCAAATGACCATGATTATTTCACCGATGTAATTTAGAGAAAATAAACTAAGAAAGGCCGGTTTTGATGAAAAATCGGCCTTTTTTGTGCCTTTTTCCCAATTTCACGCTTTTTTCACGCCCCAATCCCATTGATTTGATGCCGCCGTGACGCCGTCTTTTTATATTAACCTCATCAAACGCAAACAATTCTAACAAATAACGTCTAAGGAGGCGAAAGACATGTTCATCAACAAAACTGATAAAGTAAAAACGGAAACATATGTTTACTGGATGGAGAAGCGAGATTTTATGGCCCTAAAGGCAAGTTTGCCGAAGGATCATCGTTTGGAACCTGCTTTTTTGACACCTTGCGAAGTTCTGAAAGCAGCCAAAAATACAGTTTATTATGCTTCACCCGCCGTATGGAGCCGCGTTTGCGTCCGCCAGGGTTCCTGGTACCGCGATTCCGATAAAAACGATAAATATATGGTGGTCACAGCAAAACCACTGGCGGCTGCGTTTAATTCCTTTTTTGAGGTCAAGTTGTCCCGGTCCAACTTCATGCCGGAGCGTTTACCAACTCTCAAAGAACTACAGGCCTTGGTAGAAGACGAAAAATACAGTCAAATCAAACCACGCCAGTGGGAGAAAAAAGGTATTGTTGACGCCGTGATGTTCAAAATCCTTTTCACTGTGACGAGGTTCTGGGGCATCGGCGACAACCTAAAAAGCCATTGGCTGACCCACCGGGCTAACCATGCCAATCATCTGGCCCAAACCTTTTCTACAGAAATTGATGGCCAAAAAGTCCCCTATAGCATTTCAGAAAATGCCGGGGTGTGCTCATCCTGCGTGGAATTTTTCAACATCATTGAGCCTGAGACCCGCAAGTTGGTCCGATCCTGCCCCGGTGCCATTACATTCGGTAAGACTGAGAGAGATATCTATTACGATGTCGACCCGTCAAAGCAACATTTGGAAATTATTGAATAGGATCTAGAGGTAATTATCCTCATCGGAGCCAAAGAGCTTTTCGATATAGGAAAGCTCGCTCCGAAGACCCTGGCGATCGATCAGTTTACTTTGGGCTCCTTCGGGAAGGTCAGTAAACGCGATCGCCCCTTTCTCGATTAAAACCTCGATCAAATCCTCGGTCACGCGGGCCAGCGATAAATCCGCCTGGAGCCATTCATCGTTTTTGATAATGTCCAGCACGCCAACACCAAAAAAGGCAACAAGCTCTTCACTGCCGGCAGGGAGTTCTTCTGTCGCCCCGTCTTCAGGCGCGGTAAAAACGGCCTCAACCTCATCTTCGGCATTACGTCTGACAAATGGCATTTACTAATTCCCAATTGTTGTGGAGGGATAAGGTTACACCTATTTCAGGGCGGCGCAAATAAAACGTGTCACGTAGACGGGCTTATTGGCCTTCTCTCCACCATGAGAACATTATGCCGCCGGCAACCAATAGCAGGAAGAGGAGTGCCGGAAAGAGCGGAACCTGGCGCACACCGGTCACTGTATACGCGCCGTTATTGACCAGCCCAAACCAGCCATTGCCCGCCCCACTGCGGCCCGGCTTGGTGCGGCGGAAATCGGGCATACCTTCTGAAATCCAGGCAATGCCGCCGCCGCTTGCTTTGACCAAGGGCTGAATTTTATCAGGCGATGCGCGGAGGTCCGATAACTCTGCCGGATTAAGCTTGCCGATCGCCGCCAAGGTCTGGCGTCGACCATCCTCAATTTTATAGAGCCCGGTTTCATCGGCTGTCACTGTCACTGTCGCCGCACCGGATTTGTTATCTTGCAATTTTAAGATGGTTTTATTGCCCGATGGCGCCGTCAGGGTAATCGGCGGTTGGTTCGGGTCAAGCGAGCGGCGCTCAATCGTCAGCTCTTTGCCATCAACCTTTGCCCGGAGATCCTCTTCTTCGAGATCGGGCTCCTTCATTAACCAATGGGATAAGCGGCGCAGCAATTCTGCATGTGGTCCACCGCCGTCATGACCTCTGGCCCAGAGCCAAATCTGGTCGCTCATAAATTGCGCGACCCGTCCTTCACCAACCCGGTCCAATATTAATAACGGCTTGCCTTCCGCACCGTTCAGCAATGTATGCCCTTTTTTGGGCACCGCATCGATCTGGCGGAACCAGCGACCCCATTTTGCCTCTTTGCCCTCCGAGCCCGGCAATCCACCGGTCACCGGATGACGGCGACCTTTATCAGTAAGCTTGGCCCGAAAGCCGGTCTCAATGACGGGTCCCGATGGCTCGCCCGGCAGAATTTTTCCGAGCGGCGTATGGTAGAGGCTTCTGACCCCGGCAAAATCCGGCCCGACCGCCGCCAACACAGCGCCACCTTTTTGGACATATTTCTCAATGTTTTGGAAATAATTCGGCGGCAGCACAAAGCGAATGACGTAGCGGTCAAAGACGATCAAATCAAACTCATGCAGCTTAACCTCAAACAATTCCCGGATCGGAAAAGAGATCAGCGCCAATTCATTGAGCGGGGTGAAGTCATTTTTCTCCGGCGGGCGCAAAATTGTAAAATGCACAAGATCAACCGAAGGGTCGGATTTCAAGAGATTACGCCACGTGCGTTCACCCAAATGAGGCTGGCCCGAGACCAACAAGACCCGCAAACGATCCCGCACGCCATTGACACTAATGACCGCCCGGTTGTTAGCGAGCGATAATTCACGCGCCATCTTTTGCACTTCCATTTCGACAATGGTTGCACCGCCATGATCCACTGGCAGGGAAATGGTCGCACTTTGTCCGATCGGCACGGACTTTCTGATGATTTTTTTACCATCGATTTTAAGCGTTAAAGCTGCCCGTCCTGAAGCGCCTGCAGGTTTCTTCGGATTGTCCTCAACTCGAACTCGTATTTTTACTTCTTTGCCGACAATACCGTAAGCCGGTGCGCGCTCAACAACCAGCCGGCGGTCGCGCTCATCAGGCTTACCGGTCAGCAAAAGATGCAAAGGCCGGTCGAATTTTTTGTCTTTGGCTTTGGGTGTGTCGTGAATTTGACCGTCGGAGATAATCACCGCACCCGCTAAACGGCCCTTTGGCAGATCGGCGAGCGCTCGGTTAAGTTCACTAAACAATTGGGTACCGTCATCGGTTTCCTGTCCCCGGATCACCCGAACTTGCAGATTTTTATGCTGCGCCAGTTTCTCCTGCACTTCTTTTAAGGCTGACTTTATATGAGCCCGGCGGTCACCGGTATTTTGGCTAGAGGATTCATCGACGGCAATCACCGCAATATCCGGCTGCGGGGTCCGGTTTTCGCTTTCGAGGTGCGGGTTAAACAAAGCCAAAACGAGAATGCCGAGCGCCGCGATCCGTAAAATCGAGCCCCGCGCGCCGCGCACAATACCAAACAATAAAAGCAGCAAAGCCAAGCCGCCAAGCAAGACGATCGCCTGCCACGCAACGAGTGGGGAAAATCCAATGCCGGTAAGGCCAATGCCGCTGATGATTTCCACTATTGGCCCAACCTTTCAAGAATGGCCGGCAGATGGACCTGATCGGCTTTGTAGTTACCCGTTAGGACATACATCATCAGATTGATGCCAAAGCGATAAGCCATTTCGCGCTGACGCTCGCCGCCCGGCACGACCGGGTGAAGCGGCTTGCGGGCTTCATCCATCGCCCAGGCGCCTGCCCAATCATGGCCGCCGACAATAATTGAAGACACACCATCATTGGCGCGCTCGGCTGCTTGGCTAGAGGCCTTTTGCACCCAGACGCGTCCGCCGGTCCAACGGCCCGGAAACTCGCGCAGCAGATAATAAGCTTTGGTCAGAACGTGATCGGAGGAGATCGCGGTCATCGGTGGGACATCTAAATGGCGGGCGATTTCCTCCAGGCGGTCGGCACCGATGCCGGCGCCTGAGCTGTCGCGGGTGTCGAAAAAGATCGTGCCGCCGCCTTTAATATAATTGTTCAATCTGCTGGCGGTTGCCGGATCAATGATCGGTGCATCTTCGGTAATCGGCCAATAAATCATCGGATAAAAAGCCAGCACGCTTGACGCCGGATCAATCGCCACGGGCTTGCCCATATCTGCAGCAGTTCGGCTATTCGCGATAAAAGCCAGGCCTTCAAGACCGGCACGGCTGGTTCGGTCGATCTGGCTATTGCCGGTTTTCACATAGGCGATGCGAATGTTAAGCGCCGCGGCAAATTCGCGGGTGTCATTCGTATTTACCTGCTGGTCCGGAACCAGCGTTTGCGCTGCTACTGTCATACTGATCAGCGGGAGCAGCAGCACAGCTAACATAGCCGCCGTTGCGCTTTTATTTATTTTGGTGAAAGTGAAAAATCCGCGGAGCGCAAAACTCGCGATGATATCTAACAATGCCAAAGCTAGGGCAGCCAGCAGCAGCGCGCCCCGGAAATCCTGCTCACGGGATTCTTGATAAGTGTCACGTGTCACTCCTGCGCCGAGATCACCCAAGGGCGTCAAATGGGTGATCGACGGCGAGAGATTAAAGGCCCTCCTTGCCGTCTCATCGCCATAAAAGCCGGGCGGATTTTTGGGGCCAGCTTTTTTGCTTAAAAATTCGCTGCTCTTCATGGCAAGCGCACCAGCACGCGGATCGGTCAGGCGGCCAAAACCGTCAATTGACTGGATCGGTTTCAGCACCCGCTCCCCAGTCTCACCAACAACCCCCCGGCTAAGCTGCACGAGATTTTGCAACATACCGACAAATAGACCCGACAATGGCAGATTTGACCAATCCGGGCTTGCCGTGGTGTGGACAAAGACCAGCCAACCATCGCCGCGTTTCTCAGCTGTTACCAAGGGCGTGCCATCGGTCAGCCGGGCCCAGGTTTTTTCGGGTAGATCGACCGTCGGCTGAGCCAACACTTGGCGTTGAATGTGGACATCTTTGGGAATGGCCAACCCGGCAAAGGGACTGTTTTCCGGAAAAGCGGCGAGCGCCGCCGGTTTCGACCAAGACAGCGCACCGCCCAGATCCCGGTTCCCTTTGCGCAAACGCACCGGCAATACGGGGTTCTTATCTGCGGCTAATTTTGGCCCAGCAAAACGCAGTGCAACGCCGCCCAGTTTAATCCAGCGCAATAGCCGATCATTTTGCTGCGTGGTCATTTTGCCGGGATCCGCCAACACCACCATGGCAATCTCGCGTTTAAAAAGCTCCACCATCGGACCAATTCGAACCTCGGTAAAAGGATCGAGCGCTTTGTCGAGATAAAACAGATTGTCTAATAAAGGTTGGCTGGCACTACGCTTGAGGTTCGAGACCAGACCAACGGGGCGGCGGCGCCAACGCTCATCCACCAGAACAGTAGAGCCGGCTGAGTTCAAATTCTCAATCTCAATAAGCGTCACTTTGTTGCGAATTTCTGTCGGTAGTTGGAGCTTAAGCTTGCCGGTTGTCTCGCCGGCGGCAAATTTCAAGGGCTGGCGGGTCAGCACGTTGCCGTCCTCGCCTCTAACCCGAAGGCTGAGCGATGAAGCCACAGAGCTCGCCGCGCGCCGGGCCGAAAGCGTCAGACCATCGCGCTCAGAAACCGGCGGCATTAAGAGCGGCGGCAAAGCACCGGGCGTATCTGCCAAAACCGTAAGCGGCCCAAGCTTTTGTAAAATACTGGTAAACTCAGCCACATCACTGCCATCTGGCTCGGTGTTCAGGCCATTGCTCAGCCAGACGATTTCGGGCGAGCCTTCAAATTTCAACTCATTTAATATTGATGCCGTTGCCAGCCGATTTACCGGCCAAGGCTTTGGCTGCAAAGCCGACAGCAATTGCCGGGCCGCATCGGCACTCAGCAAAGACTCCATCTGGCGGGAGCGATCGGCCGAATTGGGAGCGGTGGTAATAACCGCAACTGCCCGGGTTTGACGCTCTGCCTGATCCATTAGATTAGCAAAGGCTGTTTGGCGTTTATTCCAATGCTTGGCTGAAGCCCAGCCGTCATCAACAATCAAGATGAGCGGGCCGTCTTTAGCCACTTGATTGTTAGCATTTAAAATCGGATGCGCTGCGCCCAAAATCACCAACGTCAACAGCGCTAATCGCAATATCGTCAACCAAAGCGGCGTTTTAGCCGAGCTTTCTTCCGGATTAACCAGCCGCATTACCAAGCGGATCGCTGGAAAGCGCACCCGTCTTGGCGCAGGCGGGATGACGCGCAGCAGCCACCACAAAATCGGCAGGCTCGCCAAACCTAAAAGGGCAACGGGAGCAACAAAGGAAAGGGCGCCAAGGGTAAACATGCTAATGCGATCCTGTCCATTCTGTGGTTGCTGTCAACGCAACATAGAGCCTCAACAAAGTTGCTTCGGGCGGCTGATCTGTTGTGTGCACACCAAACCCCCAGCCCGCTGTCCGCGCAATGGCTTCGAGCCCCTGGCGTTGAGCTGCCAATTCAGTTTTATAGTCATCACGCACACCTTCGACCCGCCCGATCAGCGCATTGCCTTCATTTTCTGTCCCTTCAAATCGGGTGCGCCCCCCAAAGGGCAGACTTTGTTCGGCAGGGTCTAAGATCTGCAAGATGTAGCCATCAACGCCGCGATCAGAAAACACACCGACGGCGCGATTGATCTCTTCCAAAGGCTCCAAAAAATCACTGATCAAAACAACTCGGCCATGCTTCGGCACTTGCTCAAAAGGTGGCAGGCTTCCGGCATGTTCTTTGCGTTCGATCTCCCGATCTTCCAAGGCAGCAGCCAAAATGTTCAGAGCCATCCGACCGGTCGAAGGGATGGTGCCCCGGCCAAGCGGCGCGATATGTTCACCGCCTCTGATCAGGAGTGAGGCCAATGCCAAGGTCAGCAAATCAGCATGCTCCATTTTAGTCGGCAGCTTTTTGGACGAGCTATAATTCATTGAGGGGGACGCATCACTCCAAAGCCAAACGCTTTGCGCCGCCTCCCATTCGGTTTCCCGCAAATAGACGCTATCGGAACGTGCCGAGCGGCGCCAATCAATATGCTGGATCGGATCACCCCGCTCATAATGGCGGAACTGCCAGAACGTCTCACCTTGGCCAACCCGCCGCCGGCCATGCACGCCTTGTGCAACGGTCGCCGCCACCCGCTCTGCCGCGACCATCAATGGCGGCAGATTGGCAGCGAGCAACTCAGCTCGATTATGGAGTTCCGCTAAATGGACCGGCATATCATTTATCATCCAATCCGACTGGCCAGTTTATCAATGATTTTTTCTAAAGTGACACCTTCGGCACGGGCGGCAAAATTGAGCGCCATGCGATGCCGCAAGACAGGCTGGGCCAAAGCGAGCACATCGTCAATCGAGGGTGCCAAGCGCCCACCGATGACTGCCCGTGCACGTACCGCCAGCATCAAGGCCTGACTGGCACGCGGGCCTGGTCCCCAAGCCACGTGTTCAATCACTTCGGGAATATCCGACGAGTTTGGACGGCCGGAACGCACCAGCTCCAATATCGCCGCCATCACACTATCGCCAACCGGCACATGGCGGACGACTCGCTGCGCGTTTTGTAATTCATCAGCACTCATCACTTGCTGAGGCGTTGCTTCTTCCGAGCCCGTCGTTGCGGTCAGGATCTCCCGCTCGGCGGCCAATTGCGGATAGTCGATGTTTACCTGCATCAAAAAGCGATCAAGCTGGGCTTCGGGCAATGGATAAGTGCCTTCTTGCTCAAGCGGGTTCTGCGTCGCCAAGACATGGAACGGGGCCGGCAGATCATGATAGTGACCGGCAACCGAAACCCGGCGCTCCTGCATCGCCTGCAAAAGAGCAGACTGAGTACGCGGGCTTGCCCGGTTGATCTCATCGGCCATCAAAAGCTGGCAAAAAACGGGGCCTTGAATAAACCGGAAAGCGCGCTTGCCGCCTTCGCCTTCCTCTAAAACCTCAGAGCCTAAAATATCAGCCGGCATCAAATCCGGCGTAAACTGAACGCGGCGCTCATCCAACCCTAAGACAGTGCCAAGCGTTTCCACCAAGCGCGTCTTACCCAGACCTGGAACGCCGATCAGCAGCACATGGCCGCCGGCCAATAAAGTAACCAGCGTCTCTTCAACAACCGATTGTTGGCCAAAAATAATTCGGCCAATGGCGCTACGCACCTCAACAATTTTTTTGCTAATGTCTTCAAGTTCACCCACAACATCACTATTATCAGTTTGATTGGGAGTTACGGATGGTTCAGCGGCATCAGACAATGGTATTCTCCTTAAAATAAATTCTTAAACCCTTGGTAAGTCATAATGACCAAACAAAAACCTCAACACAATTCCGGGGATCTAAATTCTCTTTCGGAACTCTTTGGCACCCCTACGCATGATTCCGCCCAATTGAGCGAAGGTCAAACCCTATGCGGAGATTTGGACATTCACATCAATGCTGACGGCCTTTGGTTTTACCATGGATCACCCATAGGTCGCAAAGAACTCGTCAAATTATTCGCCTCTGTGCTGACTATCGACGAAGATGGCAGGTACTGGCTGATTACACCGGCAGAAAAGGGTGAAATCACCGTAGAAGACGTGCCTTTTCAGGCCGTAGAGATGACGGTTGAGGGCGAAAACAACACCCAGATTCTCTCTTTTCGCACCAATATTGACGAAATTGTGATAGCCGATGGGGCCCATCCGCTGCGCATTGAGACCGATCCTGAAACCGAGGAGCCTTCCCCCTACATTATGGTGCGGGATGGCCTGGAGGCGAAATTGACACGCGCGGTGTTTTATCAATTGGTTGATCTTGGTGTTGAATTGGGCGTGGAAATGGCGCAAGGAGAGGATATATTTAAAGAACACGCCTTTGGCATATGGAGTAGCGGACAATTCTTTCAGATCGGCACATTGACGGATCAAGACTGAGCCTCGAGGACGTTCTTGCGCGCCTCCAGGCCAGCGAGGGCGTCACGCGGCGGCGCTCCAATGAAGATGCCGAGCAAGAAGAGCTTATCGAGGAAGAGCGCAATGAATGGGTCAGAGGTGATAAGCCGCTGACACCAGCTGCTGTCCTCGTGCCGCTGGTGGTCCGCGAAGATCGTCTCAACGTTATGCTGACCAAGCGCACCGAACATCTTAAAAATCATGCCGGGCAAATCAGTTTCCCAGGTGGGCGCGTCGATGATAATGATCGCGACGCCCAGCACACGGCGCTACGGGAAACCGAAGAAGAGGTCGGGCTGCATTCTCGCCACATTGAGATCATTGGTGAGCTGGATGAGTACATTGTCGGCACGGGCTATCTCGTCAACCCGATCATCGGCGTCATTGAGCCGCCTTTTGAGCTCACTCCGCAAGAAGATGAGGTCGCTGAGATTTTCGAAGCGCCGCTCGACTTTCTCATCCATCCGGAAAATTTCGAGCGCTTTGCCCGCGAGTTCAACGGCCAGACGCGCCATCATTTTGCCATCACCTGGCAGGACTATTTTATTTGGGGCGCCACCGCCGGCATGTTGCGCAATTTATCGCAACGCCTGCTCAGCGATTAACGGAAAAAAAACAAATGCGGATATTCCTTCATATATTTCTCCCTTTGATCACGCCATTGGTGCTCTACACTATTTGGGCCAAAATTGACGCCAAGCGAAAAGGCCGGGGGATGCCCGATTGGGAAGAAGGCCATTGGTTTTGGGTCAGCGTCATCGGCTGCGTTCTTGCCGCAGTTTCTCTCATATATCTAACCACCTTGGGTGATGATACAATAGGCAAATACCAATCGCCGCGCCTGGAAGATGGCAAGATTGTTCCCGGTCGATTTAAGTGACGCCAATTTAGCTTGGTATCGTAAGAGATGATTGAAGAGATACTCAATTATATCGAAGGTCCGGTGCGTTGGACGGTGACGACCCTGGCCCTGATAGTTTTTTTGTTGCTCGTCGCGCGCCGCAAATCGTCACGCCGCAAGCTGTTTGAGCCGGCCATCAAGCCTGGTGATATCATCGTGAATTGGGACGGACGGCCCGGCGGGCAAATCCCGGTTGAGCCCTGGATGGAAAGCCCGGAAGTAACAGCGGTTCTTGCTGCTATCACCAAAAACGGCAAAGAAGCCCGCTTTATCGGCGGCTGTGTCCGCGACGCCATGCTTAGAAAACCAAATACCGATATCGATCTTGCAACCCAGGAGACGCCGGATCAAGTTGTCCGGCTATTAGAAGAAGCTGGCATCAAAGCCGTGCCGACCGGCATCGAGCACGGCACAGTGATGGCGGTAATCAACGGCCAGAGCTTTGAGATCACCACCCTTCGAAAAGACATCAAAACCGATGGTCGCCATGCGGTGGTCGAGTTCACGCTAGATTGGAAACAAGATGCCGCCCGGCGTGATTTCACTTTCAACACACTGAGCGCGACACCGGACGGCATGGTCTATGACTATTTCAATGGCATTCAAGATCTCGCCAATCGGGTGATCCGCTTTGTCGGCCGAGCGCCTGAGCGGATTGAGGAAGACCATCTACGTATTTTACGCTATTTCCGCTTTATCGCGACCTTGGGCATGCGGGTTGAGAGCAAGCGGGAGTTCCAAGCCTGCATTGATCAGGCCGGCTTGCTGAGAGAGCTTTCGGCTGAGCGCATTCGGGCCGAGCTGTTCAAAATTTTGAGCTCAAATATGCTGCTCGATATCATGTCGTTGATGTATCAACAGGGCGTGTTGCAGATCATCCTCCCTTATGTCATCTCGCCGGATAAACTGCGTCAGGTCCATTGGTTGGAGACCAGGGCGATGAATTTTGCCAGCGTCAAGCCTGACCCGTTACGGCGGCTGGCTGCCCTCGTCGACACCGATGAAAGCGGCGTCCTGGAGATTGCCGCTGCCCTGCGCCTGTCCAAAGCCGAACAGAAACGTCTCACTGCCATGGTCGCGCCGACAGTAGATATTCGCTGGGATATGAGCGACGAAGATGTCCAGGCAGCGCTTTATACGCATGGGGCGACCACGGTGATTGATCTTATCTTGCTCAATTGGGCGGCAATGCAGGTCGACGCAATCGACACGCTCGCTGAAGAAAAAAACCGCTGGCTTCATCTCGTCGAGATCGCCGATGCTCAGATTGGACAAGAGCCCACCTTTCCGCTCAAAGGCCAGGATGTGCTGGATCTCGGCATTGACCCCGGCCCCGAGATCTCCCGCCTGCTTGAGCAGGTTGAGGCCTGGTGGCTGGACGGCGGCTGTGAGGCCAACCACGCCGCCTGCCTCGCTGAACTAAAATCGATCATTCAGTAAACACACACCTCCTCTTTTTTTAATTCACCCCCTCCTCAATCCTCCCCCATCAAGGGGGAGGAAGTTTGGGTCACTCATTTTAAGCTTACCCCCTCCCCCCTTGAGGGGGAGGGCTGGGGTGGGAGGTGACTAAATTTTCAACACCTAACACCTTATTAATTATACCCTTTTTAGGAATATTAATAAATTGTTCACAATTTGTTCTTGCTAATGAGAAACATCCCCCCTACCTTATGCGTTAACAAAAACATATAAGGACACTTAGTGGTGGAAGATTATTCAGAAAATAAACCGACAATTGGCGTGGACGAGCCCCCTGAGAGCGGAGAACAGAACGGCTTCACCCGCCAAACGGCCGACAAAACGGCAAACATGGCGGCCAATATTCCAGCGCTCACCGGCCACGATCTGTTGGCCGCCATTCATCAGGCGGAAATTGACCCGGCTGCCCCGGCTGAATTTAGCGAGGACCAGGAAATTCATTTGGAAGGGCGCGCCATCCCCCTCATTCCCCGGCTGCTCTCGGCACCCGAGATTGAGACTTTGATGCAAAGCGAGGCCTATCGCACCTGGTATCACCCTGCCTCGGAAAAAGTCCGCGACACCGTCAGCGAGTGGTTTGCCATCACCTATCCCGGCCCCCTCAACGTCGATAGCTCAGGGCGCACGATCCGCAGCGAAGACCGCCACCGCCCAAGCCCAAGCCTAGTAGAATCACCCGATAGTCTTTTGGCCCAACTCGAAACCCTCGGCCCCCTCTCCCGCCAGCGCGCCAAACGGCTCAAACCCCGCAAACCCACAACCACCACGAAGGCAAGCCGACAGCACTATATCAACAGCATCAACTCCCTCATGAACACCTGGTCGGACGACGTGAATGCTAACAAGTAAAAAAATAAACGCGCAATTTTACTAAAAACGCCCTCTAATAGGGGCATAGAGAATAGAAGAGATAACGCGTATTGATAAAAATGAGGCGAATTAAAAATGGTGAGGTTAACATTCAATCCAAAACTGAATATACCAATTAGCAGATTACAATACTATTCAATAATGATCTTTTATTCATTACTTTATTACTTATTTGATATTGATTCATTATTTTCCATTAGTAATGAACTATTATCAATTATAATATTTGCAGTATCTATACTGATATTAGAGGTAATAATTTATTTAATTTTCCTTTCTTTGGATAAATTCAAATCCAACAAAGAAGGCAATATCTAATGGCAAGTATCGAGTTTTCAACATCTTATGGCCCCGCTCATTTCAACCAAAAACCGGCATGTGGGGAAAATCCGTCTGTAATAGAGGCATTGGAAGTAGAATGATTAGATCAAATTTAAATCCCAATTGGGTTTTGCCTTTAACAAAAAAACAACATTCAATTTTATTTTTAGTTTATTCGATAGTTTATTTCTCATTCGATCTAGACACTTTTCTAGAAAATTACAGCCTAATGATAGAATCCGTAGTCTATATATTTTTATTCTTATCATTAGAATTCATCCTACATTTCTCATATTTTTTATTTTCAAAGTTTAAATCCAACAAAAAAGGTAATATCTGATGGCAAGTATCGAGTTTTCAACATCTTATGGCCCCGCTCATTTCAATCAGGATACCGGTATGTGGGAACAATCTGTTTCAACGGTTGATCAGAATGGAAATGTCCATGGTGAGCCACAAACCTATACCGCTACTACGTTCAACGGGCTTCCGGGAAATGCCCCTGATTATGGATTGGACGAAAAAGGAGCAAAATTAGGAGGCCGGATCGGTGGAATTGTCGGAGGAAAAATTGGCTCCAGATTAGGGAAGGAAGGAGCCATCATAGGCAGCCAGTTAGGTAGACATGCAGGTAAAGGTATTGGCTATTACGCAGGCATTGCAGCCGACCCTGTTGGTCGTACAGCCGCTCAAACTGCTAATATGATTTCAGAAGAAATGGGATTGTCGCATCCAGGTGCAAACGCGATTCGTGACGCCGACCCATTTGGGGGTGGCATCAGTGACAAAGACTTAGCTTGGTTTTATTCCGATGACGAATTTGCCCCCACTGACCCCCTCGGCGGTGGCACGGCTCCAGAAAACTATGGTGTAGACGGCGTTATTAATGATTATTTTGGCGAATCCTATCTCGAAGATACAACTGACTCGGCTTCGCCGTTAGGTATCTCAGATACCGACCCTGGTGCGCTGATGGGCAATACCGGCAATGATACGCTCAATGAAGTCGCCAATGCCGCCTTGGTCGGCTTTACAAACACTGGGCCCACTAGTCTCGGTGCCAAAGCGGGCAACCAGACAGCCTACACTGCACTGACCGTAGATCCGGCTGAACAGGCGGCTCATGCGGAGCGGGCGACGGCGATGGTTATGGGTGCGACCACTGACATCGGGGCGGCGTATCGGGGGGCTCACAGCACGAGCGGTAATCCGGGCAATAGTATCTATGGCAACAGCCCGACGACCGCTGGTCCGAGCGCGGGTAAAGCGGACACCAGCGGCGAGAAAACCAATTATGGCGTTGAGCCCGTGAGTTTTGTAGATGCTTTCACGGCGGCTCATAATTACACGATGGACACAGACCCCGCTAACGCCGGTGCCTCTAATTCAGTAAATTCCTTGGGAGAACAAACGGCCAACATTGGCGATAATTTACTCGGTGCAGAAAGTAACATCGCCAGTGGCTATGCTGTTGACGGCACCTACAATGGGGGCTGGGGTGTAGGTGCCTCGGGTCCCAATGGCAGTGCTCTTTCAAGCGGCATGTTCTCCAACGGAGACATGTCCGGTGGTGCTTATGCTGGTGGTGATTATGGCTATGGCTACGGGGTTGATTCCGATGGCGAATGGGGAAGTGCATATTCAGACGGCACCGTGGATACGATGGGCGGTGCGATCGACGCCATGGGCAATGATGCGGAAACGATGGGCTCCGGCGGTTCAACAGGAGGGGGCGGGAATAGTGGATTTACCGCTACTGCAACCGGTGCACCTATGTCTGGTATGAGTCCGGATGGCGTTTGGGGTGTTGAAACCGGTGACGGCGGTGGCGCAGAATGCTTTACCGGCGACACGCCGATCCTGATGGCAGATGGTTCGGAAAAGCCAATTGCTGAAATCAAGCCCGGCGATCTGATCGCCTCCTTTAGCAATCTTGGTGAGATTAAATCAGAGCTGGTGCTGGAGAACATTGTCTCCGGGCGGCGGCGGCTGATTAATATTGATGGCGTGAAGGCCACCCCGCCGCATCCGTTCCTGTGTGCCAATGGCAAATGGATTTTTGCCCGTGAAATTGAGCCGGGCATTGAGCTCGTCAATGCCGATGGTTCGAGCCATATCGTCCGCCAAATCTATAGCGATGGTGAGGCAGACAACGTCTACAACCTTGAAGTGGCCGGCGGCGATTGTTTTGTTGCGGGCGGCTTTCGGGTTCACAACTCGACCATCATCTGCGCCGAGCTTCATCGCCAGGGCTGGTTCTCCGATGAAGAGTGGGACATTGAGCGCAAATATTCCCGCTATGAAAACCCCTTTCGGGGATTTGGTGAGGATTGGGCCGAAGATACGGACTGCGTCAGTCATACCTACCGTTTGATTGCCAAACCGCTGATTGCGCTCTCACGGCGGGCACCGATGAGCTTTGGCCGCTGGCTTGCGGCCGGTATCCGCCCCTGGATCACCGAGCTTGGCCATCGCTATGCCGACAAACCCAAAGGTCATATTCTGGGTCGGTTGGCGATGGATTACGGCACACCGATTATTCGCTTCCTGATCCGACGAGACCCCTTCGACAAGTTAACGCCGGGCGGCGTTGCCGGCGAACAAAGAGCTGGGACTTAAAGACGATGGAGCGTGCAATGGATGATTTAGATAAATTTGTGAATTGGTATTTAGCCAGCGGTTCACCCAGATCTTTCAATGTTCCGGCCCAAGCGCCGATCATGGATATTGATGGTATTTTAGGGCTGACACTTTTTCGATTTAACGAGTATCAGGTTCAGTTGTTTATCGCCGGGCCCAGCGTGGTTGTACCGCCGCATTCACACCCGGATATCGATAGCTATGAGATGGCGATTTTTGGCGTTCAGTTGGAACTCAACAATATTGTCAAGATCCCGATGGCGCGCTGCATGAATGCCAAGCCAACCCAGACACCCTGGGAAATCCCGACAGCCATAGATTATGGCAAGCGGCTTCGGGTCAGACCGGGCGTGCTGCATGGCGGCTTATCGAGCCCGCTCGGCGGCAGTTTTTTATCGCTGCAAAAGTGGCTAAACGGGGTGAAGCCAAGTTCTGTTGCGGCCAATTGGGTCGGCCCGACCCTGGGAGAGAAGCATAACAGACACATTAAATTTCCAGAATTCATCGGGGATCCCCGCCTCGGTGATAAAAGGGGGAGGGTGAAGCCCCAAAACGTTCAACTTCCACCCTCCCCCATCCCTAATTCACAACAGTGCCCCGAAGGACTGGTTCAAAAATATTAGGAGAAAAAAATTCACCATAAAAAAGCCAATGTTGGTGCTCAAAATCTAAAATTAGAACCAAAAATAATTTTTTAAACCACAAATTTATAATCACAAATTTAAAACCAAGGAGAACACAATGACCGCCCCAATGAATGAGTCAGGCCCGTTAAACCCCCTCACCTATAAGTACGATAAAAAATTTGTGCCCAATTTTAGAGATGGCATTAACCGCCTCCAGCCGGAAGAGCGGCAATATCTCAAACATCTGATGACGCCTGAGGCCGCTTTCCTCATGGCTAAAGCCTTTGGCCCGGAAATGGGGATCATGCTGTGGCCGTTTATCTCAGAGGATTCGATGGACGAATTGCCCGACGACCCTCCCGCCGATTTACCAGATGGTTTGCCCGATAGTCTTGAAGCCTAAAATCTAGGCACTTAACCCTCAGGACGATTTGATTTTCGCGAATGCCAGGTCAGGATCGGATTGCGGGCCGCTTTGGTTTCATCGAGGCGTCGGCGTGGTGTATTGATCGGCGCCTCTTTGAACATCTCAGCATTGCCGGTTTGTGCCTTTTCAGCCAGGCTCCGGATCACCGCAATAAACTCATCAAGCGTCGCCTTACTTTCGGTCTCGGTCGGCTCCATCAGAAGCGCGCCATGAACCACCAGCGGGAAATACATCGTCATCGGATGGAACCCTTCATCGATCATTGCTTTGGCAAAATCGAGGGTCGTCACCTCGGTGTCTTTCAAGAAACGATCATCAAACAAGACTTCATGCATACACGGGCCGTCGTAAGACGGCGTCAAAATATCGCTGAGCTCGGCCATCAGGTAATTGGCGTTGAGCACGGCATCGCTTGACGCTTGGCGCAGGCCATCGCTGCCCATACTCAGCATATAAGAAAGCGCCCGGACAAAAACGCCGAACTGGCCGTGAAAACCTTTCATCCGGCCATATGGCTGCGCGCCATCGGCATCCTCTGTCTGCTCGATCAATTCAAAGCCATCCTTGCTATGCACGACAAAAGGAAGCGGCGCGAAGGCGGCCAGGGCTTCTGACAACACAACCGGCCCCGCACCCGGCCCACCGCCGCCATGCGGTGTTGAGAAGGTTTTGTGCAAATTGAGATGCATTGCATCAATGCCAAGATCACCCGGCCGGACGCTACCGACAATCGCGTTGAAATTCGCGCCATCGCAATAGACCAAGCCGCCGATCTCATGCACGGCCTGGTTCATCTCGATGATCTCGTCCTCGAACAAGCCGCAGGTATTGGGATTGGTCACCATGATGGCGGCAACATCGTCGTCCAACTTCGCCTTGAGCGCTGCCAGATCGACCCGGCCCTGATCGGTCGCCGGGATCGTTTCAACCTTATAGCCGCACATATAGGCACTGGCCGGATTGGTACCATGAGCCGATTCCGGCACCAGCACACGCTTTCGACCATCACCTCTGGCTTCCAAAGCCGCCCGAATGGTCATCAACCCGCAAAGCTCGCCATGGGCGCCAGCGGCAGGTGACATCGCGATCGCCGGCATACCGGTCAATGTTTTGAGCCAACTCGCCGTCATATCCATTAACTCATAGGCACCCTGTACCGTCGCTTTCGGCTGCAAGGGGTGGATGTCAGCAAGGCCGGCGAGCCGTGCCATTTTTTCGTTGAGCCTTGGATTGTGCTTCATGGTGCACGACCCGAGCGGATAAAATCCAGCATCGATCGAGAAATTTTTCTGGCTCAGGCGCAGATAATGCCGCACCACTGTTGGCTCAGAAAGCCCCGGCAGGCCGATCGGCTTTTTTCGGGCTGTATTGCCAAGCCGGCTTTTAACGTCTTGCGGCACCGGCAAATCAACCGCCGTCATGCCGGGTGAGTTTTGCTCAAAGATCAATTTTTCTTCGAGCTGCAGGCCTCTATTTCCGGTGAGCGTTGCCATTAGAGAACCTCTTCCAACGCGCCGGCCAAACGATCCATATCATCCGGCGTGACAGTCTCAGTAACGGCCAGGATAAGCAAATTCTCTAATTCAGCCTCCCCCGGATAAAGCCTAGAGGCCGGCACGCCAGCCAAAATACCTTGGGCGGCCAGCTGATCAACAACACCCGCGGCAGGTTTGTTTAGGCGCAGAGTGAACTCATTGAAAAAAGTCTCGTTCACCAAATCGATACGGCTCAAGCCAGCCAGACGTTCTGCCAAGCTCACGGCATTGGCATGGTTAATTTCCGCCAGGCGCGTAAAGCCGGCCTCGCCCAAAAGTGTCAAATGGATCGAGAACGCCAATGCACAGAGCCCGGAATTGGTGCAGATATTACTGGTCGCTTTTTCCCGCCTGATATGTTGCTCGCGGGTCGACAGCGTCAGCACCCAGCCACGCTTGCCCTCGACATCATCCGTCTCGCCTGCCAAGCGGCCCGGCATCTGGCGAAGATATTTCTCCCGCACCGCAAACAGACCGACATGGGGTCCGCCAAAATTGAGCGCATTGCCCAAAGACTGGCCTTCCGCAGCGACAATATCAGCGCCCATATCACCCGGCGACAGCATGGCACCCAAAGAGACAATCTCGGTCACTGCAACGACCAACAGAGCGCCCTTGGCATGGCACGCGTCGGCCAATTCGGAGAGATCGCGCACCTGACCGAAGAAGCCTGGATTTTGTACAATGACGCAAGCCGTCTCGTCATCAATCTCAGAGCTCAGATCTTCGTTGCCTTCCGGATCGGTCGGCAGTCGGGCGATCTCAATATCTAAATATTTGGCATTGGTCGCTGTAACCTCGGCGTAATGCGGATGCAGACCACCCGATAAAATAACTTTGTTGCGGCGCGTTACCCGGCACGCCATCATTGCCCCTTCGGCAGCCGCTGTCGCCCCGTCATAGAGCGAGGCATTAGCGACCTCCATGCCGGTGATCATTGCGACCTGGGTTTGAAACTCGAACAGAGCCTGCAGCGTGCCTTGTGAGACTTCCGGCTGATAAGGCGTATATGACGTCAAAAACTCACTGCGCTGAATGAGATGATCCGCCGAGGCTGGAATATGATGGCTGTAATTGCCAGCGCCTAGAAAGAACGGCGCCGCCCCAGCACCTAAATTTTTTGCCGCCAAACCACCAATAATCTGCTCGACCTCCATTTCTCCTTTGAAGGCTGGCAAATCGACGGCTTGATCCAGTAGAACGTCGGCAGCGACATCTTTATAGAGCGCTGCCATATCCGGCACACCGATGGCGGCCAGCATTTCCTGGCGATCGCTTTCGGTGAGGGGCAGATAACGCATTAATCGAGTTCCGCGACAAACGCCTTATACGCAGCTTCATCCATCAATCCATCAAGATCGGATAAATTCGCGACTTTAATTTTGTAGAACCAGCCGCCACCTTCTGCGTCGGTATTCACAGTTGCCGGATCATCCTCAAGCGCCTTATTGGCTTCAACGATTTCGCCGTCAACCGGGGCATAAACTTCGGAGGCCGCTTTGACGGATTCAACCACCGCAGCCTCTTCGCCCTTGTTGAAATTTGCCCCCACTTCGGGCACTTCGACGAATACCACGTCGCCAAGCTGACCTTGGGCATAGTCGGAAACCCCAACTGTGCCAACATCACCTTCCATGGAAATCCACTCATGTTCTTCGGTAAATTTTACGGTTGCCATTTTACTAAGTCCTGCTCCTCATCCACGATAATAATTTTGTTTTACGAACGGTAGTTTGATTACTTTGGAATTTAAACTTTTACCCCGAACCGTCAATTGCAGCGATGTATCAACGGCTGCATGTTCAGTTGCAACGTACCCCATCGCGATCGGCCCATTGACCGAAGGCCCAAAGCCACCACTGGTTACAGTGCCGATTTTAGTGCCGTTTCTGTCGGTAATTTCTGTGTGATCTCGTGCTGGCGCGCGGCCTTCGGGCAATATTCCAACCCGGCGGCGGGACGGTTTATTGGCGATTTCTGAGATGATTCGGTCGGCCCCCAAAAACCCTCCCTCTTCACGGCGACGTTTACCGATCGACCAAAGTAGCCCAGCCTCAATCGGTGAAGTCGTCTCATCGATATCATGGCCATAAAGACAGAGCCCGGCTTCCAGCCGGAGCGTGTCGCGGGCGCCCAATCCAACCGGCGCAACTTCTGCCTCAGCCAACAATATTTCTGCCAGCTGGGCCGCCTGCGTGCCCGGCACAGAAATCTCATACCCATCTTCGCCGGTATAGCCTGAGCGCGATACCAAACACGAAATGCCAGCGATTTCGATATCTTTTAAGGTCATAAATGGCATCGTCTCGACGCCCGAGGCATGCCGAGCGAGGACGCCAGAAGCTTCAGGTCCCTGCAAGGCAATCAGTCCTCTATCATCGATGATTTCCAGTTCAACTTTGCTACCAAGTTGCGCAACGATGTGGGCGTAATCGGCATCTTTGCAGCCAGCATTGACGACCAAAAACAAATGATCGCCCCGATTGGTCACCATCAAATCATCTAAGATGCCACCGGCTTCATTGGTGAATTGGGTATAGCGTATCTGGCCTTCTTCGAGCCCGGCAATATCTCCCGGCACTAAAGTCTCGAGAGCGGCGACAACGTTATCGCCGCGCAAAATTGCCTGGCCCATATGGCCGACATCAAACAGCCCCGCCTGATCACGGGTGTGGCGGTGTTCGGTCAGAATGCCGTCGGGGTATTGCACCGGCATATCATAGCCGGCAAACGGCACCATCTTGGCGTCCAAACCAACATGCAAATCATGCAAAACAGTTGTGCGTAAGGTCTCACTCATTCGATTTGCCCATCATCTTATCTTCGGAACCTGACGTTTTTGGCGGTTAAAACTTATTTGCTCGGGCGTCAGTTGAAAGCCGATATAGATTTTCGAGCCAGGTCCTTTGCGAGACGTGTTTAGTGGAATAGAAATCTCAACCTCTTCATCGAGGATACGCATGGTGTTGCGGTTTTCCGGAAAGCGGACTTTTGCCGTAAAGAGCTGACGCCCTGCAGGTTTTGGATAAAACTCCGGTATCGCGATAAAATAAGAAACGTCTGTCGTCCGGCTTTTCTCGGCAGGGCCGCGGGATATATCAAAGCCAACTTTCAGTGTGACATTGACCGCTGAATACACCCCATCCTTACCAACATATTCGCACTCACCGGTAAAGCCCTTAAGATCGGCTTCAAAGCGGATATCGGTAATATCACGGCCTGGCCCTGGCCGATAAGCGGTGATGGTATCTGTATCTTTCAGCAGCTGAATTTTGGGACAAGCTGGGACCGGGTATTTTTTACCAAACGGATTTAAGTCGCTCATATCCGGCGCTGATCCGCAGGCGGCCAGAACCAAGCTGAGACCGCCAAGCAAGAGCCATTTTAATCCGCCCTTCGACATACGCTTAACCATTGTGTAATGCCACTCCCACTCTTGTCCGAGCTGCTAACTTAAAGTGATTTGTGAGTGCCATCACAACGCGGCTCATTGCCGGTTCGTTTACAACCACATAGTCCAACGGTCTCTGTTTTCTCGGCAATAAAAACGTTTGGTTTGAATTCACCCGCTTCTTTATGCGCGCCATTACAGAACGGTTGTTTGTCGCTCAGACCGCAGGTGCAGTAAGCATATTTTTCGCCTTCTTCGAGATCCACTCGATATGGTGAAGTTTGTGCTATTACTGGGTCGCTCATGATTAACTCTCCCTGATCATTAGATTTAAAATTAAGTCACTAATTCCAAGAACTTTAGTTGAGCAGAGGAGGGGCCACAAGACACTCTATGGGCTATGGGCCAAAAATGAAATTGTCGAAAATTAGCGGGGATTATCGAAAATCATACAAGGTCGCTGCCATTTTAGCTAAGGCCCGCGCCCGTCCCCAGGCATTGTCAATTGATTCGGCAATTGCAATACCCCGATTAAAGGCACTGGAAGCTCGCTCAAGCTGACCGGCATGAATACTCTCCGAGGCGAGATCGCTTAGCATCCAAACCTGACTTAACGAACTGCCGATGGCATCCGTTGCATCGGCGGCCAATTTTTCGGTTTCTTTAACCTCTTCGGTGAGGCCCTTTTTCGCTTGAGCCGCAGCCACCGACCATAGCGCATAAGCCCGCAATCGATCATTTTCAATTTCAAGCGCGGTCTGGGCGGCAATTTCGATGGTCGCCGATTTATCCTGAACACCAATATCGATAAGCGACAACGCGAGCTGACCGATCGCATATGAGCGCGCATAATCGAGTTCGATATCTACTGCCTTTTCGAGTGCCAGACGAATGGTCTGCGCCGATTCGGCTTTTTGCCCTTTGCGTGCCTGAGCAACTGCAATCCGCCCTAGCACCACCGAGCTGTAGCGCTTATTTTCAATTTTACGCACTGTCTCGAGAGCAGCCTCGGTGTCCCCGGCTACCGCTTGTGCGGTTGCCGCGCTCATCAAGACAGCCGTCTTGTCATAGGCGCCCGACACTTCCTCGATCAGAGAAAGCGCCCGCATCGGCTGGCCTATTTCCGCAAAGGCTGACGCCACATGACGCAAAGCGGCGCCTTTTTCCATTGAACTCATCTGTTTTTCAAATTCTTTGGAACGCGCTAAATCCTGGGCGTGAGAGAGCGCTTCCTCCGCCCCGCCGGTATCACCGATTTTGGCCAGCACAACCGCCATCTGCGCCACCAAGGTTACTTTCTGGAGCGGGTTATCTAATTTTTCAGACAACAAAATTATTTGCGCTGCCGTTTCATGGGCACCATCGTGGTCTTTGTTTTTAAGTTGAATATCGGCGATCGCTGCAAAAGCCTCCAAACGCTGAAACGCGCTCGGTATAATGCGCGCCGCCTGCCACGCTTCATCGATCCTGCCTGATTTCGCCTGCGCCCGCGCAATGTCGCGCAAGGCAACAATGATCAAACGTGCGTCAGAGATTTTTGCGACTGTGCGAATGGCTTGATTGACCAACCCGGTTCTCGCCTGGGCGACAAGTATTTCACCTAAGGCCCAATCGCGAAGTTCTTGTTTGTGAATAGCTTTGGCACTTTCGATCGCTTCCTCAAGCAAACATTCCTCTTTCGGATTGCGAAAGCAGGGTGAGGAATCACGCGTTGGATCAGCAACTTCATCGATCTTCGTATTCTTCAACAATTTGCGTGTAATTTCACCTTTGGCCAAAGCCTGGCGAGCGGCGGCAATATCTGCGGTCCTGATTTTATCCAGGTGCAGCAACATTGCGCCAACGCGGCTTTGAGTTTCCATGTGATTAGCAAGTTTTTCCGTCACCAAACCATCGACTTTTTTGCCAAGCTGCTTCTGATAAACGCGAATCGCTTTCCTCAGCTCATCATTCATCTCGCCGTCGATTACACCCGAATAACTGTCCATTTTTTTGAGTATCGTCTGAACGCGCATGATCAGCTCACTCTCAGAAGTAAGCTCACGGGCTTCTAATTCCGGATCTGGCAACTCAATTTCCCTGGCAGCGTCGGCACTTCCGGGTAACATGGTCGTCAGGCTCACAAAAATCCCAAAAATTAAAACAAGGCGGATACAGCCGAATAAACCGAAATTGGTTCCATCGCTTTTGAACATAAATTTCCTTGGGTCTGCTTAGAGACAAATATTAATGAACTGAATTCAGTGGTTCGGATTTTAGCAAGATACCCGGACAACAGGAAGATAGTATTTAACACAATATCGGCATTTTACCTTTTCAGAAGATTGCCGGTAGGCTAGAAGGCCACTATGGCAGAGAGCGAAAATAGCGCGGTCGAACTGTTCACCGATGGGGCGTGTAGCGGCAACCCAGGGCCCGGCGGCTGGGGGGCAATCTTGCGCTGGCGAGGGACCGATAAGGAACTTTATGGCGGCGAGGAAGACACCACCAATAACCGTATGGAAGCACTGGCGGTCATCCAAGGTCTGAAAGCGCTTAAGAAACCCTGCTCCGTCACCGTCTACACCGACAGCCAATATGTCCAACGCGGCATGACCGAATGGCTCGAAGGCTGGAAGGCCAAGGATTACAAGGTTAAAGGCGGCGGCTTTCGCACCAATCATGATCTGTGGCGGGAATTGGATGCGCTTAACCAAAAACATAATGTTAGTTGGCAATGGGTCAAAGGCCATGCCGGACATCCAGAAAACGAACGCGCCGATGAGCTGGCCCGCCAAGGTGTCGATCTGGTTCGCTAATCTTCTTTTTTCATATGCCGTGGAAACTGCGTCAGGCTTTTGACGACGCCCCGAAAGGTACGAACCTCTTGTTCGGTCATATTGGCGCGCTGAAAAACATTGCGGATATTTTGCACCATGACTGGGCGCTTTTCCTTCACCCGCAAAAAGCCATGACTGTCTAACTCATTTTCGAGATGCTCGAACAGGCCCAGCAATTCTTGCTTATTGGCGGGTCGGGTATCTTTCATACGAAGCTCGGCACCGGGCGTATCATCGGCGAGCTTGTACCATTCATAAGCCAGGAGCAGGACAGCCTGTGAGAGATTGAGCGAGGTAAATCCTGGGTTTAGCGGCGCGATAACAATCTTGTTGGCGAGTACAATATCTTCGTTTTTAAGGCCTTTGGCTTCCCGGCCAAAAAGAATACCACAGCCTTCACTGCCCACCGCCCGCATTTCTTCTGCAGCGATCTCAGGGGTTACCATTTCTTTGGTCATATCGCGGTCTCGAGCCGTCGTGGCATATACCAGATTGAGATCGGCAAGCGCCTCTCCGGTTGTCTCAAACACCCGCGTATTATCGAGCACAATATCAGCACCTGAAGCTGCGCTCACCGCTTGCGGATTGGGCCAGCCATCTCTTGGGCGCACCAATCTCAAATCGGTAAGACCGCAATTCAACATGGCGCGGGCCACCATGCCAATGTTTTCTCCCAGTTGGGGATCAATCAACACGATCGCTGGGGTCGAGCCCGCAGCGGCGATTGCTTCAGATTTTGGTTTTGCCCGCCTGCGGTCGGTTCCCGCCATCGACTTTAAGACTTATTCTTTGAAGAATTGCCGTTTAAGGTGCCGCCAGGCTTGGCACCATCGCGATAGAGCTTAAAGACAATCGCATCGCGTAGCGCCGCATAAGAGGCATCAATAATATTGGATGACACGCCAACTGTTGACCACCGCTCACCCTTTGCATCAGCACTTTCAATCATCACTCGGGTGACGGCCCCTGTCGCATCAGAGGGTGTCAAAATTCGGACTTTATAATCCACCAGTTTAATATCGCCGACTTCCGGATAGATCGGCAACAAGACTTCACGGAGCGCTGAATCCAACGCATTGACCGGACCGTTACCTTCACCAACCGTCATGAATTGCTGATCGTTCACTCGCGCTTTGATGGTCGCCTCTGAAAGCGTGACCAATTCATCCCGGGCATTCCAGCGCCGCTCATCAATCACCCGAAAGCTACTAAGACGAAAATATTCCGGCACGGTTTCGAGCGCCCGCCTTGCCAATAACTCAAAACTCGCCTCAGCGCCATCATAGGCATAGCCGGCAAACTCAAGCTCTTTTACCTGCTCAACAAGCCGCGTAACTTTAGGATCTTTGGGATCAACCTCTATACCAATATCCCTGAAATTTGCCAGAATGTTAGATTTTCCAGATTGGTCCGAGACCACAATATGGCGGCGATTGCCGACCAATTCAGGCTCAACATGTTCGTAACATTTTGGATCCTTCTCCACCGCCGAGACATGCAGGCCGCCTTTATGGGCAAAAGCCGACTCGCCAACATATGGCGCGCCGCGATCGGGGGCACGGTTGAGGCGTTCATCCAGCGTGTGCGACACATGGGCAAGTTTGGTGAGATCCTCTTTTGAAATGCCCGTCTCATAGCCCATTTTAAGCATCAAGGATGGGATCAAGGAAATAAGATTGGCATTTCCGCAGCGCTCGCCCAGGCCATTGAGCGTGCCTTGAACCTGGCGGACGCCCGCCCTGACGGCTGCCAGGGAATTCGCAATCGCATTGCCGGTATCATCGTGGCAATGAATGCCCAATTTATCGCCTGGAATATGCGCGGTTACTTCGGTGACAATGCGCTCAACTTCGTCCGGCAAGGTACCGCCATTGGTATCGCACAGCACAATCCAACGCGCACCCGCGTCATAAGCCGCTTTCAAACATTTTATCGAATAATCTGGATTGGCTTTATAACCATCGAAAAAATGTTCAGCATCGAACAGCGCTTCGCCCGCTTTTGCTTTCGCATGGGCAATGGAATCAGCAATCATCGCGACATTTTCATCCATATCGATCTCAAGCGCGACTTTGACCTGGAAATCCCAGGTTTTGCCAACAATGCACACGCAGGGCGTTTTAGCATCCAATATGGCGCTCAAACCCGGATCATTCTCGGTGCTACGTCCTGGCCGCCGCGTCATGCCGAACGCCGTAAACTTGCTCTGCTTGAGAACTGGCGGATTGGCAAAAAAAGTATCATCCGTGGGGTTGGCACCGGGCCAGCCACCTTCGATATAGTCAATACCGAGCGAGTCGAGATCCTGCGCAATGGCGATTTTATCCGCAACATTGAAGTCAACGCCTTGCGTCTGCGCACCGTCGCGCAGCGTACTATCAAACAGGTATATTCGTTTATCGCTCATAATACTTAGGTCTCTAGAATTTCTGACTAACAAACTTACCAAACGCGTAATTCTACATACGCCCTGGAAAGCGCCGGAGAATGCACAAAAATCACAATAATCTCAAGTATTTCCGTCGCAAATCGCTGACAAACCTATACAGGAAATATTTTATAAATTTTACAACAAAGCCTTGGAAACAATGTTCGCCAACCCCAAATTAATAAAATAGGATTGGCATTTGTTAATCTTAGAAATTTTACCGACGCGTATTTTTGAGGCCCCATGCCCGATTCGGCTGACATTAGTAGTGAAGATACACCTGAATATCTATCCTTTAAAACGCAAGTTAAGGGAACGAATATTATTGAGCAAACTCTGCTCGCCACCGATTATCTGAACCACTTCAATGAAATTGTAATGCTGCTGGAGATGGTTCCAGACATGCCGGAAATCATCGAAGAAGCAAAAGCCTGGGCCCCTAAATCTTACCCTGACCATTTCAGGGACAGCACTTTCTCTGATAAAGACTTGGCGGTTGCGGCTTATGAACATGTGCCGGAACGCTATAAAAAACCGTTCGAGCAAACCATTAGCCAGATCGATCGCTTGATTGAAGCGGCGGTTAGGCGGCTGGAAGAGGTCAGTGCGATGGACGATATCGAGCATCTCCGCGTCACGTCTACGGATTACTCCCGCAATATTCAGCGGCTGATGGATTTTGCGTCAGGCATAATTCATGGTAGTCAAAACACCATGGACCAGAACGAAATTGATCACCTGCTGTCAGATTAAATTCGCTTTAAGCGATGATGTCCGTTTTCTCATTTCTGAGATCGACAAACTTTCTAATTACAGTGAACTGGCCGGTATCACGGTCGATCGAGCCTTCGGCACCAATCACGCCTGAGGGTGAATTACCGATGATGCCATTGATCAAGCCCAGCACACCGACTTTAGCGACACCGTGATAATCGGCTGATTGAATTGTTGGATGGCGCACCAGCTCCGCATTGCAATCAACACGAAGATTGACCAGTTGAGTGAGCGCCACGGGGTCGCGTTTTAAGGCATCATTTAAGACGTCTATTGCTTTTAATATTGGATCAGCCATTTGCAGACCTTAGCGTTTCAGGACAAGCTTGTCGCCTGCCACTTCATAACCGCCGATACGGGAAAGAAAACTCATTCCCAACAAAGACGTGTTCATCTCTGCACCATTTACCGAGGCCCGCACATCGCCCAATTTAATCGGGCCGATCTCGATTTTGCCGAGCCGTACCGGTGCCCCGCGCACGGTGCCGTTTGCTGTGTTAAATATCCGGTCAAAAGACAGGCGTTTTAAATCAAAGCCCAACCGCTTCGCATCTTTTGGACTGAGCACGACCGAGCTCGCACCGGTATCGACCAAAAAACGGATGGCGGTGCCGTCGACCAAAGCTTCCACCACAAAATGACCGCCTCGTTGGGCTTGAAAACTTATCTCGTTCTTGCCAATTCTTCCCTGATGGGGAAGCAGTTCCGCTTTTAGCTTGGCGCCAAAATCAGCAACATCACTTCGCAAACTATAGCCTATGAAAATCACCGATCCGATGGCAATCCAGAGTGCGGCATATTTGAGCATCTGGCCGGGCTGAGCGCGCCAATGAACCGCGACCGAGCCGATCAGCACCACCAGCCAAACCAGATTGTGCACCAAACTCATGGTCGCTGAATTGTTGCCCAGAGTATCTGGCTGATACGTTGCCACCAAAATAGCCCCCAGCAGAGCAACAGCAACGCCGAGACCGATGATCCATTTTGTATTCGAAGAGATATTCATAAACCTAATGTAGCTTATATTTCTGATTTTCAAAATTTCGAGGGAGAATTTGTTAAGTACCCCTCACCCCTTGAGGGAGAGGGTTGGGGTGGGGGGTCTTAGCAATATTATTAACTCACACAATAAAGCTTAAAAGCAGTCGCCTCAAAGGTCACACCATGACCCGGCACATCGGGTACGGCTATTTTGCCATCAGTAACCGAGAAGTCTTCAGTGAACGGATTGCTTTTGAAGAAATTCATATATTCGACCGCGTGACCAGAAGGAAAAGCCGCGACCAGGCCGACACTTAATTCGTGGAGCAGATGGCTGGTGAGATCGAGATTATGAGCATCGACCAGATGGGCAATCTTGATCCATTCGGTCACACCGCCGCAGCGCCCAATATCAGGTTGCAGATAAGAGACCGCTTGGCGCTCAATCAGATCACGAAAGCCCCAGCGGAAATAGGCGTTCTCACCAGCGGCAATCGGAATGGCACTGCCAGCTGCAACCTGTTCCATATCCATTGGGCTGTCGGCGAGGACGGGCTCTTCCAGCCAGGCAACATCATAGTCAGCCAGCCACTCGGAAGCGGCGATGGCTTCACGCACATTGAAGCTCTGATTGGCATCGGTATAGAGCGTGAAATTATCACCCATCTCAGCCCGGAGCAGGGCAACGCGCTCCTCATCACGTCCGCCGCCAATTTTTATTTTATACGCCGTGATACCGTTCGTCGCATGACTTTGTGCCTCGGCCACCAACTCTTCATCTGAGAGTGACAGCCAGCCGCCCGAGCCATAAACACCAACTTCCTGGGCATAACCGCCGATCATCCGGTTGAGTGAAATACCCGCGAGCTTGGCGGCAATGTCCCAGCACGCCGTATCGACCGCCGACAGAGCATGCACACCGACGCCGCCCCTGAGCCGCGCTTTATTGGGCGCAAACATGGTTTGCCACGCAGCTTCCGGGGCGCCGACATCTTTGCCGACCACCAGGGGAGCCAGTTCATCTTCAATATAAGCAACAACTGCTTTGGTGCCTCGGCGGTCCAGAGACATCGAATAGCCAAAGCCTGTGACATCGCCCGCCCGCATTTCAACCACCACCCAATCCGAGCCAATATAGCGGCCAAGCGCGGATTGGATGGGTTTATCGAACGGCACTTCAAGCACCGAGACATTTATTTCAGATATTGGCGTCACGGACATGGCGACTTCTATTAATCCTTCTCAGGTTCAAAGAAGTTGCCGGGAATCTTCGGCGCCACTTCCGGATCCGGCTTGGCATTTTTCCGGGCCGCGGCGACACCGGCAAAATCAGCCACTGCTTGCGGACCGGTCCGCTCCAAGCCCTCTTGGAACTTTTTGGGGTCGCGTTTACTCCAGGCTGACCGTTCACTGTAAAAAGGAACCCACTCGTTCTTAATCCGGTTCTCCTGAAAATCGATCACGCCTTTAAGGACTTGCTCGACATCATCAACGCCGGTCCAGGCTGATTTATAATGAATAAAGCCGCCGCGTCCCATAATCCAGGTCATGTTGGGCAGCGTGCCATAACGCCGGTGAGCCGAGCCAATGAGATCATCTAAGAATATCTCGCGGTTGATATTTGAATGTTCTTTGAAAGCCCGCGCATTGGCGCGTTTATCATCCATGGAGGTGTGATGACGATAATTCTCACCGGGGTGAGCTTCGCGGGTGTAGAGGAAAATCGAGCGCACGGCTTGATCTTTATAGCGTTCAGCGAGGTCTTCCATCGCTTCCGACGCCATATCGCAGTATGGTCAGGTGAAGGAGCCGAACTCGACAATCGTGACGCCCTTGCGCCACAGCTCTTTCATTTCAATAGTCTCACCACTCGCCAAATCTTCCACCGGGAAAGACGGCGCGCGGCTGGTTACCAAGGGGGCGTCGGTCGCGAAGTTTTCAAAACTTTCGCTGCCATGACCCCAGGTACTGTAATTGTAATCTTCGACTTTCATTAGATTTTTCCTCGTTAAACTGCCGTAGCACCCTAAGGCAAAGACCCCTGGCCTGACAATAATATTTGTTCGCCCAACAATTGGTTATGCAAACGTTTTACCCTGGGCATTTTGCGGTCTACATTCGCCTGATGTCTGAAGCAAATAATTCATCTTCCCCTTTTGGCGGTATCGGCCGCGCCTTATCAACTCCTAATTACCGAACCTACTGGATCGGGCAAATTGTCATGGTGCAAGGTTTTTGGATCTACAAAATTGCTTCGGGCTGGTTGATGTATGAGCTCACCAAGTCGCCGATCTGGTTAGGTGCCTTGGGTTCGGCCTATTTGTTGCCGATATTTTTTCTTGGGCCTTTCGGCGGAGCTGTTGCCGACCGTTTTGGCTATCGGCGCTCGGCCATTACGATGGGTGGATTAGGTGCCGTCATTGCCTTATTAACAGCCATTGTAACCTGGTCTGGATTAATAACGCCGGTTTTGCTTTTGCTGTTCACAGGAATTCAAGGCTTGCTTTTTGCCTTTGAATTTCCCGCCCGCCAATCGCTCTATCCAAACTTACTACCACGCAAAAATTTGTCGGCGGCTGTCGCGCTGAACGCAACAACCTTTCATACCAGCGCATTTACGGGCCCTTTGCTCGGCGGGGTTTTATTAACGACGAGCGGTGCCGGTGCCGGTTTTGCAGCCAACGCATTTTGTATGGCCTGGATGATGGTCGCTATCTTTATGATTTCAACGCCCAAGAATTTAAGCGATAGGTTAGCCGCAAAAAAAGCGACCGGTATTCTCAATGATCTTAAAGATGGGCTCCGCTATACACTGGACCATATCGATATCCGTTTACTCATCGTGCTTACAACCGTTTTGTCACTCCTGCTGCGCCCTTACCTCGATTTCCTACCCGGGTTCGCCGGTGATGTTTTTAATCGAGATGAAGAAGGCCTCGCAACTTTAACCGCTGCTTCCGGTATCGGCGCTTCCGTATTCGCCACCTATTTGGCTATTCGCGGTCGCACCAGTGGCCTGACCGGCTATATGAATATGGGGCTCATCGGCGCAGCCATTGCTTTGATCCTGTTTGCACTCTCAACCAATTTTAATTTTGGGTTGGTAACCTTGGCATTGCTCGGTGGTATGTTGGTCTCAGCTTCGATATGCGTTCAAACTCTGCTTCAGCATACTGTCGATGATGAGTACCGGGCGCGGGTGATCAGCATCAACGTTTCGCTGGCTGTCGGCGCACCGGCGATTTCTGCGCCCATCATAGGTTGGATGGCGGAAATATTTGGCCTGCAATATGCAGTAGCCGGATCGGCGGCACTTGCCCTAATTTGTGTCCTGCCGATTGGTTTGAAGCTATTTACACGCCGGAAAGAAATTGAAGCCGACAACATTTTTGTCGAAACCTAGCCGCGTTTCCAGCTCGTGTCGCCCGCGCCGTCTTCGAGCACAATGCCTTGGGCGGCCAAGTCATCCCGAATTTTATCTGACAGCGCGAAATCTTTATTGGCGCGGGCCGTCTTGCGTTGCTCAATCAAATCGTCGATCTCCGCATCACTAAAACCTTCTGCCGCGCCTTCCGGCGTCCACTTAAACCAGTCTTCCGGATCGAGCTGCAGCAGGCCTAAGAGATTTCCGGCAGCGAGCAAATTGTCTTTTGCCGCCGCCTTGGCTTCATCAGTTTCCGCTTTATTGAGCGCGCCGACCAATTCGTGAAGCACGGCGATAGCCTGCGGCGAGTTGAGATCATCAGACAGGGCTGCGACAAAATCGTCAGATGGTACGACACTCGCCGGGACAATCTCAGCCGTCATCCGCAAGGCTCCGTAAAAACTATCGAGACTGCTTTTCGCCTGGGCCAGGCCATCCGCCGTCCAATTCAACGGCTGGCGGTAATGGGTCATCAACATGCAGAGCCTGACCGCTTCACCGTGATGATCTTTAATCAACTCATGCACGGTAATAAAGTTGCCGAGGCTCTTCGACATCTTTTCGCCCTCGACCATGAGATAGCCGTTATGCATCCAGGTCTGGGCAAACGTCCCCTCACCGTGAGCGCAGCAACTTTGCGCAATTTCATTTTCATGGTGGGGGAAAATCAGATCCTGACCGCCGCCATGGATATCAAAGGTCTCGCCGAGATACTCACTCGACATTGCCGAGCATTCAATATGCCAGCCCGGCCTGCCGCGCCCCCAAGGACTGTCCCAGCCGGGTTGATCCTCATCGGAAGGTTTCCACAAGACAAAATCGGCAGCATCTTTTTTGTAAGGCGCGATATCGACCCGGGCCCCGGCGATTAACTCATCCCGGTTGAGCCGGGCGAGCCTGCCATATTCCGACATCGAGGGCACATTAAAGCAGACGTGACCCTGTTCTTCATAAGCATGACCATCGGCAATCAGCTTTTCGATTATTTCAATCATTTGCGGAATATGATCCGTGGCCCGCGGCTCTATCGAAGGTTCCAGATTGCCAAGCGCTGCCATATCAGCATGAAACGCGTCTGTCGTCCGGGACGTGATCGAGCCGATATCCTCACCGCTTTCTTGGTGCGCCGTGATAATTTTATCATCAACATCGGTGATATTGCGGACATAAGTCACATGATCCGCGCCATAGACGTGCTTCAACAGCCGAAACAACACATCAAACACAATAACCGGCCGCGCATTACCAATATGCGCATAGTCATACACCGTCGGCCCACAGACATACATGCCGATGGCCGTGTCATCGAGCGGCGTAAATTCCTGCTTCGCACGGGCGAGAGTGTTGTAGAGGTTGAGGCTCATAGCGATCCATGTCTGTTGCGTCGATTGTTTAGCAACCCCGCCTCTCTCCGGCAAGAGAAAGCATAAATTTCTCTCCCGCACCCAAAAACCACCTCTAGCCCCGCCATAGATTAAGGAACCACAGAGTTCACAGAGGGCACAGAGAAGAATGGGAAGTGATCGTTTAACGGATCGGGTAATAGGATTGGCAATTGAAGTGCATAAGAGCTTGGGGCCAGGCTTATTGGAATCGGCCTATGAAAATTGTTTGAGTTATGAGCTAGATAGTTTTGGATTAACCTTCACCAAGCAAAAATCCATTCCGATCAAATATAAAAATGTTCAGCTAAATTGCGGATTTCGAGCTGATGTTATTGTCGAAGATCAGTTGCTGCTTGAGCTAAAAGCCATAGGCAAGATCCTGCCCCTACATGAAGCACAGTTATTGACCTATCTAAAACTAACCGGTCTTAAGACCGGTCTAATACTAAACTTTAACACAGTTCTACTCAAAGACGGTATTCGGCGCATGGTACTTTGACAACGCGAGCACTTCCTCTGTGCTCTCTGTGTCCTCTGTGGTTATTTTTCTTTTTTTTAGCAGGGCTTTTTACTCCCCCTCAATCTCCCACATGAGATTGGTGAAGCCGTTGGTGATCGGGTAGCGGCGGTCGCGGCCGAAGGCGCGCGATGAGATTTTGACACCTGGAGGGGCTTGGCGGCGTTTGTATTCGGCGCGGTCCAGCATATGCCAAACACGGCGCACGATTGCCGGATCATGGCCTTTGGCAACGATGTCGCGAACAGCTCGTTCGCCTTCGATCAGGCTCATTAAAATGTCATCCAGCACATCATAAGGCGGCAGGCTGTCTTCGTCGAACTGATCTGGTTTGAGTTCGGCCGAGGGCTTTTTGGTAATCACACGCTCCGGAATGGCTCGGCCTTGAGGTCCCAGAAAGTCCTCAACAAAATTCTCGTTGCGCCAATGCGAGACATTAAAGACCGTGGTCTTATAAACATCTTTTAATACCGAATAGCCGCCACACATATCGCCATAAAGCGTCGCATAGCCGACCGACATTTCAGATTTATTGCCGGTCGTGAGCGGCATGAAACCGAGCTTGTTGGAGATCGCCATAACGATGAGACCACGCGCACGGGCTTGAATGTTTTCTTCTGTGGTGTCGGCTTCGGTGTCGCCAAAGACCGGCGCCAACATGCCTTCAAAAGCCTTCATGGCATCAATAATCGGCACGGTATCATAAGCGATGCCCAATATCTCCGCCTGCTCAGCTGCATCATCGAGACTGTCTTGAGAGGTATAAGGCGATGGCATCATGACGCAATGTACTTTATCGGCACCGATGGCATCGACAGCTACAGCGGCAGACAGTCCGGAATCGATCCCGCCGGAGAGCCCTAAAATAACACCTGGAAAACGATTTTTATTAACGTAATCCCTGAGACCTAGAACCATGGCTTGATAAATCGAGGCCAGCATTTTCTCATTGTCGTCTGGCGTCTCGGCGATCTCGCCTGGGGCACAAACCCAACCCTGATCCGATTTTGACCAATTGCTCGTCACCTGCCCCTTAGCAAAGCCCGGCAGTTGAATCGGCAATTGCCGATCTGCACCCAGTACGAAGGAGCCGCCATCGAAGACCAATTCATCCTGGCCACCCACCAAATTGACATAGACCAGCGGTAGACCAGATTCGCTCACCCGTGCGACGGCCAAGTTTAAGCGCTGGTCGGTTTTATCAACTTCAAAGGGAGAGCCGTTCAAAACGATCAGGATTTCAGCGCCCGATTCATCGAGACATTCGGTGACATCGCCGTTCCACATATCTTCGCAAATCATCACGCCGAGCTTTATACCTTTAAAGGCGATCGGCCCCGGTACGGGGCCCCGGTCAAAAACACGGTCCTCATCAAACACACCGTAAGTCGGCAAGAGATGCTTGAAACGAATGGTGGCAATTTTACCTTGGTCGAGCAGCAGCACGGCATTGTATAATTTGCCGTCTTCGCGCCAGGGTGCCCCAATGAGGAGTGCGGGGCCACCCTCTGCCGTCTCTGTGGCAAGAGCATTTACTTTTTCCTCCACCCGATCCAAAAAAGCCGGCTTGAGCACAAGGTCCTCGGGCGGATAGCCACTGACCAATAGCTCGCCGGTAACGACGAGATCAGCGCCGTCCTGCTTGGCCCGGTCACGGGCTTCACGGATCAAGGCAATATTGCCATCAACATCGCCGACAGTCGGGTTAAGTTGCGCAAGTGCAATCGAAAGATCGCTGGTCATTTAAATATTCCAAATAAAATCTAGTATGGTCAAATTCAGGGCTAGCATTAGAGGACACCCCCAAGCCAGTCAATACCTCGATATTGTCCAAAAAAGACAATGCTCTAGCAATCTCAACCAGAAGTCGCTATGAAGGAAACATGGCAGATGAAACTAAAAATGATAGCACCCCCTTAGAGCAGGTTGTGTGGGTTGGATCGGATGGCGATCGCATCCTTCAAACTGACAACCCCGCACCAGATGCGCCTGAGCCAACTCCTGCACCACCATCGGTTTCGGCACCGGCGGAGACCACGGTACCAGAAGCCCTACCGACGAATGATGTCGGCACAAAAAATCAAAGCAAAGTGCTGGCTCAGGCGGTGGTTTCAACCTTTACTGATCGTTTGAAAGAAGAGGCTGAAAAGCGCGGCGGTTATCTGACCGTCGGCGATATTGACCAGCTAAGTCAGCAATTTGACCGCAAACGGGAAGCCTTGGAAGAGGTCTTCCAACAAAGTTTTGAACAATATGTCCGTATCCGCGAACGTGCGGCCTTTGATCACGCCCGCAAATATCCCTTTGACCGCGTCATCGTAAACACTTTTGCGCATTTGTTTGATCGGCATCGCGTAGCTGAAGATGGCCCGCGTTCCGTCACCCGCCATGTTTTGCCCGGGTTCTTCATGGCTCTCGACAAGATGATCGGTCCCGAAGCAATGGAAGGTTATCAGGCGCGCAGCCGCGTTATTGTCCACCGCCTAAGCAAAGGCGAGGAAAGCGAGTTGGATTGGGCGGAAATTTACGCTGAACCGGAATCTAAAAAAGTGTGTTTTGACGCCTTGGTGGATTTCGCCCCCTATTTTGAGGATATCAAAAAACGCCAGGAATGGTTTTTGGCAATAGCGAATAACAATCTAGCGCCGGAGAATGACTGGGAGCTTACCGAAGGCGGCTTTAACAATCTTGTTGGTGAAATGTTTTCCAGTTTGCGTGACGAGCTAGCCGATCCGGACTCACGAAAAGCCCTAGAAGAAAAATATGGCGGCGTCACCTGTTTCGAGCTTGATCGCATTTTCGAGAAAATGGATATGGGCTAACCTGCCCATCAAGTTAGCCAGCTCCTAGCATAGTTCTTAGTATAGTTATAATTTGGGATATTTGAGCGAGGGATTCGACGGCACGACGTTATGCTCCATCATATAAGGGATAAATTCAATATCCCCTTTGAGAATGTCATCAACCAAAAAACCAACCAACTCATTGAAACACTCTTTTAACAGCCCGCCTTCAGCCGATTCGCAAAGGTCGCGGGTTTTATGCGCATCTACCAAGAGTTTATTGTGGTATTCGATATGGTGGTCGATCTTTGGAAAACCGATTTTTTTTAAGATTACTTCTTCACGGCGAAAATGGTCCTCGGCAAATTCAACAAATGAGGCAAACATTTTTTTACACCGGTCACCATCATTGGCTTCAATCGCATCTGAGACAAGATTGATAAGCTCGACCAGTTTTTTGTGATCTTCGTCAATTTCTGGATGACCGGTCTCCAGCTCTGGAAACCACTCGAAATGGAATACATTGTCTTCGTTTGAAGCAATCTCAGTCGCTTTGTCTTCTTCTTTGGGCATGAAGCCCTCCTACGCTCAAGAACAAGTATTTTTTTTAATTGTCCGGAAGCTAGAAGACTTTATTAGTTATTTCCTTGATCTTAATCATATTTTTAGAAAAATTCGAAAAAGTCGCTTAAGGCTCGAAAAGTCCCCTCCGGGTCCTCCTCAGCCAAAAAATGTCCGCAAGGCAGCCCGGCGCCTGAAACGGTCTCGCATTTTTCCTGCCAGGTTTCCAATACATCATAGCATGCCCCCATAGCCCCTTTATCACCCCAAAGAACCAAAGTCGGACATTTGATTTTTTGACCCTTTGCCTGATCTTCACGATCAAATTCCAGATCGATTGAGGCGGCCGCCCGGTAGTCCTCGCAGCTCGCATGAATGGTTGCTGGGTTTGAGAAGCAGCGGATATATTCAGCCATCGCATCTTCGGTAAAACAATCGCCCGCCGACCAATGACCGGTTTTTTTGCGGAGATAGTATTCCGGGTCAGCGCCGATCAAGCGTTCCGGCAGATCGAAATCCTGGATTAGAAAATACCAATGGTAGTAACTGGTCGCAGCCTTCTGATCGGCGGTCTCATATAATGTTAAGGTCGGCACGATATCGAGCAAGGCGAGCTTGGAAATACATTCAGGGTGATCCAAAGCCAAACGGTGAGCCGTCCTGGCACCCCGGTCGTGCCCCGCGACAGCAAAACTTTCAAAGCCCAGCGATTTCATCACCTGGATTTGATCATCGGCCATGGCTCGAAATGAATAAGGTGCGTGATCTGGCGTCGTCTCGGGCTTGGACGAGTCCCCATAGCCCCGAAGATCAGTCACGACAACAGTAAAACGTTCTGCCAATTGTGGTGCAATTTTATGCCACATGACGTGAGTTTGCGGATAACCATGGAGCAGCAAGAGCGGCGGACCTTCACCACCCACCAATGTCCGAATGACGGCTCCCCCAGATTGATTGACAGTCTCAATGTCGGATTGGAGGAAGCCGTCGAACATATTTATGTTTACCTAAATACCACCAACAACTTGCTTCATAACGCCGGCTTTATTGTTCGCACGATCTGCTTTGAGACGATCGGCAAAAGCAAAAGCAAGTTCTAATGCCTGCTTACCATTAAGCCTAGGATCACAATGGGTGTGGTAGCGGCTCGAGAGATCTGCTTCGGTAATCGCCTGCGCGCCGCCCACACATTCGGTGACATCTTGGCCGGTAAGTTCAAAATGAACGCCGCCAGGATGTGTGCCTTCTGCATTATGGACAGCGAAGAAGCCTTCCACTTCACGGATGATCTGATCGAAGTGGCGGGTTTTGTAGCCCGAGCTCGCTTTGACCGTATTGCCATGCATCGGATCGCACGACCAGACAACGGAGCGGCCTTCTTCTTTGACTTTGCGTACCAGCGCGGGCAGCGCCTCTTCAACTTTGTCCGCTCCCATACGAGAGATCAGGGTTAGACGGCCCGGCTCATTTTCCGGGTTCAGGCGGTCGATCAATTCGATTAAATAATCAGGCTCGGTGGTCGGGCCAATTTTAGCGCCGATCGGATTATTAATTCCGCTCAGAAACTCGAGATGCGCATTATCCAATTGGCGGGTACGTTCACCAACCCATAGCATATGAGCCGAGGTGTCATACCATTCGCCGGTCAGGGAATCTATCCGCGTCATCGCCTCTTCGTAGCGCAACAACAAAGCTTCATGCGAGGTGTAGAACTCGGTCTCTCTCAGCTGCGGCGCCGTCTCCGACGTCAGACCACAGGCCGCCATGAAGTTGAGCGACTCGTCCAGCCGTTCAGCCATATCCTTATAGCGCTCGCCAATAGCATCATCGGCGACAAATCCCATATTCCATTGATGGACACGATGCAAATCAGCAAAGCCGCCTTGAGCAAAAGCGCGTAACAAATTAAGCGTTGAGGCGGATTGATTGTAAGCTCGGACCATGCGTTCCGGATCGGGCACACGTTTCTCTTCGGTGAAATCGATGCCATTGATGATATCGCCGCGATAACTTGGCAGCTCCACACCATCAATTGTTTCGGTATCTCCTGATCTCGGTTTAGCAAACTGACCCGCCAGACGACCGACCTTAACGACCGGGCAAGCGGCGCCAAAGGTCAGCACCACTGCCATCTGCAACAACACGCGGAAGGTGTCGCGGATGTTATCGGGGTGAAATTCCCGGAAGCTCTCCGCACAATCGCCGCCTTGCAACAAGAAAGCCTCGCCTTCGGCGACTTTGGCCAATTGACGTTTCAGCGCGCGCGCCTCACCGGCAAAAACCAGTGGCGGATAACCAGAAAGCGTCTGCTCTACTTCTTCAAGTTTTGCCAGGTCCGGGTATTCCGGAACCTGCAGGATCGGTTTTCCGCGCCAGCTATCGGGCGACCATTTATTTGCCATTGTCTTTACTCATTCTTCCCAGGTGTAGATAATCTTTTTTAAGTGGCGCACTCTATACGCCCATATGTACTTTAATTCCAGGAAAAAAGGGCAGCTGGCAATCTAATGAAAGCGATCGAGATCAATTCTTTTGGCGGACCGGAGGTTCTTCAGGTCACCGAAATCCCCGAACCCACCCCGAAATCAGGCGAAGTGCTGGTCAGCCTGCATACTGCCAGCGTCAATCCCGCCGACAGCAAAGTACGCCAAGGAACCGGAGCCGGAGCCGCAAATGTCACCTTTCCCTATATAATCGGCCGTGATTTCTCAGGCGTCATAAAGGCGTGTGGGGAAGATGTCATAGAGTTCAAACCCGGTGATGCGGTCTTTGGCGTGCTGCCGGTCGGCGTTGAAGGGACTTACCTGGAGGCGCTCACAATTGAGGCAAGCGTGATCGCGCCAAAACCCGAGACTATGAGCCACGCCGAAGCAGCAGCCCTCGCTTTGTCCGGCCTAACCTCTTTGGTCGCCATTGAGGATACGCTGGAATTGCAAGCGGGTGAGCGCATTCTCATCCAGGGCGGCGCCGGCGGTGTCGGCAACTTTGCCGTCCAACTCGCCCACCATCTAGGCGCTGAAGTCATCACCACGGCGAGCCCGGCCAACCATGACTATCTGCGAGATCTCGGTGCCAACCAGGTCATCGACTATAACACGCAGGACTTCACCGAAGTTCTTTCTGACATTGACGTGGTTTTTGATTTGATTGGCGGCGAAGTCCACCAGCGCAGCTTCGAGGTTTTAAAACCAAATGGCCGCCTCGCCTATATCGCGCCTCTTTTGAAAAATGCCGAGCCGCCCCGTGATGACATCACTGTCATGCGGCCTAAAGTTGGCCGTGACCGCCCGCATCTTCTACGCATCATCGACCTCTATGAAACCGGCGCCATCATCGCCCCCGACATCCAAACCCTACCACTCGAGGAAGCCGGCAAAGCGCACGATCTGGTCGACACCCACCACGTTCGCGGCAAGATCGTCCTGCAGATTAAATAAGATCTAAAAAATGTACCTGGCAAACTTTGGGCAGATTCCCTTGACATTTCTATATTTCTAGATATATAGTTATTTATGGATAAGAACTTACATGAAATAGACGCCGCCAACAGCCTCGCTGCCCTTGGCAATGTCACGCGGCTTCACCTTTTTCGCTATTTGGTACAGGCAGGAGCCGAAGGGGCCATTATCGGGGCCATTCAAACACATCTTAATGTGCCGGGCTCAACGCTCCACCATCATATCGCCAAGCTGGTTAAAGTTGGCTTGATCGAACAGGAAAAAAAGGGCCGCAAAATTATCTGCCGCGCCAATTATGACCGCATGGACAGTTTGCTGTCATTCGTGACTGAAAATTGTTGCGTTGGTTTTGAAGACACTCGCAATTTGAAAACGGCGTAACGGTCATGAACCAACTCGTTGCCACAATTCAAACTTTTACCCTACCAAGGCTCAAAAAAATAAACTGGGTCTGGATGCTGATCATAGCCCTGCCGATCTTTCTGTTAGCCGCACCCGATGATCAAGCCAAAGACACGGCCCTATTCACACTCAATAATTTCATAGAAATTCTGCCCTTTCTAGCGCTTGCTGTCGGCTCGGTTGCGTATATCAAAGCGAGCGGGGGCGAAACCGTCATTGGCGGTATTTTCAAAGGTAACCTCGCCATCATGATTGCGATTGCGGCGACCTTTGGTGCGCTATCGCCGTTTTGTTCTTGCGGTGTCATTCCTCTCATTGCGGCGTTGCTGGCCGTCGGTGCGCCGCTTGCTGCCGTGATGGCTTTTTGGCTGTCCTCGCCGATCATGGATCCCTCGATGTTTTTGATGACCGTCAGTATTTTGGGCCTGCCCTTTGCAATCGGCAAAACGCTCGCCGCCATCGGTGTCGGCATTTTGGGTGGCAGCAGTATCTACGCCCTGCAACGTTTTGGTTTTTTTGATGATCCGCTAAAAGTACAGCCAAGCTCCGGTTGTGGCACGTCTTCGCTGGCCGAGACGGCTAAAGTCAATTGGAAGTTTTGGCAAGAACGGGATCGCCGCCTAACGTTCAAAAGTGAGGCGGTAGGCAATTTCTTATTCTTAGCTAAATGGCTCACCCTCGCTTTCATGCTGGAAAGCCTGATGTTGGCCTACGTGCCGGCCGAAATGATCGCAAATTTGGTTGGTGGCCAAGGCGTCACACCGATTATCATTTCAGCTGTGGTCGCGGTCCCCGCCTATCTCAACGGCTTTGCGGCGCTGCCACTGGTCAATGGTTTGATCGAGCAAGGCATGAACCCCGCTGCCGGCATGGCCTTCATGATCGGCGGCGGCATTAGCTGCATTCCGGCGACCGTCGCGGTCTATGCGCTGGTCAAAAAGCCGGTCTTCATCAGCTACCTCGCCATCGCCCTCAGCGGCGCCGTTCTCTCCGGCCTCGGCTATGCCACCTACCTAAATTTCCTCACCTAGCCAAATTCAATTTTAACCTATTCTTCCGGATCGGGGCGTTTGGAGCGCATGGTGACAAATTCTTCAGCG
>JABIHH010000065.1 GCA_018649725.1 Rhodospirillaceae bacterium | reverse complement strand
TTGGTGGGCCCGGCAGGACTCGAACCTGCGACCAGACCGTTATGAGCGGCCGGCTCTAACCAGCTGAGCTACAGGCCCACACCACGGGGTATAATCACCCGAGAGAGCGACAACCTAGCGCTATACGCTGGCTGGTCAAGACCGAAAATAGACACTGCGGTTAAAATTATCCGCCGGACCGGTCTGTCTCTTTTGCATCAATTTCCAACGCCAGCAAAATTACAAAAAATCCAAACAAAACGGCAACCAGAATAGATCGCCACAGTGAGTAAATAGCCAAATTTGAAGGGGCCATAATCGAGACAAAGACAGGTGCATCGATAAGCGAGACCATCCGCGTGCAAACAAGAACCGCGTTGGTCATCATCAAGGCCCCGATCCATTTACAATTTCGGTATTTCAATCCGCCTCTTCGCCACATAATCCAACCGAAACTAAAACTTAAAGCGCCAATCACGGTTGATGATAAAATGACCCGAATTGGAAAATTCGGTGAAACATCACTCCAATAGAAAAATAAAATCGCATATAAGATTAGCCCGGCACTAAACTGCCAAAAACGATATCGATAGCGCTTGATCAAAATTTCTGATGCCCAGATTTCACAATAAAAGACGACAATGATCAGGGAATTTGCCACGACGATTGAGATAAAGTCCGACACCAGCCCGCGCAGGGCAAAGCCAATAAGCGACAAAATCAAAATGAAATAGGCAAGGATCCAAATTTTCAAATATCTTTGTTGGGGAAAGATGCGGGCCAAAACAATCATTTCAATCAGCAAAATGAAGGCTGCCGCGATCATAAAGATGATCAAAGTTCTAACATCGAACATGATGAAACTGGTCCTGTCGGATTGCCTCAATTAGAAATTGGGACGGTTCACTCTATTTCAACTAAAAAAACGGCGTCCCAAGATTGAGACGCCGATTTAATGCAAATGGGTAAAATCCTAGTAGTCCAGGAAGCTCCGAAGCTTTCTTGAACGGCTTGGGTGTTTGAGCTTCCGCAAAGCTTTCGCCTCAATTTGGCGGATACGTTCTCGCGTCACAGAGAACTGCTGGCCAACCTCTTCCAAGGTGTGGTCAGTATTCATGCCAATACCGAAACGCATGCGAAGCACGCGTTCCTCACGAGCCGTCAAACTTGCCAGCACGCGTGTCGTGGTTTCCCGAAGATTGCCTTGGATCGCTGCATCCAAAGGCTGGATCGCGTTTTTGTCTTCGATGAAATCACCGAGATGGCTATCTTCTTCATCACCAATTGGCGTCTCGAGACTGATCGGCTCTTTGGCAATTTTGAGAACTTTACGCACCTTATCAACCGGCATGGCGAGTTTAACCGCCAGCTCATCCGGAGTTGGCTCGCGGCCAATTTCGTGCAGCATTTGACGTGATGTCCGCACCAGCTTGTTGATGGTTTCGATCATATGCACTGGAATTCGAATGGTCCGGGCCTGATCTGCAATCGAGCGCGTGATCGCTTGTCTGATCCACCACGTTGCATAGGTTGAGAATTTATAGCCGCGGCGATATTCAAACTTATCAACGGCTTTCATCAGGCCAATGTTACCCTCCTGGATCAAATCCAGGAATTGTAGGCCACGATTGGTGTATTTTTTAGCAATCGAAATCACCAGACGCAAATTGGCCTCGATCATTTCTTTTTTGGCTTTGGCGGATTCCCGCTCACCTTTTTGAACGGTGGCAACAACCCGGCGGAATTCACCAATCGGCAAACTCACCTCATTCGAGATTTCAGCAATTTCATCACGGATTTCCTTAATGTCATCCTTATTCTTTTTTGCGAAATCGCCCCAGCCCTTGCCTTTCAATTTTGAAATCCGCATTAGCCAGTTGGGATCCAGCTCGTGGCTGTAATATTCTTCCAGGAACTCGGCGCGCTTCACCTTTGATTTGACCGCCATGCGCAACAAGCGACCTTCATTACCGATCAATTTCCGGTTGAGGTCATACATGTGGCCGAGCAAATATTCGAGCCGGTTGTTGTTAATATGAATGCCTTCCATCAGGTCAATCAGTTCGTGACGTAGCTTATCGATCCGCTTTTCAGTCGCCGAGGTGACATTGTCACCGGCCTGAATAGCACCAAGGCGTTTTTCCTGAGCGCGGTGAAGCTTGGCGTAAGTTTTCTTTATATCGTCAAATTTACCGAGGACAATCGGCAGCAAAGTCTGCTCCATAACGGCCAGCGAGACAGTTGCATCTGCATCATCGTCGTCATCATCATCGTCATCACCTTCGGTTTTTGCCTCACCATCTTCAGATTTTTCATCATCTGATTTCTCTGGTTTGGCTTTCTCGGCTTCCGGCTCTTCTTTGACAGCTGGAGCAGCAGCAGCGATGGCGCCTTCGACACCAGTACCCTCTGCGCCTTCTGCGCCTTCCGCAACTTCCGGCTTCGGGATCGTATTATCTTCTTTCGGGCCGGAGAAAGTCGCATCAAGATCAATAATATCTCTGAGCAGCATATTCTCTTCGTCGAGATCTTTGCGCCATTGCAGCAGCGCCCGAATGGTCATCGGGCTCTCGACGATCCCGCCAATCATCATTTCACGGCCGGCTTCGATACGCTTGGCAATCGCGATCTCACCTTCGCGGGACAACAACTCAACACTGCCCATCTCACGGAGATACATCCTTACGGGATCGTCCGAGCGACCAACATCGCTTTCGCTGACATTCCCAGCTGCGGATTCCGCTTCTTTTTCCTTGCTTTTTTCTGGCGCTTCGCCGGCGTCTTCGCTTTCTTCATTTTCGACGACATTGACGCCTGCTTGGGAAAGCATCGACATCGTGTCTTCAATCTGTTCGGAAGAAACCTGCTCTGGCGGCAGGGCGGCGTTCAGTTCGTCATAAGTAACGAACCCGCGCTCCTTGCCAGAGGCGATCATTTTCTTTACCGCGGCATTAATCGTATCCAGTAAAGGGCTGTCGTTAGACTCGTCCTTTGCTTGTGGTTTTTCCGCAGTCGCAGTTGCTGTCTTGCTGGCCATTCAAACCCCGCTTAGAGCCGCCCAAAATCGGCTGACTCAAATTTCCCAAAAGTTACATGTGCGGTTTCCCGCGCCAATTTTCCCAATACGTATTTGGCTCTTTTCCAATTTCGGTCTACGCGCTTTTTGCGTCTCCGAAACTAGATAGATCCTCCTCCGCATCTTCTTTTTCTGTCGCCGTTTGTTTTAAGGCTTTAAGCAATTCAAACGCTTCCCTGGTTGGGTTCTCAGCGAGTTCCTCCTCAACCGCTCGAATTTCTTCAAGCAATTGGTTGCGGCGAAACAACCTGAGCGTTTGCTCCCAGCCTTTCCGGGCGACATCACTATGTTCATCTGGCCGGGCAAAATTGGCGTGGTTTATAACCTGTCGACTCAAAAGGCCGTTCAATAGCTCTGAAAACCCGGTATCTTCTAAATGGTCTCGCAAAGCCTGAATTTCAAGTCCTGGAGACGAAGCCAGGGTTTTTAGGACTTCTTGACGTAGTTTGTCAAGCTCTGGGGCCGTAAATTCAAGGCTACCAAGCTGTTCACCCAAGGCATCGAACAACTTGGGGTGATAAATCAACGTCGCGACCAATATCGCCTGTTGGATCCAAATTGTGTCAATTTTTGAGGATACGCCTGACTTTTCCGCCATTTGTACCGATGGCGCATAGCGTCTTCCGCGCGTTTGGCTCGGCGTTTGTGGCTGATTTTTACGGAATTCGTCCCAAAGGCGGCTTTTAAAGGTATTAAAATAATGTCGCTGGACGGTCTCATCGCCAATGCGCTTTGCCGCATCGCGGAGCCGTTTTTCGAGCCCCGCCCGATCTTCCGGTGTTTCCAGCCGGTGACCATGGGTCTCGAGCCGCCAGATAATCTCAGAGAGATGCACGGCCTGGGCTAACACTGTGTCGATCGCCGGCGCGCCTCTGGCTTTAATCAAGCTGTCGGGGTCCTCGCCTTCCGGCATGGTGACAAAGTTCAAACTCTTGTCAGGCTTGAGGATCGGCAAAGCCCGCTCTGCCGCCCGGCCCGCTGCTTTCTGGCCCGCCGCATCGCCGTCGAAACAAAGAATAGGCTCCGAGACCACGCGCCACATTAATTGGATTTGGTCTTCGGTCAGCGCGGTACCGAGCGGCGCCACGGCATGTTTAAAGCCCGCCTGATGCAATGCGATCACGTCGGTGTAGCCTTCGGTGACCAGGATGGTGTTGGTCGTGCGCGCCGCCTCAACCGCATCTTTGAGCGCATAAAGATTGTAGCCTTTGTGGAACAGCGGGGTTTCGGGCGAGTTCAAATATTTAGGCTCGCCCTCGCCGAGTATCCGCCCACCAAAAGCAATGACGCGGCCCTGGCGATCACTGATCGGAAACATCACCCGGCCTCTAAAGCGGTCATAGGGAGAGCGCGATGGATCATCTGGCTGGATTAACAACCCGGCCTCAACCATCATTTGATCTGAAATACCTTCTCTGGACAGCGCCGCCTTGAGCCCGCCCCGACTATCCGCCGCGAAGCCCAGCCTGAAATGCTTGATCGATGCCTCTGAGATACCGCGGTCTATCAAATAATCCAGCGCGCCTTTACCTTCCGGCATACGAAGCATTTTCTCGAAATAGATCGCCGCTGCTTCCATCACATCATAGAGCCCCTTGGCGCGTTCCTGGCGCTGGCGCTCTTCCGGTGTCTCGACCGGAATTTCCATCCCTGCCTCATTCGCCAGACGCTCGACGGCCTCGGGGAAAGACATATTGTCGGTCTTCATGACAAAATCAAAAACACTGCCATGCTCACCACAGCCAAAGCAGTGATAAAAGCCCTTCTCCTCATTCACCGTAAAGCTCGGCGACTTCTCATTGTGAAACGGACAAAGCCCCGAATGCTCCCGCCCCTTCTTAATCAGCCGCACACGCCTGCCCACCACCTCAGCCAAGCCGACGCGGTTCTTCACTTCATCTAAAAAACGCGGTGAAAAAGCCATAAATGTCCCATATTCAAACTTCGCGCAAAATCGCATTTAGAAATGCAATTTAGCATTTTGGCATCATAGACTTTTGGGAGAATGCAGAGAAACAATTTGTTTCTGTGGATAGCAAGGATAACGGGGATAACTTTAATCTACCCTCCCCCAATCCTTATCGTCATCCCGGACTTGATCCGGGATCCAGTCTTTATCAGCACGGAAAATAAAGTAGCTTTCTGGATCCCGGCTCGGAGGCCGGGATGACGGTATTATTGCAGCTGTGAATCACACAAATAATTATTCACCGAGAACGTTAAAGCTAGTGGTCATACGGAAAACAAGTGGTTTCGGTTTACCTTCAGAAAACCAATTTTCTAAAAATGTTCAATAAGAAATCATATTGTTCAAAACAAATAATTACCGCTGCTGAAACGGTCGAGATTGTGACCCAAGATTTTAATTTTGTTGGTGATAGATTGAATTTATCAAGGTTTATGGTCGTCTGACTTGCCATCGGGCGAACGACGATAAAGCCAATCAAAATACTTGTTATCATGCGGATCAAAAAATCAGCCAATCCCAACAATTCGGTTTTGCCTAAGCCCCACAATATATTTGCACCCACACCATTCTTTGTTAGTGGTCCGTCAAACATCAACTGAGTGCCAAAACCCATGAAATAGAATACGAACAAAACCATTGCCAGTGGTATCCATGTCCAATTAATTAAGTATACAACCTGGCGTGACATTGAATTTTACATTCCATTCATTCCACGTACCGAAACCAACTGTTTTCCGTACCTCCTCTAAGCCACTCGACAGACCGGAAGGTTCTGCGGCTCATGCCGACCCATTTTTAGGGGGTTTTCCGTACGTGTCCTAAAAAGTGTAGCGCATTTGATATTTGCAGCCAAAGATTAATTCCGGTTTTTTTCTATTGGCAAAAAAAAACAGTCTCTGCCGTCGCCATAGCAAATGAGCAACATCCTTTAAAATTCGTCACCCCGGACTTGATCCGGGGTCCAGAAATGTTGTTGCAGCAGATCTTGATTTCCGCTTTCGCGGGAATGATGGAGTGGTCGGCGGGATTGAGTAAAATGAAACAGGGGTATGTCTATATTCTGGCAAACAAGCGGAACGGTACTTTGTACGTTGGCGTCACGAGTAATCTTGCACAACGCATTTACCAACATAAAAATAACTTAATGGAAGGTTTCACGAGGAAATTTCAAATTCATCAACTTGTGTATTTTGAGGCGCGCGTGCGGATAGATGACGCAATTGCCCGCGAGAAGAGCCTTAAAAAATGGCGGCGCAAGTGGAAGCTACAGCTGATTGAAGGTACTAATCCAGACTGGCGGGATTTATATGGTGATATCACACAATGACAGTAAGTCTGGACCCCGGATCAAGTCCGGGGTGACGGTGTTTTGGGGATCAAGTCTGGGGTGACGGTGTTTTTGGGGGCCGGTTCGGGGTGACACTCCTTTCGTCATTCCTGCGAAAGCGGGAATCCAGAAAATTATCACCGTCGAGGGGAAAATCAGTCGTAAGCCTCAGCGCCTTTTTTTAATTGTTTCCATTGGCCCTCATCATGGCCGAAAATGATCGTTGTGCCTTGAGATTGGATTTTATTGATCTCGGTTATTGATTTGAGGGTCAAATCTTCATCCCAGATGTTTTTTGACATGATTTCGGGGTTGAGATTTTCTTTGAGGGCAACTGAATCTGATGCCAATAAAAAGGAGCCGCTGTTGTCGAAATTAATCAGCGCCCCGGTCAGGCCGGGTGTGTGGCCGGGTAAGGGCAGCAAGACAATTCGGTCATCGCCAAACAGATCGCGCTGGGCGTTGATCACATCAAATTCCTGGCCGGTATCCCAATCAGCTTTAAAATACCCTTTGCCTTCCAGTTTGGGATCGCGCACGCGGTCAAGTTCGGCGCTGTGCACAATCATTGTCGCCTGGGTGAAAAATTCGTTGCAGCCGCAATGATCCATATGAAAATGTGAGTTTACGACAACATCGATATCAGCGGCCGTCAGCCCGACCGAGCCAAGCCCATCCACCACATTGTCCTTTTTCCCCATTGTCGGTCGAATAGCCTCTGCCAATCCGCCCCAACGCGTTTTCGCATCCACCGCCGCCGAGGGATGACAGCCGGTATCAAAAAGCACGTTGCCCTCTGGGTGGCGCAGCAGGAAACACATCACCGGCAGATCGACGATTTCTTCTGGGCCGGCTGAGGGAATAAAAATGTCTCGCTTCATCTGCAATCGTCCGCCCGATAGAATGTTCATTTTCATGGTTCTAACCCTACCAATTGAAGTCGTCCTCATACCCGAGCTCAATTAAAAAATCACCGGCGATTTTTTTAAACAACATTTTGTCCGCTGGCGTAAATGTATCAACCCAGGTGCTCGACTTTCCTCTTTTGGCGCGCACTAAGCCCTGTTCAAATAATCGCGCCTCCTTGACTTTAAGTGAGTCGGTATATCGTTGGTCACTAAATTCCGCCAGGGATTCCTCAATTACTTTCGGATCTATCAAAGGTAAAATAGTGGCAAAATCTAATATTTTGGCTATCACCGCCGCTTTATCGGCTTTCATTTCTTCGAATGTTAATCGGTGGACGCGCGCGCCTAACGCAAACCATTCACGAGCCCGGGTCACGTGTTCCGTAAGAGAGTGGCGCGACATAATTATTTTCGTGCGAACGTCATCTATATCGCCTTCAATATTGCCCTCAGAAATTTCGTTGTAAGCCCAGCTCGAGACAGAATCTCGAGGGTCCCTGTACTGATAGACAAATCGGTAATTATCCTTGTCCAAGAGGGGCTGGAATAAAGAAGGCGGCGCATGAGTGAAATGAAAAAACGGATCATGCACGCCATCAATGTCATCCACAATTTTTGGACTGCCTTCGATGCCAAAGGGCGTCACATAATACCCGATGGATTCTAAAATCGGCCGCAATGCCAAATCAATGGCAGACGCGCCGGAGCGGGCAAATGAAGAAAGAATAATATTTGGTTTGATCATGGACACTGATTCTAGTTCCAAAACAACTAAAATGCATCTGACATTTACTGCAAGCGCAAATTTGGCCAGATGTTTTGCCAGTGCTTCTTCATTATTCGCTGTTCGAATATTTTCATTTTCCGTTTAAAAGCGGGAGTAGGTCTCACCCTAAGAGCGACCAAATCCTCGACACCTAAAGGCGCGGCCAGCTCCAATCTGTTCGATGTTTCATCCCACAGCCGAACCGCTATCGCTGTTGCCGTTTTGGGCCAAAAGCTTAAAGCGTCTATACTAGACTCATAGGGTGCATCACCATTTACTGTATGCATCCGCGCTTGATTTTTTACATCCCACTTAAATTGTGGCTGACTTTGCTCAAGACATGCCGCAATTTTTAATTCGAGATTCTCAGAAACATTCATCGCATCGAAAAAAATCACGTCAATATCGTTCAACGGTGTGGCATCACTGAAACCATGCAAATGATCCCAAACCAAATTTCGGACAAAACCAGCACCAATCCAACAATCAGGTAGATCCAACTTCGCAACCGCGTGCAAAAGTGCCATTCGCACCGGTTCGTCGGCTATGAGATCAAGAATGTTTGCCTTGGTAAGGGGCTCTTCACCCACCTACATACTCGCTTATATCAACCTCGTCGACTTGCTCGGGCAGGAGGTGTTTTTCGGCGTATTCTTTGTGCACGCCGGAGGTGAGGAACAGCTCGAAGAGGTCGTCGTCGATGTGTTGGTCTTTTTTCATGAAGCTCATAATTTTGACCGATTCTGAAAGCTTCTTTGGGGCTTTGTAGGGACGGTCGGCGGCAGTTAGGGCTTCGAAGATATCGGCGATGGCCATGATGCGGGCGGGCATGGACATGTCTTCTTTTTTGAGGCCGCGCGGGTAGCCGCCGCCATCCATTTTCTCGTGGTGACCGCCGGCATATTCTGGCACGCGTTTGAGGTGCTTCGGAAAGGGCAGCGCTTCCAGCATAACAATGGTCTGCACGATGTGATCGTTGATTTTGTAGCGATCTTCTTCGGTCAAGGTGCCCCGGCCAATGCCGAGATTATAAACTTCGCCGAGATTAAATTTGTGCTCCGGCACCGGCATGGAAAAGCCCCATTTATTATCGGCCGGCATGAGATCGTTGCCTTCGCGGATAACGATATGGTCATAGCGGTCATCCAAGAGCTTTTCGACAACCGGCAAGGATGGCTCCTCCTCGCGCTCTTTGCGTCTGGCTTCTTCATACGAGATACCGATACGATCCGATAATGTCCGGCTCCAGGTTTCTTTGGCAATTTCCTGCATGCGCTCAACTTTTTCGTCGGCCATGAACTCGCCGCCGACATTGCACTCGCCGATAAAAGCAAAATCATCGTCCAGTTGTTGGAGGCGTTGTTCGAAAGCAATGCCGAGTTCGGTCACATCGCCGCCATCAATAATTTCTTTGAGCATTTCAATTTCAGCATCGCGCTTTAACACTTCAAAGCGCATACGGACTTCGTGAATACGGTCATAGATGGTCTCTAATTTAGTCGCTTTATCGACGACATATTCCGGTGTCGTCACCTTGCCGCAATCATGTAGCCAGCCCGCGATGTGCAGCTCATACCATTCTTCATCGGTGAGATCGAATTCCTTAAACCTCGGGTCATCTGATTCGCACGCCGCCTTGGCAAGCATGTTGGTCAATTCAGGAACGCGCTGACAATGGCCGCCAGTATAAGCTGACTTGGCATCAATCGCGCCCGCGATCAGCTCGATGAAAGCATCAAGCAATTCCTTTTGGGCTTGCAACAGCATTTGATTGTTAAGCGAGACAGCGGCTTGTGACGCCAGCGCTTCGATCAAGGGCTCTATTTCTTCGGTAAAATCGATCACCTCTCCAGTTTCTTTATCCTGGGCGTTCAGCAGTTGGAGCACACCGATCACATCGCCTTCGTGATTTTTTAGCGGCACCGTCAAAAAAGACTGGGACTTATAGCCGGTTTGCTCATCGAATTTTTTGGTGCCGGAAAAATCGTATCGATTTGAAGCATAGGCGTCGCGAATGTTAATCGTATTGCCAGTAACGGCAGCAGCAGCCGACACATTATGGAGATTGGGCTCGCCATTCTCTCCAAAAATCGACACCGCCGGTAAATCAACTGGCTTGCCGGTCGTTCCACCCATAGCAATATCAAGTGAATCATTGCGAATGATTTGGAAACATAGCTCATTCTGATCGGTGATCAGATAGAGTGTTCCAGCATCCGCATTACAAAATTCCTTCGCCGCCAGCAAAATGCTTTCCATCAGTTTGTCGTGATCAAGCTCCGCAGACAAAGCGATGCCCAATTCAATCAAACGACGGTATTCATTGCCGTTCTCACTATCCGGGTTAGCGATATCATCTGTCGTGTTTTTGGTATTCATGGCTCTATGCCTTCATTCGACTTCATTCAAACCAAAAGAAATTTTTTGATCCTCCCCAAACCAAAAAATTCACATGTACTCAACAGGTTATCGGGGGTTTGCTTTGAGCGCAATGTTTGACTTGACCTCCGGCACCCATCCCGTACCTATTAATGTAGGAAAATGAGGGTGTTATGGCCTATAAGGATTTACGGGAATTTGTTGCCAAATTGGAGGCTGAGGGCCGCTTGAAGCGGGTTTCGGAGCCGGTTTCGCCAATCTTAGAAGTGACCGAGATTCAAACCCGTCTATTGGCTGAAGGCGGCCCGGCCGTGCTGTTTGAAAACGTCCGACGCGAAAATGGTGAGAAATACGATTTCCCCATGTTGGTAAACCTGTTCGGCACAGTCGAGCGGGTCGCCTGGGGCATGGAGCGGGAGCCGGAAACACTTCGCGCACTGGGTGAAACTTTGGCCTTTATGCGTCAACCCGAACCGCCGGGCGGCTGGAAAGAAGCCATCGGCATGTTGCCGATCGTTAAGACGGCCATGGCGATGAAGCCCAAAACCGTCTCAAAGGCAGCTTGCCAGGAGATCGTTCTAGAAGGCGACGATATTGATCTCGCAGACCTGCCGATCCAGACCTGCTGGCCGGATGAACCTGCCCCACTGATCACCTGGCCGCTGGTGATCACCCAAGGGAAGAATGACGACAAAGCAGACAATTTCAATCTCGGCATTTACCGCATGCAGGTCACCGGTAAAAACACCACGCTGATGCGCTGGCTCAAACACCGGGGCGGTGCCCAGCATTATAAAAAGCACAATGAGCCCATGCCGGTTGCGGTTGTTATTGGCACGGATCCGGGCACTATATTGGCGGCTGTCGCGCCGGTGCCGGACACCATGTCAGAATATCAGTTTGCCGGATTACTCAGAAACCAAAAGGTCGAGCTGGTCGATTGCAAGACCGTGCCCCTAAAAGTCCCGGCCCACGCTGAGATCGTGCTCGAAGGCCATGTCTCGCTGGATGACTACCAAGATGAAGGACCGTATGGCGATCATACCGGCTATTATAACGCAGTTGATAAATTTCCGGTCTTCACGATCAGCGCCATTACGATGCGGAAAGACCCGATCTATCTTTCGACCTTCACGGGCCGTCCGCCTGATGAGCCGTCGGTTTTGGGCGAAGCTTTGAACGAGCTGTTTATTCCGCTGTTTATCCAACAATTCCCCGAAGTCGTTGATTTCTGGCTGCCGCCGGAAGGCTGTTCCTACCGGGTTGCGGTGGTCTCGATCAAGAAAGCCTATCCCGGCCATGCCAAGCGTATCATGATGGGGGTCTGGTCTTATTTGCGGCAATTCCTCTATACAAAGTTTGTCATTGTCGTCGATGACGATATCGATGTCCGCAAATGGGAGGATGTCATTTGGGCAATTTCGACCCGTATGGATCCGGTGCGCGATATCACCATGATCGAGGGCACACCGATTGACTATCTGGACTTCGCCTCGCCCGAGCCGAGCCTCGGCGGCAAGGTTGGCATGGATGCAACCAACAAGTTACCACCCGAAATTAATCGCGAATGGGGCACTAAAATTCAAATGGATGACGAAGTGATTGAGAAGGTCTCCGACATGTGGGACAAACTCGGACTGCCGGGAAGCGGTACGCCAATATGGAAAAAATAAGAGACGGGAACACAGTACGATGACCGACGGCTCAAACAAGCTGAACCTACTTGAAGATTTGCTGGCAAAAGCAAAAGCAAAAGGCGCTGATACTGCCGATGCTGTTTACATTGAAAGCCAATCCTTGGCTGTCGCCCAACGCCTGGGCAATCCTGAAAAACTTGAGCGCTCCGAAAGCGCCGATATTGGCCTTAGAGCCTTAGTTGGTAAACGCCAAGCGATCGTATCTTCGTCAGATAGCAGTCCCGAAGCCTTGGAGGAATTGGTTGAGCGCGTGATTGCGATGGCCAAAGCGGTTCCCGAAGACCCCTATTGCGGCATTGCCGATCCTGATCAGTTGGCCACTGAAATCCACGACATCGATAGCTTTGATCCGAGCGAGCCTTCGGCTGAAACCTTGGTTGATTGGGCGAACCGTGCAGAAGAAGCAGCACGCGCAATTGACGGCATTACAAATTCCGAGGGAGCTGAGGCCGGTTGGGGTCAGGCCACGGTTTCCGTCGCCGCGACCAATGGCTTTGCGCAAACTTACTCAGGCTCCCACTATTCGCTCAGCGCCTCTGTCCTGGCCGGTGAAGGTACGGCAATGGAGCGGGATTACGATTATACCGGCGCTGTCTATGCCGAAGATCTCATGAGCCCGGAAGAAATTGGCCGGAGTGCCGGCGAGAAAGCGGTTAAACGTCTCAACCCGCAAAAAGCGGAAACGGCACAAGTTTCTGTAATTTATGACCCACGTGTTTCCAGAGGCATCGTCGGCCATTTGGCGAGTGCGATTAACGGTTCTTCGATTGCCCGTGATACCAGCTTCCTCAAAGACCAAATGGACCAACAAATTTTTGGCGACAACATCAATATTTACGATGATCCGCACCGCCCACGTGGGCTGCGCTCAAAGCCATTCGACGGCGAAGGTGTCGCCAACCAAAAGCGTAAAATAATCGATGGTGGCACTTTGACGACCTGGATCTTAGATTTGCGCTCATCGCGCCAACTGGGTTTAGAGACCACAGGTCATGCGTCTAGAGGCACCGGCTCACCGCCCTCACCCTCAGCCACCAATGTTTACCTCGAACCGGGCTCACAATCGCCAACGGAATTGATGAGCGACATCAAAGCCGGTCTCTATGTTAACGAGCTGATCGGCATGGGTATCAACGGTCTGACCGGTGATTACAGCCGAGGCGCTGCGGGCTTTTGGATTGAAAATGGCGAACTGACCTATCCGGTGAGCGAGATTACCATCGCTGGCAACCTCAAGGACATGTTCAGAAACCTGACGCCAGCCGATGATCTAGAGTTCCGCTATGGCGTCGATGCCCCGACACTTCGCATTGACGGCATGACCTTGGCCGGCAAATAAACAGTGAATATTTAAAAATAACACCCATATAATTAACAGACTTCGAAGCCTACATTTCGAGAACTACCGTAGGCTGGAATGTTAAGTTAATTTGATTGGTATAATTTTAAGAATATTTGCATGAAATGTTAAAAGCATTTTTAACTTTCCGGTATTTGTGGCAAACCGTTTTGGTGGCAGGGGCTTATATTCTCTCTGCCAAGCTGGGTCTTTATACAGCGTCACCGAGTAGCGGTGGAAACGTCACGTTAATATGGCCGGCGACCGGGATAGCTTTTGCGGCGGTGGTCTTTTTTGGCTACCGTGTCTGGCCGGCTTTGATTATCGGGGCATTTGTCGCAAATATTTTTAATGATGCGCCCCTTTCATTTGCCGTAATTTCGGCCATCGGAAACCCCCTTCCCGCCATTGTCGGCTATCATTTGTTAACGCAGCTTACTTCGTTCGACAAATCTTTGAACCGCATAAGCGATGTCTGCTGGTTCGTCGCCATACCGGCCCTCGCAACAACGACATTGAGCGCCACCATCGGATCTCTCGGTTTAGAAAATGCCGGGCTCATTAACTGGTCGGATTATCTTGGAATTTGGTTTACCTGGTGGCTTGGCGATTCAATGGGTGTCTTGCTCATTGCCCCCGCAATTTTGACTTCAACAAAGTGGTTTCAAAATCCCTGGGCCCAGGTGAACCGGACTGAGTTATTTTTTTTCTTCCTAAGCTTGTCTCTCGCCTGCATCACTTTTTTTACGGATTTTTTTGGCTACACCCATGGCAGTAAAATCTCCGCCGACGAAGCGTTCTATTATTTTATTTTTATTTTTGTCATCTGGGCCGCGCTCCGTATCCGTCAACATGGCACGACCATTGCCATCCTGATGATTAGTGTATTTGCGATCTTGGGCGCGGTTGATGGGCATGGGCCATTCCTCGCCAACGACATTTCAGTTACGCTTTTCAAAATGCACATGTTCCTCGCTTCTATGGCTATCGTCGCGATGCTCTCAGCCGCCGAGGTTGAACAGCGCAAGCAAATTGAAGATCAGAAAATGATCGAAGAGCAGCTGATAAAAAATGAAGAACGTTTGCGCCAGGCTCAACAAATTGTCGGCCTCGGATATTTTGAGCGCGACTTAATCAGTGAAAGCTTATTCTGGTCCGACGAGATGTTCGAGATTTTTGGTGTTACTGGAGAGCGCCCTAAACTCAGCAATAAGCTGTTCCTGGAATTTGTTCACCCCGATGATCGAGAGAAGGTTATTCATGCGATCCAAAAGACTTTGAAAAAAATAAAGGCGCAGGAAACAGAGTTTAGAATTATCCGACCGGATGGTGTTGTTCGCCATGTCTTTACAGTAAGAAAATCTCTTCGCGAGGAAAGTGGCCGCCCGACAAAAATCATGGGGACGATGGTCGATGTCACGGATGAAAAATTAGCCAAAGATGCGCTCAAAGAAAGCGAAGAACAATTTAGAAATACCTTTGAAGGATCACATGTCGGCATGACCATCACGGGGACTGATGGACAATTTCTCCGCACCAATCAAGCCTTTAGAGACTTTGTCGGATATAATCAGGCAGAATTGTCAAATATAACTTTTAAAGATATTACCCACCCGGACGATTTGCAGATTTCTTTAGAGGATCGAAGCAGTTTACTGAAAAAAGAAGTCAAATCACAAGATGTCGAGAAGAGATATATAACCAAGGATGGCAAAGAAGTTTGGGGACGACTTAATCGCTCCTTGGTAACTAATGCCGATGGCTCGCCAAAATATGTCGTCGGGCAAATTCAAAACATCACCCAGCAAAAAGCCTCCGAAGAACAACTTCGCCAATCGCAAAAAATGGAAGCAGTTGGACAATTGACCGGGGGTATTGCCCATGACTTCAACAACATGCTTTCGGCGATATCGGGCAACATCGAACTGGCTCAAAGCAACTCCAATAGCCCGGATAATTCTAAACGTCTCCAATCTGCCTTAAAAACTGTCCGCCGCGCAGCCGCATTGACCCATCGATTACTTGCTTATTCTCGCCAGCAAACCTTAGAACCGGTACCCGTAAATGCTGAAGAATTAGTAGTGGATTTACTTGGCCTCCTACACAGTTCACTGGGTGAGACCATCGAGATCAAGACGAAGTTTGAAGCAGATTTGGCTGATATTAATATCGATAAGCATCAATTGGAAAATGCCATCCTAAATCTCTCGATAAATGCCCGCGATGCCATGCCGGGCGGGGGCGTCATTACCATCAGCGCCCGCAACCTCACCGTCGATGAGGCCTTCACAGATCAACACTCTTTTGCCAAGCTCGGGAATTATGTGTCTCTTTCCATTGCCGATACTGGCTTTGGGATATCTGACGGTGACTTGAACAAAGTTTTTGACCCTTTCTTCACCACCAAAGATGTCGGTAAAGGCAGTGGCCTGGGGCTAAGCATGGTCTACGGATTTGTTAAACAATCTGATGGCTTTGTAACCATTGACAGCAAAGTGGATGGCGGCACATCCATCGCCCTGAATTTTCCGCGACAAGAACAAGAGAATGTGCCGGCACAAGAAAATGACCAGGAAAAGAAAAAACATCGGGGAAATGGCGAACGCGTCTTGGTGATAGAAGATGATCCTGACGTCCGGGACATTACCATCAGCATGTTGGATGAACTGGGCTATGCAGTCATTGATGGCGGTGACGGATCGCAGGCGGCCAGTATCGCAAGTGGGCAAGACCATCCAATCGACCTGCTAATTGCAGATGTGACCCTCCCCAATGGCGTAAACGGCTCAGAAATTGCCCGCGCCATCCAAGCTGAGAACCAAGGACTTAAGATTTTGTTGGTGTCAGGTTATGCGCAGAAAAGCTTGAAAAAAGAGGATCCGGATGACCAACCTCTGCCGTTGTTACAAAAACCATTTGGGATGAATATCTTAGCTCAAAAGGTCCAGGAAATAATCAATGGTGCTGAATCCTAGGGACAATAACCCGAAAGCATTAGCTCGAAACCTACCGCTCGGACAGGTTTCCTTCAATTTCTAGAGCAGGGTGCGATCATGATCGTAAATAAAACGCTCGCATATCGGACAAAAAACTCAAAAGTAAACCGCTGACCGAAATAGCCACAATTTTAGTTAGACTCTTACCCGAAATCCT
>JABIHH010000001.1 GCA_018649725.1 Rhodospirillaceae bacterium | reverse complement strand
TGCCCGAAAAGCGCGAGGAAAAAACGACTGAAGGTGGGTTGGATGCGGCTGGCGGCCATAATCATCTCGTGCCAATCGTGGACGCGATGCGGGCGAAAGGCATTCGTGTCTCGCTTTTCATCGAAGCTGATAAACGACAATTGGACGCCGCTGTATCAATGGGCGCGCCAGTGGTTGAGCTTCATACCGGGGCTTATTGCGATGCTGCCGGCGATGCCCGCGACGCTGAACTAACACGCATTCAGGAAGCAGCGGCTTACGGTGTTGAACTCGGCCTCGAAGTACATGCCGGCCACGGCTTGGGTTTTGATACGGTTGGCGCAATCGCCGAGATTCCGCAATTAGCTGAGCTCAATATCGGGCATTTTCTGATCGGTGAAGCGATATTTGGCGGCTTGGACAGCTCGATCAAACGCATGCGCTCCTTAATGGATAAAGCCCGCGCCGAAGTTTCCGGCGAGCGCTCAGCGTAACGGCGGGGTCGCTCGTGATCATCGGCATCGGCAACGACCTAATAGATATCACTCGAATAGAACGAACGCTGGAGCGCTTTGGTGACCGCTTCATTCAGCGCATATTCACCGATGTTGAACGGGCTAAATCTGAAAAACGCCGGATGCGGGCGGCGAGCTACGCCAAACGCTATGCTGCCAAAGAAGCCTGCTCCAAAGCGCTCGGCACCGGTTTCAGGCGTGGGGTTTTCTGGCGGGATATGGGGGTGATCAATTTACCCAGCGGTAAACCGACAATGAAATTAACCGGAGGTGCGCTAAAGCGGTTACAGGAGATTATTCCAGAGGGTATGGAGGCACAGATTGATCTCACCATTACTGACGAGCCGCCAACGGCCGAAGCTTTTGTGATTATTTCGGCGGTTCCAGTGCAGACCAGCGACTAATGGCGGATAACGACGCCTTGCCAAAAAGTATGGTCGTTGGCTGGCGCCCCAGCAGTGTTTCAGGTTGGGGAGTCTATGGTCAGAACCTGATCCGTCAATTAATCGAAAAAGGCCGCAATCCGGTGCTGTATTTGGCGCCGCATTTACTGGACGTCACTCCAGAAGTAGCCGCTCAGTTGGAACCCGTTCTTCAGCGCCAAGTTCACCTGCAGGATTTACTTGAGAAAGTCGGCTTGCTGGAATTTGACTACCCCGTCCTGCATGCGCTGCGCAATGATTTTCTGCCATCGCTGGACGAACAGGTTGCCCGTGGTGATAAAAACATCGGCGTTATATTTTTTGAAAGCACGGAAATTTCTGAAGAAGGTTTGGACCGCGCCCGCGAGTACGATTTAATCGTGACGGGCTCGACATGGAATGCCGAGATATTGGAGGGCAGGGGGCTCAGCAATGTCGCCAATGTGTTTCAAGGCATTGATGACACAATTTTTCAGCCAGGCAAGAAAATCGACCGCTATCCAGACCGCTTCGTCATATACTCCGGCGGTAAGCTTGAATACCGCAAAGCACAGGATGTTGTGATTACCGCCTTCAAAGAATTCCACGCCGATCACCCCGAAGCCTTGCTGACCTTTGCCTGGGCTAATCAATGGACCGGTATTATGCCGACCATCAGCAATTCAAAGTTCACGAAAGGCCAGCCTGACGTTGTCGACGACGAAATGCTGATCGATGACTGGCTGGTGAAAAATGGGCTAAGCGAAGACTCGTTTGTAAACCTCGGTATGCTGCCCAACAAAGACCTGCCGGATCAAATTGTCAGCGCCGATATGGCCGTATTTCCCAATCGCTGTGAGCCGGGGACCAACCTTGTCGCCATGGAAGCCATGGCCATGGGGCTGCCGACAATTTTGGCAGCGAATACAGGTCAGCTTGATCTGATCCAAGAGGGCAATTGTTATCCGCTCAATAATCAAACACTGGTGCAGCCCTATGCACCTTACAATGAAGTCGAGGGCTGGCGGGAGCCAACCGTCGCTGAAACTGTTGAACGTATGGAAGAAATTTATGCTGACCGTGATGAGGCAAGGCGGCGCGGCGACAAAGCAGCCACGTTCCTGCGCACGCTTTCCTGGAGTAATCAGATTGACCGCTTGATAACTGAAATAGAGGCCCTATATCGCATATAGTTTATGGAAAGCCGCTTGACAGAACGGCCTCACGCTGGCTTGATCGCCACCAAATTATAGTATGCGGAACAATTTCCCCATAAATTGAACAATAACAATGAGTTAAACGTCCTTATTAATGCCAGAAAAGAAGCCAAATAGTTTTTTTGATACCCTGAAAACCATTGTGTATGCGGTGGTGATTGCATTGATCGTGCGAACGGTGGCCTTTGAGCCGTTTAACATTCCATCCGGTTCAATGATCCCGACCTTGCTGGTGGGTGACTATCTATTTGTCTCGAAGTTTTCCTATGGCTATTCAAAGCATTCTTTACCTTTTAGTCTCCCGGTTATTCCTGGACGGGTCGGTTTTGACGCACCGGAGCGCGGTGATGTTGCCGTCTTCAAGTTACCTTCAGACAACAAAACAGATTACATTAAGCGCATCATTGGTCTGCCCGGTGATAAAATACAGATGAAAAATGGCCGGCTTTATATCAATGGCGCGATGGTCGAGCGTAAACAAACGGATGATTTTATCCAAACCGATGATGGCGGCAACTTGCGGCGAACCAAGCGGTATATCGAGACGCTGCCCAATGGCAAAACCCATACGATCCTGGAAGAATGGGGCGATAAAGGCCCGCTTGATGACACGGGTATTTATGAAGTACCCACAGATCATTTTTTCGCCATGGGTGACAATCGGGACAATTCTCAAGACAGCCGAGTTCGCCCCCAAGTTGGCTTTATTCCAAAGGAAAATCTGGTGGGCCGGGCGGAGATACTGTTTTTCTCGACCAATGGCGGGGCACGTTTTTGGGAAATCTGGAAATGGCTAGTCGCCATGCGGTTTCAGCGCTTTTTCCAAGAAATTATTTAGCTTCAATGAGCCGCGATTTAACCAAGCTGGCAAACTCTCTCGGACATACGTTTGCAACGCCCGATTTGTTGGCCTTGGCGCTGCGTCATTCAAGTCTCTCGGTCACGGGCCCGGATGGCTCTAACGAACGCTTGGAATTCCTTGGTGACCGGGTCTTGGGCCTGGTGATCGCTGAAATGCTGCTCAATAGATTTCCCACTGAAGACGAAGGCGATATTGCCCGGCGGCATACTGCCCTGGTGCGGCAAGAAGCTCTGGTACGCGTCGCCGAAAGACTTGAGCTTGGGGATTGTATCGAGATGTCGGAAGGCGAGGAAAACAGCGGTGGTCGGGCCAATGCTAGCGTGTTGTCCGATTGTTGTGAGGCGGTCATTGCAGCGCTTTATATTGATGGCGGACTGGATGCCGCAAGTGACTTTATCAGTGATCATTGGGCGACCATGGTCGAAGAGACACCGCGCCCGCCAATGGATGCTAAAACCGAGCTGCAGGAATGGGCTCAGGCGCGTAGTCTCGCCTTACCCGAGTATACTGAGATCAGCCGGGATGGCCCGGCGCACAAACCAACTTTCGTTATTGAAGCGAGTATAGACGGGCATTCTGGTGGCCGACAATCAGCCCAGGCTGCCGGCACTTCCAAACAACGAGCCGAACAGGAAGCGGCTGTTGCCTTGCTGGCCGAGCTTAGTCAAAATGGATGAAATTCAAACTAAATGCGGTTTTGTGGCCATTCTCGGCGCCCCTAATGTCGGCAAGTCAACGCTGCTCAACCGCATTGTCGGTACCAAAGTCTCCATCGTCTCGCCCAAGGTGCAAACAACCCGCACCCGCGTGCTCGGCATTTCCCTAGAGGCGGATACGCAGCTTATATTTATCGATACTCCTGGAATTTTTCAGCCTAAGCGGCGCCTTGACCGGGCTATGGTGGCAGCGGCTTGGGGCGGGGCGGG
>JABIHH010000051.1 GCA_018649725.1 Rhodospirillaceae bacterium | reverse complement strand
GGGCATTACTCGCCTTCCATCAAACCTTCAGCAATATTCAAATTAATGTTAATGAGGCTGTCATACAATTCATCGCTCGGGCTGGTTAGTCCTTTTGATGTTTGTTTGTCGACAAAAATACTCAAGCTCATCAAATTGGCTAAATAAACTATTAAAAAAATATACGGCATTTTTTTAGGTAAAAGCAAATGTTGTTAGCGTTATTTCAAGCTTATTTAGGAAACCGTCAAATTTCTATCATTCAGAGCAATTGGGCAGGCGACGAGGTGAGAATTGTTCTCACCCAGTGCCGGGCTGAGAGTAGGTGCCTCTATCCCGCAAGAATCTAGTGATTTTGGACATCTGGGGTGGTAGAAACAGCCGGTCGGTGGCGCCAGAGGGCTGGCAGATTCACCGACTATTAAGGTGCTTTTTTGACGCTTGCCTATTCCGATAGCCGGTGCTGCTAAAATCAACGCTTGAGTGTAGGGATGGATCGGATTGTTAAATATTGATTCGCAGTCTCCCGATTCGACAATTTGCCCCAAATACATAACGATGACGCGGTCGGCAATATGAGCTACTGAAGCCAGATCATGGCTGATAAACAAATAGGTTAATTCTCGCGCGGCTTTTATTTTCATAAGCAGATTTAGAATTTGACTTTGTATCGAGACGTCCAATGCCGATAGCGGCTCGTCCGCAATGATGAGCTCAGGTTCTGAAATTAACGCGCGAGCGATGGCGATACGTTGACGTTGACCACCACTGAACTGATGCGGATATTTCTGCGCATCGCTTTTTTGTAAGCTAACACTTTCGAGAACTTCCTCAATGCGCTTTTGACGCTCAGCCGGGGTGCCGAGTTTATGAATGATCAAAGGCTCGGCAATAATATCACCGATGGTAAGCCGGGGGTTGAGTGACGCAAAAGGGTCTTGGAAAATCATTTGGATATTTTGCCGAAGATTTTTGCCCGCATAGGTGATTTGGCCGAAATCGGGTTGGTGAAGGCCGGTAATAACACGCGCTAATGTCGACTTGCCACAGCCGGACTCGCCAACGATTGCCAGAGTCTCACCTTTTTGGATGGCAAATGAGACATCGTTTAACGCATGAACCGTCCCCCGTGAACGACCAAATATACCGGGAGACTTTAAGCCGAAATGTTTGACGAGATGTTCAATTTCCAAAAGCGGTTGTGCCGAATTTTTGGTCATTATTGCCCCGCCATGTTAATGCAAGCAGAGCGCTGATTGGGCGCAATATCAACCAGCGAAATATCTGCTGCCATGCATTGCTCAATTGCACGATTACAGCGGGGTGCAAATCGACATCCTGCCAGCAAGTCATAGCGTGTCGGCACACTGCCTTCGATAACCGTCAAAGGCTGTCCGCGTAACGCGGGGTTGGGGAGGGTCGACAACAGGACTTGGGTATAAGGATGCTGCGGTGCATCGAATAAGAGGGGCGCCGGAGAGGCTTCCATAATACGCCCGCCATACATGACCATCACATCGTCTGCGATTTCAGAGACAACCCCGAGATTATGGCTGATAAACAGTATTGCCATATTAAACTCGTGTTGAAGATCGATCAGGAGATCCAGAATTTGCGCTTGCACAGTTGTATCCAGAGCTGTGGTCGCTTCATCGGCGATCAGAATATCGGGCTTACAAATAAGCGCCATCGCGATCATCGCCCGCTGCCTCATACCGCCAGAAAGGTTGTGCGGATGATCTAGCGCGCGGAGCGCCGCATCTGGAATACCAACGCGGTCGAGCATGGCGATGGCTTTTTGTTGCGCATCACGCTTAGTCGCCTTGTCATGGATCGTCAGTGCTTCCGCAATTTGCTCGCCAATGGTGAGAACCGGATTGAGCGCCGTCATTGGTTCCTGAAAAATCATCGAGATGTTATTGCCGCGCAAAGCCCGCATATTTTTGTCGGCGAATTTGAGAATGTCCTCACCGTTAAACTTAATTTCACCTTGGGTAATTGATCCGGGCTCCGGGATCAGGCGCAACAGCGACAGTGCCGTCAGCGATTTCCCGCTCCCACTTTCTCCAACCAGTCCCAAAGTTTTGCCGGCCTCCAACTCAAACGACACCTTTGAGACCGCCCGAAACAGACCTTCATCTAATTTGAATGCGATCTCGAGGTTGTTGACTGAGAGCAGAGGTGGGTTAAGCATTTTGAGCATCCTCTTTCAAATGCAGCGGGTTGATATGTTCATGAGCGAGGTCGGGTTCGCCGCAATGTTCTAAGACAGCATTGCGCACGCGGTTTCTGAGATCGAGGGCCGCTTGCCAGCTTTGATCAGCCAAAGCGGGATCGGGCAAAATGGCGGGCAGAATTTCGACATGAATTTTTCCAGGCCGGGGAAAGCCTGTGTTCTCACGTAATATTGAGCGCACACCGCTGAGAGCAACCGGAACAATTGCGGCGTCCGTTGCCAAAGCTGTCGTAAAGGCCCCCATTTGAAAAGGCAGCAGACCTGCCATGCCGGTGAAAGTACCTTCTGGGAAGTAGACCACGGATTGGCCTTGGCGGATCGTCTCGGCGACCTCGTCAATCTCTTGCGCCGCATTAGCTTGAAAGCGTTTTACGAATTTTGTGCCGAGCCGGGCCAGAAACAGCCGCGAGATAAAGTTACCCGCTAATTCAGATTTGGCGACAAAGCTGGGCACGCCTGGAAGCGCCGAGAGCAAAGCCGCGCCATCGAAATAGCTGGTGTGATTGCTGGCAAAGATAATGCGTTGGTCTTTTGGTATGTTGGCGAGACCCGCAACCGAAATTCTGATACCACCCAGCCCCATAAGTATTGAGAGCATGATACGCAGAAAGCCAAACCGCAGGGTTTTGCCCGGCAGGATTGCCAGAATGAACCAGCTGGCCAATGCAATGAGGGCGAACAAAACATACATGTAATATACGTAAACCCAAGCAGCTGCAGAGCGTAGACCGCGCCGCAAGGTCGGTCCTATTGCGGCCAGACACAGGCGTATGATTTGCCATTTTAACGACGCGCGGGATGCATTTTCCTGCAAGCCGCTTTCAAACAAAGCCCGAGCCGCCTGGCGTCTAATTTTGCCGCTGGAAGTTTTGGGTACCGAACGGGGGGGAACCAGTTCGATTTGATCGGGAGGGGTGCCGACAAGATCAAGCGCCAGCGCATTGATAGCGGATTTTATTTTAATCTGAGCTTCGTCACTTCGCCGCCGCGCTTCCGCCAGGACGATCAAACGTTCTGTTCCGGTTTCGGGGTCGGGCGAGCCAAAGACCGCGATATTGCCTTTCTGTACTCCATCAATTTCACCTATCATCTCTTCAAGCTCAGCCGGATAAATATTCCGGCCAGCGCGAATGATGAGATCTTTCTGGCGGCCGGTAATAAAAACTTCACCATCCGCCATGTAGCCAAGGTCACCCGCATTGCGCCACTCGCCCGCCAGCAAATCCTTGGTTGCCTCAGGATTACGGAAATATCCGGCGCTGGCGGAAGGACCTTGAAACTGGACACGGCCTTCATGACGTTCGGGCAACTCCTGGCCCGTCTGGTTAACAATTCTAATCTGATGTCCCGCCAAAGCACGGCCGCAGGAGGGTACTTGCATACTTTCTTCGATCCCCTCAATTGGCTCAGCCAGACCTGTATTCATATATTTTTTGCGGTCGATCCGATCAATGCGGGGTTCACGGCCAAGCGGTGGAAAAGCGAGGCCGACGGCGTTTTCTGCCAGTCCGTAAACCGGATTCATCGCCTGGCTGGAAAGACCAAAATTAGCAAAGCGCTCGCTAAATTTAACAATGGTTTTGGGGCTAACGGCTTCAGCACCGTTAAAGGCAACCCGCCATGAGCTGAGATCCAAGCCTTCGATATCTTCATCTCGAATGCGATTGATGCAGGCCTCGTAAGCAAAATTAGGCGCGCCGGAAATTGTGCCGCCATAGCGATGGATAGCCTGCAGCCAGCGTTCGGGGCGCGCCAGAAAACTGAGCGGCGACATGATAACCAGCGGCACGCCATGGGTGAGGCTGCCGAGCCACGCACCGATCAGCCCCATATCGTGATAAAGCGGCAACCATGAGACAAAAACATCCTCCGGTGTTGCTTTAAGGGCTTTGCCCATGACCCGAATGTTACTGACGAGATTGTGGTGGCTCAAGATGACCCCTTTAGGATCGCCGGTGCTGCCGGAGGTGAACTGCAAAAAAGCCGTGTCATTTTCAGCTGGCTCAGGAAACCGCGTGAGCGGGGCAGCGCTTAAGAGATCATCACACGTGACGACGGCTCTGAGAGAGGGCACTTGGGCGGAGAGTAAATGTGAGAACAATTTTGCCTCGGCCACTGTAATCATCAAACCAGCCAGGGCCGTATCAGCAATCTTGGCGTGGCGTAGGATATGCTCCTCTAATTGCTGCGGTCGGCCTGGTGGATAGATCGGCACCGGCACGCCACCTGCCAACAACACACCAAAAAAACTGACTAAATATTCCCGGCCTGTCGGCAGCATCAGGAGCACAGACTCGCCGGGTGACAGCTGTCGCTCGATCAAACCGGCCGCTATTTTTTTGGCCTGATCATACAACTGTCCATAGGTGATGGCTTCGGGCGTGTCCGTCGCTGCTTGATCCGCATAAAAATGGACATGGATACGGTCGGGCTGCATTTCTGCATGCCAGCGCAATATCGCGTTCAAAGTGCCAAGCTCGTCAGGTGCGGCGCCAGCATGTTCGCGGGTTCGATTTGGAAGACCGGCAGTAGAAAGCGGGACCGAACTTGTGGTGTCCTCAGCGCCATAAATCTCAGCTAATATGTCGCGCGCCGTGTCGGTGTCCGAGAGGGCGCGTTCAGATAAATTGATATCGAATTCACGCTCAACCTGATGCAGGAGTTCCAGGCGCGACAAACTGTCAAAACCGAGGTCGCGCTCGATTGATTTATCAAGTGACACGATGCTTGAGAGATTTTGCCCTGGATGAATTTGCTCGGCCATCGCCCCGATCACAGCTAGCAATTGCTCGGATTGGGGCATGGTTGCGTTCTTTTGAGATGCGTCACTCATAAGATGAAACTACCTTAAAAATAGCTCGACTGCCATGCGCCAATAATGTGCTATACGGATTAAGAATTTGCCCTATATTTTGCCACAATTTAAGCGTTTACTTGACCCCAGGCGAAAGGTCGTTTTTTATGAAGATCAGAGATTTACTTGGTAAGTGAAAGAAGCGTAACTGATATGAGAAGTTTAATTAGAATTGGTCTCCTTGGTTTAGCGATAACTTTTGGCGGGATGAGCCTTATCCCATCACCGGCTTGGGCTTTGGAACGGGTTCAGTTGTCGGTTTTTTTGGTTAAAGTAGTTGAGGGGCGTGAAAAAAGAAGCGGGCAATTGCCGGTGACCATTTATCTCGACCTCAAAGATCGCGAAGAAGCCGCGTATGTTTGCGGGATCGCCCCGCGTGTTCGCGATGCACTTTTGCAACACCTTAATAAAGAAACCTTCTACCTCAATAACAAGGAAAAGCTTAATATTAATAAGCTACGGCTGGATCTATGGCCGATCGCCTATAAGGCCATTCCGAACGTAAAATTACAAAATATGCTGGTTGTCCAGGGGGAAGGGAAAGTCGGAAGCTCGGAAGCACGCATGTTCGCGCGCAAGGGCTGCCGCCATGTTTCGGGTTGATGAGAGTTAAGGTAAGCGCCTTCTAACAAGTTAAAATTATAATTAGGAGGGTGAAATGCCTTTTGCCGCATGTGGCGATATCAATATTTATTATGACGTTAAAGGCGTTGGACCGCGCTTCCTTTACATCAGTGGCACCGGCGGCGATTTGAGGCGCCCACAAAATGCCCTGACATCTTCCTTTCCGGATCACTTTGAAACCTTGAGTTATGATCAGCGCGGCCTAGCGCAAACAGACAAGCCGGACAGGGCTTATACCATGGCCGAGTACGGTGAAGATGCGGCAAATCTCCTTGACGTTGTCGGCTGGGAGGATTGCCTCGTGATGGGGATTTCGTTCGGCGGTATGGTGGCGCAAGAACTGGCCCTAAATCATCCGGAGCGCGTTAAAAAGCTCGTGCTGGGCTGTACCTCCAGCGGTGGCGCCGGTGGCTCCTCCTATCCGCTTCATACACTGCAAGACATGCCGCTCGAAGAGAAGATTGTTTTTCGGATGTCAAAGAATGACAAGCGATTGGATGAAAAATGGCAGCAGGAAAATCCTGAAAAATTTCAAGAACAGATTGATAAAGCAATTGAGACAGCCAAATTCGCGGCTGATGATCCGGGCAAAGCGATGGGCTCCCGGCGTCAATTAGAGGCCCGTGCAGAGCACGATACCCATGAGCGCCTGCCAGAGCTGAATATGCCGGTATTGGTATGCGGTGGAAAATATGACGGACAGGCTGAGCCCGAGGTCGTTGAGAATTTGGCGGCACGTATCTCGGGCGCTGAGTTGGCTTATTTTGAAGGGGGACATTTTTTTCTCCAGCAAGATCCCGAGGCCGCAAAAAAAATTACGGAGTTTCTGCTGTCAGAATAATGAATAATCATGCCTGAGAAACCACACGAACGCATTGCTGAAATAAAGCGTAAAGCAGAGGCGGGGCCGATACTCCTGCAAAACAGTTTCCGGCCATTTTTCATGGCTGCTGGTCTGTGGGCAACGTTGGCTGTTCCTTTTTGGCTGTTAAACTATGCCGACCTGTTGGAATTGCCCGACGGCTTTGATGCCATGCTCTGGCACCAGCACGAAATGTTGTTTGGTTTTGCCGCCGCTGCCATCGCCGGCTTCATCCTTACGGCCATTCCAAATTGGACGGGACGCTTGCCGGTTAGCGGCTGGCGGTTGGGTTTGCTGGTCGCCTTTTGGTTGGTCGGGCGTTTGGGTTTTATAACTTCTGTCTCTCTTGGGCCGCTTGTAACAGCTGTACTGGATTTGGCTTTCTTGACCACGCTCGCGTTGATGATAGGGCGCGAGCTGATCTCAGGAAAAAATTGGCGCAACTTACCGGTTTTGTTGCTCATATCATTTTTCACCCTCGGCAATTGGTTGGTTCATCTCGAGTTGACCGGCCTGACTGAGACGGCTGAGATCGGTATCAGATTGTCGACCTTTGTATTGTCAATTTTAATTGCTGTGATTGGCGGGCGAATTGTGCCGAGCTTTACCCGCAATTGGCTGGTCCGCAATGGGGCAGTGGTATTGCCTGAGCCGATGGGCCGGTTCGATACGATCGCGCTGGTGGCTCTCATTGTTTTTGTCATTGCTCAGGTCTTGATGCCCGACCAACCCCTGACCTCTTGGCTGGCCTTCCTGGCAGGCGCGCTTCACGGCGCAAGATTGCTACGCTGGAAAGGCTGGGCCGTTTTAGGCGAGCCGCTCATGTGGGTGCTGCATTTAGGCTATGCCTGGCTGGCGGTCGCGCTGGTTCTCATTGGACTGTCCGGCCTAACGGATTTGGTCTCGCCCACCTCTGCCATTCATGCGCTGACAGCAGGGGCGTTTGGCACGATGATTGTAGCCGTCATGACGCGGGCCTCATTGGGCCACACCGGGCGGGATCTAGCGGCCACCCCAGGAACAACACTGGTTTTTATTCTGATAACGATTGCGGCCCTTCTTCGGGTCACCGCACCGCTTCTGCCGGATATCAGCCTGACAATGATCTGGATATCAGGCGGCGCCTGGATGCTGGCTTACGGCTTGTTCAGCGTGCTCTATTTCCCGGTATTCACCCAGCCCCGCCAGCAAGCACCGATGCCGTCACCAACACCCAAATAGGTGCTATCTAACGCCCCAATTCTCTATCCAAAGCGTAGTCGTGCCTTGATGCCCTGTTGGTGTCACGCCCGACAGCCATTTTGGTAAGATGTAGGAATTGGCGCGGAAATAAAGTGGGATCACGGGCAATTCTGTCGCATAGATTTTCTGGAAACGATGCCACAATTTCTCGCGCTTGGTTTTGTCCAATTCGATCTCGATCTGCTCAAGCAGCTTATCCATCTCAGCATTTTTAAAGCCGGTGTAATTCTGCCCGCCCCAATTATTTGCCTTGGTCGGAATATGCGCTGAATGCAGGGTCGAGCGCGGCACACTCTCAGGCGCCGAAATCCAGGCGAACATCGCAAAGCCGGTAAATTTCCGCTGGGTTACGGTCTGGCCAAAGAACACGCGGGCCGGCTGGTTCCGAATGCGGATATCAACGCCGAGCTGCTTCCACTGGCTTTGCAGAACTTGCTCAACCAATTCGCGCGTTCGATTGCCAGCTGTCGTCATCAATTCAAAAGAAAGTTTGTCGCCTTTAGCATTGTAGCGGATACCGCGTTTTTTGATCGACCAGCCGGCTTGATCAAGCAATTTCCCCGCCGCCTTGAGATCAAATTTATAGATTGGTGTGTCTTTGGTGTAGACCCAGTCCAGCGGATTGATGTTGGTATCGGCCACCGGTTGGCGACCGGCAAAGAGTTGGCTGGAGATGGCTGCGCGGTCAATGCCCAGGATCAAGGCTTCGCGGACGCGTTTGTCTTTTAAGATTGGATTGTCGAGATTGAGATCGAGATGCTCATAGATCAGGCCGGACTTATAGACCATGTTGAATTTTTTGCCATGACGTTTTTCAAAAGCCAGGGCTTGGTCAATTGTGATGCCGAGATCGCCGGAGATCATATCGATCGAGCCTGACAATAAATTTGCTTCGAGCGCTGCTGTATTTCCAATCACCCTGACGATAACTTGTTTAAAGTGCGGCTTTTTGCCCCACCAGGTTTCGTTCGGCACGAGGACGACATGCGCGCCGGGGCGAACTTCGCTGATGCGGTAGGGGCCAAAATAGAGGCCTTTGTTAGTCGTGTCAGTATCAAAGGTCGTGCGATTACGATATTCCGCCGGCGCTTGATCAAAAATTTTCTCATCGAGATGCGCCGGCAAAACCTCAAAGCCATTGATGTCGTTATAGGCAAAAGTCAGTTTGTCGAAATGTAGGGTGAAAGTTTTGGCGTCGACTACATCGACTTTATAAGCCCGGCGATAAAACTCCAGGCCGCTCACGCCGCTTTTGGGGTGGCGGCCAACTTTCCAGGTAAAGACAACATCTTTGCTGGAGACCGGCTTGCCATCACCCCAATTTGCATCGGGCCTGATTGTATAAGTAACCGCGATTCCTTTTTTGCCGCCGGGCGCAGTTTCCGGCTTAGCGAGCCCATTTTCTATAGTCGGCAGTTTGGTGCACAGCATACATTGAAGTTGCCACTTCGGATCTTGCACGGTGAACGGGCGGCGGGTCGCTGATAGGATATAGGTCTTGGCCAGCATGGAATCGATATTGGGATGGAAGGTTGAAGGAAACTGGGTAATGCCAATGACCAGGCGGTCTTTAGCCTCAGCCAAACTTGCCGTAGCCAAGGCGGAGAATGCTACTAAGATAAAAATAAATCGTCTCATGCTTTGACTCCAGCCGCTCTGCTAACAACTCAATTTATAATTAGCTACTCAGCCCGGCCGCCATTCGCTGCGGACCAGCCGAGGGGGTCGGCGAGGAAGTCGCGGACGCCTTGGATGTCGTCTTCAGAGAAATATTTGCCTTTTTCAGCTTCTTCCAGCACATCCCACCAATTGGCGAGGTAATGTAGGTTTACACCAGCCTTGGCCATGGTTTCTTCGGCGCCGGGGAAAGCGCTGTAGAAAAAAACAACGAAGATGTCGGTCACTTCAGCATCGCCGGCGCGAAGCGCGTCAATGAATAGGATTTTACTGCCGCCATCGGTTGCCAGATCCTCGACCAGCAGAACTTTGCTGCCTTCCGGCATGTCGCCTTCGATCTGCGCGTTGCGCCCAAAGCCTTTGGGTTTTTTGCGGATATAGAGCATTGGCTTGGAAAGTTCTTCCGACAGCCAAGCGCCATAGGGGATACCAGCCGTCTCGCCGCCGGCAACCATATCAAGCGCATCCATGTCGATCGAGGAGCGCAACAGATCAGCGCCCAGTTTCATTATTCTTCGGCGCTCTTCCAGAAAAGAGATTACCCAGCGGCAATCGATATAGACCGGGCTTGCCCAACCGGCGGTTAGGATATACGGCTCTTTCGGGCGGAAGTTCACGGCCTTGATATCCAGCAGCATTTTTGCCGTTTCAGCACCTGCCGCTTTTTGTTCCGGTGATCGATCGTCGTTTACCATTTATTACCCCATCGGTTCTATTTTGGTTCTCAATAAAAGCTCTACAAAATGAATATATAATTAGATAGGTTTAAGGAAGTTTCGAGGCGCTTGCAAATGCTAGTGAGTGCAAACGAAGCTCAGATGGAATTTTAATGGCGCGTGATAATTCAAAAGCTCAGGATTTACTCGGCAAAGGGGCCGAGGCTCATCAGGCCGGTCAATTCGACAAAGCGGAGAAGTTCTACAAGCGCGCCTTGAAAGCGGACAGTAATAACGCCGATGCGCTGCATCTCTTAGGCTTGATTTCTCATCAAAAAGGGCGGGATGAGTATGCGGCCCAATTGATTGGCAAAGCCTTGGCCATCAAGCCCAGTGAACCTGCCATCAATACCAATATGGCGATTGTCCTAAATACGTTGCAACGTTGGCCAGAAGCAGAGCGCGCTGCGATTGCGGCGATCAAGGCGGTGCCTGAGCATGCCGAAGCCTATAATAATCTCGGTCGGGCCTTGGCGGCGCAAAATAAATATGTCGAGGCTGAGGTGGCTTATGACAAAGCGATCGAATATGCGCCCAATAACGCAGCAGCGGAGAATAATCTCGGTCATCTTCATATGCAGCAGGGGCGCTACGAGCTGGCCGAAGGCGCGTTCCTCAGGGCGATTGAGATCGATGGGACTTTCCTGCTGGCTTTTAGCAATTTGGCAACCACCTATATGGCGATGGATTGGTTGGACCGTGCCGAAGAAGTATGTCGGACGGCGCTTAGGATCGAGCCTAATTTCGTGCCCGCCATTCATAGTCTCGGCGTGGTGTTGAGCCGTAACAAACAGTTCGATGGCGCCGAACAGGCCTTTCGCCAGGTGATGGATATTGCGCCCGGGCACAGTCAGGCAATATCAAATCTCGCGGCACTTTATTCAGCTCAATCCCGTTTTGACGAAGCCGAAGAGCTTTTCAAATGTGCCATCCAGCTTGAGCCCAAAAGTGCCCATGCGCATATTAATTTGGGCGTGTGTTATGCCGAGCTCGGCCAAATGGAGCAGGCCCTTAAAAGCCTTAAGACCGCCGTTGCGTGCGACCCTAACAATATTGATGCGTATTACGCGCTATCAACCTCGGGCAAGGAGGTGCTGGAGCCGGCAACACCGGCGCATATTGCGGCCTTGCTGGAAAGTGATCGAGTTGCTTTGACGTCGGATCAAAGAACCAAGGCGCATTTTACTCTGGCCATGCAGAATGAGCGGTCGGGAGATCTTGGTCATTCGTTTGATTATTATATCAGCGGCAATCAGCAGCGGGCGGAACTCCTTGCCGCCGACGGCCAGGTTTTTGATCCGGTGCTGCATCGGGAAGAATTTGATCAGCTTAAGGCAACATTTACTTCTGACTTTTTTGCTCAACGTGCAGAGTGGGGAGCAAAAAAGTCTAACGTGATTTCGTCGCCGATTTTTGTCATTGGCATGCCGCGCTCAGGCACGACGTTAATCGAGCAAATAATAGCGGCCCATCCCAAGGCTGAAGGGGCGGGTGAGCTTGCGGATATTCCGACCTTTATTGACGGATTTAAGCGGGCGACCGGCGGCGATGATGAATTTCCCGCGAGTGTTAAACATTTGACACTTGATCAGGTAAGTTCGTGGTCTGAAACCTATTCGGCTAAGCTCGAAAAGTTGAGCAATGGTGCGGCTTATGTGGTTGATAAAACGCCCTTTAATTATGCCAATCTCTGGCTTATCCAGATGATGTATCCAGCTGCCAAGATCATCCATTGCAAGCGGGATTTACGGGATGTCGGGCTGTCCTGTTTTCAGCAAAATTTTGTTCAGCCTCATCCGTGGAGCTGTAATCTTGAGCATGTTGGCTCTTACATTAAAGCTTACGTCGATCTTATGGCGTATTGGCAGGCAACGTTGTCACTCGATATTCTTGATGTTTCCTATGAAGATTTGGTCGCTGATCCAGCCACTGATTGTCGCCGGATCATCGAGTTTTTAGGTCTCGATTGGCAAGATGATGTGCTGAATTTCCACGCCGCCGAAAGCAAAGTGAAAACCGCTTCAAAGTGGCAGGTGAGGGAACCCGTATACCAACGGTCGGTCGGACGCTGGGAAAAATATAAGGCGCAACTTAAACCGCTCAATGATGTGTTGGGTGATTTGAAATGACGGTTCAGGAAGACCTGCAAAAAGCCGTCGCGTGTCACCAATCCAGTCAGCTTCAAGATGCTCTGGGGCTCTACAATAAAGTCTTGGCTGTCCTGCCGGAAAATACTGATGCGCTTCACTTGGCGGGCCTTGTCCACCATCAGCTTGGCGACAATGACCAAGCGGTGGATTTGATCGGAAAAGCCGTCGCGCTCAGAAGTGACAGCGCGCTCTATCTCACGAATTACGCGGTCGTCTTGAACATGCTTGCCAATTATGTTGCCGCTGAGACGGCGTCCGAAAAAGCCAGCGCGATCGATGCCGGTAACGGGATGGCTTGGCACTGTCTTGGGATTGCTCAACTCGGCTTGAGGAAATTTGCCGCTGCCCAAAAGGCGTTGACGCAGGCGGTGGCAATTGATCAGGAAAATAGCGAATATCTCAACAATCTTGGCACAGCCTGCCGTAATTTGAACCGCAACGATCAGGCGGTCGAACATTTTAGAAAGGCCGCCAGCCTGGATACAAGCTATCCGAACGCACGGTCGAATTTGGCGGAAGCTTTGCTTAGTATCGGAGATATGGCCGAGGCCGCAGCGGTTTGCCAGGATGTTATTCAGCAGTTTCCAGATCATGCCACGAGTTATCTGACGCTTGGCCGGGTATTGCTGAACCGCTCGGAGCATTCGCAAGCGATTGCTAATTTTGAGCGCTATTTAGAATTAAGACCGGAAGGTATTAACGGCTATACGGCATTGGCGGGCGTGCAGAATATTTTAGGCGACTTTACCGGGGCCTTGGCGACGCTTGAAAAGGCTGCCGCCATAAATCCCGCTTCCGGCGATGTGAGGCAGATGCTGGGGAGCCTGCATTTGCAATTGGGCGATGCTGATAAAGCCCGGGAGAATTTGACCGAGACGGTTCGCCTCAATCCGGATAACAGCAAAGCCTTTTACGAGATGTCTCAACTGCCGGGCGTTGATTTAACCTCGCAGCAGCTCGAGCATTTACGGGAGATGGTCTCACGTGAAGATTTATCCGAAGCGTCAAAGTCAGAGGCTGCCTACACGCTGGCGCGATGCGCTGAAAAAATAAAAGACTATGCAGGGGCGTTTGCTAATTTAGCGACGGCCAATAAGCTGCGTTTGTCATTGTTGGAGAATTTTGGCTACACTTTTGATGCATCAGCTCAAGCCATTGAGATTCAAAAAACGATAGATTTTTTCACGGCGGAATTTCTGGCGGCCCAAACACGTGACGAGAGTTCTGCAGCGCCGGTGTTTATCATTGGCCTGCCACGCTCCGGGACGACGCTGATCGAGCGGATTATATCCAGTCATACAGAGGCTGCCGGCTTGGGTGAACTCACAGAAATTGAGAAAATTGTCTCGACCCTTAAATCCCAAAATCCAGCTTACCCGGAATGTCTATCTGATATCAAAACTGATGAGTTGCGCCAATTGGGTGGAGGCTATCTTTCGTTTTTACAAGATAAAGCACCGGGCGCTCGTCGCATCGTCGATAAAAATCCGTTCAACTTTATTCATTTGGGACTGATCAAATCGCTTTTTCCCAAGGCCGCGATTATTTATTGCCGCCGCGATCTACGTGATGTTGGGTTGTCCTGCTTCATGCAGAATTTTGTAGATCCTCTGCCGTGGTCAAACGATCTCGAATTGATGGGGCAGTATTTTAATCAGTTCGGAAAACTGATGGATCATTGGCAACAGGTCTTGGGAGAAGAAATTCTGACGTTAGATTATGAGAAAGTCGTTGTTGATTTTGAAAGCCATGCGCGCTCTATCATTTCTCATATCGGTTTGGCTTGGGATGAAAAATGTCTCGCTTTCCATGAGGCCGATGGAGGGGTGCAAACAGCCTCAACCGTGCAGGTGAGGGAACCCATATATCAACGCTCGGTGGGGCGTTGGAGAAACTATGAGGCGCAGCTCAATCCGCTCATAGAAATTTTAGACTAATTGTCTTTGCGGCGGATGGTGTAGCCGTCATCGGTTTGGCCGCTGAAATGCATCCGCACATCGGGGTGGCGGATCGGCTCACCGCTGTCATCAGGTTCTAGATTTCGCTGGGCGACATAGGTTCTAAGCTCGCTGTCATCAACTAAGACATGATACCACGGATTATCTTTTGGTGGTTTTGATGACGCCATGTTGGAATACCAGTCTTCGGTCCCGTGGAACTCGGAATCGACATCAATTACGACACCACGGTAGTCGAACATTTTATGATGGACCAATTGGCCAACGGCGAATAATGCTTTGGTTGTCGACATATAGTCAAAAACCCTTCTGTCGTTTATAAAACCTGCTGTATATAGTTAAGGACTGGAAAAGCTTAATTCCAGCAAAAAACGTCAATACACCAATAATTGAATGAATGTAGACGAAATGAATGAGACTCCTGTTATTTGGGCGCTAATTGATGAGCGGCCTGGAACCGGCAATCAATGTAGCGCGGTCGCCAAGGCGCTCGAACTGCCCTTTGAGGAAAAACAGCTGATCTGGTCCAGTCTCGCAAATTTACCCAATTTCTTGATGGGTCCATCTTTGCGCGGCCTTACGGCGGCGTCAAAATCAGAATTGGAGTCGCCCTGGCCGGATGTTGTGATTGCATCTGGCAGACGTGGTGCTGCCGTGGCCCGCTATATAAAAAAGCAAAGCCTGGATGATTGCTGCTTGGTTCATATCATGTATCCCGGAGACACTGCGATCAGCGAGTTCGATCTTGTCGCGGTCCCCAATCATGATGGGGCGGTCAAAAATAATGGGAACATCATACGCATAACGGGTGCGCCGCACGGCATTGATGATATCCAGCTTTCCAGAGCGCGTATGCGCTGGCAGGCTAAGTTTACGGGCTTAAAACAACCACTTTTTGGCTTGATTGTTGGCGGTGCGACAAAGCGCCGACCGTTTACCTCAGCCATGGCGGAGGAACTTGGCCGCCAAACTGGTGATCTCGTTGCCGGGTCGGGCGGCTCCCTCCTGATCACCACCAGTCCTCGAACGGGTGACGCCTTGGCGGGCGTGCTTTCTGGTTTGTCGGAGAAGAATGTTAAGCCGGATTATGTCTATCGCTGGGCGGCGGGAGGCTCGGTGGATGACAATCCTTATCTCGGCTTTCTAGCCCATGCCGATCAGTTGATTGTCACAGGCGAATCTTCATCGATGTGTTCGGAAGTTTGCGCCAGCGGTAAGCCGGTTCATATATTTGCCCCGGACGGTTTCCTCGGCGACAAACATCGCCGTCTGGTAGATGAGCTCGTCGCTGAAGGCTATGCTCAGGTTTTGGGAATGGAGCCGGAGGCTACACCTTCACCGGCAGCAAAAAAACTTGATGTTGCCGCTCAAATCGCAGCGGAAATTCAAAAGCGGATTTTACCTGAGTTGGAACTAGACGGCGCGTGAATGGCGTTTGACTTCCTGGCCGGGCTCGGCGGCTTTATTCAGATAACTGTCGAAAGCAGCTGCGATGAGGCGCACGAAAGGTCGGGCGTCTTCATTGACCGTGATTTTAAATTCCTCCAGCGTACAAATGCCATCTTCGACATAAGGTTGAAGGCGATCCAGCTCAGCTTGGAAGTTTTCCGGGGCCGTATCAAATTCCTGAGCGACCGCTTTTAAATCGACGGCCATATCACACATCAGATGCTCAATAATTTTGCGGCGGAGGAGATCATCCTGCTCGACCGCAATGCCGCGTGCGACGGGAAGCTCAGCTTTTTCAATCGCTGAGGTGTAGGACTTCATCGGCAGGTGATTTTGTAGATAACCTTGTGGCAATGAGCTGATCGCAGAGGCACCAAAGCCAATGAGAGTTGAGGCTTTGTCTGCTGTGTAGCCCTGAAAGTTTCGGTGCAAGGTGCCGTTGTTTAAAGCGATGGCGAGACTGTCATCGGGGTGCGCGAAGTGATCAAAGCCAATCCTGACATAACCGAGTTCCACCAAGCGATCCGATGCCGTTTCAGACTGCTCCCATCTTGCATCTGCGCCCGGCAAATCGGCCTCGGAGATCATCTTTTGATGCTCTTTCATCCAGGGCACATGGGCATAGCCAAACAACGCGATGCGTTCCGGGGCGAGCGAGACGGCTCTGTCGACCTGATCAATGACCCGCTCGGTCGTTTGATGCGGCAGGCCATACATGAGATCCATATTGATCGATGTGATGCCGTATTGGCGAAGCCAGTCGATGACTTGCTTGGTCACTTCAAAAGGTTGAATTCGATTGATCGCCTCTTGGACCTCAGCATGAAAATCCTGCACGCCGATGCTGGCCCGGTTTACGCCAGCTTTGGCAATGCCCTTGATGTAGTCTTCGGTAGCGTCGCGGGGATCAAGCTCGACAGCGATTTCTGCGGTTTCAGAAATATCAAAGCGCTCGCGCAAACGATCTATGAGACGTTGCCAATCTTTGGGCGTTAGCATGGTTGGACTACCGCCGCCCCAATGGAGATGCTCGGCTTTGAAACGGGTCGGTAGTTTATCGGCGATGAGGTCGACTTCTTTTAATAAAGTCTCCAAATAAGCCGCGATGGGGTCGTAGCGATTGACGATCTTGGTATAGCAACCACAAAACCAGCACATCGAATCGCAAAATGGAATATGGAAATAAAGCGACAAAGGCTCAGCGGGATCGAGCGCACCCAGCCAATCTGAGGCCACGTCGCCAGTGATGCCATCGTGGAAATGGGGGGCTGTCGGATAGCTCGTATACCGCGGTACTCGAAAATCATACTTATTTGCCAATTGGTTCATGGCACAGTTTATAGCAGTTCGAAACAAAAAGGCTATTGATACCCGTCAATAAACAGATTTTTTTACTCAGATTTGTAGATATCTTCATAAGATCAGCGTATAATTTTTGCCCAACCGTATTTTAGAAAGAGCTTTATGAGTATTTTGCAATCAGATCAGAATAATTCTTCGCCAGAACCACGTTATGATCTCGCGGATCACTTTCTGGCCTGTGCTCGGTTAGGGCGTTATCTGACAGTTGCCTCCCGCACGCGGTTTTTCATTTCAGATGACTTTCAGGATCGCTCGGTCATCCATGAAGCTGCCGCAGTGGCGGCGATTTATTCGAAAGATAATCTGGTCGCTGAAGCCGCCCTCATGCCACTTAGCGGTAATATCTCTCATCTCAAAGGCCAAGAGCGCGATAAGTATGAACGTTTATTCCATCTGATTGAGCAGCAAACGCTTTCCGAAGATGTGCGCTATAGCGCCAAATCACTGATCGAATCGCGTTTCAGGGAATCCGAGATCAGGGAAATTGAGGCGCAACTTGGGGGCAAAATCAGCCCGGCCCGAGAGCGCTATCGGTTATTTCTCGGCTTGGTCAAACAACTCATGGATCAAAAAATTACGGCGAAGCCATTTATCGAGGAATTTAAGGAATTTACGCAAGACGTTGCCGGTAAATTGGACTTCGGCATCTATAGTTTTTGTCTCGATAGTTTGTTTAGAAGCCTGCAGATCCCGGCCACGGTCAAAAAGCTTTTGGGCATCGAGATTATCGCCTTTCCGGCACTCATTCGCCGCGAATTGCTGAGCAATGTGTTGTCCTATCCGGGCCAAACACGGGATTTAGTCGAATTTGTTGGCTCTATGATGGACCGACAGCTCGATCCCGAAGCTGTCATCGAAATTGATCTTTTAAAGGATTTGAAATTGCGCCGTTTCTCGATGGAAGCGATCAGCGAACTCGCCATTAAATCCGGCCTGTCATCGCTGCATTAGCTCAATCGGAGATTGGCACGCGGGCCTGGACGTTGATGGCAACCGTATCGACGGAAATCAGCGACAATAAAATATCAAATTCATAAGCCGCGCTAACTGTCTTGAAATCGGTTGTGCCAACTGTATCTGAGGAAATGGTGAAGGTCGTCGAATTGGCGAGGTCGGTTAACAAACGCGTTTTTACATAATCGGTAATCGTTGTGTCATCGGCAGTGGTGTTCAGCGTAACAAAGCGTCCGCTTTGGTCGACGGCATTTTGCAAGGCTGATTTTACGTAGAAAAATCGTCCGGTTTCGATAGTGCCGTAAATGAGACCAAAAAAGGCGGGGGCAACCAAGGCAAATTCTACGGCCGTCACACCTAGGCAGCAGGTAAGAAACTGACGCCAGCTTAATCGTTTATGACCTTTATTCGTTTTCATAATTTCACTCGATACGCATCGTTACGGAGGCTTCTAGATCCGTGACACCCTCGAAAACCGTGTAAGTTGTTTCCTCATCTTCGTCGGGAAGAAAGAACGAGCTGTATGAATCTGTCACTGTTACGGTGACAAATTGCCGGGGCGTCGAATCGGTTGTGGATTCATCAACCGGGCAGGTATCGCCGCAGGTGATGGCCGATTGGAAACTGCATTCGCAAAAGACAACTGTGGTCACGGATGCCTCAGCGGCATTCTCATTTGCATTGATCACCGCCTGCCTGATGCCATCGGTATCGGCGCTGTTATTTACGGCAAATTCGGCGCCAACCCGCGCCGCCGAGGCCTAAGGCACTTGGTGGACATACGACTTTTCATTTTTCAGCCGAGTGGGTGCGCGGGGCTCTTGCAGGCGAGCCTGACGAAAACCTCAACCGCAAGGACTATATTGAACGAATGTAGATGGTCTGTTTGACTAAAATGTCACAAATTGATCTTAGCCGCGGTTGACCGGAATACGTTGCTCTCCATTCCGACCGGCTTCTTTTTTGGCGACTTTCACCGTCAGGACGCCATCCGTATAGGTGGCAGCAACCTTGGCTAAGTCAGCGTCGCCCGGCAAACGGAACGACCTTTGAAACTGGCCATAACTCCGCTCCGAAAAGTAGTAGGTCCTGCCTTCTTCTTCCCGCTCAAACTTCCGCTCACCTTTAATCAAAAGAACATTATCATCCGTGGTGACGTCAATGTCTTCTTCATCGACGCCGGGCAGTTCAACATGAATTTCATAGAGCTGATCATTGCCGGAAGCTTCAGCAGTAGGCGAGAAAAAATCGGAAATTTTATTGCCGATACCTTTGAGGGGATCCATTAACCCACCCCAAAAATTGCCCCCGTGATGAACAGGAACTCGATATGATGTTTCAACCATAATATTCCTCCATCTCTAATTAGACGCCGGGATTCTAAACTTTTCCCGGAAATATGTCGTTGATGCGCGTCAAAGGACTCAGGCCAAAAATACCCGGTCTATAAACCAGTAAACACCAAACAACAGGATAACGCCGGAAGTCAGATAGACAAAGATTGGGTTGCGCCGGTTGTTGGGGGCGTTGGGGGAATTGCGAACTACTAAGTGATCGATGACAAGGATAATGGGCAGGCAAATGCCGACAATGGCGATCTGGCCGATCTCGACGCCGACATTAAACATCGCGAGGGCGGTGATCATCGCATTTTCCGGCAAGCCAAATTCCTGCAAGACGCTGGCAAAGCCGAAGCCATGCACCAGCCCCAAGAAAAAAGTCAGCGGCCAGCGTTCATCGACATCGCGCCGAAAAAAATTCTCTGCTGCGACATAGATGATGGTTGCAGCGATTGCGGCTTCAACAAAAATTGACGGCAGACTAACGACATCTAGGGTGGCGAGGGTCAGGGTTATTGTATGGGCAACCGTAAAAGCTGTGACGATTTTTATCACCGATAAGAATCGCTGTGCCCAGAGCAGGAGGGCGATTAGAAACGCTATGTGGTCATAGCCCAGAAAAATATGCTCAATGCCAGCGGCGACAAATCGCGTTGTTGTTTCCAGGAAGGTCGGGGGCGGTCCGGTGATGCTGATTTTTGGCGTCTTTGAATTGAGGAGGGGTGGGGTTTCATTCTTCATGCCTTTGATAAAAGCCAATTGCCCGGCGGTTTCACTTTCATCGAAGAACAATGAGGTTTGATAGAACAACTCGCCGTCGATTTTTTTACAATCCCATTTGGTTGTCAAAGCGACTGCGTTGAAATTTGCTTCGCTCGTCTCGGAGATAAAAGAGCAGCTGTTCCCTTCGGCGTTGGCGACAGCAAATTTGGCTAGCAGATATTTTGTAATTCGGGCCTGATGTTTTTTCAATTCATGCGGATTGACGATACCGCCTCTAATGGTCAGCGGCACCTTAAAAACTTTAGCCAAATCCTCTCCTTCAGCACGGAGTTCCACTGAAATTTGACGATCCGGGTTTTCGGCGATGCGGGCTGAAGATAGAAATACCTGATGGGCGAGGGCTTCAACCGGTAGTGCAATTAGAAGTAATCCTATCGCAATGTACCGAGATAGCTTCATAAGTTTTACTTGCGCTCTTTGGCTTCTGTCGGTGCGCCGGTTTCTTTCCACGCCGTGTAGCCACCCTCGATATGAGCGACCGGCGTGAGACCCATATTCTGAGCCGCGAAGGTCGCCAGCGCCGAGCGATGCCCGAGGGCACAGAAAAATATGAACTTTTTCCCTGAGGCAAAGATGTCTTTATGATAAGCACTGTCAGGTGCGACCCAAAATTCCAGCATGCCTCGCGGCACATGAAGTGCCCCAGGGACAACACCTTCTCGCCACAGCTCTCGAATGTCGCGCAGATCAATGAGTTGAACTTCAGGATCATCATTGGCAGCTAAAGCCTGTTCGACGGTTAACGTTTCGATCTCGGCTTCGGCTTCGGCGATCAGCTCTTTAACACCTTTAATGGTCATTCTAATTCCTGTAACTAGCGAAATAGGGGGTTAATTCGTGACAAATAAACTAACATTTGAACCCTCGCAAATAAAAGCTGCAAATAAAACTCAAAGAAAAACTGTTAGAAAACCGCTGGTTTTAGGTAAATAAATTCTATGTTTTCACTTTTTTTCAATCTAGTGACCTGCATCACTGAGTATGTCGAGCGAGGTCGTTATATTAAAATCACAATTTCGAAGGCGGGCTGTTCAACCTAGAGTTAAGAAATTTTTGATCAAATGAACAGCCTAATTTCCCTCGAAAAGGCAAACCATCGGAAACGATGGGACGCAAAACCTCCGGCTTAAGACCTCAGAATAATTCTGGGTTATGGCAGCGGGGTTACCGAAAGGAAAATATATTATGTCTAACGAAAAAATGACTCTCGTCGAAAAAGCTCAAGTTAAATTTCTGACTTTTAAAAATGATGACTCGGGTGCAACTGCCATTGAGTATGGTTTGATTGCTGCTGGCATCTCCATCGTAATCATTGGTGCGTTGGCTTTGGTTGGCGACTCATTGACCGCGATGTTCCAAACGATCACGGATGCCCTCGCTTAAGAATTAGATCCAAAAATAAACGGGGCGTAGAGGCATTCGGCTTCTACGCCCGGATCTAAGGTAACTTCCAAAATTCCCTTAAAAGGCAAACCATTAGAAATAATGGCGCGCAAAATGACCGGCCTAAGGTTTCACAAAATAGAGAAACGAAGGTGGCGGCGTTACAGAAAGGAAATTTAAAATGGCTACTTATTTATACAACCTCGTTGATTCCGCCTGGACCGGATATTCAAATCTTTTTGATGCTCTGCCTTATGGCGATCCATATATTTCCGTAGCAACACTTTTTGCAGTCGTTGCGATGGCTTCTAAAACGGTGTCGAGCGGCTGGAAATGAGCCAGCAGCAACAACATAATTGGCGGCAATTTTGGACCCATAAGTCTGGCTCAGTTGTTGTCAGCATGGCCCTCGGCCTTCCTATATTGTTAGGCTTTACCGCCCTCGGTGTAGAGACGGCTGTGTGGTACAGTCAACGCAATACACTGCAATCAGCGGCAGATGCGGCGGCAATTGCCGGCGCGCATCAATTGCGGAGATCGGCCTCGGAAACGCAGATCAAAGAGACAGCGATCGAGGAAGCTGTTCGAAACAATTATGTTTTGGACGTGGCAACAAATTCGATAAATTACCCACCGCTTAGTGGCGCCTATACCGGCGATGAGGCGGTTGAGGCCAATTTAAGCGCCGCCATAACGACACTGATAACATCGTACTTTTTAACCAATGCTGGATCGATAAATGTCCGGGCGGTCGCACGTGTTGCCCCTGGAACCGAAGCGTGTGTGCTCGCTCTCGATCCGACAGCAGATAGCGCCATCGATTTTTCCGGCAGTTCAGTCGTATCCATGACCAACTGCACCATCGCGTCGAATTCAATTTCCACGACCGCGATTTCCGTTTCCGGCAGTGCCGATGTAACGACCGAATGTGTTTCTGCCGTTGGCGGTGTTGATGCAACGTCGGGGTTGAACTTAACCGGTTGTTCTAAGCCGGTTACCAAAGGACCTGTTGTGTCAGACCCTTACGCTGGATTGGCAATTCCAACTGATCCGGTGGCATGCAGTGAAAATAATTATAAGATTGTCGGCGCGCCTAGTCAGGTCGTGACGATGGCGCCGGGCCGCTATTGCGGGGGCGCAGACTTGCAAACTGGTCAAGTCACGATGCAGCCCGGCGTTTATATTATGGATGGTGGTGATTTTGAAATCGGCGCCAATGCCACAGTCACGGGCACTGGCGTGACGATCTACCTCGCGAATAATGCCGGTTCTAACGATCCTGTCGTGACAATAAATGGCGGTGGTGCCATCGATATAACAGCGCCCAATACCGGCACATATGCAGGGGTACTATTTTTCCAAGATCCGGATAGTGAGGGTAGCCCGAATACCTTCAACGGTAATTCCGTCTCTAATTTTACCGGCGCAATTTATATGCCGAATACCCATGTGAGATTTCTCGGCAATAACGCAACCGGTGGCGGCTGCACCCAGATCGTTGCCAATACGGTTGAAATTCAAGGCAGTGCCGATCTGGACAATGAATGTGATGGCGTTGGGACTGCATCCTTGTCCGTGCCCGGCCATGTTCAGTTGGTGGAATAGGAGCAAAGCAATGAAATTTTTTCTCAATAAATTTTGCCGCTCAACAAGTGGCGTTGCGGCAACCGAGTTTGCACTGGTGACGCCCATCTTGTTGATTGTCGCGCTCAGCCTGTTTGATATCGGCAGCGCCGTTTCGGAGAGTCTGGTTTTAAAGTCAGCCGCTCGAGTGGGTGCGGAATATGCTCTGCTAGACAGCGATGATACGGCTGGCATTCAAGCCGCAGTATTCGGCGCGACCAGCAAGTCTACAGATAATCTCACAGTCTCGACGAGCGTTTTTTGTGAATGCGCTAAGGTCGCGCTGATCTGTGGGCAAACCTGTCCCCTCGATGGCAGTGTCCCCAACCAATTTGTTACCGTATCCCTGACCGACATTTATGCCCCGCTCTTATTGCCTCAGAGCGATACCCAACTTTCCGCAGAGGTGACATTATCAATTCAATAGACACGTTAGGACACGACATGGAATATGCATATTCTAATTTAACCAAAACGATTGAACGCCTGCATCGTCAGTTTTTGGATGTTGTCCGGGCCGAGCTTATCCGCTTGGGGATTCGAGATCTAACAGCTGTTCAAGCATTGCTTTTAACCAATATTGGAGATCAGGAAATCCTCATTCGCGAACTGATTGAACGGGGCTATTACCAAGGATCTAATGTGTCTTATAATTTAAAAAAGCTTGTTGAATATGGCTATATCCACCAGCAACGTGCCGAGCATGATAAGCGCTCCATGCAAATCAGGCTGACCGAAAAATCAAAAGAAATCTGTCAGAAAATAAAAGCGCTCGAAGCCCGCACCGCCAATTCGCTCGCTGTCGAAGGCATGGAGATCGTCGAGGTCGGCCACGTCCAACGCATCCTCAATCAAGTCGAGCGCGTCTGGGGCGACTATGTCCGTTGTGGGCCAGGCTAGGGTGGTGAGTTAAAAATATTCACTTTGACGCCGCAACCTCGCCGGCTCAAATATTTGGGCCGCTATTCTCCTCAATTTCAATTTTAAGATTAGCTGGCAGTTTAATTTTGCAGTTAAATCGGCTAACATCTCCACGATAAAAATAAAAAAACAAACAATCAGATCAGGGAGAATAGAAATGCCAGATGATATTTCGTGGCCCGAGAAAACTCGGGAAATGCAAAACAATCACATGGATTCGACTTTTTGGAACGAGTTCGCGTTCCGCGATGATGACATCATAATCAGTACATGGGCAAAGGCGGGCACCACCTGGGTGCAGCAAATCCTGAGTCAGCTCATCTTTAATGCTGAAGAGGGCCTGCCGGTTGCCGACATGTCCCCCTGGATTGATCTTCGGGTGCCGCCCAAAGAAGTCAAAATTCCGGAAGTTGAAGCGCAGACCCATCGGCGTTTCATCAAGACCCATTTGCCGGTGGATGCCTTGGTGTTTTCGCCTGAGGCTAAATATATCTATATCGGACGTGATGGTCGCGACGTGGTTTGGAGCCTCTACAATCACCATATCAATGCCAATGACTTTTGGTATGAGGCACTGAACGAGACGCCAGGCCGGGTCGGACCGCCGATGGGCAAGCCGGTCGATACTATTGAGCAATATTATCACGATTGGCTGGATAAGGACGGCTTTCCGTTTTGGTCGTTTTGGGAAAATGTGCGCACCTGGTGGGAAATTCAGCATCTGCCGAACGTTAAGCTGATCCATTTCAGCGCGCTTAAAGAAGATATGGCGGGCGAAATCCGCTCGATTGCCGACTTTATTGACCAGCCCATTGACGAGTCGAATTGGGAAAAAATCCTCCACCATTGCAGCTTTGATTATATGAAAGAAAATGCCACGACCAGCGTGCCACTCGGTGGTGCTTTTTGGGATGGCGGCGCTGAGACCTTTGTCCATAAGGGCACCAATGGTCGATGGAAAGATGTTCTGAGCGAAGAGGACTGTGCCAAATACGAAACCATGGCTGTAAATGAGCTCGGCGAAGACTGTGCCCACTGGCTCAAGACGGGCAGTTTTCTCTGAGGCAGCTTAGTGCATCTGCTGCTTAAACAGCGGTAGCTCGGTGAGCAAATCAGCGATAGAGGCGAGGGATTTTACCTCGAAGCTTTTTGTCGCTGAGGCGAGTGAGGTATCGCGCTCGATCTCCCGAATACCATGACCGGTCTGCAAATGGATGCCGCCCGCGCACCCTGCATTGAGCCCAGCCCGCACGTCACCAGCGCGGTCTCCGGCAATCCAGGATTTGCTCAAATCGACGGCCATTAATTCTTGAGCCGTCGTCAGCATACCCGGATTAGGTTTGCGCCAGGGGTGATCTTTGTGAAAATAGGGGGCTCTGGCATCACTATGATGCGGGCAGGCGAATACGCCATCTATCTGGGCACCTGCGTCAAAAAGTTGAGTGAGAATGGTCTTCTGTACCTCGATAAAATGATCCCAATTATAATATTGTCGTCCAATACCGGCCTGGTTGGTGACGATAAGGACCGGTATGTCTAGATCATTGGCACGGCGAATAACCTCGATGGCGCCGGGGATAAAGGCGACATCTTCCGGCCGATGAAGATAATTCACTTCCTCGACAATCGCCCCGTCGCGATCAAGAAAAAGTGCCGGACGACCGCTCGTTGATGCTTCATCCGAGATAACCTGGGACCAAACGTTTTCATCGGTAACAAAAGAATCAAAATTATCTGGGGACATGGTGTAAATAGATTTCCTTAAACGTAATAGCCGTTGCTTGACAATAGGCGCTTTTGCCGATGTCCTCTAGAGATATGACGCAAATAATTTAAGAGGCAATTAATGTCTGGCAAAAAATCAAAACCATTACATTCGCGCGTTACTACTGACGGGCTGGATCGCACCCCGCACCGGGCTTTTTTACGTGGCATGGGGTTGGATGATGAGGCCATCGCGAAACCCTTTATCGGTGTTGTGACGACCGCCGGTGAGACAACGCCTTGTGTGATGAATTTAGCGCCGCAAGCCAAGGCGGCCAAAGCAGGTGTTGAGGCAGCAGGTGGCACACCCCGCGAATTCACAACGATTTCGGTCTCGGATGGTCTGTCGATGAACCATCAGGGGATGAAGTTCTCGCTGATTTCCCGGGAAGTCATTGCCGATAGTGTTGAGCTGGTCGTTAGAGGTCATGCCTATGACGGCATTATTGGGTTTGGCGGCTGCGATAAAAATCTGCCCGGCATCATGATGGGCATGGTGCGCTGCAATGTACCGTCGGTCTTTATCTATGGTGGCTCAGCGCTGCCCGGCACGTGGAAAGGCAAAGACGTCAGCGTGCTCGATTCTTATGAAGCTGTCGGTGCCGTCATGACCGGCGAGATGAGCCTGGAAGAAATCGATGAGCTGGAGCGCGTCTGCCTGCCGACAATCGGTGCCTGCGCGGGGCAATTCACGGCCAATACGATGGGCATGGTCTCGGAAGTTTTGGGCATGGCTCCGCTTGGCTCCTCAATGATCCCCGGGATATATGAGGAGCGCTTTGAGGTCGCTAAAAAAGCCGGTGATATTGTCATGCAAGGTGTGTTGGGCGACGGGCCTTTGCCGCGAGATCTCATCACCCGTAAATCTTTGGAGAATGCCAGCGCTGTCGTTGCTGCCACCGGCGGCTCGACCAATGCCGGGCTCCACATTCCGGCGATTGCCCATGAGGCGGGTATTAGGTTTACCCTCGATGATGTCGCCGAAGTCTTTGACCGCACGCCGCTCATTGCCAATCTAAAGCCGGGTGGGCTTTATCATGCCAAAGATGTCTATGACGTTGGCGGTGTACCGGTGCTCTTAAAGGAGATGCTCAAAGGTGGCTATCTGCACGGCGATTGCCTGACCGTAGACGGCCAGACTTTGTCAGAAGCTTTGGCCGCTGCGCCGGATCCGGATGGTCAGGTGTTTTTGGCTAAAGAAGACGCGTTTTCTGAGACCGGCGGTGTCGTCGTACTGAAAGGCAATCTCTGCCCGGACGGCGCGCTACTGAAAGTCGCCGGGCTTAAATCTTTAATTCATAAAGGCCCGGCTCTGGTGTTTGAGAGCGAAGAAGACTGCATGGCCGTAATCCGCGACCGCGCTTATGCAGAGGGCTCTGTCATTGTGGTGCGCAATGAAGGGCCCAAAGGCGGGCCGGGAATGCGGGAAATGCTCGGTGTGACGGCGATTATCTACGGCCAGGGTATGGGCGAGAAGGTGGCACTGCTCACCGATGGGCGCTTCTCTGGGGCGACCCGCGGTATGTGTATTGGCTACGCCTCGCCCGAAGCGGCGTCTGGCGGGCCGATTGGGCTCATCCAAACAGGCGACATCATTCGGATTGATGGCGGTGCGCGGACAATCGACGTTAAAATTTCGGACGCGGAAATGGCTGAGCGCAGGAAAAACTGGACGCCGCCAGATGCCTCCAAGCTCGCCGGTGCACAGCAAAAATATGCCGCTACCGTGGGACCCGCGAATTTAGGGGCCGTCACCCATGCCGGTAATGTGCAGTGGGAAGTCGAAGAGCCGGTCGATTCGGGAAATATCAAATGAGCATTCGATTGGGCTATATCGGGCTCGGTATTATGGGCGGACCAATGGTGGATCGCCTGCTAGAGGCGGGTCACGATGTTTTGGTGTGGAACCGGTCGCGTGAGAAAATCTTACCGGCTTTGGACAAGGGTGCCAAAGAAGCCGCCAGTGTCGCCGAACTTGTCTCCAATGTTGATGTTGTCCTGATGTGCCTCACCGATTCCAAGGCCGTCGAAATTGTCGTCTTTGGTGAGGGTGGTGTGGCGAGTGTCGGCAGCAAAGACAAACTCTTGGTCGATTTTTCTTCGATGCGCCCCGATGTCACCCGCGAGCTTGCGGCGCGGCTTAAATCAGAAACGGGTATGGGCTGGGTCGATGCGCCGGTCTCAGGCGGTGCCAAGGGGGCCGTTGCCGGCACACTGGCGATCATGGCAGGCGGCGCTGAGGCGGATATCGAGCGTGTGCGGCCCATCGTCGAGGCCTTTTCACAACGTTTCACCCGGATGGGCGAAAGCGGAGCAGGGCAGGTGACCAAGCTTTGCAATCAAATTATTGTCGCCAGCAATGTCGTCACCATGGCAGAAGCCGTCAGCTTTGCTGAAAAATCTGGTGTGGTGGATGCAACCAAGCTCGCCGAAGCGCTCAAAGGTGGCTGGGCCGATTCGCAGCCTTTCCAGATCATGGCCCCGAGATTTGCTGCCCGGAACACCGAGCCTAAGATTGGCGCGGCCAACACCATGTTGAAAGATCTGGATACGGCCCGCGACGTCGCGCTTGAAAATGGTGCGCCGGTGCCGATGGCAGCTCTTGCCTCTGAAGCCTTTCGCAAATTATCATCAATGGGGTTGGGGGAGGAAGATATCGGTGAGATCATGGCATTGTTTGATCCACGCGATGAGGAGGGCTAACCCATGAGTACAAAGCTGGAAAATATCGGGGCCTGTGTATTCGATGCCTATGGCACGTTATTTGACGTCAATTCTGCGGCGGCACAGTGCAAAGACGATCTCGGTGATGATTGGGAGGCGCTTTCCGATATTTGGCGCATGAAGCAGCTTAATTACACCTGGCTCCGCAGTCTCATGGAGGAGTATCGGGATTTCTGGCAAATCACCGGTGATGCCCTGGATTTTGCTATGGATACGCTGGGTATTAATGACAATGCGCTCCGCGGCAAACTCATGAATCTGTACAGTACGCTTGATGCCTATCCGGAAGTACCAGCGATGTTGAAAACCTTACGTGCCAACAATGTTAAGACCGCAATATTGTCGAATGGTAGCCCGAATATGCTGGGCTCTGCCGTCGAACATGCCAGTCTGGGCAAGTTGTTTGATGCGGTGATCTCGGTCGATTCGTTGCAGATCTATAAGCCGCATCCTTCGGTCTATCAGCTCGCGGTGGATGAGTTGAATTTGCCGGCAGAGCAAATCTGTTTCATGTCATCGAATGCCTGGGATGTTGCCGGGGCTGCTAATTTTGGCTTTCAGGTCAATTGGGTGAACCGCTTTGGCCAGGCGAGAGAAAGGCTGCCAGGGGAGCCTGTAAACGAAATCAAAGCGTTAGACGAATTGCCGGCTTTGTTAGGGCATTAAAAAATGTTGCCCGAGTCACTTTTGATTAAGACTCAGTCGTCTATACTTCTTCTTTCGGCTAAGCTGTTTAATGAAAAAGGGAGAATCCTTGATGGCCGAGGGTGTGGATGTCTTATTCATCAATCCTGGTGATAGAAAACAAATCTATCAGGATCTAGGCGACGAATTTCCAGCGATTGAACCGCCGGTTTTCGCCGGTCTGTTTGCGACCTATGTCAGGCGCAAAGGCTGCTCGGCGGCGATCTATGATGCGCCGGCATTGGGTGCCAGTGCTGGTGAGGCTGCCCGCGTTGCGACCGAAGATTATGCGCCGAAGCTTATCGTGATTGTTTGTTACGGATTGCAGCCCTCTGCGTCGACGCAAAACATGACCGCCGCCGGTGATATCGCAAGGTTGATCCGCGCAGCCAATCCAGATGCTAAAATTATGATGACCGGCACGCATCCGTCCGCGCTGCCCGAACTCACCATGCGTGAGGAAGCCGTCGATTTTGTCTGTGATCTCGAAGGGCCGGTAACCATATTAAAAGTGGTTCAGGCGATCGATGCTGAGGCGAATGATTTTAGTGGTATTCCAAGCTTATGGACCCGTGATGCTGATCAAATCGTGCCACCTTCAAGTGCTGAGCCCTTACTGACCGATCTCGACAATGAGATGCCCGGCATTGCCTGGGATTTGCTGCCGATGGAAAAATACCGGGCGCATAACTGGCATAGCTTTGATCACATTCATGACCGCTCGCCTTACGCTGCCATTCACACCAGTCTTGGCTGCCCTTATAAGTGCCATTTTTGCTGTATTAATTCGCCGTTCGGCAAATCGTCCTACCGGATGTGGTCGCCTGAGGTCGTTGTCCAGGAAATCGATCATTTGGTCGAGACCTATGGGGTCAAAAATATCAAGTTTGTCGATGAGATGTTCGTGCTTAATAAGCGCCACGTCCTTGGCATTTGTGACCTGCTGATCGAGCGCGATTACGAGGTAAATATTTGGGCCTATGCCCGGGTCGATTCCGTGCAGGATGAATTTCTCGACAAACTTAAAGCCGCCGGTGTGAACTGGCTGTGCCTGGGCATTGAGAGCGCCAGTGATCACGTGCGCGATGGTGCCGATAAAATCTATGGCAATGACGAGATCAAAGATGTCGTCCGGCGTATTCAAGATGCCGGTATTTACATCATCGGCAATTATATTTTCGGCCTCCCCGACGATAGCATTGAGCGCATGCAGCAAACTTTTGATCTGGCGCTGGAGCTCAATTGTGAATTTGCCAATTTCTATTCAGCCATGGCCTATCCGGGCTCACCGCTTTATCTCGATGCGATCCGTGACGGGACGCCGCTGCCAGATAGTTGGAAAGATTTCTCGCAACATGGCTATAACACCAAGCCCTTGGCAAATCAGCATTGCTCGGCTGCCGAGATTCTTCAATTCAGAGACAATGCCTTCGACACCTATTTCGCCCATCAGCCTTATCTCGATTTATTAAAAGATAAATTTGGTCAGGATGTCGTCGATCATATTGAAAAAATGGCGGCTATTCCGCTGAAACGAAAATTGTTGGAAGATAATGACGCCGCATAAGTTTTGCGGACTAAGAACAGGAAAATAAATTGAACATAAACGATCTAGAAGCTAAGGCATATTGGTTGCGCCAAGAATTGTTTGAAATGGTGATGCGTCAGAAGAAGGGGCACATTCCGTCTTGTTATTCCTGCACTGAGATTATGATTGCGCTTTATTATGGCGGTATCGCAAAAGTCACCGCGGGTCAGCCAGATGATCCTAAGCGAGACCGTATCATTGTCAGCAAAGGCCATGCAGCAATGGTGCAATATCCGATCCTGGCCGATCTTGATTTCTATCCAAAATCAGAGCTCGAACGCTTTACAGAACCAGGTGGATTGCTAGGCATGTATGCCGATTTCCGTATTCCCGGGATCGAAGGTATTTCAGGTTCGCTCGGCCACGGCGTCGGTATGGGCGCCGGCTTTGCAATGGCAGCCCGCCAAGATAAGCAGGACTACCGCACCTTTGTGATCTTGGGCGATGGTGAATGCTATGAAGGTTCGATTTGGGAATCGGCGATGTTCGCGGCGCACCGCAAACTCGACAATCTCATTGCCATCATTGACCGCAACCAGCTTTGTATTTTAGGTAAGACCGAGGAATTACTTGAACTCGGCGACATGGAAGAAAAATGGCGGAGCTTCGGCTGGGAGGCGGTCACTATTGATGGCCATTCTTTTGATGAACTCATGCCAGCCTTTGATCGCATTGGTAAGACCGGTGGTAAACCTTTGGCGATCATTGCCAATACGGTGAAGGGCAAAGGGATCTCGTTTATGGAAGGGCGCTCTGAATGGCATAACCGTATGCCGAGCGATGAGCAAATTGCGCAAGCTCGATCGGAATTAGGGATGGAGGGCTAGGTCATGGATGCTCAACTCCCAAGATTAATGCGTGATGCTGTCATCGACACGATTTGTGCCGCAGCCCGCAAAGACAAAGATATCTTATTTATCAGCGCCGATCTTGGTGCGGCTGCGCTGGATGCCCTTAGAGAAGATTTGCCTGATCAGTTTATTCATGCCGGCATTTCTGAGCAAAACATGGTCGACCTCGCTTCCGGCCTAGCGCTCAGCGGCAAAAAGGTTTTCCTCTATGCCATGGCGCCGTTCATTACGGCGAGGTGCTATGAGCAGGTTAAATGCGTCATTGCCTCGATGAATTTACCGGTGACGATAATTGCGGTCGGTGTGGGCTTGGGCTACGACCATGCGACACTTACTCATTTCACTCCGGAAGACATTGCCTGTATGCGTGCCCTTAACGGCATCGAAGTGCTGACGCCGGGAGATGCGGAAGCGGCGGAAGAGATTGCTAATGTTGCGATTGCGGATTCCGATTTCCGCTATATCCGACTGGATCGTCAAGGTCAGGCACCACTTTATAATGGCAGCTTTAAAGCAGTATATGATCAGGGTTTCGGCCATATAGCTGAGGGCAAACAGGTGGCGATTGTCGCTTGTGGCGCGTTGCTCCAAAAAGCCATGGCCGCTCGTGATGCTTTGGCCGAGCAAGGTGTTGAGGCGGGGGTAATTGATCTCTTTCGGGTCAAGCCGATCAATGGCGCGGGGCTCACCAAATTGCTCGAAAGCTATGATGCTGTTTTGACTGTTGAGGAGCAGCTATTGGAAGGCGGTATGGGCAGCGCGGTGGCGGAAGCTCTGGTAGACAACAGCGTTCTAAAGCCGATGAAGCGGCTTGGTATGCAAGATGGCTTTGCCGTGGTTAATGGCGATCGGGACACGCTGCATGATCTCTATGGCATTGATACGCCGCAGATCATAAATGCGGCTCTAAAATTGGCAGGGAAGGTGTGATCCATGCCGAGTAACGCTAAAATCAAAGTCTCGTCCAAAAGTTTCTCCAAGCATTCGATCTTGCGTGATGCGCTGTTAAGCGAATTTCCCAATGCTGAATTTAATGAGGCTGGCCTTGAATTTACCGAAGATAGTTTCGCTGAGTTCGTCGGCAATGCTGAGGGTGTTGTTGTGGGCCTTGAGCCGATCAGTGATCCCGTTTTGGCCAACTGCCCTGATCTTAAAATCGCGGCAAAATATGGCGTTGGTTTGGACAATGTCGATCCAGCTGCGGCTGACAAACACAATGTTAAAATCGGCTGGACCGGCGGTGTAAATCGGCGCTGTGTTGCTGAGATGGCGCTATTCTTTATGATCGGCTTCTCGCGGCACATTTTATTTTCGGCCCGTAATCTTGTCGCTCATAATGATTGGAATAAAAACGGTGGTTTCGATTTATCCGGCAGAACTGTCGGTATCATCGGCGTTGGCTTCATCGGCAAGGATTTGGTGCAACTGCTAAAACCTTTCGGCTGTAAAATTTTAGTCAATGATATCATTGATCAGAGCGATTATTATCAGGCCAATGACTTGATTGAATGCAGCAAAGAGCAAATATACGCTGAGGCTGATATCATTACTGTTCATACGCCGTTGGACGACACGACACGTGGGCTGTTCAATGCAGATGTTTTCAGCCAAATGAAAGATAGCAGCTATTTCATTAATTGCGCCCGGGGCGGTCTCGTGGTGCAGGAAGATTTGAAACAGGCTTTGATCAAGGGTGTGATAGCGGGCGCGGCGATTGATGTCTTTGAGTCTGAACCGAGTGAGGATCGAGAATTTATTGAATTGCCCAATCTCATCTCAACGCCGCATACCGGTGGGTCTTCAAATGAGGCGATTCTTGCCATGGGGCGTAGTGCCATTGGGCATTTGGTTGATTACTTCGGTAAGTAGAGAAGGGGGATTGCAATGAAAGTTCTGGTGTTTGGTGGGGCAGGGTTTCTAGGATCCTACGTTGTCGATGAGTTGATCACGCGTGGCCATGATGTCTCTATTTTCGATATCAAGCCATCGCCCTATGTTAATGGAAAAGCCACCATGATTGTCGGTGATATTATGGATGCCGACGCTGTTAGGGCGGCTATTCAAGGCCAGGACGCTGTTTATAATTTTGCCGGCCTGGCTGATCTGAACGATTCCATCGATAAACCGGTCGAGACGGTGACCCTCAATGTTATTGGTAATCTCAATATCCTGGACGCCGCCCGGCACGCAGGCGTGAAGCGCTATATGTATGCGAGCTCGGTTTATGTGTTCTCGCAAAAAGGCGCGTTTTATGGTGCGTCGAAAAAATCTTCCGAATTGATCGTTGAGCAATATGGTGAGCAATACGATATCGATTACACCATTGTGCGTTATGGCTCGGTCTATGGTGAACGCGCCGATGCTAACAATCGAATTTATAGGATCATCCGTGAGGCATTGACGGCAAAGAAAATCAGCTTTCAGGGCGATGGTTCGGAGGAGCGTGAATATGTTCACGGCCGGGATGCCGCAAAGCTGAGCGTCTGTCCGTCGTCATAGTAATTGGAACAATCAACGGCCTGATCTAAAGGAGGATCTGGCTCATCTGGTTCAATATATTAAGCGGCGTATTTGCGGTATTGCAAGCGCCGGGTCTCCATTG
>JABIHH010000016.1 GCA_018649725.1 Rhodospirillaceae bacterium | reverse complement strand
CGTGGCCAAAAAGCTCGCTTTCGATTAGCTCGCGCGGGATTGCCGCCATGTTGATAGCCACGAACGGAAAGTTCTTCCGGTTGCCATAATCGTGCAGCGCCCGGGCGGCAAGCTCTTTGCCGGTTCCAGAATCACCTGTAATCAATACCGTCAGATCGGTGCCCATCAGGCGGGCCAGGGAGCGATAAACCTCCTGCATCGCGGATGAGCGGCCAATGAGCGGCAATTGCTCGTCACCATCCGCATCTCCATCCCGGTTTCGCGTGCCACCACTGCTTTGCGCCGATTGCAGGGCGCGCTCAACAACATGAAGCAGCTCTGTTAAATCGAAGGGTTTCGGAAGATACTCAAAGGCACCGCGCTGGGTCGCATTAACCGCTGTCATCAGCGTATTTTGCGCACTCATCACGATGACCTCTAATTCTGGACGAATTTTTTTGATGCGAGGCAGGAGATCGAGCCCGTTCTCATCGGGCATTACAACGTCCGTGATAACCAGATTGCCCTCGCCCTCACTGACCCATTTCCACAAAGTTGCCGCGTTACTCGTGGTTCTAACATCATAGCCGGCCCGGCCTAGCGCTTGGTTCAACACCGTCCGAATAGCGCCATCATCATCGGCTACTAAAATTGTTGAAATACTCAAGGTGTATACTCCCTGATAAAATAACTGTTTTTGTTCATGTCCTAATCCTGCCCCTCTTAATCCTGCTCTGGTATTTCGGTCGACATTGGCAGGATGACGCGAAATATTGTTTTGCCCGGCTGGGAGTCAAATTCAATAACACCGCCATGGTCATCGACGATTTTAGCAACGAGAGCCAAGCCCAGTCCTGATCCATTGGTTTTTGAAGTCACAAAGGCATCGAACAAATGGTCCTGAAGATCAGCCGGAATACCCTCTCCATTGTCCTGCACGCTGATCACCAAAGGCAAATGGGTGCGCGACGTACTGCCAGGCACGGCAAATCGAACACTATGCTGATATGCCGTTTTTAAGACGATCTCGCCATTGCTTGGATGTGCTGCCTCAGCCGCATTCTTTACCAAATTCAAAAAGATCTGCACCAATTGATCGTGATTGCCATCGATGTGCGGCAATGAAGGATCATAATTTTCGATGATGCGGATGTTGCGTGCAAAGCCGTTTTGCGCAATTTGGCGCACCCGTTCCAGGACTTTGTGCGCATTCACCGGCTCCCGGTCGAGCGGTCGCTGATCAGAAAACACTTCCATTCGATCAACCAATGCACAAATGCGATCGGTCTCATCACAGATCAGGCGGGTTAGCTGTTGATCTTCTTCACCAACCCCTTGCTCCAATAATTGAGCTGCACCGCGAATGCCGGAAAGTGGGTTTTTAACTTCATGGGCTAACATAGCTGACATCGCGGTCACCGAGCGCGCGGCATTTCGGTGGGTTAGTTGGCGGTCAATTTTATCAACAATCGAACGCTCAAATATGGTCAGGATGGCTGAACCTGGAGTATCGGCGAGCGCTGTCACTTGAACATTCACCAGCTGTTTTACGATGCGAGGTGTATCAAGCATGAGACCGTAATCGGACACACTGCTGCCGGTTTTCTGCACTTGTTTTACCAAGGTGATTAACGGGCTGTCCGGCGGCAGCAATTCCCCAATCGCATGGCCTTGCAGTTGGGCCAGACTGCCGGCGAAAAACTGTTCGGCAGCACTGTTGAGATAGGCAATATTGCCGTCCGCATCGATCACCACCACCGTGGAATCGAGAGCGTTTAAAATGTTCTCGGTATTAACGTCGAGTACATCTCCGTTAAGGGGCATCCTGGTTTCTCGCTTTGGGTTTTCTAGGCCGCTTGTCTTTCAAGTAGGGCTAGATAAAAATCATCAAGGGCTGATTTGGCCTCAGCAACCTCGTTTATGCCGTTGAATTTTTCACGGAAAGCTGCCGATCCTGGCAAGCCTTTGCTGTACCAGCCAATATGCTTGCGGGCTGTTCTTAAGCCCCGCTCGGTGCCGTAATGGACAAGCAATTCATCATAATGAGCGGTTACAGTTTTAAATTGAAAGGCAATGTCCGGATCCGCTAGGCGTTCACCGGTTTTCAAAAAATGATCAACTTGGCCAATGAACCACGGTCGGCCATAGGAGCCGCGACCAATCATCACGCCGTCAGCACCGGATTGCTCCAAGAGCGCTGTCGCATCCTCAACTTTGTTAACGTCACCATTGCCAATAACCGGAATGGAGACCGCGTCTTTGACTTTGCGGATAAAGCGCCAATCAGCTTTGCCGTTATAGAGTTGGTTGCGTGTGCGGCCATGAACCGTGAGCATTTGAATACCAGCATTTTCGGCGATTACCGCCAAAGACGGCGCATTGCGGTTGGTCTCATCCCAGCCGGTCCGCATTTTGAGCGTCACGGGTAAATCGACGGCTTTAACGACCGCTTCAATTATTTGCCCAGCGAGCTTTTCATCTTTCATCAAAGCGGAGCCCGCATGACCTTTGGTAACCTTTTTAACCGGGCAGCCCATATTGATATCAATAATAGCGGCCCCACGATCGGCGTTGAGTTTTGCAGCTTCGGCCATAAGGTTAGGATCACAGCCGGCAAGCTGCACGGCCATGGGAAATTCTTCGGCGCAATTGCTGGCCATTTTCATGGTTTTTCGGTTGGCATAGATCATCGCCTGGCTGGCGATCATTTCTGAGATCACCAAACCTGCTCCGTTACGTTTAGCCAGCCTACGATACGGCATGTCAGACACGCCAGACATCGGGGCTAAAATAACGTTATTTTCTAGCTCAATTGAGCCAATTTTAATCGTCATGCCACTTCTTCCTGAATTTTGCATACTTATTAGGCAAAAAGGCAAAAAACGCAACAAAAATGTGGGTTATTTAGGGGAAATTTAAGCTTTTGCTTAGGATGCGAGCAGAATATCGGTGACGAATTTTACGCCGGGATATCCTAATGTCAGCAATAGATAGGCGAGAAGGACGATCCTGGTAGCGAAGCGCCCCCGAATACCGGAACGAAAATGAATAAACAAGATCACACCTACGATCACGAAAACCAGCATGGTTAGGGTGGTTTTGTGGTCAAATATCAGAAATTGTCCGGTCGTCATATAAAGCGTCGCCATGCCGGTAATCAAGCCGATGGCTAAAACGACTTCGCTGGCGATCAAAAGCCGCACTAAAAGCCCTTCACTACCGGCAACTGACGGTAAGAGCTGCGACACTCGTGTTCGTTTTTTGGATTTAATCGCGCGTTCCTGCAATGTGGCTGCCAGGGCTGCTACGGCAGCTAGGGTTATCATTGCATAGGTTGCCACAGACACCGCGATATGAGTGCCGATCCAGGCCAGCGGCGCATTGCCGACGAAGGGTTGCTCGGGAACTTGACTCCAAACGACAGCTAAAATCCCTAAAATCAATAAATACGGAAAAAGTATGGCGGTTAAGCGCCAGCCATCGTCGGTAAAAAGCGCAATCACCACATAAACAATCAGGCACGACGCGACCGTCAACCAAAGCGCAGTTGAAAGCCCGGTATGCCAGCCGGCTGATTGACGGATATAAACCCAAACAATCGTGCCAAAAAGCGCTACCGCGACCGCCGACCAAAAGACCATGTCTTTTTGTGGGGTGCGCCTAAAGGTCAGCACCGACGCCGGGATCAAAGAGAGCAGAGCGGTTATCTTGAGTAAGGTAAAATCCATATCGCTTTATAGCCGAAGACTTAACTTGGGGCAAAACACTTGCAAATTTGAGGTTCTATTCTAGCTTAGTTCCTCTATTGATATTAGCCTAATCGAGCTTGGACAAACAAAAACAATGAATTCAGGGATCAAAACGGAAGGTCACAGCCAATCTAATACGGCATCGCAATGTGTTGTTTTAATTGTGTCGGCAGGACGAGGCCATAGATTCGGCGGCGAAACTCCAAAGCAATACTTGGATTTAGCGGGCAGCTCCCTCCTCGCCCGTTCTGTTGAGACTTTGCAATCTCACCCTCGCATATCCGAGATACGGGCGGTTATCCATCCGGATGACCAAGATCTCTACGCTGCTGCCATAGCAGGATTAAATTTGTTGCCACCCGTATTTGGCGGTGCTGAACGACAAGATTCGGTGCGTTTTGGCCTCGAAAGCTTTGCTGACGCCCCGCCAAAATATGTCCTGATCCATGATGCGGTACGCCCCTTTATTGATCATGCAACGATCGACCGGTTGTTAGCCGCACTCGATAGCGGGGAAATGGGCGTCATTCCAGGTGTTTCGGTGGCTGATACGCTGAAACGCAGCACAGATAATGTTATTACAGATACCGTTGACCGGACCAATTTATGGCGGGCTCAAACCCCCCAGGCCTTTGATTACAATAAGATATTAGCGGCTCACCAAGCTGTTGCTGGGCAGGCTTTAACCGATGATGCGGCTATTGCAGAAGCCAACGGCATTGAGGTGGCAATCCTAGAGGGCAGTGAAAGTAATTTTAAAATTACCACCGCCGCTGATTTTGAACGCGGTGAGCACTATTTAGCGCTACAGGGAGATCGATTAATGACGCGTGTTGGAACCGGGTTTGATGTCCATCGGTTTACAGATGGCGCATCGGTCATACTATGTGGCGTTGAAATTCCGTTTGAGAAAGCTCTTGAAGGACATTCTGATGCGGATGTCGCCTTTCATGCGCTGACCGATGCATTGTTGGGTGCCGTTGGTGCCGGGGACATTGGGGTGTTTTTCCCGCCGAGTGAACCTGAGTGGAAAGATGTGTCCTCCGATATATTTTTGGCCCGCGCCGGAAAAGAAGTCTCTGATCGAGGCGGGCACATTGCCAATGTTGATCTGACGATAATTTGTGAGGCACCGAAGATTGGACCGCATCGTGAGCAGATGCGAAAAAACATCGCAACGGTCCTCAATATCGATCTTGAGCAGGTAAACGTCAAAGGCACGACAACAGAACAATTAGGCTTCACAGGAAGAGGCGAAGGTATAGCTGCTCAGGCTGCAGCATCTATTTCAATGAAAGTTTTAAATACTTAATGTTATTTCTATATAAATAAAATAAAATATAATTATAACAATAGGTTATTTTGTATTGCTGTTAATCCAGTTTAAAAACTCCTGGTTGCCAGTCTGAATGTCTAAAGCAACCACTGCGGGGCAATCATAACTGTGAAGGTCGGTGATTTTGGCGATCGTCTGATCGACTAAACCGGCTTTGGTTTTTAATACAAAGACGGTTTCGGTTGCTGTTTCAATGCTGCCTTCCCAACAATAAATTGACGTCGCCGGCGCAAGAATATTGGCACAGGCAACAAGCTTTTGCTCAACCAAGGTGGTCGCAATTTTAGTCGCTTCCTCCGGTGAGCCCGCTGTCACGTAGAGTAATTTTGTCGCAATTGGATCCGCCATACTGATCTCCTTATCACCAAGATTTGGACTTTTCGTCATTTTAATTTAATATGCGCAAAATTTCGCTAACGTTCAACGGAGGGCAGGCTGTGGACGTACAGACTAAAGACAATGAAGACGATGCGATTGGCGGTAAACCGAGCGGTGTGCAGTTTAGATGGCTGGAACGCGGTTTAGAGCAAGCGGGTGGAAAACTCCCGTTATTTGACCACGAGGGGCAAAAAATAAGTTCACGCACGGTAAATTCCTGCCTGAAGCAAGGTTGGGTCGAGCCGTGGTTCAATAATCCGATCAAGCCTGATTGGCTGGTCTGCAAATTAACTGAGTCGGGGCGTAAGGCACTCGAGCATAAATAAGTCATTGCACAAGTGTGATGAACCCTGGGTTATATAACTACATTTACAGATTTTCCAGGATTTCCAAGTATTATTGCAGATCTTCGACGTCGATATAACCTTTTTCGATGGCATCGCGCAGGGCTTCAAAGGCAATCCTGGCCTCTTCAAACATCTGCCGTTTGCGGTGTAATTCATCGATATATGACTGGTCCGGCGGATCACCGTGCTCGCCGACTGACATGTTGACGGCCATCTCCAAATAGGTTGCGCGTAAGCGTCCAACCGCCACAGCAAATGAGAGGATCGAATCCTTATTCAATTCTGGGATTTTCTTGTGGATCAACTCACGGTTGGCGAGCCGAATGCCTTGTTCGATCTCACCCAGAAACCGTTTCTGGGCTTGCAGTAACTTATAATCGTCTAAATCATTTTCACTCACGTTCGATCCTTTACAAAAACAATAGTCCCAAAATAAATATACCTAAGTGATGTGGATCACAGACCAAATTATTTATCTGTGTCATCATACACAAACTTAAGATGAAAACATTGAAAAATGAATTTATCTCAAGTTCCCTCAAGAGCACAACTTAAGCCGGCCTCGCGCCGGCTTTTTTTTGTCTCGCCGAGAATTGTATGGCTTTTTCTCTGATCCACTGGGTATAACGGGGTACTGACCTTTCAGTTTTCACTTTACCTGAGGATATATAAGCCCATGTCGCCGACTGATTACAATGACCTTGGTCAACTGGGTAGCGCGACTAATTTGCCAGCCAGCCCTGAAGAAGCAAAATTAGAGAAAGTTGCTAATCCCCAAGCCGAGACACCTTATCTCATTCGTTTCACTTGTCCTGAGTTTACCTCGCTTTGCCCGGTGACAGGCCAGCCGGATTTTGCGCATATTGTGATTGATTATGTACCCAGTGCCGAGATCGTGGAGAGCAAATCTCTGAAACTGTATTTGGGTTCTTTTCGCAATCACGGCGCTTTTCATGAAGACTGCACGGTTTCGATCGCTAATCGCATTGTTGAAGAGATCAAACCGGTCTGGCTTAGGATTGGTGGCTATTGGTATCCGCGGGGCGGGATTCCGATAGATGTGTTCTATCAAACGGGAGAGCCGCCAAAAGAGCTCTGGATCCCGGATCAGGATGTCCCAGGATATCGGGGCAGAGGTTAAGGATTAAAGGCGCTCTCAAAAGTAGCGCAGGCTTGAAATTTAAGCTCCCACCAGTTTTGATCTAAATCTTGAAGGATCAGCGAGCAGCCATCGCCCTCTTCGGCGACGGGCTCAATGGCCGATATTTGATACGTGTCTTGGTATTCGTGGGCAAGCTCATAGGCGCGGATAATTTCTTCTTTGCTGGCAAAATCCAGGATATAACGGTTTACACGCGATTGCGGCTTAAGCTTCTCCCCCACTCCAACGCAGACCAGGAATAAATCTCTTCGCTGTTCGCTTTTTTTGAGAATCCACATGGAGCGCGATGAGTTTCGGCGCACTTCCAATCCTAAAAATTCGGTATAGAATTTTGCTGAAACGTCAGCATCGCGCACATCCAACGTGCCATGCGACAAAATATCTGTTCTGACGATACTCATTTGGCCGACTCGCCAGGGTTTGGTTTGCGGTATTGAAATTCCCACCAATTCTCGTCGAAATCTTTAAAGTAAAAGGCGTAAACACCGTGAATGTCGCGTGGTTGTTGAACTTTATCGATGCCATAGTCTGGCGCCATCTCAAGGGCCGCTTTATTGGCTGCGTCGACTTCTTCTGGTGTTGCGAGATCAAAACCCCAGTGGTTCAGCACATGCTGTGGATGTTCAATCTCAGCGACTTCAGAGACTTCAAAGGCCCAATAGTTACCTCCCACCGGATGCCCCTTTCCGTTCGGTCCTCCGTCACGCACAGCAAGCTTTCCATTTGCCATCTTCACACATTCGAGGCCGGCAAAGTCCTCAAGCAGTTTTTGCGTGCGCGTGAGGTCCGTCGAGACAAAAGTGCCTCCGGCAATCGCTTGCGGGCGATTGAGCGGCTGCTCCGCCTTTAAATATTGAACCTGAGAAGGTGCTTTACCCATGCCTTATTCCTGGAGATAGACAACACCATCTTCGACGATGGTGGTCAGAGGTTTTAGGCTTTCACCTTCGCAAGGTCCCTCAATGCAAAGCCCGTCCTCGACGTTAAACAACGCGCCATGTTTGGAACACTGAATATGGCTTTTATCAGCATTGAAGAACTTATTCGGGATTTGATCGATTAGAACCTGATTGTGTGGACACCAATTCAGATAGGCAAAGGCCTCCTCACCTTTTCGGGCGACAAAGATATTGCGTTGTTTACCCTCGACAACCGCAACCATGCCCTTGGCATCATTGTCCGGCACGTCTTCAATTTTACAAATTTCGGTATTGCTCATTTATGTTCCAAATTTTACTGGGTTAATTTTGGAACAATATTCCAGGGGATAGCGGAAAGGTAAAGCGCTCTATTTGGTGGCATAATTGATATTTTTCTTTAGGTTATTATTTTTGAAATAAATGGTCGGAGCGATAGGATTCGAACCTACGACCCCTTCACCCCCAGCGAAGTGCGCTACCAGACTGCGCCACGCTCCGACATTTATTTTGATAATATACGTCTCTCGGGCCATATCAGCAATCACAGATAAAGCGAAAGCGGCTTTATTTCTCGATTTGATACGTGTGGTCTATGCTGAAGAAATTATTTTGTTTCAAAATTTTAGGAAAGTAATTTTTGAATATCTTCTAATTCCGTAAGTACTGATTTTAATTCAGCAGATTTCTCTGGTGTTAAGGCCGAGGCCTGATCTTGAGGCACTGAAGTCCCCTTCTCAATTTTGCCACCATTTTCTTTTAAAAGCTTCTGGACGCCCTTAATTGTATAGCCGTCATCATACAGCAAATCGCGGATGCGGCGCAGCATGACGAGATCTTCGGGGCGATAATAACGCCGCCCTCCGCCACGCTTCATTGGTTTTATTTGAGGAAATTTGCTTTCCCAAAAACGCAGGACATGCTGTGGCAGGTCGAGCTCTTTCGCGACTTCACTAATGGTACGAAAAGCCGACGCGGATTTACCGCTGCGCTTCTGATTAGAAGCTGTTTGCTCTGAAGCCAGAGCCATGATTATTCAAATTCGTCTGATGAGGTGTTTTCTATCGGCAAGCCGCTGATCCGACTCTTGAGGACTTGCGAAGGGCGGAAGACCAAAACTTTGCGGGGCAAAATTGGCACCTCTTCGCCGGTCTTAGGATTGCGGCCAATGCGCTGTCCTTTTGCCCGAACAGAGAAACTGCCGAAAGAAGAAATCTTTACGGATTCACCGCTGGCCAAGGTATTTGAGATTTTATTGAGAACAGATTCCAAAAGATCTGCGGATTCATTTCGTGATAAACCAACTTCCTGGTATACCGCTTCGCTTAATTGAGATCGGGTAATTGTCTCTCCGGACATTGGCTTCCATCCCTATATATGTTTTTAATTTTGAAGCTAAGCTTACGTCAGAAAGTTTTCTAAATCAATGGGATGGGAGGCGTTTTTAACACCTAAATTGTTGATTTTTGTAATTAAATTGAAAATTTACCAGCGTGCGAGAGCCGCGCCCCAGGTCAAACCGCCGCCCATGGCTTCCATGAGTATCAAATCACCGCGTTTGATAAGACCCGTTTTGACACCGTGATCAAGTGCCAGAGGAATTGAGGCCGCAGATGTATTAGCATGCTGTTGAACGGTTAGGATAACTTTGTCCATCGGCATCTTAAGCTTCTTCGCAGTGCTGGTGATGATGCGCATGTTGGCCTGATGCGGCACCAGCCAATCGAGGTCACTGTCTTGCAGGTTATTCGCTTCCAGAGCTTCACCCACAACAGCAGCTAAATTGGTTACGGCATGTTTAAATACTTCTTTGCCAGCCATCGTCAGGTAGCCAGATGTTTGTGTCGTCGATACGCCGCCTGAGCAATAAAGCAATTCTTCAAGCTTGCCGTCGGAATGAATGTGAGTGGAGAGAACACCCTCGCCCTCCATCTGGTCATCAACTTCTTCCGCTTGAATGACAATTGCGCCCGCTCCATCGCCAAATAACACGCAGGTCGTGCGGTCTTCCCAATCTATGATACGTGAAATCGTCTCAGCACCGATCACCAAAGCATTTTTAGCCTGGCCGGTTTTGATCATGCTATCAACGACTGACATCGCAAAAATGAAGCCGGAACATACCGCTTGAACATCAAATGCGGCACCGGTGCGGCAGCCAATTTCTTTTTGAATACGCACAGCAACTGCTGGAAAAGTCCGGTCGGGCGTGGTTGTGCCAACGACAATAAGATCAATATCAGCGCCGTCGATACCGGCATGCTCTAGCGCGCGCTCAGCTGCTTTTAACGCAAGGTCGGAGGTATATTCATCATCTGCGGCAAAATGGCGCTGGGAGATACCGGTACGCGCGACGATCCATTCGTCCGTGGTATCCACTTTTTTGGCCAGTTCGTCATTGGTAACCGTATTCTGCGGAAGGTAAGAGCCGCAACCAGCTAATTTAGAGATTATTTTCATTTATGCAGTAGCCGATTGTGGTTCTTGATTATCAGGTTTTTCAGCATTTATTTCATTCTCGGCGATCAGATGACCAAGGTCTTCTTTAATCACTTCGTTGAAATCGCGCCGTACAAGTTTGACGCCGGCCTCAATCGCATGGGCAAAACCGAGAGCATCGGTACCGCCATGACTTTTAACGCATACGCCGTTAAGGCCAACGAGCATGGCACCGTTATAACGACGCGGGTCAAAATGCGCACGAAATCTTTCGAGTGCGGGGCGTGCGATTAACGCACCAATCTTAGAAATGAGGCTGCCAACGAGAAACTTCTTCAAAAAGAAGGTGATCATTTTTGCCGTACCTTCGGCCGTTTTAAGGGCTATATTACCGGTAAATCCATCGGTAACGATTACATCGACAGTGCCTTTACCAATATCATCGCCCTCGATAAAGCCATGAAATTTAATCGGTAAATCCGAAGCCTGAAGGATCGCCGCAGCCTTTTTAACCGAATCGTTTCCTTTAAGGCCTTCGACGCCGACATTTAAAATGCCAATTGAAGGCTGTTCGATATCCAACTCATTGCGGGCAAAAACTTCACCCATGACAGCAAATTGCACCAGATTCTCTGCATCACATTCTATGTTTGCGCCGAGATCCAGCATAACGCTGTCGCCGCGCTGGGTTGGAAAGCTTGTCACAATGGCTGGACGGCTAATGCCAGGCAGCATTCTAAGGACGACTGTCGCCATGGCCATCAAGGCACCGGTATTGCCGGCTGATACGACCGCAGAGGCTTCACCGCTTTTGATGGCATCAATGGCGAGACGCATGGAAGAGTTCTTGCCCGACCGCAAAGCGGCCGTTGGCTTATCGTCCATCGTGACGACATCCGTCGTATGGCGAATTTCGCAAACGGCTTTGGCTTTAGGATGCTGATCTAAGAGAGGTTGAAGCTGAGCTTCATCACCAAACAATAGGTAGCGCACATCATCAGCATGTGAAGAAGCAAGCTCAATGCCGCCAACAATCATGTCGGGGGCATTATCCCCTCCCATACCGTCAATTGATACGGTAATCACATCTGTCAACGGACCGTGCTCCCTATGCTAGCTCCCTAAAAAGATAGTGAGCTATTTTACTGCTAAATGAAACAGTTTAAGCGACGGAATCGATTTCCACGACTTCACGGCCATCATAATAGCCGCAAGAACCACAAACATGGTGAGGACGTTTTACTTCACCGCAATTCTCACATTCTGTCTGTGCTGCAGTGGTAAGGGAATCATGCGCACGACGCATGTTCCGACGGGATTTTGATATTTTCTTCTTAGGAACAGCCATAGCTATTTCTCTCTAATTCTAAAAACGAGTTAATCTGCCAAATCTATTTGGAAGTTTCCATCGTGGCGGAGAAGGTGTTTAAAACAATTTGCGACATTCGGCAAGCCGAATGAACGCTCCTTACTCACGACCCCAATTGAATTCTGGCACTCGTTTACTTGAGTTTTTTTAAGACTGCAAACGGATTATTGCTATCGGGGTCGTCTAATTTGCCATTTGTCGCTTTTCTTATCGCATCGAAATCTGCCTCGGGGGCGCGTGGAAACGGGTCTAGCTCAAGACCAAACTGCTCCGTCAGCATAATTCCAACGTCAAATTCGCCGTCAACGATGGCTTCGGGAGGGTCTTCGGTTTGCTCATCAAACTCAATGATTTCAACATCTTCTGTTGAGAACTCTTGAGAATAATCGCACCAGAATTCGCCCTCGATATCAGCTGGAACAGGCTCTAAGGTAACGCCGCAGCGTTGAATGACCGCCGCCTTAAAATTCGCTTTTACATGGATATCTGATTTCGTAGGCGGAAACGTAAAAACCAGGCTAGCCGTCAAAAATTTAAGGTCGATTAGATCAAACCGGGTCGCTAAAGCTAACCGTTCCTCTTCATTTGCCGTTATTTCTAACTCAAAATGATCGCCTTTTAAGGCATCGACCTTAATGACACGGGAAAGTTCCGGTGCAATGTCTTCCGTTATTTCAGAAGTCTCGGGGGATATTTCTTGTTCGTTATCAATCATGGTCTTTACTCGGGTATATTGCCGAAGGAAATTTCGGGTTGTTGTAGATTTGCAAGGCTCCAGTGCTCTGAATTTGATATTTCCTGCATTACGTAATCGGCAACTTTTTGTACCTGTTGCTCCGTCGGATCCGTTTCGAGATAAAGATTACGTTTTAGGGCTTCGGTCAAACTTGCCCCTTCATGTCCGTCTATTCCTTCATCATAGGCTTTGATTCGTCCATAAAATGCGGTCGCAAGAGCTTTAATCTTTTTACCGACACGAAGATCGCCAATGCCCATCTCACGCATATTTTTATCCATATCGGCAAACATCACATCGAACAGGTCTTGCGAGAGTTTTCCCCCCTCTTCACCCAAATCCTTCAATCGACGCATGACGATATAGATGTGCAGCGATATCAAATCAAATCGACCATTAACCGTGTCCGGCACACCTAAGCGCGTGTAGAAGGGCTCTTGACGTGCTTGGGCAACGATCTGACCATAGAGCTCATAGATTGAAGTGTTGTACTTCTTGAGCCCAAAAAATGCTAATATTCCCATATTCCTCACCGAATGAAGCAGCTGCCAAAGAACTCATTGACAGATTGCCTTAGAAACGACATCACTTAGCTTATAATAGATGTTTTCAAACCGGTAATTGAGAGAAATTTACCTCGAATGCAAACGAAATTTTTCAGCTCCCCTAAAATTGGCAAAATTGTCCTCGCAGGTGTTGTCGCCTTGTCCGTCACGGCTTGTGCGCCGCGCGTGGCAAGCCGCGGCAATCTCCCGGATCCAGATTTGCTCGCCAATATCGAAGTGGGTCAGGTAAACAAGCGCGATGTCATCGAACTCATCGGCTCGCCTTCCAGTACCGAACTGTTCAAAGGTGAGAGCTGGTACTACATCAGTGAGCGGACCGAGACAAAGGCCTTCTTCGAGCCTAAGGTCGTTGAACGAAAAGTCATCATTATCCGCTTTAACGAAAAGGGAATCGTGAAAGAATTAAAGGCGATTGGCCTCAAAGAAGCGAGAGACATTGAAATGGTAGACCGCGTAACGCCAACGGCCGGCCAGGAAATGACGATTTTAAAGCAATTATTTGGTAATGTTGGACGGTTTGAAGGCGGTGGCGGTGGTGCCGGAACCATCATCGACAATTAGCCGTATTACGCTAGATGTAAAAAAAGCCCCGGAGGAATTCCCCCGGGGCTTTTTTAGTATCTTAAAACAAGTCGCTTTAAGCTGCCAAAATGGCCAGCAGCAAAATTGCAACGATGTTCATGATCTTAATCAGCGGGTTCACAGCTGGACCAGCGGTATCCTTATAAGGATCACCGACCGTATCACCTGTGATGGCCGCGTGGTGAGCTTCAGAGCCCTTACCACCATGATTACCATCTTCAACATACTTCTTGGCATTGTCCCAAGCACCGCCGCCGGACGTCATGGACAGAGCAACAAAGATGCCGGTAACAATAACACCCATCAGTGAAGCACCGAGTGCTGCAAGACCAGCCGCTTGGCCGGCAATCATGTTGACGACGAAGTAAATGACGAAAGGTGCGGCAATTGGCAGAATGGATGGAATAATCATCTCTTTGATCGCTGCCTTCGTCAGAATATCGACACATTTACCATATTCTGGTTTTGCAGTACCTTCCATGATGCCAGGAATTTCCCGGAACTGACGACGAACTTCTTCAACAATTGCGCCACCAGCACGACCAACCGCCATCATGCCCAGTGCACCAAAGAGGTAGGGAATCATACCACCGATGAAGAGACCAACAACAACATATGGGTTACTCAAAGAGAAGTTGATTTTAAGACTTGGGAATAGCAATTCGAGATCCGCGGTAAACGCTGCAAACAGAACCAACGCAGCCAATCCAGCGGAACCAATTGCATAGCCTTTGGTGACAGCTTTTGTGGTGTTACCAACCGCATCCAAAGCATCCGTAGTCTTACGAACGTCTTCTGGAAGATCAGCCATTTCTGCAATGCCGCCCGCATTATCAGTAACCGGACCAAAGGCATCAAGAGCGACAACCATACCAGCCAAAGCCAACATTGAGGTTGCAGCGATTGCAAGGCCGAACAGACCAGCTGTTAGGAACGCAACGATGATGCCAGCGCAGATAACGATAACAGGCAGCGCAGTTGCCTCCATGGAAACCGCAAGACCTTGAATGACGTTCGTGCCGTGACCTGTTTCAGAAGCTTTCGCAATACTTCTAACTGGACGATAATCTGTACCAGTATAGTATTCGGTGATCCAAACGATCAAAGCTGTTACGACCAAACCAACCAAAGCAGAGATAAACAAATCCATGCCGGTGATTGTTGTACCGTTTGCTTCGAATTTTGCATCAAAGCCAAACTGCCAATTGATAAGGACAGCGATCAAAATGGCTGAAATGATGACGCTGGCAAAGAAGCCTTTATACAACGCACCCATGATGGAGTTGCTGGATCCAAGTTTTACAAAGAAGGTAGCAACCACACACCCGATGATGCTGGCTGCACCAATCAAAAGCGGAAAGGTCATCATGGTTTCTTGGGCTGCGCCAGAGAAGAACGCTGCGGCCAACAACATTGTTGCGACGACCGTCACGACATATGTTTCGAACAAATCTGCAGCCATACCTGCACAGTCGCCAACGTTGTCACCAACGTTATCGGCGATCACGCCAGCGTTGCGGGGATCATCTTCAGGGATACCAGCTTCGATTTTACCAACTAGGTCTGAACCAACATCGGCACCTTTGGTAAAGATGCCGCCGCCGAGACGGGCGAAGATGGAAATCAAGGAAGCGCCGAAGGCGAGGCCGACAAGGGCTTCTAGAACATGGCGCATACCTTCTTTACTGGAGGTGTCGATCATGCCTTTGAGAACCAGCCAATAGCCGATGATGCCAAGTAGAGCGAGACCGGCAACCAACATGCCTGTGACGGCACCCGATTTAAACGCAATCGAGAGGCCTTCGGCAAGTCCAACTGAGCGCGCTGCTTCAGCAGTTCGCACATTGGCTCGAACGGAGACGTTCATGCCGATATAACCGGCAACACCCGACAGGATCGCGCCAATGGCAAAGCCAATAGCAACCGTGCCACCTAAAAGGAAGCCAAGCACAACACCGATAACAACACCGGCAACCGCGATAGCTGTGTATTGACGGTTAAGATAAGCGCTTGCACCTTCTTGAATAGCCGCAGCAATTTCTTGCATCTTTTCTGTACCGGCAGGTGCTGCAAGTACGGAACGAATGGCATAAATACCATAAAGTAGTCCGATGACACCGCAAGCGATGATCAACATTGAAACATTAGACATGTCGTTTAACCCTTAGTTGGTTGAAACCGTAATATTGAATGGAAGAACACCCTCCCCTACACTTCTAATTATTAAGCGGGTGCTGATTTTTCGCCGGGAACATGCCAGATGCGACCGGGTAAATCAACTGCAAATCACGGCTCTATTCAAATGGTGGAATTTCAACTAAAGGGGTGGGATTTTACCGTAATTTTCTGTTCAATGCAGATTGAACAAGCACGCCATCAATCAAACCTTTGCCGATTGTTCTGGATCCGATAATCATCAAGCGGCGCTTGAGTGCAGCAAGATCCAATTCCTTATTTTTACGAAGAAGGCGCGGTACGTAAGAATGTAAATCGCGAATATAGGCGTCTTTGAGACGCGGCATTTGTTTGCTTATGATCGACTCGTTGTCGCCTCTGGTTTCTAATTGAACTTGAATTTGAATGGTCGCCGCCACGATATCTCCTTGAAATATAGGGATTAATAGTGGTTCCATCGTGACATAGCGGGGAGGCTCCAACATTTTTTTACGATGAGCCGCAGCAGCAGCGGCAGCTTTTTCCTCGGGCGTGGCTTCCGCCTCTTTCGTGAAAGGTCCCAGTTCCATTTGCTGCATGACGGTGACACCGCCACCGGCAGCCAAAATGCAAACAGCCAGAATAATGATGAGAAGTTTAGGCATTGAACATGGACCAAATTAGTTGTGGTTGTGAGCAATAGTGTAAGTTTAAAAACATTAAATTTAACCTAATTTGTATTTGGTTAAATTAAAAGTGGGTAAATCCTTTTTTAACCGGCGAATATTCCCCGCCATTTTGATCAAAAATGCGAATCGATGGCGTGTCAGTAATTGAACCGATTTTGGTGAGCGAGGTCTCCGTCCGCTTTTTTAGGGAGGGAACATCGGGCTCAAATGAACTTGGCGCCGTAAAAAGAAGCTCATAGTCATCCCCGCCCCCTAGAACCAAATCAATTAAATCAGGCTCACGTGAAAGTGCTGCTGCGGCGGCATCTGACAAAGGGAGGTCGGCAATATTAATTTCTGCACCTACTGTTGATGTCTCGCAAATATGACCCAAATCGGCAATGAGACCGTCCGAAATATCTATTGCAGCATGAGCCCTATCAAGGAGTTCCAGGCCAAGTTTTAAGCGTGGTTCAGGTCTCCGGTAGCGCGACAAGAGATAATCCGATTGCGAACTTTTGAGGTCGGTTAACTCAGCTTTAGCGACGAGGAGACCGAGCGCACCATCACCGATAGTGCCGGAGACCCAAATGTCGTCGCCAATTTGTGCCCCATTTCGCCGCAACCCGTTCCCGGTTTCGACAAAGCCCATCGCGTTAAGTGAAAGTGTCAGCGGCCCCGTCGTAGAAACCGTGTCGCCGCCAATCAAAGTAATTGCGAATTCTTGCTGATCCTCTGCCAAATTTTGTGAAAATGCTTTGAACCATTCAGAGGTGATACCAGCGGGAACGGCAATCGCGAGCGAATAAGAGGCCGGGCGCGCGCCCATTGAGGCGAGGTCCGATAAACTCACTCTGAGTAATTTTGCGGCGATGTCTTCAGGAGCATCAGAGCTAAGAAAATGCACACCCTCGACCAAGGCGTCCGTGGTTACAACAAGGCTTTGCCCAGGGGGTGGTGTGACAATAGCGGCGTCATCACTAAGTTGAAAAGCCCCCGGCTCGGAGGCGCTCAGCGGTGCAAAATAGGTGGCGATGAGATCAAATTCGCTCGGTCTATTGGTCAAAATAGTCACCTCAATTGGAAACTAGTTCTCTAACTCCTGTCCCCGGACAACTTTAGCAATGCGGTCCAGAACTCCGTTTACCAAAGAGGGTTCGTTCTCAGCATAAAAAGCATGGGCGAGGTCGACATATTCATTAATCACCACGCGAACTGGCACTTTGGTCAGGAAAAACATCTCGTAAGCAGCTGCCCGCAACATCGATCGCAAGAGCACATCGAGTTTTTGTAAATCGTGGCCTTCTGATAGTGCGCCGGCCAAAATTTCATCGATCTGCTTTTTGTTTTCGTAAACGCCTTTAACAATCTCACCGAATTTCTTTTTGTCTGGCTCTGCGAGTTCGGCAATCTCGCCATCTTCATCAGGCAGGGCATCTTGATCTTTCCAGCGGCTCGCCAAGAAATCCATCAAAATAGCGTCGAGCGAAGCGCCGGTAATCTCCATTTCGTAGAGACCCTGGGCCGCTGTCAGGCGGGCAACGCTGGTCGAGCGAGGGTCGCGTTTTTTACTTTTGGACATCAACCAAACTCTTTGTGGATATCAAGCATACGCAAGCATGCAACCGCTGCCCTACCACCGATATCCCGGTCTTCAACATTGGCACGTTCCCAAGCCTGGTCGCGATTTTCGCAGGTGAGAATACCAAAGCCATGCGGCATGCTGTCATTAATGCTCAAATCCATCAGCGCGCGGCTCACTTCTCGGCAGATATGATCATAGTGATCGGTGGCCCCGCGAATGACACAGCCGAGCGTGACAACGCCGACATAATCGCCGGTACCCCAGGCCTTTTTAACGGCGGCGGGGACTTCAAAAACACCCGGCACATCAACTCGGTCGACGCTCAACCCGGCCTCTTCGATAACCTTAACCGCTCCGGCACCAAGCTGATCGGCAATGTCTTCGTAAAAACGTGCTTCAACAATTAAAATTTTACTCATAGAAACCATCCCGCACCGGTGTTGGCGAATCTTTGCTTATTTTGATCGCTCGCCGCTCGACAATTGTGAGACCATAGCCTTCAAGGCCGACCAAGGTTTGCTCGGTATTTGACAGCACAATCATCTCATGGATGCCGAGATCCAATAATATCTGAGCACCAATACCATAACCTCTAAATGTGTGCCCCGGTTCTGATTGCTCTTGCTGGATTCGATCACTGATGAAAGTTCGGCTCGGATTGCGCAACATAACCACAGCGCCCCGCCCTTCTCGTTCGATCATCTCCATTGCCTTATGGAGTTCCAGTGTTTTTTCAGCGCTGTAAATATCATCGAACATATTAAAAGAATGCATGCGGACCATGACCGGCCCATTGTCAGAGACATCGCCTTTTACCAAGGCCATATGTTCGCTTTGATCGGCTTGGTTGACAAAAACCATGGATTTAAATTCGCCGCCACCAATCGTATTGATAGTCGAGGTAAGGCTTGGTTTGACGATACGGTCATTGCGCAATCGGTATTCAATCAAATCTGCAATCGTCGCGACTTTGAGGCCATGTTTCTGAGCGAAGGCGACGAGATCAGGCATACGCGCCATGGTGCCGTCATCTTTCATAATTTCACAGATCACACCGCCAGGCGTCAGGCCGGCTAAGCGGGCGATATCGACAGAAGCCTCGGTATGGCCGGTGCGGACAAGCGTGCCGCCATCTCTGGCGGCTAAGGGAAAGACATGACCGGGCGAGGCGATGTCATCAATCCCTTTAGTGGAATCGATCGCCGTCGCAATCGTGCGAGCGCGGTCGGCGGCCGAGATCCCTGTCGTGACCCCTTCTTTGGCTTCAATTGAAACCGTAAAAGCCGTTTCATGGCGCATTTTATTGTTGGCACTCATCGCCGGGAGGCCGAGTTCTTCGACGCGTTTTTGGGTAAGAGCGAGGCAGATCAGGCCGCGGCCATGGGTCGCCATAAAGTTGATTGCATCGGGCGTCGCCATCTGAGCTGGAATAACGAGGTCACCCTCATTTTCACGATCTTCATCATCAACAAGAATAAACATCCGACCATTGCGGGCATCATCGATAATTTCATCAATGGACGACAAATAGTCGGATAAATTATAAGACTCGGGTGTTTCTACTTTAGTCACGTTGGGTTAGTCCTTTTCTAGAAGTCGCGCAACATAGCGCGCCAGCATGTCTATTTCCAGATTTACAGGGTCATTTATTTTGGCTGTGCCAAACGTCGTCTCACTTTGCGTGTGAGGAATAATATTTACGCCGAAAGTAGTGTCATCAACTTCATTCACTGTCAGCGAAACACCGTTGACGGCAATCGATCCTTTGGCGGCGATGAATTTCATCAATTCTTGCGGCGGCTCGAAGGTGTAGCGAATAGAATCGCCTTCGGGTTCAATCGCAACAATATTTCCAACGCCATCAACATGGCCCGAGACCAGATGGCCACCAAGCTCATCGGCGGCCTTCAAAGGTCGTTCAAAATTTACCGGTGTATCGATCTGCCAGGATCCGAGCGTGGTTTTTGATAAAGTCTCTTGCGACGCTTCCGCGGCAAACCAGTCAGCCCCCTTTTCGATCACAGTTAGGCAGGTGCCACAACACGCGATGGAGGCGCCAATATCCACATCTGCCATATCAAAATGGACGTTAAATTCGAACCGTGTGTCACCGACCTGCTCAACGGCACGAACGCGGCCAACATCGCTAATAATTCCTGTAAACATAATTTGTGCTTTTTAACGCTTTCGAGACAATATTTCCAAGCAATCCTCGCCAAGTTGGGTGAGGGATTTGCGGGAGAATGTCGGCATTTCTGTCAGTTTGTCCAGGCCTAATCCTTCAATCGCCGAAATTCCATCATTTCCGATGACCGATGGTGCTCTAAACCAGGCGATATCATCGACTAAATCGGCGGTCATTAGGGAAGCTGCCAGGGTACCGCCGCCTTCCACAAATAGCCGCGTAATCCCCCGGGAAGCCAGTTCATTTACGACCTTTTTTACGTCTAAATGCGCGTTGTCGGAAGGTAGTAAGGTAATAGAAATGCCGCGCTTTTTCATCACGTAGATCTTTTCCTGCTTTTCGTCATCGCCGGGCAAGGTAAAAATCAATACCGGTGCCTCATCACTGGTTGCTGCCAAATTGCTATCCAATGGCATTCTCAACCTGCCATCCAGCACGATACGGGTACGACGTTCATTGGAAATGCCTGGTAGTCGGCACGTGAGTGTCGGATCGTCGGCAAGTGCCGTACCGCTGCCGATCATCACGGCGTCATGTGTGGCGCGTAATTTATGGGAAGCACGTCTGGCAAAATCGCCTGTAATCCATTGGCTTTCGCCTGACTGCGTGGCAATTTTCCCATCTAAAGTTGTCGCGATCTTCAGAGTGATATAAGGACGCGCATTTTCGATCCTGGAAAAGAAACCTCGGTTGATTAGATCGGCTTCAGTTTTTTCGATGCCAAACTCTACTTCAATACCAGCGTTTTTTAGACGTGCGATCCCCGTTCCCGCGACCCGTTTATCCGGATCCTGGGTAGCGATAACCACCCGTTTGAGGCCAGCGTCAATTAGAGCTTCAGAACAGGGAGGTGTTTGACCCTCGTGATTGCAGGGCTCCAGCGTCACGTAAGCCGTGCCGCCATTGGCTTGATTTCCTGCTCTTTGCAATGCTTCTGTTTCAGCATGAGGGCGACCGCCGGGTAAAGTCCAGCCGCGCCCGACAACTTTCTCATCTTTCGTGATCACGCAGCCAACAGCAGGATTTGGCCATACATTGCCAAGACCACGGCGCGCCAAATTAAGCGCCGCTTTCATGTGGTTGATATCGTTAATCGAAGCGCCGCCTTGTGAAGCCCCTGTCGGGTTAGTCGTCACCTAAATTTCCAATAAAGTCTTCAAAATCACGAGCTTCGCGGAAGTTTCGATAAACCGATGCGAAGCGGACATAAGCGACTGAATCGAGATCTGCCAAGACATCCATCACCATCTCGCCGATAACTTTGGACGGCACTTCATTTTCACCCAAGCTTTCCAACCGACGCTGAATGGAGTTGACAATACGCTCCACCTGATCCGGATCAACCGGTCGCTTTTGTAAAGAAATTCTGAGCGAGCGCGCAAGTTTATCGCGATCGAAGGGTTCTTTTTTCTCGTTCTTTTTGGTGATCGTCAACTCACGCAATTGGACGCGCTCGAAAGTCGTCCAGCGCGCGCCGCATTCCGGACAGGACCGCCGTCGCCGGATGGCCGAGTTATCTTCGGTTGGGCGCGAGTCTTTCACCTGAGTGTCATTATGACCACAAAATGGACAACGCATCTTTCTATCCCCTTTTTCTACGAACTTTTGTTCATACCCAGTGTTGGTTAAAAATTGCTGTAGATTGGAAAGCGCGCGCAAAGTTCTTCGACTTGTTTGCGCACGTTATCTTCTATTGCACTATTATCTTCTGGATTGGCTGCTAAGCCATCAAGTACATCGCTGACAAGCTCACCAATCTGTTCAAACTCGGCGATACCAAAACCACGTGTTGTGCCGGCAGGTGAGCCGAGACGCACGCCGGAGGTGATCATTGGTTTTTCCGGATCAAACGGAATGCCGTTCTTATTGCAAGTGATGCCGGCCGCTTCCATACTGGCTTCGGCAGCTTTGCCGGTTAGTCCTTTCGGCCTAAGATCAACCAGCATTAAATGCGTGTCGGTGCCGCCGGAGACAATATCGCAGCCACGTTCTGCAAGCTTGGCGGCCAGAGCGCGGGCATTATCAACAACATTTTGCGCATAGACTTTAAAGTCCGGTTGCAAGGCTTCAGCAAAAGCGACGGCTTTGGCAGCTATGACATGCATGAGCGGGCCGCCCTGAATACCTGGGAATATTGCCGAATTTACTTTCTTGGCAATATCTTCGTCGTTGGTCAGGATCAGGCCACCGCGGGGCCCGCGCAATGTTTTATGTGTCGTCGAAGTTGCGATATGAGCATGTGGAAAGGGTGATGGATGAACGCCAGCTGCGACAAGGCCGGCAAAATGAGCCATATCGACCATGAAGATGGCGCCTACTTCATCGGCAATTTCTCTGAATTTAGCGAAATCAATCTCACGAGGGTAAGCTGATCCACCGGCGATAATTAGTTTGGGTTGATGTTCCTTAGCCAAGCTTTCTACTTCGTCAAAATCAATTTGAGCATCCTGTTGGCGGACGCCATATTGAACGGCATTAAACCATTTGCCCGATTGGTTTGGCGGCGCGCCATGAGTTAAATGACCACCTGCGGCGAGTGACATTCCCAAAATGGTGTCGCCCGGCTTGATGAGTGCTTGAAAGGCTCCTTGGTTGGCTTGTGAGCCTGAATTCGGCTGCACGTTGGCAAAGCCACAGTTAAATAACTTGGTCACTCGCTCAATCGCCAAAGTCTCAGCGACATCGACAAATTCACAGCCGCCATAATAGCGCCGTCCGGCATAACCTTCGGCATATTTGTTGGTCATAATTGAACCTTGAGCTTCAAGCACGGCGCGTGAAACAATATTTTCAGAGGCAATCAATTCGATCTGATCTTGTTGGCGACTAAGTTCATTCTGGATCGATTTAAAAATATCCGGATCACTGTCGGCCAAAGTATCTGAGAAAAATGATGGTGCTGGTGGCATGTAAATAATTTCCTGTCGATCAAATGGTCTATGAGGGATTTGAAAGCTTGTCGACACGCCCTTGGTGCCGCCCGCCTTCGAATTCGGTGTTTAAAAATACCTTCAAGCAATCACGTGCGGTTTCTGGACCGATCACACGGGCGCCAAAAGCAATGACATTGGCATCGTTGTGTTCACGGCATAAACGCGCACCCAAAGCATCATGGATTTGAGCTGCGCGTATTTCTGGAAACCGGTTGGCCGCCATACATATACCGATACTGGAGCCACATATTAAAACGCCTCTGGTTGCTTTGCCGTCTTTAATGGCATGCGCCAAGGCATAAGCGTAATCCGGATAATCCACAGAATCCGGTCCATTGGTCCCCAAATCCAGCACGTCAAATCCCGCACTTTTTAGATCCTCCGCGAGGATCGACTTTAACTCAGGGCCGCCGTGATCACAGGCGATGGCGATGGTTTTTGATGGCTCTGCGGGCATTGTTTAGGTCTTTATTCCAAAGAAACGTGGCGTAATGCGATACTTCGTCCTTCACATACCACATATCGAGACTGTTCGCCAAGCCAACACTACAAATCGATTCGTATCTAGATGTAGAAAATTGAAATCACCAAAAATATGACGATAATTGATAAGTTACAACTATAGAAACAAGTGTACTAATACTATTTACGAGATCAATGTAAGTATTCAACAACTGTCATTTGTAAATTAAGTAATAAAAAAATTTATTCTATTTTATTATTTCGAATATTTGCGTTATATCATGCAGATTAATTTGAATATTCAAATTTTTTTTAAAATGTTTCGGCTTTCTAGTTGCTCTCCTTTAAGGGCTTCAAAAATATGAATGATTTATCCAAAGAAAATTTACCCAAAGAAAATCTGTTGGCAATGGCAACTGATATCGTTACCGCCTATCTCGGCAGAAATGACGTCGCAAAAGAAGGGCTACCGGGGCTCATTACAACGGTCTATACGTCATTGGTGGATGTCCATTCGGGTATTAGTAAGGATGAATTCAGCAATCAAAAACCCGCCGTTTCCATTCGTCGCTCGGTTACGCCGGACCACATAATCTGCCTGGAGGATGGTAAAAAACTGAAAATGCTGAAACGCTATCTTCGGACTAATTACAGTATGACGCCCGAAGACTACCGCGCGAAATGGAACCTGCCACACGACTATCCCATGGTCGCGCCAAATTATGCCAAGCAAAGATCTGAATTTGCTAAGACAATCGGTCTTGGAAAAAGTTCAAAAAAGTAAATTTTAAATTCTATTTTCAGTATTACTCAATATAAATTTTCGTCTTCTGACGGCTGATTTGGTATAATCCCGGCCTTTTTACGGATCACATAGCGTAGCTTGTTAATGGCAGCATTTTGCAGTGTTGCTTTTCGAGAGCGCCGATCCCCAACCATTGAAATTTCTGTATTGGTTGCCGTGTCGACAGCAATGACTTTGACGTAGTTGCCTTGCGTTATAAACTCAAAGAGAACTTCACCGATCTCTGGAACGTTGTGGGTTCTACGTGCCATCTTTTTCTTACACCTAACCGACGCTTGACAGAATACTATTGGTCATGGTCATTGATCCCCTAGCTTTTATTCGCAGAGTGATAAAAGGTCTTTATCATATGCCTAGCGAAATAGTAAACGACCATTGTTTTTAAACAATTAAAATTATTAATTCAGACAATTCAGGGGAAATTATTATGTGTGCAGATTATACCAATCCAGAAACCATCGTGCTCCATACCGGCCATCATGGCGATCCAACAACTGGCTCAGTTGCCGTGCCGATTTATCAGACAACGTCCTATCAGTTTAATGATACGCAACATGCGGAAAATCTCTTCGCGCTTAAAGAACTCGGTAATATCTACACGCGCATTATGAATCCGACCCAGGACATTTTGGAGCAACGTGTTACCGCTATGGAAGGTGGGGTTGCCGCTCTCGCCGTAGCTTCCGGTCAAGCTGCCTCAATGTACGCCATTATGAATTTGTGCCGGGCAGGCGATAATTTCGTCAGCTCAACAGATCTCTATGGCGGTACCTGGAACTTGTTTGCCAATACCTTGAAAGATTTTGGCGTTGAATGCCGCTTTGTTGACCCAAGCGACCCAGAAGCCTTTGCCAAGGCAACCGATGATAAAACGCGTTGCTATTATGCAGAGACGCTCCCTAATCCGAAACTGAACGTATTTCCGATCAAAGAAGTTGCAGATATCGGTCGCAAGTTGGGCGTGCCTTTGATCATGGACAACACCGCAACACCGTTGCTTTGTCGCCCGCTTGATCACGGCGCTGCTGTGGTGATGTATTCGACAACCAAATATATCGGCGGCCATGGTACATCGATCGGCGGCATTTTGGTTGATGGTGGCAACTTTGACTGGGAGGCCGGCGGTGACCGCTTCCCAACGCTGAACGAACCGGATCCAAGTTATCATGGTGCGGTCTGGACCGAAGCAGTTAAGCCACTTGGACCAATCGCCTACATTCTCCGGGCTCGGGTTATCTTGTTGCGTGATGTTGGTGCGGCAACAACGCCGCAAAATGCCTTTAACGCCATTCAGGGTTTGGAAACACTCCCCCTTCGGATGCGCGAGCATTGTGCGAATGCAATGAAGGTCGTTGAGTATCTTCAAGGTCATGACAAAGTCACCAATGTCATTCATCCGAGTGTGCAAGATGGTGAAACCCGCCGTCGCGCTGATGCATATTTAAATGGTGGTTATGGCGGCTTGGTTGGGTTCGAGCTTAAGGGTGGCAAAGAATCCGGTATGAAGTTTATCGATTCACTGCAAATGCTTTTCCATGTCGCGAATATCGGTGATGCCAGAAGCTTGGCGATCCATCCGGCCTCAACGACGCATTCACAGCTTTCCGCCGATGAGCAGGCGCAGACTGGCGTAACGGACGGTTATGTACGTTTGTCTATTGGCATCGAGCACATTGACGATATCATAGCTGATATTGATCAAGCACTCGCAGCGGCGTAAAACTAAAATCGCACGGAGGAGACGCGCTCTTCTCCGTGCGAACACTAACTTAGGTTTCTGAAATGACACAATTGATACCCGGACGTTTCCCTTCTTCGCGCATGCGCCGCAACCGGCGGTATGATTGGACGCGTCGGATGGTGGCTGAAAACACTCTCAGCCCCAACGATTTTATCCTGCCCATATTTGTCGGTATCGGTGAAGGTCGGCGGGACCCTATTCCTTCGATGCCGGGTGTTGACCGGATTTCAATTGATTTACTGGAAGATACCGTCGGCGAAGCCAAAGAAGCTGGCATTCCAGCCGTTGTGATATTCCCCGAGGTAGACCCCGCTACAAAAACGCCGGATGCGCGCGAAGCCTATAATCCAGAGAACCTGGTCTGCCAGTCCATTCGCGCAATCGCTAAATCCCATCCCGATATTGGGATCATTTGCGATGCTGCCCTCGACCCCTTCAATAGCGATGGCCATGATGGTCTGGTGGTGGATGGCTATGTCATTAATGATGAATCCGTCGAGCTACTGTGCAAACAATCCATCGTTCAAGCAGAGGCCGGCTGTCACATTATCGCACCTTCTGACATGATGGATGGTCGCGTCGGGGCGATCCGCAAGGCGCTCGATGACGCAGGCTATCAAGATGTCGGCATTATGTCCTATGCCGCCAAATACGCGTCAGCTTTTTATGGTCCGTTCCGTGATGCCATTGGCTCGAAGGCAGCTCTCAAAGGTGACAAGAAAACCTATCAGATGGATCCCGCCAACATTGACGAAGCGATGCGCCAAGTTGCGCAAGATATTGATGAAGGTGCGGATATGGTCATGGTTAAACCGGGCATGCCGTATCTAGATGTCGTCAGTCGGGTTAAAACCGAGTTCGGCCTGCCAACCATTGTTTATCAAGTGTCCGGCGAATATGCGATGCTCAAGGGAGCTGTGCAGAATGGCTGGCTTGATAACGACAAGGTAGTTTTAGAAAGCTTGATGTCGTTCAAACGTGCCGGTGCAGATGCGATCTTGACCTATATGGCGGTTGAAGCATCGACCTTACTAAAAAAGGGCTAAGAACAAACGTTCAAAGCCCTTTTGATCTACTGTCTTAGGGTTAAATCTTAGTTGCTGCCTTCTTTGGACCGGAGTAATTGAGCGACATCCAAAACGATCATCAACTCGCCTTCCAACTGAAAAATAGATTCGGCAAATTCGCGCCAAATCGGATCCATGGTGCCGGGGACTTTATCCTGGTGGTCTGGATCTAAGTTCAAGACCTCACCAATTTCATCAACCAGAAGCGTGTAAAGCTCATTTTGGTTCTCGACAGTAACACCCATGCAATCGGCTTCGGCATCGATTGCGGAGAGGCCGAGACGGACGCGGACATCAATAACAGTCACAATGCGGCCACGCAGGTTAATTGAGCCACGAACTTCTGGTGGCGCTAAAGGAACAAAAGCAATATCTATCGGTTTCAGGATATCCTGGACTTGCAGTACCGAAATACCAAACAGCTGATTTTCAATCTTGAAAGTTACATATTCTTCCAAATTGGTGGCATGAAGTGCATCAAGCTCGGTTCCTGTTTCAACGATAGCAACTTCGTTCATAAGATATCTCCAACCGTTATATTACTGAATTGCGTGTAATTTCTGCTACGTTTCGGATATCGTTACGATCTTACTGAATAACAAGGTTTTTTTACGTAAAATTGTGTTTCAGTATAATCTGATCAGCTTGCAGGTAGGGCATGGCTAAAAAGTCAATTAATTCAATCTCTTATGATGATATAATTGCGGCTCAAGGTATTGTGTCAGAAGCCGGGTTAACCACACCTGGCCACTATTCCGCTGAAATTTCGGCGCTTTGTGGCGCGGGTCTATATCTGAAGCTGGAAAACCTGCAGCCAACCGGGTCCTTTAAAGTGCGCGGCGCGCTCATTAAATTGGCAAATTTAGATGGGTCTGACAGAAGCCAAGGCGTTGTTGCCATGTCGGCCGGCAATCACGCCCAAGGTGTCGCCTATCACGCCCAAAAGCTTGGCATTAAAGCAACGATTGTTATGCCGACAGGCACGCCCTTTACGAAGGTAAATCGCACCCAACGATTAGGCGCAAAAGTTATTTTGGCGGGGAAAACCCTAACCGAATCCCAAGAACAAGCCGATCGAATTTCTAAATCCGAAGGGCTTGTTTTCATCCACCCCTATGACGACCCTGATATTATTACTGGCCAAGGCACGATGGCGCTCGAATTATTAGATGACTTTCCTGATATTGATACCCTTGTCGTCCCAATCGGCGGTGGTGGGTTGATTTCCGGTATTTCAATTGCCGCCAAAGGTCGCAATCCGAAGATTGATATATTTGGCGTTGAAGCCAGTCAGTATGCTTCGATGAAATCAACTCTTTCCGGCCAGGAAGCCCAACTCGGTGGCTCAACTGTGGCCGAAGGTATTGCTGTTAAAGCGGCCGGGGAAATCACACGCGAAATTATTGCCGAGAATGTCCGTGATATCCTTTTGGCGGATGAAGAATCCCTGGAACAGGCCATGCAGATCTACCTGCGTGAGCAGCGGCTCGTTGTCGAAGGTGCCGGTGCGGCAGCCCTGGCAGCAATAATGACTAATCGATCTATATTTGAGGGTCGAAAAATTGGCGTTATCGTTTCCGGTGGAAATGTTGATGCGCGATTGTTGTCTTCGGTACTTTTGCGAGGTCTCGTACGTGAAGGTAAACTTGTTCGACTGCGCATCGAAATTGCGGACGAGCCGGGCGAACTTTCTCAATTAACGGAAATCATCGGGGAAAATGGCGGGAATATTGTTGAGGTTAATCATCAGCGCCTTTTCTATAACGTACCGCTGAAATCTACCGATGTAGATGTCACAATGGAGACACGCGATCAGGACCATGTTCTCGTCATCCAAACCGCGCTGAAGAAGGCTGGTTATCCCTCTCTTTTGCTGAGCGATACAATGCCGAACAATTAAGCGTTCGCTCTCTCTGGCTGAAAATGAGTTTAATGGATATAGAATTTAACTGATTTAGGGCAAAATATCGACAAATAGATTGTTTTCTGACCAAGCATGGGCATATTGGTTAAATGGCCTCTTGATATCAAATTTTGTTTCGGTATCTTCTTTATTTGCAGGATTTATATTTTTTCCACCAAGGTTGATTTTTTTTTGCATAGATTTTATTTTATTTTAAGGGCTAACTAAAAAAAAATAAGAATACGGGATTTGAGGTTATTTAATGTTTTTCATCATCGGTTTTGTGGTTGTTTTCGGAAGTGTGCTTGGCGGTTTTGTCGCCCTTGGCGGACACCTCGACGTGCTGTGGCAGCCCTTCGAATTTGTGATTATTGGTGGTTCTGCAATCGGGCAGTTTGTCATTGGTAACCCCAAATCCGTTATATCGGGTGTCGCCGGATCATTTGGTAAAATTCTCAAAGGTACGAAGTATAATAAAGACAGCTATCTTGAGCTTCTCAGCGTGCTTTATTCAGTTTTTAGATTGGCAAAAAGTAAAGGTGACCTTGCCCTTGAAAGCCATGTTGAAAAGCCAGAGGACAGTTCTCTATTCTCAAAGTTTCCTGGCTTTGCCGATGATCACCATGCGGTAGAGTTTCTCTGTGACTATTTGCGATTATTGACCCTTGGCGCCAGTACCTCGCACGAAGTGGAAGCCGTGATGGATCAGGAATTGGAAACCCACCATGCCGAAGACCATTTAATCGCCCACGCGATGGATGATATGGGGCAGGCCTTCCCGGCTCTTGGAATTGTGGCCGCTGTGTTAGGTGTTATTCACACCATGGGTTCGATCACCGAGCCGCCTGAAGTTTTGGGTCACCTTATCGGTGGTGCTCTGGTTGGAACCTTCTTTGGTATTTTGATATCTTATGGTCTGGTGAGCCCAATGGCATCTTCGCTCGGCAAGACTTTTGCCGCAGATTCTAAATATATGGAATGTATTAAAGTCGGCGTTGTTGCCCATATGCAGGGTTATGCTCCTCAAGTGTCAGTTGAGTTTGCTCGCAAAGTATTAGGATCGGATGTACGTCCGAGTTTTGCTGAAGTTGAAGAGCAGATCCAAAACATACCTCCTGATACTTAAATTTGTGCAATTTGGATATTTCGTATCATGTTGGAGTTAATCACTAATGGCTGAAGAAGGCGGCGGTGGCGCAGAGGCCGGTGGGGGTGCCTTAGGCGGTGCCGTCTTTATCAAGCGCATCAAGAAAGTCGAGGGCGGTGCTCATGGTGGTGCCTGGAAGATTGCCTATGCCGACTTTGTGACCGCGATGATGGCCTTCTTTCTATTGCTGTGGCTTTTGAACTCGGTCACTCAAGAGCAACTTGAAGGTATCTCAAACTATTTTGCGCCAGCCAGTGTGTCAGCAACAACCAGTGGTGCCGGTGGTATTCTCGGCGGCCAGACCATGAGCGAAGAAGGCTCAGAAGTCAGTGCGCGCGCCAAACCTACAGTCAGCTTAGCTTTGCCTCCGCCAAAAACCGGTCTTGGCGGCGAAAGCGCTGCCGATGCACCACCCGAGCAAAGCAAAGAAGAGGCCTCTAAGGAACAACTTAAAAAAGCTGAGGAAAAGCAGTTTGATGAAGCCAAGCAAGAACTTGAAAAAGCTCTTTCACAAACTGCCGCGCTAGAAGAACTTAAGAAAAGTCTGCTCGTTGACAATACCGCCGAGGGACTAAGAATTCAAATTGTTGACCAAAAAGGACTGCCACTGTTTCAAAGTGGCAGTCCGGCGCCGCTCCCTCGCGCTGTAGAGCTTTTAAAATTGGTCAAAATTGTTGTCGATAAGCTTACCCAAAAAATTTCAATTAGCGGACACACCGATGCGGTTAAGTTTGGCTCGGGCGGAGATTATACCAACTGGGAACTTTCGGTTGATCGCGCTAATTCGGCTCGCCGAATTCTTCTGGATCTTGGCTTGAGCGAAGAACGCCTCTCTCGTGTTGTCGGTAAATCATCGACTGAACTGTTGTTAAAGGATAAGCCAAAGGATCCACAAAACAGGCGGTTGAGTATTGTGATGTTACGGGGTACCGGTAAAAATCCAGATGTTGGTGCTGATTCAAATCCCGATGCTATTTTGAGAAATCGCGATGATGCGGATCGAATTGGCAATCAGCCTGAACCTGCTGTTCCAACGACCACTCCACCTGCTGAGTCACCGGCTTCTCCGACAAGTAGCGGTGCAACACCTGCGCCTCCAGCAAGTAGCGGTGCGGTACCTGCGCCAAGCACGGGCGGTGCTCTACCACCACCAACACCGAAAAGAGATAATGGTAATAGCGGCGGCATACGGGGTTTGATTTTACGGCGTTAAAGGATTGATTTCGGATTTAGGGCTGGCGCTGTCAAAATTTAACCCTATTTAGTATCTAAGAGATTTATAGGTAGTCGATCAAGGAGTACAGCATTGGTCAATTTTACGCTAAATCCTAACGAGACAAAACGGCCAATTGGCGCTGTTGATCCGGATGTTGATCCCTTAATTCACCCCGAACTCTATATCGGTCTCATTTTCAAGCGCGTTGCAGCTTATATCATTGACGCCCTAATTATAAGCGTCATCGTTGGATTTGTCTGGGTTGGTCTCGGTATTTTGGGGATCGTTACCCTGGGGCTGACCTTTGGCCTTATGGGTATCGTTATTTTTATTATTCCCTTTGCCTATCACACCTTCTTTATCGGCGGCCCAAATTCAGCAACAATCGGCATGCAGATTATGGATATCGAAGTCCGTCGCTGGATTGGTGGCTCTCCCGATTATTCTCAAGCCGCGGTGCTGACGGTTTTGTTCTATGGTTCAATCGCCTTAACAGCATGGTTGATTTTACTGATCGCCTTTTTTGGCAATTCCCGACGATGCCTGCATGATTATTTCTCAGGAACGGTTGTCGTCAACAAGTTAGATGCGCTAGTCTCTGCCAAACGGATTGCTGAACTGGCGGTGGATCAAAAATCGAATGAAGCATAATTTAACTCAAAGACCGACCGCCTTTTTTATAACGGCACCTCTGCCCTGCCCTTACCTCGAAGATAAAACTGAACGGCGCATGGTGACCGAACTATCCGGGATAGATTCGACATCTCTTCATGACACCTTATCCCGCGTGGGCTTTCGGCGGAGCCACAGTCTGGTCTACACACCAATGTGCCACGACTGTTCGGCTTGCCTGGCCGTTAGGACTGTGGTTGACGAGTTTAAACCTTCGACCTCCCAACGTCGCGTCCTTAGGTTAAATGAAAATATTACGGCCGAAGAAAAACCCGCCCGGGCAACAATAGAGCAGTATAAATTATTCACGCTCTATCAAGAATCTCGTCACAATGGCGGCGATATGGCGACCATGGATTTCTACGATTATCAGTCCTTAGTTGAGGAAACGCCGGTTATAACGTCGCTGGTAGAATTCTACGATGAAGATGGTTATATGATCGGTGGTTGTCTGGTCGATATTATGGCGGACGGATTATCCGCAGTTTATAGCTTTTTCGATCCCGAATATCAGAAAAACAGTCTCGGAACATTTATGATTTTGTGGCTGATCGAGCGTGCGAAACAGCTTGGGTTGCCCTATGTGTATCTCGGCTATTGGATCGGTGGCAGTCAGAAAATGGCTTACAAAGATAAATTTCCACCGTTGGAGTATTTTGCCATGGATGGCTGGAAGGAATTTGATAAAGATAAGATCCTTTCGGATAGCCTCTAACCATCTGATATCCCGACAAAGAATCTCTTCAATTTTTCGTTCCCTAGTTGCGCCATTTCTAAAACTCCCTATACTGAATTTTGTAATACTCGCACCTGTCACGATTAAAAAATCAGGGCGATTAAACAGGACCTTGTTATTCATATTCTTTGGGAGACTTTAGATGGAAAGACGTGATTTATTGAAAAATGCCGCCATAGCTGTGGGCGGTGCTGTCGTCGGTGCAGGAGCTGTTATGCTCAGCAAAGGCGAAAAGAAAAAAGAAATGGCGAAAGCCGCGAAACCAGCCGCACCTGCTATTGTAAAGAAGCGTATCGAAATGAACGTGGTGTCGACATGGCCGCGGGATTTCCCAGGTTTGGGTACCGGCGCTCAACGAGCTGCAGCGCGCATTGAAACGCTCTCCGAAGGTCGCATTAAAGTAAATTACTTTGCAGCTAAAGAGCGTGTTGGTGCTTTTGCCTCTTTTGATGAAGTTGCCAATGGTAATGCACAGGCCTATCACGCTGCCGATTATTACTGGAAAGGTAAGCATCCAGGTTGGGCTTACTTTACGGCTGTTCCATTCGGGCTAACTTATACCGAAATGAATGCGTGGATCCGCTTTGGTGGCGGCCAACAACTATGGGATAAATTGGGTGATTCATTTGGCCTCAAAGGCCTGATGTGCGGTAATACTGGCGTGCAGATGGGTGGTTGGTTTAGAAAAGAAATCAATTCTTCTGATGACCTCAAAGGTTTAAAGATGCGTATTCCTGGTCTTGGCGGCGATGTCATGGCTAAATTGGGTGCGTCGCCAATTTCTGTTCCAGGCGGCCAAATTTATGAAAACTTGGTTTCCGGTGCGATTGATGCAACCGAGTGGGTTGGTCCTTGGAATGACCGCTTTATGAAGTTCTATGAAGCCGCTAAATTTTACTATTATCCAGGAATGCATGAGCCGGGTTCCATGTTGGCGTTTGGCATGAATGCAAAATGGTGGGCTGATCTTTCAAAGACAGATCAAGCGGTTCTTGAGGCGGCTACCAGCATGGAAAATGATGTCATGATGTCTGAGTTTAACGCGAAAAGCGGTGAGGCTTTGACTGATTTGGTGAAAAACCAAGGCGTCAAATTGCGTAAATTTAACGATGATATTTATGATAGCTTTGGTTCGGCTTCAAAAGAAGTGTTCGAGACCGTTCGCCAGCACTCTGCGCTTTCGAATGAAATTCACGAAAGCTTCTTAAAAGCGCGGGCTAATCTGGGCGCATGGTCTAAGATTTCCGATCAGGCCTATGTAGCGCAGCGAAATCGCGTTCTTGGTGTTTAACTAAGAGACGGTGTTTTAATGAGACAACGGAGCCGATGGCTCCGTTGTTTTCATTCAGATATGTTTTTCTAAAATTCCAGCATTTCGGACTTTACGTAGTATAGTTTCAATCGCCATGCAGAATAGTTCATTACCTGTTTACTTAAGAATCGCCGCACTTTCCATGGCGGCGTTAAGTGTGGTGTATGTTGCCAATAATTTCCTGATTTTTTGGCTGGACTGGCCGGGTACCAATATCCTTTTTGCCGATCTTGGCTGGTTTGGCTTAGAGCCATTGCGCAATCCGCTGGCAGGTAATCTCCCCCTTTTAGGATGGTTGCAGGTGTTGTTTTATGTTGGCGCGGTAGCGCTTATCGCTTTTTTCGTCACGCGGTCACAGGAGCGAACGCTTATAAAAGATTCCGAATTTTTGGACGCCATCGTCAAATTTATTATTCGTTCGGCTTTTTGGGCTGTGTTGTTCATCGGCATCGTTGACATGGCGATTTCCTTTTTACGTGTTGAAGGATTGCTCGTCCAAACCGTTGGTGAGGAATTTGCAAAAGAACTCGGACGTTCTGCTTACCGAGGAGCGTATATTCACTTTCCATTGCTTCTGCTGTCCTTTGTCATCGGTTACTTCACCCGTACTCTAGGTTTCATTTGGCTCGCACTTTTGATTGTTATTGCTGAGCTTATGATCGTGATCACGCGGTTTATTTTTTCCTATGAGCAGGCCTTTATGGGCGATCTCGTCCGCTTTTGGTATGCCGCCCTTTTCCTCTTTGCCAGTGCGTATACATTGATCGAGGAAGGTCATGTACGTGTCGATATTCTCTACACCGGATTCAGCGAGCGCGGTAAAGCCTGGTCCAATGTCATCGGCACTCTTCTCCTTGGCCTACCGCTGTGCTGGATTATCCTGACGCGCGGTCTGTGGGATAAATCAAATTTGATAAATGCTCCCCTGCTCACCTTTGAGATCAGCCAAAGTGGTTATGGACTATATGTAAAATATCTTATGGCTGGTTTTCTATTGGTCTATGCCTTGAGCATGATGATCCAATTTGCCAGTTATTTCCTGAGTAACGCTGCAATATTGATACGTGAACCGGGTGCACATTCGCATGATGAACATCTCGTATTATGATTTTTGGATAGGTAGTTCGACTTAATTATGGAAACTTTTTTTCTAGCCATTCTCCTTATTCTTTTGATTGCTGCTTTGGCATCCGGCTATCCCGTGGCTTTTGCCCTACCGGGCTCTGCAATCATTACGATCTTATTGGCTTCAATTTCCGGGATGTTATTTGCTGGCGAATCCGGTGCCTATTTCTCCCAAGGCGATGCGCTACAATGGTTTAATGCCGCCATAACCAATTTCCGCGGGATTTATTTCGAGGTCGAACGAGATACCCTGATCGCCATTCCATTGTTTATTTTCATGGGGCTGATGCTCCAACGCTCGAAAGTTGCCGAAGATCTTTTAATCACTATGGCGCAGTTATTTGGGCCGGTTCCAGGGGGGCTCGGTATTGCCGTGGTTTTTGTGGGGGCCCTCTTGGCGGCGACAACGGGTATTGTAGGCGCCACCGTCATTGCCATGGGCCTAATTTCCTTACCGGTCATGATGCGCGCCAAATACGATGCCCCTCTGGCAACCGGAACTATTGCGGCCTCAGGCACGCTTGGCCAAATCATCCCTCCTTCAATCGTGCTAATTATTTTGGCCGATCAACTATCAAGTGCTACGGACCGGGCCGCGACCATCCGTAAGGCAGAATTTAAGGATGCGACCGGCTCTTTTTCACTGCCAACCGAGTTTGATTTAACATCTACAAGCGCCGGCGAAATGTTCCTAGGGGCGCTGATTCCAGGTCTAATCTTGGTTGGCCTCTACATGGTTTATATCCTTTTCGTTGCCCTAGTTAAAAAAGACTCAGCCCCTCCCGTACCTTTCGAAGGTAAATATGATTTAAGCTTTTTCAAACGCGTCTTCCTGGTTTTAGTGCCGCCGCTGGTTTTGATATTCACGGTCCTGGGCTCCATTATTCTGGGCATCGCAACCGTTAATCAAGCCGGTGCCATCGGTGCCGTGGGCGCTATGGTCATGGCGGGCTACCGACTGAAAGAAGGCGAAAAGCACGCCTTTACACCGTTACTTTTGATCCTCCTCTCGCTGGCGATCCTGGGCTGGATGGTGACCCATTTCGATATAAATGTGAAAAGCATTAAGACGACAGAGGATGGCATCGTCATTGCCGTCGCCATCATGGTCGTTGTGGTTTTCCTAACTGGCCTCTTTTGGAGCGGTTGGCGCGCGCACAAAATTGAAGGCACCTTGAACTACGTCATGGTTGAAACAGCCAAGACGACATCGCTGGTCTTTATCATATTGCTGGGTGCAGCAATGCTCACAGCCGCGTTCAGAGCCTTTGGCGGCGAAGAACTCGTCAAAGATTTTCTAGCCGGCCTACCAGGTGGTTTTGCGACAAAATTTATTGTCGTTATGGCGGTGATTTTCCTCTTAGGATTTTTTCTGGATTTCATCGAGATTGCTGTGGTGGTGGTCCCGATTATCGCGCCAATTTTACTGGCTGATCCTTCGGCAAATATAACTGGTGTATGGCTTGGCGTTATGATCGGCGTTAACATGCAGACATCCTTTTTAACGCCGCCATTTGGCTTTGCGCTATTTTATCTGCGCGGCGTTGCTTCAAAGGCGATCACAACCATTCAAATGTATAAAGGCGTCATCCCCTTTATTATCCTGCAACTGATCGGGCTCGCGATTGTTGGATTTTATCCTTCCTTAGTGAACTATTTACCAAACCGGGTGAATTTGACCGCAGATACGGCACCGCCGCCAATCAATCCCCGCCTCCAGGTTTGTGTCGAGGAATATTTGTTCGCCGATTATGACCGTAATAGTGATCGGTTGAGATCAGCTATTGCACAAGCCAGAACCCTGGATACCAGCTACTTGCCTGAGAAACACAAAGGCACTCTATCTGCATCCTTCGGTTCCGCAGGTAAAACTTTTGACTTGGTTGCAGCGACCCGCAATGCAGATGCCGCCCTGCAAAGCTATATCCCGGAATACCGTCCTATTCATATCGAGTCGCGTAATATTCAAACACGTGCTCGACGTATCGGCGTTAAAATTAAAGACCTGGAGAAAGAGGCGCGGCGATTATCCCGAAATAACAATGATACCAGCTCGATCTCGAGTAAAATAGCCGAGCTTAAAGCTGAAAAGGCTGAATATGACGCTCAAGTGCCGGCCGGCTGGAAATCCGCGCGCGCTAAATATCTTGAATTGGCAGGTGCTGAATCTAAAGCACGCCGAGCGTATCGCAGCAATGTCGATGCGGCTTATGAGCCGCTCCCCGTTCTGAGAAAGGAAATCTCTGACGGCACGAAGCTTGCTGCCTTGGGCAATCAAGTTGACAAATTGGAGGGCATGGTTGGCTCAGCCCATTCGAAAGCTGCTAAAACTGAAGCCATCGCGGCGGTTCGAAAAATTGAAAAGGCATTGGGCAAAATCGCCGGGGCAAGTGATATTCGTTCTAAAATTTCACGGGCACGACGCAGTTTGAGCGGGCGCAATCCTGACCCGCGTAAATCTTTGCGGGAACTGCAAGCCGGTTTGAGCCTTTATCGCTCAGAGATTAATTGGCGTAAGCGGGCCGCAGATGAATTGCTGCCCGGCTTGATTGTCTATGATGATGCGATTAAAAACTCGATCGGCCTACGCCAGCAGGAAAGACTAACTTCAGAACAAGCAGCTGAAATCGCTGTCTGTCAGTCTTTCCACCGCGATATATCGTTGAATTTCTAACCCTCCACAAGTTCGTCATCCCGGACTTGATCCGGGATCCAGTCTTGCAAGAGAGAAGACGTGTCTAAGATATTCTGGATTCTGACTTTCGTCAGAATGACGGCTGAGTGGTTTTAAGAGCGTTTAAGTAATTTCCAGCAGAGCGGCAAGATGGCCGCTGCCAAGGCTATTTTAAACACAGCGCCCCAGACAAAGGGTAATACGCCGAACTGAAAAGCTTTTTCCAAGCCGATTAGACCGGAAAGCCACACATAGCCGCACAAAAAGATCAGAGCTGTGCCGATCACCATGGCGATGAGCGTCGTGACAACCGAACGATCAAAGCCCTTCTCGGCCAGATAACCCACGGTCAATGCAGAGACTAGGAAACCAACGAGGTAACCGCCGGTAGGGCCTGCCATATAAGCAAGGCCAATGCCCTTAACCGGTGTGCCGGCGAATACGGGTAAACCCACAGCGCCTTCGAGTAGATAAGCCAAAACAGTTAAACCACCAAGTTTCCAGCCAAACGCCATGCCAATAACGAGAACGGCAAAAGTCTGCATGGTCATGGGTACAGGATAAAACGGCACTTGAATTTTAGCCGATAGCGTCAAAAGTGCTGTTCCAGCCAATGCTAAAAACAGCTTATAGGGCCAGCTATTAGCAGAGCTTGGGACTAAAGCATCGAGCATAGTTGGTTGGCTGTACGAAGTTACCTGATTCATCCAATTAGGTCCTTTAAATGCTATTCAATTGCCGCCTACATAGCAGGTCGCATGCAAAAATCATAGAAAAATCAATAGCCTCTAGGAGAATTTATTGCTTCTGGAGAAACCTTTCGGTGGTAGGCGACCTGCCTGAGCACGCTTGCCCTCCCAGGCCATGAGATCGGTTTCAGTGCGGGTTTTATCTCCTGTTTTCCAAGAAAGTCCTTCTGCTTTGGTGAAGGTCTTGATGTCACGCAAACCACCATCTTTGTAGCGCTGCAAGATAACCCCGCGTCCGCGCGTCATTTCCGGCACTTCATCTAAGGGGAATAACAGGAGCTTTCTGTTATCGCCAATGACCGCAACGCTATCACCTTCAACAACACAAATTGCAGACGCTTCATCATCTGCTTTGACGTTGAGAATTTGCTTGCCGCCCTTGGTTTGAGCAATCACGTCTTCCGATTTAACAATAAAGCCCCGCCCGGCATTGGAAGCGGTCAGGTATTTGACCTCAGGCTTATAGAGGAAAAGACCAATGATATCGTGCTCATTGCCAAGATCGATCATCAGGCGAACCGGCTCACCAAAGCCCCTGCCGCCTGGTAATTTATCGCATGGAATCGTATAAAAGCGCCCGTTGGTGGCAAACAGCAGCAGCTTATCTGTGGTTTCTGCATGCATGATGAATTTGGCGCGATCACCGTCTTTGTATTTAACCTCTGCGTCGAGATCGACATGACCTTTAGCCGCTTTGATCCAGCCTTTTTCAGAGAAAACCACGGTTACCGGCTCTTTCTCGATAAAGGCATCTACGGGTATGTCGATAATTTCTGGGGCAGACGTGATCTCGGTCCGCCGTTTGTAAGCTGGATTTGCTTTGGCTGAGAATTTCTTTTTGGTCTCAGCGATTTCAGCGGAAATGTTCTTCCAGCGTAGATCTTTATCTTTTATCAGCTTATTCAGCCCGGCCCGCTCTTTCTTGAGCGCATCGTGCTCGCTTTTAATTTCAATCTCTTCAAGTTTGCGCAAAGACCGCAACCGCATATTGAGGATCGCTTCGGCCTGATTTTCGGTGAGCTTGAATTTCTTAATCAAGCTAGCCTTAGCGTCATCCTCTTCACGGATGATCCGAATGACTTCATCCAGGTTGAGATAGGCTATCAGGTAGCCTTCCAACATTTCCATCCGGTTTTCAATTTTACGGAGCCGGAATTTGGTGCGCCTCATCAGGACTTCGTGGCGGTGATCTAAGAAGGCAGTTAGAACTTCCCGCAAATTCATCACGCGTGGTGTGTTATCGGCATCAAGCACATTCATATTCATGCTAAAACGGGATTCTAATTCGGTTAGCTTGAACATTTGCTCCATCAGCATTTCTGGCTCAATGGTGCGGTTTTTAGGCTCCAGGACGATGCGGATATCTTCAGCGGATTCGTCCCTGATATCATCCAAAAATGGTAATTTCCGGGCGATCAAGAGCTCAGCAATTTTCTCAATCAGCCGGGATTTTTGAATTTGGTAGGGAATTTCAGTGATAATGATTTGATACTGGCCGCGCTTGAGTTTTTCCACTTCCCAGCGTGCACGAACGCGAAAGCCACCGCGTCCGGTTTTGTAGGCTGCTGCAATAACGTCTGCATCTTCGACCAAAATACCGCCGGTCGGAAAATCCGGGCCCGGTACCATATCGACAAGCTTGCCAATTATCGCATTGGGAAATTTGATCAGATGGATCAGTGCCGTGCAAAGTTCTTCCAGATTATGCGGCGGAATGCTACACGCCATTCCAACAGCAATACCCTCGGCGCCATTGGCCAAAAGATTGGGTATCGACGACGGCATAACGATCGGCTCTTTATCTTCGCCGTCATAGGTCTCTCTGAAATCAACCGAGTCTTCATCGATGCCTTCTAAGATGGCTGTCGCGACTTCTGTCATACGGGCTTCGGTATAGCGCATGGCAGCCGGGTTATCGCCATCGATATTGCCAAAATTACCTTGGCCATCAACCAGTGGATAGCGGACGGCAAATTCCTGCGCCAAACGGACCAGCGCGTTATAGACAGATTGATCGCCATGGGGATGGTATTTACCAATGACGTCACCGATTACCCGAGCACATTTTTTATAGCCCTGATCGGGATCAAGCTTAAGCTGGCGCATCGCAAATAACAGCCGCCGGTGAACGGGCTTTAGGCCATCTCTCACATCCGGCAATGAGCGCGACATAATGATCGAAAGAGCGTAAGACAAATAGCGTTCGCTGATGGCATCAGCGAGACGGGTATCTCGAATATCACCAGTCGGCCCAGTTGGGCCTGCGGATTTCGTCGTTGCGTTCATTGTTGTTCCCGTGAATTTAGCTGGTCAATTACCAGATAGTGTATGCTTTTGCTTTACCCGGTCAACCAGTCGAGTTCGGGCAGGCGGTGCACCATTTTTACTATGGATAAAGACGTTACGATCCATGAAATAGCTGGTGAGATTGAGGCCTTGAAAAATCGCTTCAAAGTCAATTTTCGCAGGTGTTTCGACCGCCTCTTGCAGGAAGCCAGGGAGCGCTAAGAGCTTGTCTTTATACGGTTCTCCGGCGGTTGTTGAGACCGCTTGGCCGGATTTTGGCGAGACATAAATAAGCTCATCACTTTGTCCGGTAGAGGCGCAGGATGTCAGATCCAGACCAAATCCCAGATCTGCCAGCAAGTCAATTTCCCAGTGCACATAGTCCTCGAGCCAGGTCTCCGATTCCAGGTTTGCGATAAAATTGAAAAGTGATTCGTAGATCTCGGGATGAGATTCACGCTCCGGCAGCGCCATCTCGAGCACGGCGCAGGCCGATGACAAACCTGCCAGGCGAAGAGAATCATCTAAATAGAGCGCGGCTTGAGGTTTCAGGAGCTCACATCTAAACGTCCCCAAATGCTCTTCAATCCTTGCCTGCCAGTCAACAGAGACCAGATTACCGGCCTCATAAATGCCCCGCGCCCGCTTACCACTGCCGCCCCGCACCAACCCCGCATGGCGGCCATGCTCCGGCGTCATCAGCGAGACAATCGCCGAGCCTTCGCCGTGCTTTTTTGCAGATAAAACGATACCAATATCAGACCAATTCATCGGCCGAGTTTATACGGATTTAAAAGCCCCCGCAAAGAGGTCAAATATCGCCAGAGTTACTTAGCCTAATTGCCTAATATAAAATCTGATGCTTTTTCAGCAATCATGAGCGTCGGCGCGTTGGTGTTACCACCTATGACAAACGGCATGATGGAGCAATCGGCGACGCGCAGGCGATCGACGCCCCTCACCTTCAACTCGCCATCGACGACTGAGTTATCATCAGTCCCCATGCGGCAAGAACTGGCGGGATGCTGAGCCGTTGTGCAATTTTCCCGCAGCCAGTCATCAAGCGCCGCATCTGAAGCGACGTCTATACCGGGGCTGACTTCCTTTGCCACCACGTCTTTTAACGGTGATTGCGCATACATGCGGCGGATCAGCTTAACGCCTTCGCGGAGGGTGATCAGGTCATACTCATCCGCCATCAGGTTCCATTGAATTTTCGGTGAGGCCATTGGATTGGCAGAATGCAAACTAACGCGACCTCGACTGCGCGGGTGGAGTTGGGCCACCCGCATAGAATACCGATGCGCTAGCGGGCGTTGAATGCCGGGGATCCAGGGTCGCTGATCCTGCCAGATTGGAATCGCCAATGTTTCAATGTCTGGAACGTCGCTGTGCTCATGCACCCGAAAGAATCCTGCCGATGAGATAGGGAAATCAGCCAGCGGTCCAGTGCCAAAGAGCTGCCACCTAATCGCGGACATCGATAGCCGATCTAAGCGGAGATCATTATTCAAAGATATCGGCTGCGAGAGATCAAAATCCAAAAAAGCATTGGCATGTTCTTGCAGGTTACTGCCAACCTCCGTGCGATCCGCAACCAGATCTATACCGAGCTCGACTAACTCCTCGGCCGGGCCAATACCGGATAGCAATAATAATTGCGGGGAATTGTAGGTGCCGCCTGCGAGTATAACCTCGCTGTTTGCTTGCGCGATCTGGATTTGTCCTCCGCGCTCATATTGCACGCCAATTGCAATATTCTCCTCGACGATGACTTTGTGAGCCCGGGCTTCGGTTAGGACATGCAAGTTTGTGCGCTTGCGCGCTTGGCTCAGGAAAGTACGTGAAGTTGATGAGCGCCGCCCACGTTTAATCGTCATATCTGGAATGGCAAGGCCTTCTGGTTGAGCCCCATTGAAATCTTCGGTAACCGGCAGATCAAGTTTGTGGGCAGCCTCACAAAGCATGTCGTGCATGGGATTGACCACACCTGCCTGAGAAATGCCAAGTGGTCCAGCGCCACCATGAAATTCTGTCTCGCCGCGCCAGTTGCTTTCAGAGCGCTTAAAATAGGGCAAGACATCCTTGTACCCCCAGCCGGTCAGGCCAGACCGTTGCCATTGATCAAAGTCTTTGGGATGGCCGCGGGCATAGATCATCGCATTGACCGATGAGGTTCCGCCCAACACTTTACCGCGCGGCGGTGTAAACACCCGATCATTGCAAGCTGCTTCTGGCTCCGTCGCGATGTCCCATAAGAATTTCGGACTGTTGGAGACCAGTGGCATGGCGAGCGGGATCTGGATGAACGGATGACGATCTTTCTTGCCGGCTTCCAATAACAGCACTTTATGCTTAGGATTTTCACTCAGCCGGTTGGCAAGAACGCAACCCGCCGAGCCTGCGCCGACTATGATATAATCATAAGAATTCATAGCATTAGTTTATAGAGATTTAGCCTGCTATCAACTCTTGATGACGGTCAAAGTTAGGCGGCTCCTTACCTGCCATATTCGGTCTATTTACAAATGTAATTCGATAAAAATGGGGGAAATTATGTCATCAAAACCACGCGCTAAGCTGTCTCATTCGGCAATTTTTTGTAAAGATGTGCCAGAGATGCTCGATTTCTACACCAAGGTCTTAGGACTGATTATCACCGATGAAGGTGTCCACCCAACCAATGGCATTCACTACACGTTTCTATCCAGTGATCCGATCGAGCACCACGAAATTGTTTTGGTGCCGGGCCGCCCGGAAAAGGATGACTTCTCGGTCACTCAGCAGATCTCTTTTTATGTCGATACGCTGGAAGACGTCCAGGTGATTAAAAGCCGGGCTGAGACGGCTCAGGCCACCGAGATTAGACCGCGTTGTCACGGCAATGCCTGGTCAGTTTACTTTCTCGATCCTGAAGGTAATAAAATCGAAGTCTACACGCACACACCGTGGTATGTGCCGCAGCCCTATAGTGATGCACTGGATCTTGATAAACCCAGCGATCAGATACGCCAAGAAACCGAGGCCACGTGCCGCGCCAATACTGGCTTTATGACGGCTGAAGATCGATCGGCTGAGCTTAGAGCACGTATGGCTTAAGCGTTGAAGTACATTTCGGTGTCAGTTAACTATTCGCTGTCATCCTGAACTTGTTCAGGATCCAGAGCTGTTCGAAGAAGACTGGATTCTGACTATGTCAGAATGACGGTGGCGTTTTAATTCTAAGCGTTAAAGTCCAGACCCCAATGGCTGTAGCGCGAGGGATCATCACCCCATTTTTCGCGCACTTTGACGAAGAGGAAGAGATGCACCGGGGTTTCTAGTATCTCAGCGAGGTCTCGGCGGCTTTCGGCGCCGATGGATTTGATCATCTGGCCGCCTTTGCCGAGCACGATAGAGCGCTGGGATTCACGTTCGACATAGATGGTCTGCTCAATCCGCACACTGCCGTCGTCTTTCTCTTCCCAAGTTTCAGTTTCAACTGTCGTCGCGTAAGGCAATTCCTGATGGAGTTTAAGATAGAGCTTCTCACGGGTGATTTCGGCGGCGAGCAGGCGCATCGGCATATCGGAGACTTGATCTTCCGGGAACAGCCAGGGGCCTGCCGGCAGTTTCGATTTCAAATGCGCAACCAAATCATCAACGCCGTCGCCCTTAACCGCTGAGATCATAAAAATCTCATCGAATATACCATACTCGTTAAGCTTTTCAGTCAGCGCCAGGAGATCTTGCTTATCTACCAAATCGACTTTGTTAAGTGCCAAATCCACTTTGCGTTCAGATTGTTTTAATTTATCGATGATGGACTGGGTATCAGGATTAATGCCGCGTTGGCTATCGACCAAAAGAACCACATGATCGGCATCGCCGGCGCCGCCCCAGGCAGCGGCAACCATCGCCCGATCAAGCCGCCGCTTGGGCTTAAAAATACCCGGCGTGTCGATGAAAATCATTTGCGCGTCATCCTCGAGCGCGATGCCAAGGACCCGGGTGCGGGTTGTTTGTACTTTAGGTGAAACAATCGATACCTTGGTGCCGACGACGCGGTTCAGTAGCGTAGATTTACCGACATTCGGGGCGCCCAAAATGGCAATAAAGCCGCAGCTTGTTTCTAATCCGTCATTCATTCGTCAATGCTTCCAATAATTTCTCTGCCGCTTCCTGCTCGGCTTTGCGTTTAGAGGTGCCGGAAGCTTGGGCAGTTGGCCGACCCTCAACGCTTGCCTCGATTACGAAAACCGGCTTGTGAGCGGGTCCTTCTCGGCTGATCTCGTCATAGGCCGGCAGGGCAAGCCCCCGCGCCTGAGCCCATTCCTGCAAGGATGTCTTGGAGTCTTTTGGCGGTTCCGGCGTCTCTTCGATCATGTCACGCCAATGGGTGGTGATAAAGCGCTCCGCCGCTTCAAGGCCACCATCAATATACAAAGCGGCAATGACAGCTTCGCAGCAATCAGACAGCACGCTATCGTTTTCCCGCCCGCCGCTGGCTGCTTCGCCATCGGACATCTCAATAAAATCACCAAGCTCTATAACTTCTGCGACACGGACCAGGGCTTCTTGGCGAACCAGCGCTGTATGACGTTTGGCAATGTCCCCCTCGTCCTCATTGGGAAAACGATCAAGCAGCATCTCAGCGATGATCAGTCCAAATACCCTGTCGCCCAAGAACTCATAGCGCTCGTTGGAGCCTTCTGGACCACCAACTGACAAGCTGGAATGACGCAACGCTAGGCGGAGTGTTTCAGGAGTCGTGAATTTGTGGTCAAGATGCTGAGAAAGCTTGGCGAGATCGTTGCTCATCGCGAACTAGATGATTTCTTGAAAGAAACGTTTGAAACGCATGGCGACCGGCCATTTCCAGATTTCCCAGATACGCGCTCCACCATTTGTCGAGAAAAACAAAACCTCTGCCCGACCAACCAGGTTTTGCTTAGGAATAAAGCCAACTTGTGGGCGCACGCGGCTGTCTTGGGAATTATCTCGATTGTCGCCCATGGCGAAATAATGCTCGGCCGGCACTTCATAGATGCCCGTGTTATCCAGCGGTCCTTTGTCACCCCATTCTTCCAGGATGGTGTGAACTTTACCGCCCGGCAATGTCTCAATATAGCGTACCGTACGCCGGAGATTACCATTACCGTCGGTTTGGATAAAATCATCCGTTCGCTTGCGCTCAACAATGGTATCGTTGATGAACAGACGACCGTTTTTCATCTGAATTTTATCACCCGGCAAGCCGACGATGCGTTTGATGTAATCGGTTTTATTGTCCGATGGCAGTTTGAAGACCGCAACATCGCCGCGTTCAGGCTCATCAAACATCACCCGACCAGGGATTAACGGCAGGCTGAGCGGCAAAGAATGCTTGGAATAACCATAGGAAAATTTAGACACGAACAAATAATCACCGACCAATAAGGTTGGGATCATTGAACCTGACGGGATATTGAACGGTTCAAAGGCTACCGTTCTAACGATCAGCGCAATCAAGACCGCATAAACGATGGTTTTTAGCGTATCAAAAAAGCTATTTGTCTTCTTTTCTTTCATTAATAACGTCGCTTAACCAGTTGTTTTTATTGTCTTTTACTTACGGTAGCATATCTGGCTGGATCAGCCTCGGAAAAAGTGTTCCGTAAAGTTAGTCTTCATATAAAGCATCTATTTGGGATAACAAGCGATCAATTTGATTGGCCCAAGAAAAATTAGCAAGAAAAGCCGCTGCTTTTTCACCTCTCCGACCGGCTTCAGTTTGATCTTGATAGATGTCTTCCATACGTTGGAGAGTTTCTTTGACGCTCGGCTCCCGCCAGCCTTCGACCTCATTGTAAGGTGGATAGGGCTCGACCGGTGTCTGATCCTCGAGCGGATAACAATTGTCTTCAGCAATTAAGTCCAACTGCCCTGTATTGGCCGCAATAACGCAGGGCAAACCCATAGCCATCGCCTCCATGGCAACCAAATTGGTGCCCGGCTCACACCGGTTAGGGAAGACGGCCATATTCGCCGCGGCGATTTGGTCGGGGAAATCCTTATTCGGTAGCATGCCTAAATTCACAAATGAATCTTCTGCCAAGCCGTTTTCCAGCAACCAGGCATCGATCAGCATCTCCTTATCGGCGGAGATTTCAGGTTGACCAGTGGTGAATTTTGACCGGTTGATCGTTGGCATGATGCCAGTCCATTGATTGGCCCAGGCAAAGGTGAGCAAGGCGTCGGGGTGGTTGGCATGGAACTCTTTAAAAGCCGCAATAACCACGTCTTGCGCTTTGCGATATTCCAGCTTACCGCCGGAATAAATGACGAACCGCCCTGGATAAAGCTCATTCCTTGGGCGCGGATGAAAGACCGTGTGATCGATGCCTTGGAAGACATTGGCGACATTGGTCAGCCCTCTACTCTCCAATATCTCTTTATTCCAGCTGGATCCGGTAACGATTAGATCATAGTCGCGGGCTCGGGCCAGTCCTTCTTCCGAGATTTCGGTACTTTCAAAAAAGATCACACCAATGTTTTTATTACCCTGGGCCGGCTGCTCTGCCAAAGACGGTTGAAAATCGTTGCGGAGCGCGTGCAGAACGGGATAGTCGAACTCCAGCACCCCAACCTTTTCGAGTAAGTCTTCGAGATGCGCCTGTTTTTTTAAGACTGGCTTTAGGAGATCAGAAACCTCTGGAGAAACATCGAGTAGATGCGGTGCCAGATAAAGGATTGGATTGCGGCCTTTTTCGAGCAGCTGGCGAATGAGATTTTGGCCATAGACACCCCAGCCTGAAACGCTGCTGGGCCTCCAGCCGATAACAAGGCTTTTTGGAGCCTCAGTCATCTTTAGCCGGAACGGCCGATATGATAACAAAAGCCTCGGCCAAGGGTGGCTCATCTGTGATCGTGATATCTATTTGCGCTTCCATCCCATCCGGCGTGATTTCTTCGAGCCTTTTAAGGGCTCCGCCAGTGAGCTTCATCGTTGGCTTACCAGAAGACAGATTGATAACCCCCATATCCCGCCAAAACACGCCCTTGCGAAAGCCGGTACCGAGTGCTTTTGAGCACGCCTCTTTAGCGGCATAACGTTTGGCATAGCTGGCAGCACGCATCCGCCGTTTATCTGATTTTTTCTGCTCTAAGTCGGTGAAAATACGCTGCACGAAGCGGTCGCCAAAGCGATTAAGCGTTTTTTCGATGCGGGTGATGTCCATAAGGTCATTGCCAATACCGATGATCACAATCGAAATCCTTTAAGCCGAACGCTCGCCGGAAACCTCGGCGCGGGCTTTATCCATCAGCGACCGCATCCGTTTGATCGAACTATCCAGCCCACCAAATATTGCCTCGCCGATCAAAAAATGTCCGATATTGAGCTCTGCCAGCTGCGGGATCTCGGCTATGGGGCCGACGGAATCGAACCCCAGGCCATGTCCGGCATGAATTTCAAGGCCAAGCTCAGCTCCATAAGCTGCCGCCTCTCGAATGCGTTTTAATTCAACCTCACGCGCCCTACCGACCGCATCGCAATAGGCCCCGGTATGAAGTTCAATGACCGGAGCGCCTAGCGAAACGGCGGCATCAAGCTGGCGGGGATCGGCCTCAATGAACAAGGAGACCCTAATACCCTTCTCCCCCATTTCCCGCACGATCGGCGTTAGATGATTATGTCCTCCGGCAGCATCTAGGCCCCCTTCGGTCGTTCGCTCTTCACGTTTTTCCGGCACAATACAGGCGGCATGCGGCAAATGATTGAGTGCGATTTTTAGCATTTCATCCGTCGCCGCCATCTCTAAATTGAGTGGCAATTCAATCTCACCCATTAGACGTTCTATATCACCATCGGTCATATGACGGCGATCTTCTCGGAGATGAGCCGTTATACCGTCCGCTCCGGCTTTGGCGGCCATGTGCGCTGCCCGGAGAGGATCTGGGTGCTCACCGCCCCTAGCATTGCGGATAGTTGCGACGTGATCAATGTTCACACCGAGGCGGAGGAAATTCGTAAATTTGTTGTTGTCATTCATCATTAAACTCGATTGGCGTCTTTTCGTTATTTTCTGTGCCAATTTCCGGTTGCTTGGCCTGAACCCGTTCAACCCTCGATTGGCGGTAAGAATTGATTATGTATTTAACCAAATAATAGAACAAGAACCAGGTTGCAATCGCCGTTGGAATGCTCCCCATGAGCATCGGGCCAAAGATCGGCCACGCTGTTTCGACCAGATAATTTAAATCGAACTTTAGCGCAGCCTCTTGGACATGACCAAAAAGCGCCGCAAAATCCACGTCTTCATCATGCTGCCCTTTGGCGCCGAAGCCCATCCAAACGCCAAGATTGTATATCCACACCCAGATAAATGGGAAAGTCCAGGGATTTCCAATGGCTGTGCCAATCGCCGAAGAAATAATATTCGCCCGCATCAACCAGGCCAGAATGCCGCCCAAGATAAAATGCAGACCAACGAAGGGCGTAAATGAAACAGCCGCCCCACAAGCGAAACCTCCGGCAATCGAATAGACCGAGCCGGGCAGACGGCTGACGCGATGCGCCCAATAATTCCCAGTACGAGACCAGCCCATCCTCGGCCACAAGAAATTGCAGCAGCGCTTAATAAAAGAAGGTTTATCTCTTCGGCGGAACATGATTTTTAACCTCGAACTCTCTCAACAGTATTTATTACCGGAGAAGCACGCAGGGCGGCAATAATATTTCTCAAATGTTTTAAATCATGGACTTCAATATCGACCGAAATATCGAAAAAATCCTGACTTCGGTTGGTTATTTTTAAATTATTTATATTGCCGTCATTTTTGGCAATGACCATTGATAGCTCGCCAAGGCTACCAGGCTCATTAGTGACAACGATCTCAATACGTCCGGCCCGGCGTTCGTTATCTGCATCTTCTTCCCAGGAGACGTCGATCCAACGTTCGGGCGTATCGGCAAATTCCTCTAAAGTCACACAATCGATGGTGTGAATGGTGAGACCGCGCCCTTTGGTGACAATACCGACAATCCGGTCGCCTGGCAGTGCGTGACAACAGCCGGCAAAATGAAGGGCCATGCCGGGGATCAGACCTTTTATGGGGACACTGGTGCTTTGGTCATCAGCTTTCTTCTTTTTACTGCGGCGTCTGAACAGCTGCACAACTTTGCTACTGTGTCTTTCTTCTTTGGTGCCGGGGAATACAGCCTCGATCACATCGCGCCCGTTTATATGGCCAGCGCCCACTTCGCTATACAAATCTTCGGTCGATTCTGCGTTGAAGATCGTCAGTACATCGTCGAAGGCTTTTTCCGCAAACTCATAACCTTCTTTTTGGAACCCACGTTCCAAAATTGATTTCCCTAGAGTGATATATTCTTCGCGCTGCTTCAGCCTGATAAATCGCCGGATACAAGCGCGGGCCTTACCCGTTGTGGCAAAATTTTCCCAAGTTGGCGACGGCGTTTGCGCCGGTGAGGTTATCACCTCAACCTGATCACCATTTTCCAAGACAGTTCTGAGCGGCATCGGACGGCCATTGATCTTGGTGCCAACACAGGTGTCGCCAATCTCCGAGTGAACGGCATAGGCAAAATCAATCGCCGTTGCACCGGCGGGCAAAGCGATAACCTCGCCTTTTGGTGTGAAGGAGAAAACTTGATCCGGGAACATTTCTAGTTTGGTGTGTTCCAGGAAATCTTCCGGATTATCGGCGTGCTCCATAATATCCAGGAGTTCCCGCATCCAGCGATATTGACGCCCAGATTTTGGATCGGTGTTTTGCTTATACTGCCAATGCGCGGCAACACCCATCTCAGCGACCTCATGCATACGTTTGGCGCGAATCTGGATTTCAATGCGTTGGCGCTCAGGTCCAATGACCCCGGTATGCAGCGATTGATACCCGTTAGGCTTCGGCGTCGAGATGTAATCCTTAAAACGTCCTGGCACCATCAAATAGGCGCCGTGAATAACGCCAAGAGCGCGATAGCAATCTTCAACCGTATCAACAACAATCCGAAAAGCGATGATGTCTGAAACTTGCTCGAAGGAAATGTTCTTCTTTTGCGATTTTCGCCAAATCGAATATGGCGATTTTTCACGCCCATAGACTTCGGCTTTGATGGTTTGTTCGGCGAGCGTTTCTTTTAGCTCATTGACGATAGTCTCGACATTGTCTTTACCTTCGTCGCGGAGGAATTGTAGCCGAGAGGTAATCGATTCGCGGGCTTCTGGATTAAGCTCGGCAAAGGAGAGATCCTCTAGCTCATTTTTAAACTCCTGCATGCCAATGCGCTCGGCAAGCGGTGCGTAGATTTCCATCGTTTCGAGCGCAATCCGCCGTCTTTTGTCGCGCTTCGAGATGAAATTCAACGTCCGCATGTTATGAAGACGATCAGCCAGCTTGACCAAGAGCACTCGAATATCCTCTGACATCGCGAGGACAAGTTTGCGGAAATTCTCAGCTTGGTCCGATTGGTCTGATTGCAGTTCAATTTGTGTCAGCTTGGTGACGCCATCGACCAAAAGCATAATCTCTTCGCCGAATTGCTCACGGATTTCCTCAGAAGTTGCCAGGGTATCTTCGACTGTATCATGCAAGAGGGCGGTGATGATCGAGCTTGCATCAAGCCGGTAATCGGTGAGAATGCCGGCGACTTCAAGCGGGTGAGAAAAATAAGGATCGCCAGAAGCGCGCTTCTGACTGCCGTGTGCCTTCATAGCAAAAACATAGGCACGATTAAGCGCGTCCTCATCAGCTGACGGGTCGTAAGCCTTTACATTCTCAACAAGTTCGAACTGGCGAATCATTCAATGCGTCCGGTAATTACTCTCGGGACAAAAGTGTATTAACTTCCCGCGCCTAAACCAAACGTGAAATTCATTTAAGATCTATTTTTATTTTAAAGTGAGGCGTTTAAACCGACAAATCAGCTGAATTCTAACTTCTTAAAATTAGAAGCCGTCATCCTGTTCTTCGTCACTCACGTCGTCGTCGAAGCTAGGCCCTTTTGGTGCCGGTGGTGCGTCACCTGTGGCAGCAACATTAGGCGTATAGTTCTCAGAGAATTCGTCTCCTGCAGACAGAAGATCCATTTCTTCTTCATCCGGCTCATCGGGCTCAACATATTTTTGCAGGCCTCTAACTAAATTTTCTTCAATCTCTTCCAGATCAAGCGTTTCCTCTGCAATCTCACGTAAGGCGATTACAGGATTTTTGTCATTGTCGCGTTCTACTGTCAATTCAGCACCGGAAGAAAGTGTTCGCGCGCGCTGGGCAGCGATCATCACAAGTTCAAAACGGTTGTCGATTTTTTCAATGCAATCTTCAACAGTAACACGAGCCATAGGTTGTTCTCCTGTGTGTTCCGATGGGAGACAAAGGTTGGTCTCACCTGATCAAAACGAATAAATTTAGTTTCCGGCAATTAAATCGGAGGCTTTATATAAACCGGATTTCAGAAAACGCAAGCAAATCAAGCCTAAATACGGGTAATTTTTTGATCCGCGATAGGCGCCAATAACTCCAAAATAGATTTGCCGGATGCTGGATGGTGCCAGTCAGGGGCAATTTCGGCGAGTGGGGCGATGACAAATGCTCGTTCATGCATACGCGGATGAGGCAAATGGAGGTGTTCACTCGCAACAATTTCATCGTTATAAGCCAATAAATCTATATCAATGATCCGCGCCGCATCCCTCACCGACCGCTCGCGCCCCATCAGGGATTCGATTTCAAGCAACATGGATAGCAATTCTAGGCTTTTTAAGTCTGTCTCAATACCGATTACACCATTGATAAAGTCGGGTTGCGGCGATGCAGGTATGGGCGCTGAATTGTACCAACTTGATTTGGCAAAAACCGTCATGTTTTCTTGATTTAACAACTCAATTGACGCCTCACAGATTTCCATCGGAGATCCATAAATGGCTGAGGCGAGATTGGAACCAATGCCAATAAAAATCATTATCTATGCAACTTCCCTAATATCTACATCGTGAATGTGTTGAATAACGGGTTATGTATGGTGTATTGTGTCAATATATTTCATTTTACCGTATAGCATTGAATTTTAACCGAGGTGAGCTATACTGGAAACATTCCAATTTTAATCTAAAGCCTTATAAACAAAGCATTAATATAACAAAATAGGTAACTTTATGAATTTTCATTCCGATGAGAGAATAGCTCTTTTTATCGATGGTTCAAATTTATACGCTGCCGCAAGAGCGTTGGGCTTCGATATTGACTACAAACGTATGCTTAAAGTCTTTGAAGAGAAAGCAATTTTAGTCCGGGCCTTTTACTATACGGCGCTCATTGAAGACCAGGAATTCTCGCCGATACGTCCCCTTGTCGATTGGTTGGATTACAATGGTTATACGATGGTTACCAAGCCAGCCAAAGAATTTATTGACCCGACAGGACGGCGGAAAATTAAAGGCAATATGGATATCGAACTGGCCATTGATGTTATGGAAATGCTCGATCATTTAGATCATATCGTATTATTTTCCGGCGATGGTGATTTCCGCCGCTTGGTTGAAGCCGCTCAAAGAAAAGGCAAACGTGTCACCGTGATCTCTACGGTCAAGTCGAAGCCGCCGATGGTAGCCGATGAATTGCGCCGCCAATCGGATTACTTCCTGGAGTTGCAGGATTTGAAAGAGATCATCGGGCGTAAAGGAGATCATGGTGATCACCCTGCGCATCCGATACATGATGATATTGACGATGACATAATCACTCTGCATGATGATGACGACGAAGACGAGTATTTCGGCAACGCCTAATTCAACTGCGAAACTATTTTATTATGCCTCAAAAACAACCGGCCCAACCGGACAGAGATTGTGAGCGATGTCCACGCCTTAGGGCCTTTCTGCTCGACAACAGAGAAAAATATCCTGACTGGCACAATGCGCCGGTCGATTCTTTTGGCGACCTCAATGGTGAAATTTTAATTGCTGGTTTGGCACCTGGTCTAAAAGGAGCTAACCGGACAGGTCGTCCCTTCACCGGCGATTACGCAGGCGACCTGCTTTACGATACTTTGCTGAAATACGGCCTCGCTGACGGCGCCTATAAGGCTGATCCTGAAGATGGGCTAACCCTTAAAAACTGCCGGATTGCCAATGTTGTTAGATGTTTGCCGCCTGAAAACAAACCGATTGGCTCAGAAGTTAAAAACTGCGCCCCTTTCCTCATCAGCGAAATTGAAACCATGCCTAATTTAAAGATCGTTTTAGCGCTGGGCGGCTTGGCGCATGGCGCTGTATTAACAGTCTTGGAAAAACGCAAAGCGCTCTATAAATTTGGCCACAACGTCTTCCATGAATTGGATGAGGTTCTGCTGGCCAACAGCTATCACTGCTCCCGATATAATACCAATACCGGACGTTTGACCGAGCAAATGTTCCATGACGTATTCGAAGAGATCCTGCGCCGCCTAAAAAACCCCAAAATAAATGACAAATAGTTTTTCCTGGCGGCTCGATATGTTATATCCCGCTACATCGTCTAATTGATATAACCCGATAATGGAGTGTTGCTTTGGAAATCGTTTGCCTCGACCTTGAAGGCGTTCTCATCCCAGAAATTTGGATCGGCGTTGCCGAAAAGACGGGTATTGAAGCTTTGCGTGCCACCACACGCGATATTCCGGACTACGATGAGCTTATGCAGCAACGTCTCCGCATTATGGATGAAAACGGATTAGGCTTGCCGGTGATCCAGGAGGTTATCGATGGTCTCGATCCACTAGAAGGCGCACAGGAATTTCTCGATTGGTTGCGTGAGAATTTCCAGGTGGTCATTTTGTCAGACACTTTTTATGAGTTTGCCGAACCCTTTATGCGCAAACTCGGCTGGCCGGCACTGTTTTGTCATCGGCTGGAGTCCGCTGCGGATGGACAAATTGTGAACTATCATCTCCGTATGAAGGATCACAAACGCGAGGCGGTGAAGTCATTTCATGATCTTAAATATACCGTATTTGCCGCAGGTGATTCCTACAATGACACCTCAATGCTGGGTGAAGCCGATACCGGCGTGCTGTTTATGGCACCGGACAATGTCATAAATGAATTCCCTCAGTTTCCAGCAGTAAATACCTATGCAGAGCTACGAGCTGAGTTTGAAAAAGCCAGTTCCCGCTTTTAGAGTTAATTCGCCCATTTAATACGCAAAACAACTCAATTTATTTGAAGGAATTAGATAAAATGATCGACGTTTACTCTTGGCCCACACCAAATGGCCGGAAAATTCACATCATGCTGGAAGAGTGCGGCCTCGAATATAACGCGCATCCGGTCAATATCGGCAAAGGTGAGCAGTTTGAGCCTGATTTCCTCAAGATATCTCCAAACAATCGAATTCCCGCAATTACCGATAGTGACGGACCGGATGGCAAACCGATCTCATTGTTTGAATCTGGTGCGATCCTCATCTATCTGGCTGACAAAACCGGACAGTTTTTACCCACCGAGCCGCGCGCTAAATACGAGACGTTGCAATGGCTGATGTTTCAGATGGGCGGTGTTGGTCCGATGTTTGGACAGTCAAACCACTTCTCCCATTACGCCGTTGATAAAATACCCTACGCCATCGATCGCTACGTTAATGAGTGTAAGCGGCTTTATGGCGTTATGGATACGCGGTTAGGTGAGGTCGACTATCTCGCCGGCGCAGACTATACCATTGCCGATATCGCCACCCATCCCTGGGCACAAGGCTATGAGCGCCGCGGCGTCGATATTAATGATTATCCAAACGTTAAACGATGGGTTGAAGTTATCCATGAACGCCCGGCGGTCATTCGCGGCGTCGAAGTCTTAGCTCAGGAACGCTCATCAGGTAATTTTACCGCTGAAGAACGCGAAGTTTTATTCGGAAAAACGCAGTTTGAGAAACGGTAAAGCTGAATAATTAGCCTATTTTTTGATCTAGAAGTGGCCGTTTTCAGGTTTTTTATACTGTCTAAATATAAATAATTATTGGACTGTATATTTTTATATGTACAAATACGTACATAGACAGTATAACTCCATTTACAGGAAGAAATCCTGACTGTCTAAATGGGGGTTATGACACTATGTTAAGTAGTAAAGAATTAATGGAAAAAGCCGGCGTTTCACGCGCCACGCTTAATAATTACATCGGCATGGGATTGATCCCGAAGCCCATCATCAAAAACCCCTCCTCCACAGATGACAAAGCCAATGATCGGGCAAGACGCCTTGGTTATTTCCCAGAGGAAGCCCTTGACCGTCTACGTGAAATCAACGAGATGAAAAAAAGTGGCATGCGAATGGCGACGATCATTGATGCGCTGGCCGATGATAGTCCCAAAGCGAAAGCAAAAAAAGCAACGGCGAGTGCCAGTGTGCCCGATCCCGAGTTCTCCCCCACTCAGGGCCGTGGCCTTCAACTGACGATCGACAAGCTCGAACACCCTGCTTATCTGGTAAATAATAAGTTTGAAATCGAGTGGTCAAATGTCGATTCTGAAACTGAAATCTTTGGACAATATAGCGGCCTTTCGAGTGATATTGTTGACCGTAATATATTTCGCCTCTTATTTGAAGGCGATCAGGTTACCAAAGCGGAAAGCCGGGAGGAGATCCTACAATTTCACTTATCGATCGCTAAAAATCGGATGTCGAAGGCTGCCTTGCTGACAGCAAACCCGACCTTGGATAGCGATCAATTTGGTGAATTAACCTCGATGTATGACGGGGTCACGGCGATCGAAAGCCGTGCCATGCAAGATACGGAAGTTAATTTTGCACCCCGAAATGAAGAGCCCCGCCGTTTCCGGCTCTATGCAAGCTTCTTTCGAGAGGGCATTTTCTTCACCTATGTTCCTGTCGACAGTGAAGACCAGTCGATCCTAACATTGCTGTCCCGGCGCGATTTGGTGATCCGTGATTTGTTGAAAAGCCGAAAGCCTTACCTGACTCCCATGGCCGTCTTGGTGGCGGACCTGCAGGACTCGGTTAAAATTTGTGCGGAATTACCGCCGGATGAATATTTCGAACTGATCAACCAAATTTGGGGCACGATGGAGCCAATTTTTCGGCAATTCTATGCCACCCATGGCAAGCATGTCGGCGACGGCATGGTCTATTACTTCTTCCCGCAACCAGATTGTAACTATATTTTCAATGCCATCCAATGCGCCTATGAGATGAAAGAGGCAATGAAAGCGATCAGCCAGGAATGGCGAATGAAGAAGAACTGGACCAATGAGCTCCGCCTTAATACCGGTTTGGATGAAGGTCAGGAGTGGTTTGGTGCTTATCAGACCCCTACTCATTTGGAATTCACCGTCCTTGGCGACACAATCAACCGAGCCGCTCGCCTCAGTGATTTCGCCCGCAACAGTTCCATCTGGGTAACGAAAAACCTCATCGCGTCAATGATTGGCGCGGACCGTGAGAAAATCACCTACGGCATTCGCCGCGACAGTGCCGATGGAGAAGAGATCCTCGTCCCCTCAACATTTGGTCGGTTATCTAATCTGATTGATCTTAATGATCCGAGGAATCTCAAACTCAACGATATCGGCGTGCTTCCGGTGACGGAGATCATCGATATGGCGGAGTAACCCTGCTCTCCTTGTCACAGCGAATTTGATCAGAAATAACTTAACGCTCTTCATGCCAGGAAATTTAATGCTCTTGCCCAAATACTTTAACTATTTCAATTTTCGAATTAGATTGCTCAAACTAAGTATTTGTGAGTATTATTATACGTATTAATACGTATATAACTGGGACACCTGGGAACGAACAAATGATTTTTAATTGGAGACACTATTTGCGCGATCAACTTGTTTGGGCCGAATGTCTGTTTTCCCGAGCTGAAGAATGTAATGATGAAGAAAGACAAAAATTGTATGAATTAGGAAAATCAGCTCTACATAATGCAGCCCAACGCATGGACGAAATTTATAAATATCAGGGATAGGAAAACAGCTTCCCCCCTCCCATTATAAATCCGCTTTCCACCAGCTTCGAGTCAGAAGCAGACCTTTCCACGTAATTTGAGGTAACCATAGATGCAAAAAGTAACAGGCTGTGTTTTAGTCGCCCTTGCTCTTGTTTTTATCATCTACATTGATGTGATTTCGGATGCGCCGGTTTGGTCGATTTACATGGAAATGATTGGAATAGTTTTAGCTTTACTTGCTGGCATCCTGTTTTTCCTGCAATACAATAATGAAAAACGGGGGGATGATGACGAACATTTTGAAGCATAACTTTCAAATAAATTAAAGGTTAGTGTTCATATAATGTCCGGCTTGGGTTATGATCTTAGAACAACGCCAAAGCCTATTCCGTCCGATCCTCTTTCCAAGGGTCGCCTTCCATGTGGTAGCCACGCGCTTCCCAATAGCCGGGGCCGTTTTGATCCATAACCGTTATGTGGCGGATCCATTTGGCGCTTTTCCAGAAATAGAGTTTTGGTAGGATCAGTCGAACAGGACCACCATGTTCTCGGGTGATCGGCTCCCCTTCCCAAGAATGAGCGAGCAAGACATCGTCATCATCAAACCACTTAAGCGGCACGTTGGTGGCATAACCGTCATAGCCTTTGATCATCAAATAGGCGGCATCGGATTTTGGTTGGAGGACAGACAGCAAATGTTTTGCCGACACGCCCTGCCAATGATTGTCAAAGCGCGACCAGGCTGTCACGCAGTGAATATCAGAAATATTATCGGTTTGCGGTTGGGCCATGAAATCAGCCCAACTCCATTTAATCGGATTGCTGACCAGACCAGCGACAGAAAAACTCCAATCATTGGCCGAGAGATTGGGCTGATCACCAAGATCAAGCACCGGCCATTTTCGCGTTTCGATCTGGCCGGGAGGGAGACGTCTTTTTGTAGGAAACTTAGCCATTTTTACCGCGCATGATGCGGCCTTGATCGCGCTTCCAATCACGATCTTTATCGGTCTGGCGCTTGTCATGCTGACGTTTACCTTTAGCCATGCCGAGATCAACTTTCAACATGCCGCGCTTATTGAAATAAAGCGACAGCGGAATAATCGTCATACCTTCCCGGTTCACCGCATTTGCAAGTTTGGTGAGCTCTTTCTTATGCAGCAAAAGCTTACGCGGACGACGCGTTTCATGTTGATCGCGCCCGCCGGCCTGATATTCTGGGATGTAGGCATTAACCAGGAACAGCTCACCGCCCTCTTCAGAGGCGTAAGATTCCTCGATGCTGGCGCGGCCATTACGGATGGATTTAATCTCGGTGCCTTGCAGCATGATGCCAGCTTCAATGTTTTCTTCAATGAAGTAGTCATGACGTGCCTTGCGGTTCCGAGCCGCAATGTTGTCGTTGGATTGTTTCTTTTTGGCCATGACAGATTAGACTAGGACAGAATCCCAGCACCTTTAAGCGCTGCTTTAACGGCTGCTTTACTGCTATCGGCGATCTCACAGATGGGCAAGCGTGCATCAGCGGCGCCCAGTCCCAACAACTCAGCTGCATATTTAACGGGGCCCGGTGAGGTTTCACAGAACATCGCCGAATGAAGCGGCATCAACACATCTTGTAGCGCCATAGCGCGTGCGGTGTCGCCATCAAACCAGGCTGCTTGCATATCAGCGCACAATTTCGGCGCAATATTGCCCGTGACTGAAATGCAGCCATGACCGCCCCCCGCGTTGAACGGAATGGCCGTGCCATCTTCGCCAGAGAGCTGACAGAAATCATCACCACAAGCCGCTTTGGTTAAAATCGGGCGATTGAGATCACTCGTCGCGTCTTTAACGCCAACAATATTTGGCAGCTTGGAAAGCTTCGCCATCGTCTCGACGCTCATATCCACGATACTGCGGGCCGGGATATTGTAGATAATGACCGGAATATCGGCCTCTGATTGAATGGCATCGTAATGACGATAGAGGCCTTCTTGGGTCGGCTTATTATAGTAAGGCGTCACCACCAAAGCGGCATCCGCCCCAGCGCTTTTTGCATGCTTAGAGAGCATGATTGCTTCTTCGGTCGAGTTTGAGCCTGCACCGGCAATGACCGGCACGCGTCCAGCCGCAACCTCAATGCAAATTTCAACCACCCGCATGTGCTCATCATGGCTCAGCGTTGGTGATTCGCCGGTCGTTCCAACGGGAACAAGGCCGTTGGTTCCCTCGGTAATCTGCCAATCGACAAACTTGCGGAAGGCTTCCTCGTCAACCTGGCCGTCTTTGAACGGCGTAATGAGGGCAACGAACGATCCTTTAAACATACTCTCTCTCCTAAATTTCGAGGCCGAACATAGCCCTAGCCGGTGTTGGCGGCAAGATGTGATCGTCATTTAAGGCATAATTTTTCAGGCAAAATTAGCCGGTCTGGTTTCCTTGCTTAGACCGACAGGGCAAACTAGACTCCAAATTAATTAAAAAAATATACATTGAGGGTCTTATAGGGAGATGAGGAGCGGAATGCGGACTGCCATATCCATTGGATTGTGTCTGTTTGCACTGGCGGGGAGTGCCAGCTCTTTAGTATGGGCAAATGACATTCCAAAGCCAACGATCAAGCCGCCTGCTCCGGTTACGATCGCCAAGCAAGATATCGCCAAAGCGGCAACGATCCAAAAGCTGATTAAGCGCAGTAAATGGCAAGATGTCAAAAAGGCGATCACTGATATTAAAAATCCGGTTCTGCGTCAAGCTATGACGTGGCAGCGCTATACATCGAGAAATTCCGGCGCGACATTTTATGAAATTCTCCGGTTTATGGAGAATAAACCCAACTGGCCCTCCCAGCGCCGCCTCCGCCAACGCGCAGAAGAAGCCATGACCGCTGAGATGGATCCGGATCGGGTGCTGGCTTGGTTTAAGGATCATGTTCCTGTTACATCTGATGGCGGTATCCGCCTGGGCGCGGCGCTGTTAAAACTTTCGCGCAAGCCTGAAGCAGTTAAAGTGCTCCGAAAAACCTGGGTTAATGGTAATTTTGGCGGCCGCCAGGAACGCCAGTTTTATAAACGTTATCGACGGTATTTAACCCGCCAAGATCATGTCGATCGCCTCGAGCGTTTACTATGGAAGGGTCGCTATTACCCAGTCCGGCGGATGCTCATGAAAGTAAATAAGGATTTTCGGGCCCTCGCTTTCGCCCGAATTACGCTCAGGCGCTACCGCGGCGCCGTTGACCGAGCAATCTCTAAAGTGCCGGAGAATTTGCTTGATGATCAAGGGTTGGTTTTTGAGCGCATGCGGTGGCGAAGACGTAAAGGCCGCGATGTTGCGGCGCGTGAGTTGTTCGAGAATTTACCTGATAAACTGAGCCACCCTGAACGCTGGTGGCGGGAAGCGGCTGTGCTGACCAGACGTGCCTTAAAGGCTGGTCATGTCACAGAAGCCTATCGTCTCGCCAAAAATCACCGTCTCGAAAAGGGCGCTGGATTTGTCGAAGGCGAGTGGCTGGCCGGTTGGATTGCGTTACGTTTTTTAAAAGAGAATGAGGCGGCTTTAAAACATTTCACCGCTTTGTTTGAAGCTTCCAAATATCCGATCAGTCGGGCACGTGGTGCCTATTGGGCAGGACGCGCGGCGGAAGTGTTAAAAAAACAGGAAAAGGCGAAGACCTGGTTTAAAAAAGCCGCCACCTATCCGCTAACTTATTACGGCCAACTCGCCGTTGCTAAAATTGATGCAAATGCACCTATCACGCTGCCCAGTTTACCAATGGATGATGGTGCAGAGGCGAAAAAATTCGGGAACGATGAATTAGTGAAAGTCGTTCGTGTTTTAGCAAAGGCTCAGCTATTTGACCTCATGCGTCCCTTTATTCGAACTCTAAATAAAGAGGGGGCATCAGCTCATTGGCGGGTCAATGTTGCCAAACTCGCCCGGCAAAACGGTCGCCCTGACCTTGCAATCTACACCGCTAAACAAGCTTACCGCGCCGGCATTACGTTGGCTGAGGAAGGGTATCCTTTATTACCGGATGCCAAACAGCCAAAAATGGAAACCGCCCTCCTTCACGCGCTCATTCGTCAAGAAAGTGCGTTTAATATAAAGGCAATCAGTCACGCTGGTGCCCGAGGTCTCATGCAGATTATGCCGGCGACGGCCAAACGTGTAGCCAAGAAGCATAGCCTACCTTACCGCCGTCGCAGTCTAACCACCGACACAGATTATAACCTTCGCTTAGGCCAAGCTTATCTAGCTGGCTTGCTAGAGCAGTTTAAAGGCTCTTACGTGCTTTCACTGGCGGCTTATAATGCAGGGCCTGGACGAGCCAATCAGTGGATTAAACGCAACGGCGATCCACGGGATAAAAATGTTGATGCGATTGATTGGGTCGAGCTTATTCCATTCAAGGAAACCCGCAACTATGTGCAGCGCGTGTTAGAGAACCTGCATGTCTATCGATCACGCCTCAACCAAACGGAAATAGCGTTTAATCCTGAAGGCGATTTGCGGCGCTAGGAGCCAGCCAAATTGAATAACCCTCCGACATTTAAAGACATTGAAGCCGCCGCTGCCAGACTGACAGATTATGCCGTTCGCACGCCTGTGCTTGAATCAGAACGCCTCAACGACCAACTTAGCTGCCGTATGTTAATCAAAGCAGAATGTCTGCAGCGTACAGGCTCATTTAAGTTTCGCGGCGCCTTCAATATGGTCTCCAGCCTCACTGATGCGCAAAAGGACAAAGGCGTCGTTGCTTTTTCGTCCGGCAATCATGCCCAAGGTGTGGCGGCCGCGGCAAAAATTCTAGGCATTAAAGCGACCATCGTTATGCCGGCGGATGCGCCGGAAATTAAAATTAAAAACACTCAGGGCGATGGTGCCGAGACTGTGCTTTATAACCGAGCCGAGGCCAATCGCGTGGCGATAGCTGATAAGATAATTGAGGAGACCGGCGCAACACTTGTGCCCCCTTTCGATGCGCCCCAGATCATGGCCGGTCAGGGAACACTCGGGCTTGAGTTCTTGGATCAAGCAAAGGATATGGGGGCAGAGCTTGATTGTCTGTTAGGTCCGTGCAGTGGCGGTGGCATGATTGGCGGTAATGCGATTGCCTTTAAGGAACGCAGTCCCAATACGTCTATCTACTGCGTTGAACCCGAAGGCTATGACGATACGGCGCTATCTCTTGAGGCCGGGGAACGCGTTCAGATCAAACCTGAAACTTCATCTTTTTGCGATTCATTGCTGTTGGAAATTCCGGGTGAGCTGACATTTATCGTCAATAGAAAGTTGTTGAAAGGTGGCTTGGTTGTCAGCCAGGCCGAAACGGCCAATGCTATGAAAAATGCCTTTCAAGAATATAAAATTGTTGTTGAACCCGGCGGCGCAGTGGCGCTCGCCGCAGCCCTCTCAGGCAAAATTGATCTTCAAGGAAAGACCGTCGGCATTATATGTACCGGCGGCAATGTCGATGCCGATACTTTTGCTCAAGTCTTAGAAGGAAAATTTGATTAGGCGGTCTCAGCCAGAGGTTTTTTAGGCGGTTGCTCGGTCTTGTTCTTGGAGCCGCCTTTAACCAAAAGATTGATCGCGCCTTCTGATGACTTTTTTTCGCTTTCAATTCGACGACAGTGACCTTCGAGGAAAGCGCCCTGCTCGATCGCTAAATTACCATGCAGGATATCGCCCAAAACATGCGCAGTCTTCGCCAAGGATACAGAATTTGCTTTAATCTGTCCGGTAACATGGCCATGTACCCGCACGCTATCAGCTGAAATTTCACCATTTACTTGGGCGGTCTCACCGACAATCAGCACGTCTGAGTGGATGTCACCATTGACGATGCCATCAATTTGAATTTCGCCATGACTATGTAGATTGCCAGTGATTTCGAGATCGGTACTTAAAAGTGAGGGTGGAGAAGGCACCTTAGGAGCAAGGTTTTTCTCGTCTTCTTTACTGCCTTTTGTAAACATATCTACCGGCCTTGATAAAACGCCATGGATTTTGATGTTTACCTTTCACCGTAATTTCATAGTGAAGGTGAGGCCCGGTACTACGACCAGTGCTCCCCATCAAACCAATCTTGGTACGATAATCCACTTTTTGACCGCGTTTAACAAGAATCTTATGCAAATGACCATATCTGGTTTTAAATCCAAGACCGTGATCCACTTCGATAAGCTTGCCGTATTTACCTTTCCGGCCGGCATAAGTCACCTTGCCGGGAGCCGTGACAAAGACCGAAGTACGCTTGGCGCCGCCAAAATCAATGCCGTAATGGCTCGCCCAACGCTTATTGATCGGGTCGCGGCGTTTGCCGTAATGGCTGGATATAGTGAAATAATCGAGCGGTGCCGCAATTGGTAGGCGCTTCATCAACAACTGCAATTCACCGAATTGTTTGAGATGCGAATTAAGGTTTGCCAAGGTCGCTTTAAGGCGTTGCGCAGGCTCCGTATTTGGCGTGAGCGCAATAAATGGTCCACCTTGACCAAAATTCTTCTTAATCTGACCGTCATTCGCCTTTAACAATTTAGCGACATTGATACCGGTCCGCTTCAACACAAATTCAATATCGTCAATGTTATCCTTTGTGCGTTCCGTCAGCTTGACCAGAATATCTTTCTCGGATTTCTGCAACGTATCTAAATCATTTTCCAATTTAGTGACGGTGTGAGAGAGCTTCTTACCTTGAGCACGGGCAAAATTTCTTTCCGACAGAGCGCTTTCCAAATCTGTTGTTACCGAGTTCAGATTACCCTTGAGATTGAAGTTATGGCTGTTGAGCGCCTTCATCTCGTTTTCGATACCGGATAATTTACTTTTTAAATTTGCGCGCGCCGCAACGATTTGTTCATGCCGGGAGTTAGAAGATTGCAATCGGGTTTTCGCGGACCGAAGGTTTTGCTGCAGGGCCGCATTCTTCTCAACCAAATCAAGCATCAACCCATGATTTTTGCCAAGCTCACTCGTCAGGTTAGAGAACTTACTCTGATAATCTGAAACTTCTGAAAGCAGACTGCGATAAACCATGCGCGCTTCCAGAATTTCTTTGTTCTTTGACACGACAATCTCGTCATGGATAAAGAAACTAAAGGATGCAAATATAGCCCAGCCCGCTAAAACGAGTACGGCACCAAATGAAGAGAGCTGCAAAGTCTTGGAAATTTTGACGTGACGGACTCGACCATCCGTGCGAAGCATGATTTCGCGATCAGGAAAAAACCGCATTATTGCACGTGCCCACCTGTGGGTGAGATTTCCGTGATTTGTATCGAACATAAATTCCCTCTTAGACGCCTTATCAGTTTTTCTAGGCCTAAATAGCCTTAATTTTACTGCCCCCGAGCGCCACCAAATAGTCAATTCAAAGGCTCTTAGAAACTATCCGTTCATCGTATTTGATGCAAGAGTTATGACGCAAATATGAGTGAATATCGTGATACTTTTTCATTTATCTTATCTCGAAGCGACTTTTAGGCCCGATTCAACAAGTGAAATGAACAAGTTACCAGGAAATAAGTATAGCTTTTCAACCAGCTGACCTGTAGGAAGCAGGATGATTTTACAAATAATTCAAGTGGCCAGGAAGAAAGGTCGAAGAGAGGAATGACCCGAATCGCGCAGCTTCTCGCCGTTTGGTTTGGTGCTGGATTATTGCCAAAAGCGCCAGGAACTTGGGGTTCCCTCGCTGCTCTTCCCTTGGCTTATGCCATTGCTTATTGGGGCAGCCTCGAAATCCTTTCTGGCGCCACCATCATAGTTTTTGTTGTCGGTGTCTGGGCATCAGAGGTTACATCTCGCGCCATGGGAGTCACAGACCCTTCCGAAATTGTCATTGATGAAGTTGCCGGGCAATGGCTCACCCTACTCGTCGTGCCGCCAGACCTAATTCTCTATGCGATAGGATTTTTACTATTTCGGTTGTTCGATATCTGGAAACCTTGGCCAATATCCTGGGCCGATCAAAAAATCAAAGGTGGCATGGGGATCATGTTAGACGATGTCATTGCCGGCGTTTATGCTGGGGTACTGCTCTGGGTCGGCCAAGTTATGTATCTTAAATATGTTGGGGTTTAATCAATTATGTTTCCATCTGAACTCACCAAATTAACAGCTGAACTCATTGCCAAATGCCGTGAGGGCAAAATCAAGATCGCCACGGCCGAAAGTTGTACCAGCGGATTAATTGCGGGCTGCCTAACATCTGTCTCAGGATCCTCAGATGTGTTTGAACGTGGCTTCAACACCTATTCTAACGAGGCCAAGAACGAAATGCTGGGTGTGCCGATGGAAGAAATTGTTGCCCATGGTGCTGTCAGTGAGCCCGTTGCTAAAGCGATGTGCGAAGGAGCTTTAAACAATGCGCCTGTTCAGCTCACCGTCGCCGTAACTGGCGTTGCGGGTCCCGGCGGCGGTACGCCCGATAAACCGGTCGGCACAGTTCAAATCGCTTCTGCTTGTGAAGGAAAAACTACGCTCAATGAGCGGTTTTTATTTCAAGGTGATCGAGATGCCGTGCGATTGGCAACGGTAGAAGCCGCTATAAAAATGATGCTTCACCATATTAAATAATTGTTACAGGTCGGGACATTTTTAATTTTTTAAACTAAAAGAAAATCAATTTTAATTTGTTTAAGTGAATTCGGGGGGATTCCTAAAAGTGAGCGCTGTAACTGTTCCGCAACTTGAAGGTTGTGTTATCGAAGTAACTACCGATTTTGAACACCAGGTGAATTGCCGGGTTCTCGAATACTGGCAAAGCCTTTGCGAACGCACTCCAGATATCGGGCCTCAAGTTTCAAATTTTGAGATTACCGACATAATCGAATGCGCGCCCTACTTGATTTATAAAGACGTCATTGATTCTGGTTATGATTTTAGAAACCGGTACTGGGGAACAAAGATTGTCAGTGCATTTTCACTTGAGGCAACCGGCAAGACATTTCGTGTCTATTATGAAGGCAAGGCTTTGGAACAAGTATTAGAGGTTGCCAACTTTGTTATTTCCAAAGTCCATTCCGTTAAAATGCTGGGTCAGCTTGATTTTGCCCCAGGAAATAAATTCCGACAATTTGAGTCAATCAGCGTGCCGTTATTTGATGAAACCGGCACAGCTTCACGCCTTGTCGGCGCTTATGATTTTTATTGATTCACCGCGTAAACAAAAGCCGCTCGCTTCTCGAAGGAGTGTACCATAATTTTAACCGCCTCGTTAAACACAACGCCGATCATTTTCTGCAAGAGTTTTGATTTGAATTCAAAATCGACATAGAAATCGACGGTGCAGGTGCCATCCGCTTCGGTAATAAAAATCCAATGATTATTGAGATATTTAAACGGGCCATTCTCGTAGACGACATCAATGCGGACGGGTGAAGACAACTCAACACGAGACGTAAACTTTTCGCGAAACATTTTATAGCCGATGACCATATCGGCCACGATGTGAGCATCATCTTGTTCCCGGATGCGGGTGCCAACGCACCACGGTAAGAACTCTGGATATTTAGCAACGTCAGCGACGAGATCAAACATTTGCTGGGAAGAATGAGGCAAATGGCGTTGTTCGGCATGGGTGGGCATGATTGGTCTTTATTTTCCAGGGGCCAGATTCTTAAGACGAGCTTCCCTAAGCGCCAGAAAATCTGCATCCGCATGGTAGGATGAGCGCGTGAACGGCGAGGATGAAACCTTCAAAAAGCCCTTGGAATAGGCGATTTTTTCATACTCAGAAAATTCCTCTGGCGTGACATAGCGATCAATCGTCGCATGTCGCAAAGTCGGCTGGAGATACTGGCCAATGGTCAGGAAATCAACATCAGCCGAGCGTTGATCATCCATCACCTGGATTACCTCTTCTTTGGTTTCGCCGAGCCCGACCATAATGCCCGACTTGGTGAAAACTTCCGGATCAAGCTCTTTCGCTTGTTGCAAAAGGCGCAGCGAATGAAAATAGCGCGAGCCTGGCCGAATGCTCTGATAAAGCCGGGGCACTGTTTCAAGATTGTGATTAAACACGTCCGGCTTAGCTGCGATGACGATCTCTAATGCGCCGTCTTTATGCCTGAAGTCAGGGGTCAAAACCTCTACCGTTGTCTCCGGTGCCATCTCGTGAACCTTCGTGATGCAATCGGCAAATTGCTGCGCGCCCCCATCATCAAGATCATCGCGATCAACCGAGGTGATCACCATATGCTTGAGTTCCGTCTTGAGCGCCATAATGCCGACGTTTTCGGGCTCCAATAGATCAACCGGGCCGGGCTTGCCAGTAATGACATTGCAAAAGGCGCACGCCCGGGTACAGGTGTCGCCCAGGATCATCACTGTTGCATGTTTCTCGGCCCAACATTCACCGATATTGGGACAAGCAGCCTCTTCGCAGACCGTGTTAAGGTTGAGATCCTTCATCAAACGCTTGGTCTCGCCATAAGCTGGCGAGTTCGGCGCTTTGACCCGGATCCAATCAGGCTTGCGCCCGCTCGGTCGTTCGGCAGTGTTTTTAAACTGTGGGTGTCTTAGTTTCTCTACATTGCTCATAGTTATTACTTAGTACTTTTGTCCGATATAGCCAAATTCTGGTTAAAGATTAATATCGTAGCGCACCCATTGCGTCTCAGAAGCCAGCTTGTCATAAAGCGCCCGGGCGGTTGAGTTGTCTTTCGCTGTCATCCAATAAATGCGGTGCCAGTCCTCTTGTTCACCTGTTTCCTTCAACGATTCGATTAGCGCCCGCCCTGCACCCTGCCCTCTGACAGCGGGATCGGTGAAGAGATCTTCCAGATAACACACTGGCTTTGACGTCCACAGATTGAGATGCAGTACATAATTCATCAATGCGATGACGCCATGTTCGCTGTGTTCTGCAACGCGGCAAAAGGCCGGCACGTCTTCATGCAGCAAGCGCTGCCAGGTTACCTCCGAGACGTCATCAGCGACCGAAGCTTTATAAAATTTTATGTAGCCCTGCCACAACCCCCACCATTTCTCGCGGTCGGTGGCCACAAGTGGGCGGATTAGGAGATCAGTCATTAGAAGTGGATCACCCGCCCATACGCATCAAGCACGGCTTCATGCATCATTTCTGAAAGCGTTGGATGCGGGAAGACGGTTTCCATTAACTCGACCTCTGTGGTCTCCAATGTCATGCCGACCGCATACCCTTGGATCAACTCGGTCACTTCCGCGCCAATCATATGCGCACCCAGCATTTCGCCGGTTTTGGCATCAAAAATGGTTTTGACCATGCCTTCCGGTTCTCCCAAAGCAATCGCTTTGCCGTTGCCAATGAAAGGAAACTTGCCGACTTTGACGTCATAGCCCTTTTCCTTGGCCGCCGCTTCGGTGAGGCCAACGCTGGCGACTTGCGGGTGGCAATAGGTGCAGCCCGGAATACGCAGTGTATTAAGCGGGTGCACTCCCTTCTCGCCGGCTATTTTCTCAATACAGATGATGCCTTCGTGGCTGGCTTTATGGGCCAGCCAAGGAGGGCCGGCGAGATCGCCAATGGCATAAACTCCCTTCTCCGCCGTCTCGCACCACTCATTGATCACGACATGGGTGCGGTCGACTTCGATTTTGGTAGTCTCTAAGCCAATTTCTTCAACATTGCCGACAATGCCAACCGCCATGATGACACGGTCAACGGTAAGCTCTGTTGTCTTGCCATTGCTTTCGATAGAAGCCGTCACACTGTCGGCGCCCTTTTTGAGGGTCTTCACAGTCGCATTGACCATGATTTTGAGGCCGTCTTTCTCAAAAGCTTTATGAGCGAAAGCGGAAATCTCTTCATCTTCAACCGGCAACACACGCGGTAGAACTTCGACGACAGTCACGTCAACGCCAAGCGTATGATAGAAGCTGGCGAATTCGATACCGATCGCACCCGATCCAACAACAAGCATAGATTTCGGCATGACGTCCGGCACCATGGCTTCTTTGTAGGTCCAAATTAGCTTGCCGTCAGGCTCTAAGCCGGGCAAGGCACGCGCCCTGGCACCGGTCGCAAGGATGATATGTTTGCCGGTAAGGTCGGCGATCTTTTTACCGTCTTTTTCGACAACAAGTTTACCTTTACCTGCGAGCTTACCGTGGCCGTCAATCACATCGACTTTATTCTTCTTTAGGAGGTAGCCGACACCTTCAGAAAGCTGTTTTGAAATGCCTCGAGATCGCTCCACTATTTTCTTAAGATCAAACTCTAACCCACTGATTTTAAGTCCATATTCTTCAGCATTCTTGGCGTTTCGAAAGACCTCTGCAGTACGCAAAAGAGCCTTGGTTGGAATGCAGCCCCAATTGAGGCATATGCCACCCAAATGCTCGCGCTCAACGACTGCTGTCTTCATGCCAAGCTGGGCGGCCCGGATCGCCGTCACATAGCCGCCTGGACCTCCGCCAACGACGACAACATCATAAGAACTTTCAGCCATATCAGCCTCCTCCTACAACAACATCGTTAGCGGGTCTTCGACCATCGCTTTAAACGCTTGCAGGAATTGTGCAGCCAGCGCCCCATCAACTGTTCGATGATCAGAAGCGAGCGTGCAACTCATGACGGTCGCAATGCCAAGCGCACCTTCTTTAACAACCGGACGCTGCTCGCCCGCACCGACGGATAGGATGCACGATTGCGGTGGATTGATGATCGAGGTGAATTCTTTGACGCCATACATCCCCAAATTGGAAATGGTAAAGCCACCGCCCTGGAATTCCTCCGGCATAAGTTTGTTGTCGCGTGCCCGAAGTGCCAGATCCTTTGTTTCAATCGAAATCTCAGCCAAGCCCTTTTGATCGGCATTTCGGACGATCGGTGTGATAAGTCCATCTGCCGTCGCAACGGCCATCGAGATATCGATAGCGTCATATTGCAGGATCGCAGCTTCCGTCCAGGATGAGTTAACGCCCGGCACTTTCCGCATCGCGAGAGCGACAGCACGAACAATAAAGTCATTAACCGAGATCTTATAGGCACCGTCACCTTCTGGAGACCGGCCATTGAGGTCGGAACGCATGGCTAAAAGATTATCGATCTCGCAGTCAATTGTGACCATATAACTTGGAATATCGCGGGAACTTGCGGTTAAACGCTCGGCAATAATCTTGCGGATACTGGAGTTTGGTATCTCGGTATAGCTGCCACCGGTCGGCACAGTCGCCGGTAGAGACGGCGCTGTCGGCACGGCTTGAGTTTGAGCTTCCGCCGCGGGTGCTGCCTGAACTCCGCCCGCTTTTGCCGCCTCAACATCACTTTTGACGATCCGCCCATGGGGCCCGGAACCAGGTATAGCAGCTATATCGATGCCCGCCTCGGTGGCCAGACGTTTCGCCAAGGGACTGGCAAAAATTCGCGAGCCTTTATCGACGGGTGCCGCCTGAGCGGTGGGTTGGGGTGCAGCTGGCGCTGGTGCTGCAACGGGTTCTTCTGGCGCCGCAACGGGCTGAGGCGCCGGTGCTGCACTGGCGGCAGCATCGGCAGCTGTGGCGTCGTCACCTTCTTCCAGCAATACGGCGATTAGTGAGTTTACCGCGACACCTTCACTGCCTTCAGCTACGACGATCTTACCCAGCACGCCCTCATCAACGGCTTCGAGCTCCATCGTCGCTTTATCGGTTTCAATCTCGGCAATAACATCACCGGCGACAACTTCATCACCTTCACCTTTGTGCCATTTGGCCAAAGTGCCTTCGGTCATGGTGGGCGACAGTGCCGGCATCAGGATTTCTACGGTCATCGTATTCTCCCTTTAGCGATAACAGACGGCTTTAGCCGCCGTTACAACCTTGTCCAAATTTGGCAAAACCGCCGCTTCAAGATTCTTGGCATAAGGCATCGGCACATCTTCGCCGCAGACCCGTCTCACCGGCGCATCAAGATAATCAAAAGCATGCTCCATTGTGATTGCGGCTATCTCGGAACCGATACCCGCGACCGGCCAACCTTCTTCAACACTGACCACCCGATTGGTCTTTTTAATCGAAGTTACGATGGTATCAATATCGAGCGGCCTGATAGAACGAAGGTTAATCACTTCCGCACTAATTCCTTCAGAAGCCAAGGCCTCTGCGGCTTCTAGCGCCAGGCCAACCATGATGGAATAGGAAATAATAGTGACATCCGTGCCCTCGCGCTCGATCTTGGCTTTCCCAATCGGCACGGTGAAATCACTGTCATCCGGTACCTCAAAGCTCTGCCCATAAAGAATTTCATTTTCGAGGAAGATGACTGGGTTCGGATCACGAATAGCAGATTTTAAGAGCCCTTTGGCATCTTCACCGGAGTAAGGTGAGACAACTTTGAGGCCGGGGACATGCGCATACCAGCTGGCATAACATTGCGAATGCTGCGCCGCGACACCCGCCGCCGCGCCATTAGCACCCCGGAATACAATCGGACAGCCCATTTGACCACCCGACATATAAAGCGTCTTTGCAGCCGAATTGATCAAGTGATCCATTGCCTGCATGGCAAAGTTAAAGGTCATGAACTCAACAATCGGGCGAAGTCCGCCAAAAGCAGCGCCCACACCAAGGCCAGTAAAGCCATGCTCGGTAATGGGCGTATCGATAACACGCCTGCCGCCAAATTCTTCGAGCAGGCCTTGCGAAATTTTATAAGCACCTTGGTATTCTGCGACCTCTTCACCCATCAAAAAGATGTTTTCATCCGAGCGCATTTCTTCGGCCATCGCATCGCGTAAAGCTTCCCGCACGGTGAGCGTTACGGTTTGACCGGTATAAGCATCTTCGGTGATCGGGGCTGCGCTTGGGGCCACAGGTTGAGTGGCGACGGGCTCAGGTTCAGCTGCTGCTTCAGCTTTAGGTGCCGGTGCTGGCGCACTAACCTCGACAGCCGAAACATCTTCGCCTTCTTCGGAAATAATGGCAATCGGCGTGTTAACGGCAACGCCTTCAGTGCCCTCGGCAACGATGATTTTACCTAAAACACCTTCATCAACAGCTTCTAATTCCATGGTCGCTTTATCGGTTTCAATCTCCGCTAATACGTCGCCGGATTGCACCGTATCGCCTTCGCTTTTGAGCCATTTGGCCAGCGTACCTTCGGTCATTGTTGGCGACAAAGCGGGCATAAGTACTTGATTAGACATATTTATTCCCCTTACGCTTCGATCAGAATGTCGGTGTAGAGCTCCGACAATTCTGGTTCTGGGCTTTGCTGAGAAAAATCCGCGGCATCAGAGACGATCGCTTTGACATCACCATCGATCTGCTTCAAGCCATCCTCATCGGTTGCTTTTGCATCCAGCACGTATTGCCTTGCCCGGTCAATTGGATCGCGTTCAGAGCGAACTTTGCTGACCTCCTCCCGGCTACGATATTTCGCCGGATCAGACATTGAATGCCCGCGGTAGCGATAAGTTTGCATACCGAGAATATAAGGACCTTTGCCGGAACGCGCATGTTCCAAAGCTTTCTCGCCAGCTTCTTTGACAGCTAGGACATCCATGCCGTCAACACTGTCTCCGGGAATGCCAAAGGCGGCACCGCGGGAATATAGTTCTTTAACCGCCGACGCCCGGCTGACAGAGGTGCCCATGCCGTAGCGGTTGTTTTCGATCACATAAACAACCGGCAACTTCCAAAGAGCCGCCATATTAAAGCTTTCAAAGACCTGGCCTTGATTGGAGGCACCGTCGCCAAAATAAGCCATGCACACACCGCCATCTTCTTTATATTTATGTGCAAAACCCAACCCTGTGCCAATCGGGACCTGCGCGCCAACGATACCGTGGCCACCAAAGAAGTTCTTTTCCCGGCTGAACATATGCATCGAGCCGCCTTTGCCTTTGGAATATCCCCCGCTACGGCCGGTCAGTTCCGCCATAACGCCTTTCGGATCCATGTCACTGGCCAGCATGTGGCCGTGATCGCGGTAGCTGGTGATAACTGTATCCACCTCATTGTTGGCTGCGGCTTGCATGCCGACAACAACAGCTTCCTGACCAATATAGAGATGACAGAATCCTTGGATGAGCCCCATACCATAAAGCTGTCCGGCTTTTTCTTCAAAGCGGCGAATCAGGAGCATGTCTTTGTAATATTTGAGAATATCTTCAGGATTGGCGGCGGATTTAGCCGCTGATTTTTTGGTGGATTTGCGTTTTTTGGTTTCTTTAGTCATGAAGTTTCCCCTTGGAACCGATTGGTTTTTTAGTCAGTGCGAACGCATTTAATAAGATGGCGATTGCCGCGGACAAAAACCAGTATAATTTACCATTTTGCCTTCAAATATACGTGTAGGCTGCACGCGAAGCTATTGTTTTGCAACAATAAAATGGAAATTAACCGAATAATGAGTAATAGCCGCAAATAACTGAAATTATCGACAACTACCAACGTATGTTAACGCAACATTTGGACCCCATCCTGTGGATAAATCAGGCAGATCTGGCTGGGGATTTTATAATCTTGGCAAATCCATCCTCCAAGCTTATCAATGTAGCGTAATTAAGAATATAAATTCAGAGGGACTATTTATGCGTACACTTTATGGCCGGATCTCTTCAATAAATGTCCAAAAAGCGGTTTGGGCATTGGCCGAACTTGGACTTGAGTTTGAATGGGTCGATAAAGACGGCACCGTCGGTTCGATTGATTCTCCTGAGTATAGAAAGCTCAATCCGGCGGCTCAAATTCCGACCATCGATGATGACGGCATCATCCTGCGTCAATCTAACGCGATCGTGCGCTATCTTGCCCACACTTATGGCGAAGGTGAGCTGAGCCCACTGGACCAGCAGGCTTACGCCGAAGCTGAGCGTTGGATGGAATGGCAAGCAACCGATCTATGGAATTTCCTTCGCCCGGTCTTTTGGGGCTTGATCCGGATTAAACCGGAAGATCGTGACATGGCCGCCATAAATAAAAACATCGAAATTTGCCATCAGGAAATGGCTTTGGTAAATGACTTTCTGGAAGACAGGCTTTATATCGCCGGCGATGCTTTCTCGATGGGTGATATCCCAACCGGTTGTGCGGCATACCGCTATTACGCCCTGCCCGCAGAGCCAATGAGCCGACCAGATCTTCCCCATGTCAAAGCGTGGTATGATCGACTATGTGAGCGTCCCGCTTTCCAAGAATACATCATGCTGCCACTCGAATAATCAAATGACCGAATTGCCAAAAATTGAAATCGAATATTGCCGCCAGTGTAAATGGCTGATGCGGTCGTCCTGGATGGCGCAGGAACTTTTGACCACCTTCGAAGAAGAAATTGGTGGCGTGACCCTCATTCCAGGTTCGGGCGGTACGTTTGAGATTAGAATTGATGGTGCGCTCGTCTGGTCACGCGAAGAGCGCGACGGTTTTCCCGATATCAAGCAGCTCAAACAAATCGTCAGAGACGTTGTGTCTCCTGAGCGCGATCTCGGCCATACGGATCGTTAATCCATAAAAAAGGGCGGCCCTTGCTAGACCGCCCTTTATCTACAGTTGGGGTTAATTATCCCCAGATATCTTTGCTGATACTTTCATACCAGCCGCGGGTGAAGTCTGCTTCTTTAGAGCGGAACTCCGCACTTGCACCGGAAGGACTTAGACCACCAGAGCCTTTGATTTTGATAATTTTACCTTTGTCAAAACCGTAAACCATGGCAACCGATATACCGTAATCTTCGGCAATCAAACTGTAACACGTGTTTACGAATTTAGGCGTTCCGGGACCCTGGCCTTTCAGCATATTACTGACCGCAGCGGCACAGACCTTTGCCTGAGACGAAGCAGAAAAGCCGGATTTCGGCATTGGCGAGGCAACACTTGCATCGCCAATGACGTGCACACCTGGCATCAGCTTTGATTCAAAGGTCAGTTGATTGACCGGACACCAGCCCGATTTCTCAGCCAGACCTGACGATCTCGCAATTTTACCGGCATATTGGGCAGGAATGAAATTAATCACGTCGCCTTTGTACTCGCCAAAATCGGTGATCAACTTCTTGCCTTTCACATCGACCCGGGTTACCACGCCGTCATTATCGATGTTGTGATAATCTATCATACCGGGATAGAGCTTGGCCCAACCTTCCTTGAAGAGACCTTGCTTTGAGAACTTCTTCTTTGGATCAAGGACGACGATCTTTGATTTCGGCTTATGTTTTTTGAAGTAATTCGCGACTAAACTGATCCGTTCACCGGGGCCGGGCGGACACCTGAACGGATTTTGCGGTGGCGATATAATAAACGTACCGCCATCCTTCATGGCCGCCAATTGCTGGCGCAGAAGCACGGTCTGTGGCCCAGCCTTCCAAGCATGAGGAATAGTGTTCTGGGTACCCGCATCAAGCCCATTAATTCTATTCCAGCGGAAATCAATACCTGGGGAGACGATGCAGCGTTCGAAAGAGATATCGCCCCCTTTAGCGAGCTTTACCGATTTCTTCGCGCCATCAATATGAGTAACCAGATCGTGCACCACGGTGACACCCATTTTCTTGAGGGCATTATAATTGTGGGTGATGTAATCCATCTTATTGATTCCACCGATCACAGTATTTGAGAACGGACAGGTCGAATATTGCGTAGAAGGCTCAACCAGTATCACTGAAATTTTAGGATCAAAGCGCTTGAGGTATTTGGCTGCTGTCGCACCACCAAATCCGCCGCCGATTACGACGACCTGCGCTTTTCCCGTGGCAGCAAAAGGAGCTGTGCCATTAAGTGTTAGTGAGCCAAGTGCGGCCGCAGCGCCGAGACCCGTGGTAAAAGTTCGTCTTGAAATATGTGTCATGAATTCTCTCCCGCCTATTTTTTGGCCATGATGGCCGCAATGGCATCAAGCTCACTATCGCTAAAACCTTTGGTGATACGCATCATCACAGTGGATGATTTTTTGCCGCTTTTAAAATCTTTGAGTTTTTTAGAGATAAAATTCTTCGATTTTCCCGCAACCGTCGGCATGTCGCCAACACTTTTGCCGTCTGTGCCATGGCAGGAATAGCAGGTATTGACCAAGACCTCACCGGTCGCCATCTGCGCTTGCGCGGGATTAAAGGCAAATGCAATTCCTAGAATTGCCAGTCCAAATAGGAACGTTTTTTTTCTTTTTTTCACGGGAGCCCTCCGGTTGAAATGAAATTATTTTAAAAAATCAAAGCTAAAAGTTTGGCGAGAAATAATATCTCCCCAGTCAATCAACATCGACTTTTTAACACTAAAACCTGTGTGAAATTAATTCAACAATTATTTTGTGGAGAATGCCGGAATTATTTTCTAAGTGGAATCACGGTGCCTAATTTTAACGTCTAAAAATAACGATCTCATCTGGCAAGCTATAACCCAGCATAAAGCGGGCGCGCTCTTCGAGCATGTCGCGATCTAAGGTGTGTGGATTAAGGAGACTAACTCTATTTTGAATGATGGCGCGTTCGCGGCTGATGCGCAGATGCGTTACCTCGGCATGTGAGACCTGTTTGGTCAGTTGCCAATAGGCAATAAGTCCCCTATCGCCCTGCACCGCATGGTAGGCAATATAGACAATTAAGCACACGCTCAAAACCGGCCCAATTATGTGGCCTGAGCGTAATCGTATTTCAGTTAGGACTTTCATGGTCCCCCAATTGGTATTCTACCGATCTCTATGCAAAGTCCCTGCCATAAGCGATTTCCTGACAAGAATTCCTAATTCTTTAGGAAAATCAAAGCACTACCGATACTGAGGGAAGGATTATTCTCCCTGGTGAACATGTTAGGAGAATTTATTGCCGTCCCAATTTAATATTGGCCGGACTTATTTGCCGACCTGTTATGGAATCGACTATGATTCTGAAAGATTTATAAATGATTAACGATCAAGAATTCGGAACTTACGCTCACTTTTAATTTTCTTTTTATAGGTTCTTTTTACTTCACGCATGGTCCAAAGCTGGTTCTTTCCCCGGTGGCAATCCCACAGGTGAATATTGGCGCGTTTGCCGGAGTGATTGACCTTGGAAACATCAATGCATTTACCGTGCAGCGCACTTTTGATTTGACTGGCAGAAGCACCAACCGAGCCAAAGCTCCAACGTTGATTGGTGCCACGATTGCAGGGCCATAAAACAACCCGGGCGCCATTAGCGCGATTGGAGTTTGAGACGGCAAGACAGAGATTGGATTTAATGTGCATAATTTGCCCGGCATTCTTATCAATGCTCCAACGTTGCGCGCCAAAGGGCGTGCGACAACTCGATGCCTTCACATCTTTACCCCGTCCATGCCCATCCAAGCAGAGTTTGGCCGAACTGCTGGTAAACATAAAGTCATCCTCAGCCCGCACCTGTCCGGCGCTTGCAAAGCTAAGCCCAATCCCAATGGTCATCAGTAAAAAAATTCGACACAGATACATTTAATTCAATCCAAGTTATTTCCGATAAGACATAAGCCGTGCAAACCGCACATTCAATGCCACACAATCATCAAAATCAGGTGAAAATAAGACAAAATCTCATTCGTTAATTCATCTACACATTATGGGAAACATCTCAGCCGCGATATGACGGCAGTCACACTTGGAGATTTAAAGTCCCCCCACTACACTATCTTGCGCGCGATGACGGAGAGTGGTAGATGAGGATCAGCGTAAAATCGCTCTGCCCGCGAACTCAGCAGCAGAACCGAGTTCTTCTTCGATGCGCATCAGCTGATTGTATTTGGCCAACCGATCGGAGCGAGACAAGGAGCCGGTTTTAATTTGGCCGGCATTGGTCGCGACGGCGATGTCGGCAATCGTCGCATCTTCTGTCTCACCCGAACGATGGGAAATAACAGAGGTGTAGTTTGCTTTATGAGCCATCTCAACAGCTTCGAGAGTTTCGCTCAACGTGCCGATCTGGTTCACTTTGATCAAAATTGAGTTGGCAATGCCTTGACTAATGCCGTCGGCCAGACGCTTAGGATTGGTGACAAAGAGATCATCACCAACAAGCTGGCACTTATCGCCGATCTCATCGGTGAGCGCCTTCCAGCCGTCCCAATCATCTTCATCCATACCGTCCTCAATTGAGATGATCGGAAATTTGCCAACCAGATTGGCGTAGTATTTGGCCATTTCACCGGCATCCAGGCTCATACCTTCACCGGCGAGCTCATATTTACCGTCTTTGTAGAACTCGCTAGAGGCGGCATCGAGCGCCAGCATGACATCATCGCCGGGCTTATAGCCCGCCGCCTCGATGGATTTCACAATAAAGCCAAGCGCGTCTTCCGTACTTGAAAGATTGGGCGCAAAGCCACCTTCGTCACCAACATTGGTGTTGTGCCCCGCATCCTGCAGACCTTTTTTAAGCGCCTGAAATACCTCCGAGCCAATCCGGATGGCATCAGAGCAGCTATCAGCGCCCACGGGCATGATCATAAATTCTTGGATATCAATTGGATTGTCCGCATGCTCGCCACCATTGATGATGTTCATCATCGGCACAGGCAAAAGCTTGGCATGCGTGCCACCAATATAGCGATAAAGTGGTAACGCCGCTTCTTCAGCTGCCGCTTTGGCAGCCGCCAGGCTAACGCCTAACATGGCATTCGCACCGAGACGGGATTTGTTGTCGGTGCCATCCAACTCGATCAGTATTTGATCGAGGTGAACTTGGTCTTCGGCTTCGAACCCAACAAGCGCTTCGAAGATCTCAGAATTAACATTTTCGCACGCCGTCAAAACACCCTTACCACCAAAACGCGCCTTGTCTCCATCCCGCAACTCAACCGCTTCATGGACACCGGTTGAAGCGCCTGATGGTACCCCAGCCCGACCAAATGCTCCGCTCTCCAAGATGACATCAACTTCAACCGTTGGATTGCCGCGGCTGTCCATAATTTCACGGCCATGAATATCAATAATTGCGGTCATTTTCTCTACATTCCTCTAGGGATAATTATTATTTAACTGATAGTTACAGGATTTTTCTTAGAAACGGCATCAATTTCTAAAAGCATCTCTATCACACCTGAAAGCTTGTTTAAATAGATCATATTTGGGCCATCGCTTGGGGCACTATCAGGGTCCTGATGGGTCTCCATAAAGACGCCGGCGACGCCAACAGCTACGGCTCCCCTGGCAAGTATCGGGGCCATTTCACGGTCGCCACCAGAAGTCGTCCCTTCACCGCCCGGTTGCTGCACCGAATGGGTCGCATCATAGATAATTGGATAGCCTGTCTTGGCCATGATCGGCAGCGATCTCATGTCCGAGACCAGCGTGTTATAGCCGAAACTTGCACCCCGCTCGCAGAGCATAATGTTGGTATTGCCGGTGCTCTCAACCTTCTTGACAACGTTTGCCATATCCCAAGGCGCCAGGAACTGCCCCTTTTTGATATTGAGCGCTTTGCCGGTATTGCCGGCGGCAACCAACAGATCTGTCTGGCGACAAAGAAAAGCTGGAATTTGCAGCACATCAACGACCTCACCGACGGCGGCACAATCTTCTGCGCTATGAACATCGGTGACGACGGGCAGACCAGTGACCTCTTTCACTTCGGCGAAGATCGGCATGGCTTCACTAATACCGAGCCCGCGATCGCTAGAAACGCTTGTCCGATTGGCTTTGTCGTATGAGGATTTATAAATCATGCCAATATCAAATTTTTCGGCAATCTCCTTCAAAGCCCCGGCCATTTCCAGCGCATGAGCGCGACTCTCCATCGCGCAAGGACCGGCTAAAATCGTGATTTTCTGGTCATTACCGATGGTATAGGGGCCGACTTTTACGTGCTTCATTTTATACCAATCTCGACTGCTCAACCGCAGCGCGGATGAAGTCGGTGAATAAAGGATGCGGCTCAAAGGGCCGAGATTTTAACTCAGGGTGAAACTGCACCCCAATAAACCACGGATGAGCGGGAATTTCGACTATTTCCGGTAAAATACCATCCGGAGATTTTCCCGAAAAGATCATGCCTTTTTCGGCTAATTGTGCTTCGTAGGTCATATTGACCTCATAGCGATGACGATGGCGCTCGCTGATATCTTTTTCGCCGTAGATTTCTCTCACTTTACTGCCGTCGCCCAGGGTACACGGATAGGCGCCTAGTCGCATGGTGCCGCCTTTATCACTATCTTCGTCACGCTGCTCGACAATGCCGTCTTTCTCCCACTCGGTCATAAGGCCAACGAGTTCTTCATCGCACGCGCCAAACTCTGTTGTGCCCGCCCCGGCAAGCCCGGCCAGATTGCGGGCTGCTTCGACAACGGCCATCTGCATACCAAAGCAAATGCCGAAATACGGCACGTTGCGCTCGCGGGCGAAAGTCGCCGCTTTAATTTTACCCTCAGCGCCCCGCTCACCAAAGCCACCCGGCACCAAAATACCATGGCAGTCTTCGAGTTGATCAAGCGTGTCATCAGCCTCAAATATCTCAGATTCCAGCCATTTAAGGTTCACTTTGACATTATTAGCGATACCTCCATGGGCCAGCGCTTCAGCCAAGGATTTATAGGCATCGAGGAGACCGGTGTATTTGCCAACGACGGCAATGGTCACGTCGCCTTCGGGTGCCGTTGCTCGTCGCACGACTTCTTCCCAAGCACCAAGTTCGGGCTCTGGTGCGTCCAGATTAAAATGGCGGCAAACTTCAGTATCAAGACCTTGCTCGTGATAGCTAATCGGCACTTGGTAGATCAATTTTACATCAAGCGCAGGGACAACAGCTTCTTCCCGCACATTACAGAACAGCGCAATCTTGCGTCTCTCGCCTTCTGGTAATTCGCGGTCTGCTCTGCACAAGAGGAGATCGGCTTGAATACCGAGACTCATGAGATCTTTGACCGAGTGTTGTGTCGGCTTGGTTTTAAGCTCCCCCGCTGCCGCGATATAAGGCAGCAAAGTTAAGTGAATATACATCGCCCGATCGCGACCGAGCTCATAGCCCAATTGGCGGATGGCTTCTAAGAAGGGCGTGCCTTCGATATCACCGACCGTGCCGCCGATTTCGACCAAAACGAAGTCTTCATCATCGAGATTGGAGACGGTAAAGTTTTTAATCGCATCGGTTATATGCGGGATAACCTGAATGGTGGCACCGAGATATTCGCCGCGGCGTTCCTTGGCGATTACATCGGAATATATGCGTCCCGTTGTCACATTGTCGCTCTGCTTAGCATCAACGCAAGTGAAGCGCTCATAATGGCCGAGATCGAGATCGGTCTCAGCGCCATCATCGGTGACAAAGACTTCGCCATGCTGATACGGGCTCATCGTGCCGGGATCGACATTAATATATGGGTCTAATTTACGGATACGAACCTTGAAGCCGCGGGCTTGAAGGAGTGAAGCGAGGGCCGCCGAAGCCAAGCCTTTTCCAAGAGAGGAAACCACGCCGCCAGTGATAAATATAAAACGCGTCATGGAAGCACAGTGTATATGAGGAAGGCAGAGGGTAAATACAAAAGTGGCGGCATCTCTGCCGCCATCTTGTAAGTGATTGTATTTAAGTGATTTTTTATCACTTGTTCGGCGCGTTCGGAACGCTTGGAACCGATGGCGTCGCTGGAACTTGAGTTTGATTCGCGGGCTTGGCTTTTTGATCGAGGATGGAGCCGCGCTCACGTCCCTGATCGGCCATAATTGCCAACACCATAGAGGTTACAAAAAAGCCAGTTGCGACAATGCCGGTTGATCGCGTCAGTAAATTAGCCGTCGCCCGTCCGGTCATAAAACCGCCCATGCCGCCACCCGAAGATGAACCACCGCCCATACCACCAAGACCACCTTCACTCTGCTGAATCAGCACCAAGAAAATCATGGCAACTGCCAATAACAAGTGAACTACGATAACAACCGTTTCCATAAACCAATTCCGTTTCTGCTAGAGCTCACCCTTATATAGGCGGCCAGTGCATTAGATGCAAAATTCTTTAAATTTCAGCCGCCTTTTATACCCTATTGCTGGGTTTGGCAAATTATTTGGGCTGGCACTAACCTATTGTGCCTGAACCTGGATTCTGACTTCGTCAGAATGACGAGGTGGTTGATTAAAAAACAGTCGTCATCCTGAACTTGTTTAGGATCCAGCATTCCAGACTTATTTAGGACAGCTTTCAGCAATGGCCCAAAAATCTGTATGCGATAAACTTGCTCCACCAACCAGAGCGCCATCAACATCGGCGAGCCCCATTAACTCAACGGCATTGCTGGGCTTAACTGAGCCGCCATAGAGCAGGCGCATTTTATCGGCTTCATCCGCGCCAATTTTCTCTGCCAACGTCTTGCGCATCATGGCGTGAACTTCCTGAACCTCATCACTGGTGGGTGTGCGGCCCGTGCCGATTGCCCAAACGGGCTCATAGGCCGCGACCGTATTGGCGGCCGTCGCGCCTTCCGGAAGCGAGCCTAAGATTTGCGCAGCCACGACATCAATGGTGATGCCTTTATCCCGTTCTGCTTCTGTCTCACCAACGCAGACAATAGCAATTAGCCCGGCAGCAAGAGCAGCTTCGGCTTTGGATTTCACGACCTCATCACTTTCAGCGTGATCGGCGCGGCGCTCGGAATGACCGACAATCACATAGGCACAGCCCATATCTTTCAGCATTTCAGCGCTGATATCACCGGTATGCGCCCCGCTCGTATTCATATGACAATCTTGACCACCGACAGCTAGATTTGTTTCTAGCGCTAGATCATTCACCGCCTCCAAAAGCGTTGCTGGGGGACAAACCAGCATGTCAAAAAAGGCATCATCCGCATTATTCATTTTGGTTGCCAATTCGCCTGCAAGCGGCATCGCGGTAGCCCGAAGACCGTTCATTTTCCAATTACCTGCAATGAGGGGGCGTCGTTGCGCAGTCATGTAAATTTCCTAGTTTTTTCATATGAAGCGCCTGTTTATCACAGCAGTTTGACCCTGACCACAGTTTCAATTATTCGTGTTGCGACAAGGTATTGCTACTGGGCTTTCTCGCTCTTATGATGCCGCGCTTCTAAGAGCTGACTATATTATAGCCACAATCAATCTCTATCGATAAAGAATAACTGGGAAAATTATGTCTGATACTAAAAAGAAAAAAACATTTCGTGAAGCCATTCTTGGCTGGGGAGCCAAGATTCTTCTTGCCCTGCTTATTTTGAGCTTCGGCGTTTGGGGTATTGGCGATTATGTCGCACCACAACAAGATGCGGCGGCCGTCGCCACGATCGGTGAGAGCGAAATATCAGGGCAGGAATTCCAAAGTGAAGTACAGCAGCAGGTTAATCGCCTGCAAGGTATCTTTGGGGCCAACTTCACCATTCAACAAGCTAAGTCGATGGGGATCACTCAAAACGTACTGCAATCCCTTATTCAGCGCAATTTATTCGCCGAGGGTGCTAAATCCATGGGGCTGCTGGTTAGCAACGATTTGGTAACCCGGGAAATCAGGGACGACCAACGCTTCAAAGCGCAAAGCGGTATTTTTGACCGTCTCCGCTTTACCGAAACCATTCAGCGCGCCGGCTTGAGCGAGCTTAGCTATATTACGTTGTTTCGAGGCCAGCTTTTGCAAAACCAATATTTGAGTGGCATAACCAATGGCCAAACCGCGCCACGCTCTCTCACGGAATCGGTTTATCGTTATCGCAACGAAAAGCGCAGCGCCAATTATGTTGAGATCAAACACAATACAATTAAAAATATACCAGCTGCATCTGAAGAAACTCTCAAGAAATACCACAAAGATAATGCCGCGCGCTTTACCGCTCCCGAATATCGCGCCATCACATTGGTGCAGTTGCAGATTAAAGATATCGTCGATGAGATTGATGTTTCTGAAGAACAGATCAAAGAATCTTATGACGACCGTATCAATGAATTTAAAACGCCTGAAACTCGCAAAATTCAGCAAATTTTACTCTCCGATGAAGCCAAAGCGAAACAAGCCTATGAGAAAATCACTGCCGGTGGCGATTTCGCCAAGGTTGCCAAAGAAGTTGCCAATTTAGATGCCGCAACGCTTGAGCTTGGCACAATGACCCGCGCTCAATTGCCAATCAAAGAGCTCTCTGACGCTGCTTTTAAGCTGGTTGCCAATACGGTGAGCACACCAGTTAAAAGCCCGCTCGGCTGGCACATTTTGCGCGTCACCGAGATCAAGGCGGCGACACAGAAGATGCTGGCTGAAGTTCGCGGCGATCTCAAGAAAGCCATTGCCGCTGAAAAAGCGGTCGACGGCCTCTATAATCTCTCAAACAAATTTGAAGATGAATTGGGCGGTGGTGCCAGTATTGTAGAAGCAGCAAAGCGGTTAAATTTCAAAGTGCGCAAGATCGCGGCTTTGAGTGGCGCCGGTGTTGATAAAACCGGCAAGAAAATCACCGATCTAAACCCCAATATCGTGCAAGTCGCTTTTGGTACCGAGCAGGATCAAGATAGCGCCCTCACCGATTTTGGTGATTCCGGCTATTTCATTCTTCATGTTGACGGCGTTACGGCACCGGCTTTGAAACCTATAAACACGGTTCGCGCCGATGTTCGGGCCGCTTGGAAAGCAGAACAGCAGGCAAATGCTGCTGACAAAAAAGTCAAAGCATTGACCGACCGTCTCAAAGGCAGCCCGACTTTGGCCGAGATTGCTAAGGAATTGAAGGTCAAGGTAAAGACGACGGCCGAGTTCATTCGCTCTGGCAACGGCCTCAAAGTCCAATTGCCAGGAGAACTTGTCAGCGGCTTGTTCAAAGCAAAAGGCAAAGAAGCCGTGTCGGCATCATCGCAGACAAGTCATTTCATTGCACAAGTTAAGGACATTAAAGCGGCCAATCCGATCGCCGATAAGAAAGGCCTCGATGCCCTGGCGAGCCAATTAAAGGGTAATATTTCAAACGATATATCTACCCAATTTGCCAATGCCCTCCGCACCAGACTTGGCGTGACGATCAACCGTGCTGCGGTTGATTCAGCTCTCTAAATACCATGCAGGTCACCCCTGATTTTTCTGGTTTTGAGAGCGGCTATAGATCTGGCCTAACCCAAGTTGTTTCAACAACACTGGGTGCTGATCTAGAAACGCCTGTTTCTGCCATGATCAAGCTCGCCAAAGGACAGCCTAACAGTTTTCTGCTGGAATCTGTTGAAGGTGGCTCAATCCGCGGGCGTTACTCCTTTATTGGCCTTAAACCTGATTTGATCTGGCGGTGCTATGGTGATCGGGCGGAGCTTAATCGAGACGCCATAGATAGCGCCGAGAGTTTTGCGCCCTGTCCGGTGGCAGAGAAAGACGGTGTGCTGGCATCCTTTAGAGCTTTGTTGGCTGAGTCCAAATTTGATCTGCCTGAAAACATGCCGCCGATGGCATCCGGGCTGTTTGGCTATATGGGCTATGACATGGTGCGTTTGGCTGAGAAAGTGCCGGATGAAAATCCGAGCACCATCGACGTGCCGGACGGCCAATATATCCGCCCGACCATCATTGCAGTTTTCGATACCATCGAAGATCAAGTCACAGTGGTAACACCTGTTTGGCCAAAAGAAGGCCTATCCGCGGACGCGGCTTATGAGCACGCTTTGTCACGGCTTGGCGCCGTCCTAGATGACTTTGCCACCAATCTTCCGCGTAACCAAGACGATGTGGATCTGGCGCGCATGCCGGAGCCGAGCTCCAATATGAGCCAGGATGACTTTCATGAGATTGTCGCCAAAGCCAAAGAATATATTTTGGCAGGTGATGTCTTTCAGGTCGTCCTGTCGCAACGCTTTTCGGTGCCGTTTGATCTTCCGCCGCTCGCTTTTTACCGCGCGCTCAGGCGGGTCAACCCATCGCCATTTTTGTTCTTTCTCGATTTTGGCGATTTCTCAATTGTCGGCTCAAGCCCGGAACTGCTGGTCAGATTGCGCGAAGGCCGGGTCACCATTCGACCGCTTGCCGGCACCCGTCCGCGCGGTAAGACGACTGCCGAGGACAATGCGCTGTCTGAAGATTTATTAGCCGATCCAAAAGAACTCGCCGAGCATCTTATGCTCCTTGATCTCGGCCGCAATGATGTTGGCCGCGTGGCAAAAATTGGCTCAGTCGAAGTGACCGACCGCAATAAGATCGAGCTGTATTCCCACGTCATGCACATCGTCTCCAACGTCGAGGGCGATATTGATGCTGAAAAATATGACGAAATAGATGCGCTGCTCTCCGGCTTCCCTGCTGGCACCGTTTCGGGGGCGCCGAAAGTTCGGGCGATGGAGATCATTGATGAGCTGGAAACCCTCCGGCGCGGCATTTATGCCGGCTGCATCGGCTATTTCGGTGCCAATGGTGATATGGACACCTGCATCGCATTGCGTACCGCTGTCTTAAAAGATGGCCAACTCCACGCCCAGGCCGGCGCTGGCATCGTTGCCGATAGCGACCCCGAATCCGAATACCAAGAATGCCGTAACAAAGCCAAAGCCCTCATCCGAGCCGCCGAAGAAGCTGTCAAATTTGCCAGCGGAGGGAATTAACTTACTGTTTTTATTGCCAAAATAAACTAAGAGGCTAAGCCGTGACCGACGAAATTAGTTCAATTGATTGCCGTGGAAAAATTGTACCAGAAGTTGGGGCAGCGATATTGGCGGCTTATAACACGGCGAAGTCAGGCGAACAATTTGATGTCACCGTTGATGCATTTGGCTCCGGCCTGCGTATGTGGATGCTTGAAGCCGGGGCGCGTTATAACATCCTGGAGAGCCAAGATGAGGCAATCCAATTGCGCTTTACCCGGGGTCTCACTTTGGCTCAAGGTACGGTGCCGGGGCTGCACGATCTTCATATCGGCTCAAATGGAAAAGTATGGACTTGTGAGCGGGCCGAGCATTTAGCTTGTTTCGATGGTGCAAGCGGTGAGCTTATTAATAAAGCAGCCGTCGCTTCGCATGCGTCACATATTGGCATCGATCTTGATGAGAAAATGGTTTTTGTTGCTGACGTTGAGGCCAATGAACTCATTGCTGTCGATTCGGAGAGCCTCGAGGTTCTGCATCGTTGGGCTGCGCCTGGAAAGCCACAAATACCACTGGTGACAGATGACGGTATTATTTGCATGACCGGCGGCGGCAGTGGCACGCTGCTCATTGTTCGCCCAACTTCCAGTGGGTACCAGGATCAAGTTCTCAAAATCGGCTCAACGCCACATGATCCGGTTGCCTCTAAAGATGGTAAATATCTTTTCGCACCCTGTGCAGGAGATGGTGAGATCGTCAAAGTGCGCTTGGACGACGGTGATATAACCGGGCGCTTTAAGGTTGGTGATGGTCCGGGACACCTCGCCTTTTCACCAGATGGCACGCGCCTTTATTCAGCCAACTCTTTTGACGGTACGCTCAATTGTCTATCACCCGAAGGCGACAATCTAGGCCAGGTCCAAAGCGGCAGTGGCGCTCATTACCCGATCGTCACACCTGATGGGCGGCACGTTTTGGTCGCCAATTTTCTTAGCGATACGGTTACTGTTTTTGACGCAATTTCGCTGGAGTTAGTTGCAACGCTTGAAACCGATCCCTATCCGCATGGACTGGACATCTCAGCTGATGGTAAATGGATTGTCGCCACCGGGTTTTCTTCAGACCATGTCCGCGTGATAGATGGTGAAACATTTACCGAAACCGCTCGGGTAAAAGTCGGTGCCGGGTCTTCTCATTCAGCCTTCATGCCTGACAATCAAGCCGCCTGGACAGCCTGTTCCGTTTCCGATCATCTCGCTAAAATTGATCTAGCCGCCGGTGCAAATGCCTACACGGCACGCCTCAATTAGATTTTATTGCCGTTGTTGAGCAACGATGGTGCTGATCGGCACCTGAACAAAGCCCTTCTCCGCCATAACTGCGAGCCATTGCGAGAGGGCGTTAATTGTCGCGTCTCTCGGATGACCAATTGCGACCGCATAACCGTTGCGCTTGGCAAAGATTTCCATCTGGCGCAGCTGCTTGTTTATCGCCTCGACCGTCGGCACGTTATCAAGAAAAATATTGCGCTGGGTAAAAGGCACGTCATTGGCGAGCGCGACGGAGGCCCCGACTGTGCTGCCCGAAGTCCGAGAATCCAAAAACAACAACCCACGACGTTTGAGCTCACGCATCACAATGTTCATGCCTTGCGGATCCGACGTGAATTTACTGCCCATATGGTTGTTGATGCCGACATAGCCGGAAAAGCGGTCGAGCCCCCATCGCAGACGCTTTAAAATTTCCGCTGCCTCGCTCTCAATGAGCAGGACGTTGGGTCCGGGATCGACGGATCGGTTAAGCGGCTCCATCGCCATATGCACCATAATTTCATGGCCCGCCGCTGTGGCAGCCTTGGTTTGCTTTGGCAATGCGCCGGCATAAGTGAGGAACGCAATTGTCAGGGGCGCAGGCAAAGCGGTAACAGCGGCTGTGCGTTTACGATCCACGCCGGCATCATCAATGACAATGGCAATCTTCGGGCCGGGAGGCAGCTCAGCTAATTGCACAGCGTTTTTGCGCCAGCTATTTTCCAAACCTGGCGCGACCACAACTGGCTCCGTTTTTGGTATTTCCTGTTGGATCGGCGCGACGGTCACAGGCGTTGGCTCAAAGACTTTCTCCGGCAAAGCTTCTTCATAAGCTTTGGGCTCAGCTACATCAGTCGCAACATCACTCTCTGGCAAAATCGGTTTAAGGTTGATTTCTTCGCTGGCCGGTGGTCTCGGTTGAGGTGTCGGCTTAACAACAACTTTTGGTGCCGCCTTAACGACCGACGGCGGCAGGACTTTTGCCGGGAACTCTGATTGGGCTTTTGACTGAACCTTGATCGATTTTTTAAGTTGAAGCGCGCCCGTCGTGCCGACAATAACAGCCAGCACAACAATGCCGGCAAATACCCAGGCATAGGGAGGTACACCTGATCGCAGGTAACGGGCCAAACGTAGAATTGGATTGTTTTGTTCAACTGGCGACAAAGCCATTTCCCCACATAAGTTTAAGGGGGCTAACCTACGGCAAAAATCCTAACGGTCAATTACCGTTCTAAAGAGAAGCGAGATCTTCAAGGATTGGACAATCGGGCCGATCATCACCGTGACATTTATCGGACAGCGTCACCAGGGTATTGCGCATGCTTTCCAGCTCATTAATTTTGCTTTCGATCTCATCAATATGACGTTTGGTAAGCGCCTTCACTTGCGCGCTTGTCCGGTGCGTGTCGTTCCAAAGATCGAGGAGTTCATTCACATCCTTTATGGCAAAACCAAGATTGCGCGCCCGTTGGATGAAACGCATGGTTTCGATCTCCGGTGTTGAGTAGTCACGATAGCCGCTGTCTTTACGCGCCGGTGCCGGGAGCAATCCAATACTTTCATAGTACCGGATCGTCTTTGAAGGTATGCCACTTAGTTCAGATGCCTGCCCAATATTCATTACGATCTCCCAACGAATAATCTGCAAAAGTTGTTAAACACGCGCCCGACGTAGCCTCAAGGCATTACCAATGACCGAAATCGAGCTCAAGCTCATCGCTGCACTGGCGATCATGGGGCTTAGTAAAATTCCAAAGAACGGGAACAGAACGCCGGCTGCTATCGGCACCCCTAACGTGTTATAAATGAAGGCGAAAAATAGATTTTGACGAATGTTCTTCATGGTCATTTTGCTCAGGTTACGAGCCCGTAAAACGCCCCTGAGATCCCCTTTGACCAGCGTCACTTCAGCACTTTGCATGGCAATGTCTGTGCCGGTTCCCATGGCGATACCGACATTCGCTTGAGCCAGTGCGGGAGCATCATTGACGCCATCACCGGCCATCGCAACGATGCCGCCTCTAGCTTGATATTCTTTGACCAACTCATTTTTATCCTGCGGTAATACCCCGGCCCGCACTTCAGTAATGCCGAGTTCTTTAGCAACGGATGTCGCTGTCGGCAATGCATCGCCCGTCGCCATGATGACCGTGAGGCCGCTTGCTTGCAGAGACCGAACAGCATCTAACGAAGTCTGTTTGATGGGATCCGCTACGACCAAAAGACCAGCAAAATTATCATCGATCGAAACAGCGATGACCGTGCTACCCGATTTTTGCACTTCATCCGCTTGCGCTGAGAGGGCGCCAAAATCGGTTAAATGGTTGCCGATTGAAATGGTTTGGCCATCGACTTTGCCGCAAACGCCCTGCCCGGTTGTTGATTGAAAGTCACTGACTTCTTTTAAGTTAACGCCCCTCTCTTTTGCCCCGGCGACAATTGCGGCAGCGAGTGGATGTTCACTTGATTGCTCGAGGCTCGCGGCGCATTCGAGGATCGTTGCTTCAGTGAACCCTTCTGCCGGATAAATTTTTGTAAGCTTGGGTTTACCTTCGGTGAGCGTGCCGGTCTTATCAACGATCAACGTATCCACCCGTTCCATCTGTTCTAGCGCCTGGGCATCTTTGATCAGAACGCCGGCTTGGGCCCCCTTGCCCATGCCAACCATGATCGACATTGGTGTCGCCAATCCAAGTGCACAAGGGCAGGCTATGATGAGCACCGCGACGGCATTGACGAGAGCGAAAGCGAAAGCCGGTTCTGGGCCGTAGAGCGACCATAAAACAAACGTCAAAACAGCTGAGCCGACTACAGCCGGCACGAAATAGCCCGACACGCGATCAGCCACCCGCTGCACCGGTGCCCGGCTTCGTTGCGATTCTCCAACCATCCGGACGATCTGTGACAGGAGCGTCTCCGAGCCAACATGCTCGGCCCGCATGACTAGGCCGCCGGTTTGATTGAGGGTGGCACCGGTCACTTTGTCTCCCGCCTGTTTGCTAAGCGGGATAGATTCACCGGTGATCATAGACTCGTCGACCGAGCTACTACCATCAACAACTTCGCCGTCTACCGGAATGGCCGTGCCCGGCTTAACCCGCAAAAGATCACCGACCTTAACACTCGCCAGATCGATCTCGACATCATCCTTGCCGGCTTCAACCCGGATGGCGGTCTTGGGCGAAAGGTCGAGCAAGCCCCGCAAAGCGGAACCTGTTTCGGCCCGAGCTTTTAGCTCCATCACCTGGCCAATTTGTACCAAAGCGGTAATAACGGCAGCCGCTTCGAAATAGACCGCAATGCTGCCACCGGCATGGACAAATTCTGCCGGGAAAATCCCGGGGAACAAAATTGCGACCACACTATAAAGATAAGCCACACCCACACCGATGCCGATCAGGGTGAACATGTTTAGGTTCCACGTCATGATTGAGGACCAAGCGCGCTCAAAGAACGGCTTGCCGCCCCAGAGCACGGCTGGCGTTGCCAGGATAAACTGCGCCCAAATATTGATTTGCAGAGGGATAAGTTTTCCGAGTGGGTCGCCCGGTATCATCTCGCCCATAGCCAGAATAAGCGTTGGCAATGCAAGGGCGCCGGTAATCTTAAAACGCCTCTTCATATCATCGAGTTCAGGGTTTTCGGTCTCCATGATCGCGGCGATGGGATCCATCGGTTCCAGCGCCATGCCACAGATCGGACAAGCGCCGGGGCCAATTTGCTCGATCTCGGGATCCATTGGGCAGGTGTAGATCGCATCGGGATCACCGGCGTCCTGCTCAGACGGATCAAGATATTTCTCAGGATCACCACTAAACTTTGTCCGGCAGCCATCGCTGCAAAAATAATAACGATTTCCCTCATGCTCGAACTCGCTATCACCTTTTTTGCGGATATCGACATTCATCCCACAAACCGGGTCAATTTTGATGAGATAAGAGTTTGGGTCAGTGCTGAACTTGGTCAAACAGCCGTTGCAGCAAAAATGATAGGCATCATCTTCGAATTCGTGGTGATGCTCGGTCTTATTCGGGTCCACTGACATGTTACAGACCGGATCTTTTGCTGTTTTTCCTGAGAGTTCATTCATGAGCTAATTTTCATACCTTCTAGTAAAATGGAACCTTCACTATAAACCTTCTAGAGACTGGAAGGTCAAATGGTTATTTGTGCTAGGAAGTGTCAGGCAAATACTTCGCTTGACGTTATTCGCCTCTGCTTGCATTGTGCGCGCGAATTAGCTGGGAAAATGCCAGGAAAATACATGGGTATCAGGCGTTTACTGAAAATATACGATGTTCTTATTGATCGATAATTACGACAGTTTTACCTACAATCTTTGGCACTATTTGGGAGAAATTGGTGTCGATGTAGTTGTAAGGCGAAATGACGCGCTCACCGCGGATGAAGCTTTAGCGCTTAATCCCGAAGCCATTATTGTATCGCCCGGTCCGTGTGATCCGGATAAAGCCGGTATTTGTCTGGAACTCGTCGAGAAAGCGGCTGGGAAAATGCCGATTTTTGGGGTTTGTCTCGGCTATCAGACTATCGGTCAGGTATTTGGGGCCAAAGTTGTGCGTTCGTCCCTGCCGATGCATGGGAAATTGAGCCAAATTCAGCACAATGGTCAGGGAATTTTTGCCAATGTCGCAAAGAATTTTCAGGCAACGCGCTATCATTCATTGATGCTAGAGCCGGAAAATTGGCCAGAAGACATTGAAATTACTGCAAAAAGCGATGATGGCGTTATAATGGCCATAGCACATAAAAAACATGCAATCTTCGGGGTACAATTTCACCCCGAAAGTATTGCTTCAGAACATGGCCACCAATTGCTGAAAAACTTCGTCGGTTTGGTGAACTAAAAAGCTCTCTTTTGGGAAGATGGTTAAAATGACAGATATGAAAACCTTTATAGCCACCGTGGCAGATGGTCAGTCGCTTTCGATCGAGGAATCCGAGGCGGCGTTTAACATAATCATGTCGGGTGATGCGACACCGTCACAGATCGGCGGCTTCCTAATGGCACTTCGGGTTAGAGGTGAGACCGTTGATGAGATCACCGGCGCTGCCAAAGCTATGCGCGCCAAAGCGATTTATGTTGAAGCGCCGGAAAATGCGATTGATGTTGTCGGCACCGGTGGTGATGGCTCAGGCACCTACAACATTTCGACAGGCGCCTCGATTGTTGTCGCAGCCTGCGGCGTGCCGGTCGCAAAACACGGTAACCGCGCCCTTTCGTCAAAATCAGGTGCCGCTGATACGCTGTCGGCACTCGGTGTAAATAACGACGCTGTTTTCGAGCTGGTTAAAAAATCAATCTGGGAAGCCGGCATTGGTTTCTTAATGGCACCACGTCATCACAGTGCCATGCGTCATGTTGCAGGTCCCCGGGTCGAGCTTGCCACCCGTACGGTCTTTAATTTACTGGGTCCTATTTGCAATCCGTCCGGCGTGAAACGCCAACTCACCGGTGTGTTCTCCAAAGAATGGGTCGAGCCTGTTGCACAGACGCTTGGCCAACTCGGCAGCGAGCGCGCCTGGGTAATGCATGGCTCGGACGGCACGGATGAGCTGACAACAACTGGCCCGTCTTTTGTCTCAGAGCTTAAAGACGGCAAGGTGACAAATTTTGAAGTGAGCCCCGAAGATGCCGGCCTGCCGATTGCCGATGCCGCTGATCTTAAAGGCGGAGACGCTGCCTATAATGCTGATGCGATCCATGTCTTGCTCGATGGTGAGCCATCGGCCTACCGCGACGTCGTGCTTTTCAATGCGGCGGCGGCTCTTTTAGTTGCTGATAAAGTTGATAACTTAACCGATGGCGTGGCCTTAGCTGGTGAAGCTGTTGATAGCGGCAAGGCCAAAGCGACACTCGCAAAATTGGTTGAGATCACCAATTCCGGCGAGAATGGAGATCAAGCTTGAGCGACGTCCTTGTTGAAATTTGCGACGCTAAACGAATCCATGTCGCCGCGCAAAAAGCAGCGGCAACTGAAGCCTCTCTATTGGCCAAAATTGCCCAAATCGACGCCCCGCGCGGCTTCATCAATGCACTTAAAAAAGCGCAGAATTCTGGTAATTACGGACTGATTGCTGAGATCAAAAAGGCCTCACCCTCGAAGGGCCTCATCCGCGAAGATTTCGATCCAGCCAGCCTCGCCAAAGCTTACAAAGCCGGCGGTGCAACCTGTATGTCGGTGCTGACAGACGCGCCTTATTTCCAAGGCGCTGATGCGTTTTTAGCTCAAGCCCGAGACGCCGTCGACCTCCCCGCCATTCGCAAGGATTTTATGATCGATCCCTACCAGATTGTCGAAGCCCGTGCGATTGGGGCGGATTGTATATTGTTGATCATGGCCTGTTTGGATGATGCCCTCGCCGCTGATCTAAAGGCCGCCAGTGATGATCTCGGTATGGATACGTTAGTAGAAGTTCATAGCGCTGAAGAAATGGAGCGCGCCCTTAAACTATCGCCCGCCCTGCTCGGTATTAACAATCGAAATCTTAAGACCCTAGAAGTTGACATTGGCATGACGGAGACGTTGGCACCTTTGGCTGGTGAGGAGGCATTATTGGTCAGCGAATCGGGGCTTTATTCTCACGCTGATTTGCTTCACATGAACGCGGCTGGCATCAGCTGTTTCTTAGTTGGTGAATCTCTCATGCGTGAACAAGATGTCGAAGCAGCAACGAAGCGCCTGCTTGGCAAAACAACAGCGAGTGTATCTTAATGAGTGATCTGACCCATATCGATGCAGACGGCAATGCCATCATGGTAGATGTCTCTGATAAAGACGCGACCGAACGGACAGCGACGGCGATGGGCTCGGTTTATATGGAGCCAGCAACGCTTAAGCTCATTACCGATAAGGGCGTCAAAAAAGGCGACGTGCTCTCGATTGCCCAACTGGCCGGCATTATGGGTGCTAAGCGCACGCCCGACCTCATTCCGCTCTGCCACCCCCTTGCCTTAACCTCGGTGAAGGTTGAGCTGACGACAGATGATAAAAGAAACGCTGTCGACATTACGGCGACCTGCAAATTGACGGGGCAGACCGGTGTCGAAATGGAAGCGCTGACGGCGGTATCCGTTGCGGCATTAACGGTCTATGACATGTGTAAAGCCGTTGACCGTGCGATGCGTCTCGGTGATATCCGGCTCATTCATAAAGCTGGCGGTAAATCCGGCGAATTCAAAGGCGAATAAGGAAAATTAGATGCCAGAAATAACCGACGGCATGATTGCGGTAGAAGATGCACTTAAAAATGTACTCGCGGGCGTTAAGCAACTTGGTACCGAAGACATCTCGGTGGCCGATGCCCAAAACCGGGTCTTGGCCGCAGATGTGATCTCCAGGCTTACTCAGCCGCCCGTCGCGGTCTCAGCGATGGATGGCTATGCTGTTAGAGCCGAAGATGTTGCAAGTGTTCCGGCAACGCTCACCCAAATAGGCGAATCTGCTGCGGGTAGTGGCTTTGACGGTAAGATCGAAGCTGGGCAAACAACCCGTATTTTTACCGGTGCCCCGGTACCGGAAGGCGCAGATGCAATCGTTATCCAGGAAGATACCGAAACCGCAGGCGATCAGATAACCATGATCGAAGCAGCACCTGCCGGAAAATACATTCGACCTGCAGGTCTCGATTTTAAAACTGGCGATACCCTGCTGTCTGCCGGTACCCGGCTAAATTCCAGAAATATTGCGTTGGCTGCTGCGATGAACGTGCCTTGGATAAAAGTCTACCGTCGCCCCCGCGTTGCTATTCTTTCAACCGGTGATGAATTGGTGCTCCCTGGTGAGCCCGTTGGGCCGGATCAGATAATCAGCTCGAATAGTATTGGTATGGCGGCATTTGTCACCGCGAATGGCGGTGTGCCGATTAATCTCGGTATCGCTAAGGATGATCCAGACTCGCTGAAAGAGATGCTGAATAGCCTGTCCGGCGCCGATATGTTGGTTACCATTGGCGGCGCGTCGGTTGGTGATCATGATCTCGTTAAATCAGTGCTCGGCGAAGAAGGTCTCGACATCACCTTCAGCCGGGTGGCCATGCGGCCGGGAAAACCCTTAATTTTTGGCCAAATAAGTGGCATTCCGATGTTGGGACTGCCGGGCAATCCGGTGTCAGCTGGCGTGACGGCCGCCCTTTTCCTTCGCCCGGCCATCAATAAAATGATGGGCCTCGGGGATTCCTCACATCGGACGGAAACTGCCATTCTAGGGCGTGATTTGGACAGCAATGACAAACGTCAGGACTATCTGCGGTCGACCCTTGATATCGATGCAAATGGGGCGCTGACAGCAATACCGTTCGATCGGCAGGACAGTTCCATGCTGGCTCGATTCGCCCAAGCACAGTGTTTGGTGGTCCGCGTGCCCTTCGCCGAGCCTATTTCAGCTGGTGAACGGGTCGAAATCATCAAATTAGATGGCAGTTTTTAATTTTTTTACGAAAAATAGCTATTTTTTCCTAATTTTTACAATTTTCCCTCTTGACCTAAAAATAGAACCAAACTAGAACATGTGTGAACGTTTTGGTTTTGTTCTAGATTTAGTAGGTTCTACAACCTGTGCGACTATATTGTGATTTAGGCGCTCTAAAGGGAAAGAATAATAACCAAAACTCAGATGAATTTACTTATGCGGAGATTTTCTCGATGCTGACAAAAAAGCAATATGAATTGCTCATGTTTATCGATCATAGTTTACGTGAATCAGGTGTCTCGCCTTCATTTGATGAAATGAAAGATGCATTGGATCTCAAATCTAAATCCGGCATCCACCGTCTTATAACCGGTCTGGAGGAACGTGGCTTTATCCGTCGCCTACCCCACCGCGCCCGCGCTTTGGAGGTTTTGAAACTTCCTGAAAATGCCCATTCAACTGCCGCGCCGAGTTATGCGCCTAACGTTATCAAAGGTGACTTCGGCAGCTCGGATGAACAACCACTGGCGGCAAATGACGCTGCTGAGATTCCATTGCTCGGTAAAATCGCGGCTGGTACACCCATCGAAGCCATCAGCAATCCGACCAATTTCGTCGGTGTGCCGTCTGACATGGTTGGCCGCGGAGAACGCTATGCCCTTGAAATTGATGGCGATTCTATGATTGAGGCCGGCATTCATGATGGCGATACAGTGGTCATCGAGAAATGCGACAACGCTGAAAACGGCACCATTGTCGTAGCTTTGGTCGATGATAGCGAAGCGACGCTCAAACGCATCCGCAAAAAAGGCGATACGATTGCGCTGGAGCCCGCCAACAAGGATTATGAAACGCGAATATTCGGCCCTGACCGCGTGCAGGTTCAAGGTAAGCTTGTCGGATTATTTCGGACCTATCATTAATAGTCAAAGGAACCATGGATACGCGGGTCGAGCCCGCGCATGACGGTTCGTTTTAATAGCAAACATACCAAAATTTATATCATACGCGGGCTCGACCCGCGTATCCATCTTTCTCAATAAATTGCACTACTCTTGCCGACGCAGCACCCAAGGCCGGCGTCCTCTTTTTGTGTTTACGTCTTCGACCACGGCGCCATTTTCTGTCAGCCAAATCGCATGTGCTCCCTTTCGCCATAAATCAAACCAATCAATCACGATTTTGGCGGATGGGCAGAAATATGGTACCGGCACCGCGCTGACGATGATATCAGCGGCTTGGCAATCTTCCGGCACAGCCTGAACGTCGGTGATGAGGGCAACCTTGTGGCCTTTATTGTTGTAAATACAGCCAAGACGGTCGCAGATTAAGGAATTATCGGCTGAAAACCCCTGTTTTGGCCAATTTTGTTGGGTGTCAATCTGCTGACCCACCCGCCGCAACCAGATTTGTCCGGAAAATTTTGAAACTCTTTTGGAAGACAGATGCAGGACGCCATTTGTTCCCTGCACGGCAAACAGCTTTCCCCGCTCATCAACGACAATGTCTGGTGCCTGAAAGAAAATCAAAGAGCCCAATCCCAGCGCGATTGCGCCGCCACCCAACAGGCGCCAGTTTTGCTGCCAGATGCTTATCCAAAGCCCTCCCAAGCCGATGGCAACAAGCGCCCAGATCGGCATTGCAGGAACCATGAGGACAGAACCTTCCCAGCTTGCGATCCAATTTGCTATGTCGATTATTCCGCCAACGCCCCACCCCATTAGCTGGAGCCCGATCTCGGACAAACCAAATGGCATCAGGAGAAATGATAAGATGGCAAAGGGCATGATCCAAATTGCGGTTAAAGGGACTGCTAAAACATTGGCGATGAGACCAAACTGCGCCATCTGATTAAAGTGATAGATCGCAAACGGTGCCGTTGCGATGGTTGCTATGATGGTCGTTAGGGCAACCCCACCAACATAACGCAAGGGCCGACGCCAAATCGCAGCATATTCCGGACCTAAGTCGCGTTCCTTGAGATATTCATAGGCCGCGATGAGGGCAATAACAGCCGCAAAGGAAAGCTGGAAACTCGCCCCCAATAAACTCTCGGGACGCAGTAACAATATTGCGGTTGCAGCCCAAGCGACCAAACGCATGGAAATCCCTTGGCGGTCGAACAATACGGCCAATAGCACCAAACCAATCATGAGGAAGGCACGTTGGGTCGGAACTGTCGCGCCAGCCATAACTGCGTATGAAAAAGCTCCTAAAATAGCCATAAAGGCTGCCCATTTTTTAATTGGGTAAAGCAGACGCTTTGGAGCAGTTTCGGAATGGTCCGCTCTTAGTCCCAATCGGACAATATTATTCTGGCAGATCAGAATATAGTGCTGCAAGTTATGGTACATTCCCTAACGTCTAGGAGTACCGTCTCCTAGCTTT
>JABIHH010000059.1 GCA_018649725.1 Rhodospirillaceae bacterium | reverse complement strand
TTTTAAGTTTGCTGAGCCCCATTTTGATTGGGTTACTGTCGTGGTCCTCGGCAACGCCAAACATCAGGAAATATTTTGTGTTATCCCAATCGGGTTCCGAGAATTCCCAAAAGGCGCTGCTGAATGTGTAGATGCCACCGGTGGCCATATTGACGGAACAAAACCCACCATGCGCCGAATAGTTGGGCGTGCCATATTGCTGTGCCCACCAACTGGTCAGCGCCTGGCTTTGATCACGGCCGGTAAAGAATGCGAGCCGTCTTGGATCGGTGGCACGCGCTGAAGCCAACCATGAGGTCGCTATATCGAGCGCTTCACTCCATTCAATCTCTTTGAATTCGCCCGAGCCACGTTCCCCGACACGGCGCAGCGGCTTGGAGAGACGCGCTGGAGAATAATGCTGCATAATCCCGGCTGAGCCTTTGGCACAGAGCACACCTTTATTTACCGGGTGATCGGGATTGCCTTCGATGTATCGCACTTTGCCGTCGAGCAGATGCACTTTGATGCCGCATCTGCAAGCGCACATGTAACATGTCGTAGTGTCCACTTTGTCTGAGACAATAGGGGACTTGTCGACAGGAAGGTGGTTACCATCCATGAGCGATTCCCAGTCTTAGGAATTGTTAGCGGTGGCTTAAATTAGCCGCCCTTTTTAAGTACGTAGGTAAATACGCCATCGGCTTCTGATGTTTCGACCAATTCGTGGCCACCAGTGCGGCAAAATGCACTGAAATCTTCAACTGAACCTGGATCAGTGGCGAGGACTTTCAATAGGCCACCTGCAGCCAACTCGTTCATTGCCTTTTTTGCTTTCAAAATCGGCATGGGGCAGTTCATGCCTTTGGTATCTAGTTCCATATCCATTTTCATGTTCTCTCTATAAACCAAAGATTTAGTATTTTCCGATTCCCTAAAATATAACTAACCCTGATTCACAAATCAAACTTTTTATTCTCACATTACAGTTATTTGGCCGTTTTTGACTTAATTCCACTTGATTTTTAACCAAATTTTGCTTCAATAGGATATTATATTTTCGATTTCTCTAAAATATGGAATAGTTGATGAAACCAAAGAGCAGCTTTGAAAGAACGGCTTTGTTATGACCGGAATAACCCGTCGAGAATTTGGCACATTTGTTGGCGCAACGGCGCTTGCGGCGCTTCCGTTACCGGCTATAGCGGCGCGCAATAAAGCAGATTTGGCGGCATCCAAGGGGCCGCGGATCGTCGTCCTTGGCGGAGGATGGTCGGGGCTCTCTATCGCGAAATATTTGAAACAGGCAGATAACACGCTTGATGTTGTTATGGTCGAACGCCGGAAGTCATTTTTCTCTCTACCTCTCAGCAACCTTTGGCTGGGTAGTTTAATTGAAAAAGCTAAATTGAGCTACCGCTTTGAAGATGCTGCTAAGCTCGGCGGATATACCTATTTTAACGCCAGCATGACTGAGCTTGATCGAGATAAACGCCGCATTCAAACGGATAAGGGCTGGATTGATTACGATGTTCTCGTGTTGGCACCCGGCGTTGAATATGATTATGCCTCCTTCGGCGTTAAAGATCCGGCGGCTATCCAAAGCTTGAAAAAACATTATCCAGCTGGCTTTGTTTCCCAGCAAGAGCAACAAATTATCCTCGATCAGATTAAGAATTTTGAACAGGGCATCTTTGTTCTAACGGCACCCCCTGGCATTTATCGCTGCGCAGCCTCACCTTACGAACGCGCCTGTCTTATTGCGGCAAATTTTAAGCAGCGCAAAATTAAAGGAAAGGTTGTGCTGATTGATTCCCGCGAAGAGCCGGCAGTGAATGGTGAGGGGTTTCTGGCCGCCTTCGAAGAGCTTTATGGCGACACCATCGAATATATGAACTCAACCGTCGTTGAGGGAGTTAACCCCGAGGCCAAAATCATTAAAACCGATTTTGATGAGATAAAATTCGATGGCGGTGCGATCTATCCTCGAACCCGCGCCGCTCGGATGATTGAGCATTTCGGTTTGAACGATCCAGCCAGTCCACAGAAAGAAGCCAAGATTGATCCGTTCAATTATAATTTTATCGGTGACGAACGCGTCTATATTGCCGGCGATTGTCGCCCGATGCCGTTCTCCAAAAGCGCCAGTGTCGCCCACAGTGAAGGCAAGCATATTGCCAAAGTTATAGCCGCAAGGTTACGCGGCAAAGCAACGCCTTGGATTACGCCGCAGTCGATTTGCTATTCGTTGGTGAGTGCCCATCCAAAGGAAGCGATCTTGTCACGTTCATACTACCGCTATGATCAGGCGACCAAACAATGGGCCTTTGATCCCAAATCCAAATCATATAACTCCCGCAATGAAGCCCTCGGCAAAGATGCCCTCGATTGGGGTGATGCACATTTTCGTGAGTTATTTGGAGCTTAGTAGCTAATTCGATAAGTAACATTTATAATTCATAGAAATTTATGTAGAATAGACGCATGAGGAAGGAAAATATTGTGAGAAAATTTAGCTTGGTAAAACTGTTGTTAATTTCGGCTTTTTTGATTTTCAGTGCTGCCCCTGTATTAGCTAATGAAGGCCAGCTTCCCAAGGTTGGCGTCAGTGAGGATGGCCTGCACGTACAGAAATGGTTTCATGACAGTTTCTTGGATCTTCGCGAAGACCTTGCCGAAGCCAAGGCAAAAGGCAAGCGATTGGTGATTATGTGGGAACAAAAGGGCTGCCCCTATTGCAAGCGCACCCACGAAGTTAACTTGCGTATTCCTCGAATTGTTAAATTTATCACTGATAATTTTGTCGTCATCCAATTGAATTTGTGGGGTGACAAGGAAGTAACGGATTTTGATGGTGAAGTGACCACAGAGAAGAAGCTGTCGCAAAAATGGGCCGTACGATTTACACCGACCATTCAATTTTTCGCGGAAGACCTTAAAGACATTGGCAAGAAAGACAGCCGGACGGCGGAAGTCATGCGCATTCCGGGCTATTTCAAGCCCTTCCATTTTTATTTCTTATTTAAATACGTCAAATCCAATGCGTATAAGACCGAGCCAAATTTTCAACGCTGGTTGGGAGAAGAGGGCGATAAGCTGGCTGCCAAAGGCCTGGATATTCAAAAGCAGCTTTGGGCGGACGAGTTGCTATTTGAGGAATAAATTCTTGAATACCGCGTACAGATTGTGCTTTCTTAGAATTCTGAATTTAGTTTAATTCTGTCAGAAATGGGCATTGGGTAGCCGTGGTAAATTGGTCTCTCCGCATCATTGAAAAAATCGGTAATGCTGGTGCAACGATATGCGTTACCCTGGTGATCGTATTTATTTCGGTTTCCATCTCTTATTTGGATTCAATTATTTTTGGCTACGACCTGTTTCCATCGCTTTATTTGTCGACGGCAATCCCCTTAATTGTAGCCCCTCCGACGATTTTTTTCCTCATTCACCTGGTTAAGCGATTGGGGCGGGCGGAAATGGAAGTTGCCACTATCATCGAAAGCGCTGGTGATGCGTTTCTAATTCATGATCTTAGTGGAAAATTTGTTGAAGTTAATGATATGGCTTGTTGCACCTTGGGCTATACTCGGGACGAATTGCTCGGTATGTCCCTGAGCGATATCCAGACTGATCGTGACAGCAAATTACTCTCGGAAATTTGGCGCGAGATGAAGGCAGGAACTGCGGTCACGTTGGAGGGAGAACATCTTCGAAAAGATGGTTCTACTTTTCCTGTCGAGGCGCGGCTAAGTATTTTTCACTATGGCAAGGAGGCAAATATCCTGGCTCTGGTACGAGATATATCTAACCGAGTGCGTGATAAACTGGCCTTACAAACGAGCGAGGAGAAATATCGTAATCTCGTTGAAACGTCTCATGATTTTATATGGTCGGTAGATGCTGATGGTATTTTTACGTTTGTAAACGAAGCATCGAAGAGAACTCATGGGTACGATCCTCATGAGATGATTGGCAAACCTTTTTTCGATTTTATGACTGAGGAGCAGGCGGAAAAAGATTTGGCTATTTTTGAAAAAATTAAAGATGGTATTGAATATTTCAATCTAGACTCTATCCATTTGAAGAAAGATGGTAGTCCAGTCTACCTAAATTTTAATGCCATCGTAGAACGAGGTGCGGATGGAAATGTTTTGGGCACAACCGGGAGTGCAAAAGACATTAGCGAACAAAAAAATGTCGAAGAGCAGTCTAGAATTCATCGGGAGCAGTTGGCCCATGTTACACGTGTTGCTACTTTAGGAGAGATGGCAACAGACATCGCGCACGAACTCAACCAACCATTGGCAGCTATAGCTGCCTTTATCGATGGTAGCCTCCGTCGTCTTAAATCGGGGGAGGTGACTTCGGAATCTATCATCAATGCTTTGGAAAAAGCTTCAGAGCAGGCGGTTCGGGCAGGCGATGTTATTCAACACTTGCGCGATCTGATTCGCCGCGACGATCGCAAATCCGAGCACTTAGATATCAATGATTCGATCGACAAGGTTTTGCAACTTTTGAAGGCTGATCTAAGCAATAAACAAATAAAACTACTGCTTGAATTGACCGATGATGCACCAATAGTGCGAGGCGATCCAATTTTATTAGAGCAGGTTATACTAAACTTGGTACGCAATAGTGTGGATATTCTGGGTACAGTAGAAAGTGACCGGCGCCAACTCAAAATCTCCTCGCATATCGAAAGTCGCCTAGTCTCAATAATTATTAAAGACAATGGACCAGGTGTTGCTGAAAAGTATCAAGATCAGTTATTTGAACCATATTTCACGACTAAAAAAACTGGTCTAGGAATGGGCTTGCCAATATGTCGTTCTATCATCAATGAACACGACGGTCAGATATGGTATGCGTCAGAGCCAAACCAAGGTGCCACATTCCACATTCAAATTCCGCTTTCCACGTCGAATGTGAATTCTTCTAGCCAACTTGGATAAAGACTTGGAAGGGTGTCGAGTAACCAGTTTGGCACTTCAGCGAGGTCGCAGGTGACGCTCTCAAAGCCTTTAGTCGGAACGCTGGGTAATTCTCTTTGGGAGTGCCCCAAAATCTTCGTCGCTGTTAGGGACCGCGTTATCGACAATTGCTTTCGGCAAAGTGAAGGTGAATACCATCGGACCATTTTGCTGCTTCTCGGTGCTGATCGATCCTTCGTGATTTTCAATAATTGATTCACAGATTGAAAGTCCGATGCCTATGCCATCCTTCTTAGTTGTTGCAAACGGGAAGAATATTTTATCTTTAATGTCATCGCTGAAACCTGGGCCATTATCTTTAACGCTGACTTCAACTTGGTCGTCTTCATTGTGGCGCGTCTGAATGATTAAATAGCGCGATAGCGTCGGCAGTTCCGCCATGGCTTCCATGCCATTACGTGCCAGATTAATAAGAACCTGCTGTATTTGGATTTCATCGATTTCAACCAAAGGAAGATCTGGTTGAAGGTCCAAGTGAACGGATGCGCCATAGCGCGAAATATCAAACTTGAGCAGATCGACGACTTCTTCAGCGACCGAGTTTAGATTAATTGGTGAGCGATTAAGCTCAATTTTTTGAGTGGCACTACGTGTGCGGCGGAGGATTTCTCGCGTACGATCCGCTTGCTTCAATGCCTTTTCAATCGATTCAATAATGTTTTCAGGAACAATGGAAATATTCACTAATCTACGGCGCACACCTTCGAGATAACCAAATATAGCCGTGAGCGGCTGGTTAATTTCATGGGCAAGTCCGGAAGCCATTTCACTCATTGAAATTATTCGACTGTTATCTGTCATAACCGTATGGCGGTCGTTAAATTCTGCTTCCTCCAATTTGCGTTCGGATATATCGCGGACAGTACACAGATAGGATATCCGTGGAACCCGCCGTCTTTCCAATTTGTGCGTGCTAATGGGAGTTTCAATTTTGGAAATAGAAAGCTCTATTGGAAAAGTTAGGCCATCGTTCTTTATACCAAGTGTTTCCGTCTCTCCCGCTTTGAAATATGCGGGATCGATGGGAGAAATATTTTTCTTATTCTCCGATCTTTTATTGCCAATTATATAACTAATATTTTTACCGGATATTTCTTCTTTTTCGTAGCCAAACAGCTTTTTGGCCGTATCGTTGAAGAACTCGATATTTCCATTCGCTGTGAAAACGAAAATCCCATCGAAGGTGTTGTCGATAATGCTGCGGACAAATTCATCTTGGTTTTTAAGTGCCATGGATGAGCGGAATGCGGCGAGTGTTTGGATATCTATCTGTTGAGTCCAGCCAACAAGAGCGCTCACTATTAATACAGCAAGGAGCGGTGTTAGGTCGATTGATACGGGCGCCAAGGCATAGAGAAAAGTTGAGGCGGCGACGAGACTAGAAAGTGAAAGGGCTAGAATCAAGATACCTTTTTGCCAGGTCCAATTTTTAAATTTCCTGCCGATGAATATACCGAGCATAAGCATCAAAAAGAGAACTGCCAGGGGATGAATTTGAGCGATTGCTCTATTTTGTGAAAGCGATTCAATGGCTTCGACGAGAACTATGCTACTGGGTAATGCCTGGTAAATCGGCACGGCCAAATGATTTCCAAGTTCGATGGCTGTTGCGCCAATGAGGATGTTTTTACCTTTTAGAATCTTTGGATCGATGCGATTAAACAAAATGTCAGAATAGGGAATAATCGGGATCGAACTCGGTCTGATACCAAAATCAATCGAAAATACTGAGTTTGTGATACCTCGCGAATTCGCAAGAACGGCGGGAAGGGTAAGGACTTTCTTGTCCCCGATATCCTGAAATATGGTGTAGCGTCGGATGATACCATCCATGTCAGGTCTGATATTCGCCGCCACAGTAACGGCATGCTGAGCAAAAGAGTCTATTGGGGCATTGGTGGAAAAAATATTAGCCTTGCCGACGCGCTGATGTTGCTGGAATGCAATCATAACCACCTTGCCGGCGGCGCGTTGTAAGGCCTCGCTAAATAAACGGTCATCCTCAATATTTGAATTTGAACTGAAATCTAAATTAAAAGCGACACGATTGGCACCGGCTTTTACAAGATTATCGAGAAGGTGACCATGAATGCGGCGTGGCCACGGCCATACACCGACCTCTTTCAAACTGAAGGAATCAATAGAAATGAGTACGGTATCTGACGTTGCATCACGTTGAATATATCGAAAACGTTCGTCTTGAATTTTCTGTTCAATAAAATTCAAGTTGCCAGATAAATAAAGTAGGGCAACCAAGGCGACAGAAGCCACCGCGGGCAAGCCGCTAAACAGACCCCGTATTTTTGACAAATTGTTTGTGAGCACAGACAGCATTAATTATTGCCTTTACCGTTGCCGCCGCTGTTCCCATTGCCGTTGCCACCGCTGTTCCCATTGCCGTTGCCACCGCCACCGCTGTTACCGTTGCCACCGCTATTTCCATTGCCGTTGCCACCGCTATTGCCACCGCCACTGTTGCCGCCTGCACTACTGCTGCCACCGGAACTGCTGCCGCGTCCGATTCCAGTATTTCCACGACTACTATTTCCGCCACCGGCTTTGGCCCGGTTGTTGTTAGATTTTTTTCCAGCACTGGCGTGTCCTGGGGCAGAGCCTTTACCTGAGTTTGCACCAGGGCCTTTACCGCTGGACTTACCTGGTTGCCCCGAATTAGCACCGCTACCTGGACCATTGGCCAAGCCTGATCCGCGTTGAGATCTGCCAAGCGAAACATCGCTGCCGGGATTGGAAGTTACCGCAGCGGTTTGTCCGGGCGTGGTATCTACGGAGTTTCCACTCGCCGAGGTTACACCGACGGTACCTTCACTGACACTTACGGTGGCGCCTGTAGATGATACTTCGACGCCAAAAGTGGTGCCTTTGACACCTGCCACCAAATAAGGCGTTTCGACTTCGAAGGCCTGGCTTGGGGTCTTGTTGACCTTGAACAGTATGCTGCCAAGAGATTGGAAAATACGGGTGATTTTTCCCGTTGGGTTTCTGGCTGGTTTTACAGACGCAGATGAAATTGCCTGACCGCGAGCCTTGGCTGGAATGTTAAGTGTGGTTTTTGCCGCAACCGCCATTTTGTTTTTATTGTGGGAAAGTAGTGCCCAGCCGGTTGTTCCGGTTTTAATCGATGAATTTGGACCGATTACCAAGCCGGGTTTGAGGGAGCGCCAGGTTTTGTCAAAAGGAACTTTTACCGACGCATCTCCTGACGCTTCTTCGACGGTCCATTCGTTGTCGTTTGCTCTCTTAGATTGGGGAGAAGCCGCCGCCGAGGCCGGAATTATCAGTTCGGTTTGGTTGCGGTCGTCGCTCTGAGCCGGCTCGGTCACCAGCAACATCGAAAGTCCAATAACTAACACTGAGACAATTTGTATGGGACTTTTTTGCCTGATATCTCGCTTTGTCATGCTTTTTTCCATCTTGAATGCCATTCGACCGCTTCGTCATCCAGTCTCTTAATTTGATTTTTATCTAAGAAAGAGGCGACGAAGGTTAAGTTATGCTCAGATCCGGCCTGACCATTCAGTGAGGCGAGGCTGATCCAAAAGAAAGCCAGTTCGGCATCCTGTTTGATGCCTTGTCCCTTGAAAAACATAAGCCCAATTGAGTTTTGTGCAGGGGCATAGTTTTGCCGCGCAGCAGCAAGAAAAAGTTGAGCAGCTTTTTCATAATCCTGCTTTACACCATGGCCGAGTTTATACATTTGACCCAAATTATTTTGCGCCTCAGCTATGTTATTTTCTGCCGCCCGGGAAAAATAGGCAGCGGCTTTCTTATAATCTTTCGGTAGACCTCGCCCATTGTCATAGAAATTACCCAAATTGAGTTGGGCGCCGCCGTGACCCTGGTCAGCGGCTTTCGAGTACCATTTCGCGCTCGTTTTGTAATTTTGTGGAACACCCAGGCCGTTTTCATAGATCCAGCCGAGACCATGCTGAGCATTTGGAACACCGGCATCAGCTGCAACACGCCATTTCGCTCTGGCCGTAGAGTAATCCGCTTTTTGAAAGGAGTTCAGTCCGGCCGTGAAGCGGGGGTCGGGCGTTGAGCACGCACCCAAAGCCAGCATGAATATGATGATTATCCAGGTACGCCAAGGTCTCATAACATAGCCCTTAGAGGTTCCGTTTATAATTGAAACGGAGGAAAATAAATTGTCAAAAACTGACATTATTATCTTGATTTTGCGCTATATAGGTACCCAAAATAGGGTTTAAAAACAAGTAGGGATTGTACGCACGTCTGGCTTTTGGCTAGCCGACTTGGGTAAATGCGGGGAAGGTTTCTAATAGCCAGTTCGAGGCTTCAGCGAGATCACCTGTAAAAATTGCAATGCCGGTAATGATGAGTAGGACACCAATAGTTATCTCAATTTTCCGCATTTGTTTTTTGAAGCGACTTAGGAATTTCATGAACGGCTTAACGGCAAAAGCAGCTGCTAAAAATGGGATGCCCAAACCGGCAGCATAAACGGTCAATAGTGAGATACCATAACTGACAGAATCACCAGAAGCAGCTACCATAAGGACAGAGGCTAGGATTGGACCAACGCAAGGCGTCCAGCCGAAGGCAAAAGCAAGGCCGAGGATATAGGATCCAATGAGGCCAGCCGGTTTGTTCTCAAGATGAAAACGTTTTTCGAAATTTAGAAAGCCAATTCGGAACACGCCCATGTAATGCAGGCCGAATATTACAATGATGGTGCCGGCAATTTGGCCAAGAAGAAGCGAGTTCTGCGCAATCATTGCGCTGATCGCCGTCGCTGTCGCCCCTAAAGATATAAAGACGGTTGAGAAACCTAAAACAAAAGCGATGGCTGAATAAAATACACGCTTTTGCGTCGCCGCATCAATGCCGTCTTCTTCGGTCAATTGACTTAGCGAGGCACCGCCTAAGAAGCTGATATAAGCTGGGATGAGCGGGAGCACGCAAGGGGAGGCAAAGCTCAATAATCCAGCGATAAAAGCGCCGAAAAAGGTGATTTCCATCATGGTGAGTGCTATTCCCTCAATAATATTTTCTTAATCGGACTTTAAAAACCTGTCACTTTAATCGCTGTATTTTCGTCAATCTTCACTGATTTCTCGCGTTTGATATAATTGCTGACCACATCGTAAATCGGCGGGCCTTTGGTCGCTTCATTGACCGATGCCCAACCACCAACGATGTATGTTTTGGCCGGATCAATCCGCTCCCCCGTTGATAGCAGGGTCATGTTGGAAACACGAGAACCAATGGTCTTACTAACGTCAAAGTGATAGCCCATGCCGCCAACCCGGACCATATCGCCGCCTTGTTGGAAATAAGGATCGGGATTGAACAGGTTGTCGCCAACATCTTCGAGAATTTCTTTGAGAAATTTACCGGTCATTTCATTGCGGTAGACAGCAGGGTAGGTGACGGCGGTTTGTGAAAACACTTCTTCGACCCGGATGTCCTGACCGGGGAGTAATGTCTGCCCCCAACGGAAGCCGGGCGAGAGCGAGATTTGCGTGTCACGCTCTTCCATGATGGCCTGATTGATCAGATCATCGAAGGTGCCGTTAAAATTACCGCGCCGATAAAGATGGCTTTCAGTTTTACCCAGCACCGTGTTGACGGTCTTCTCATAGGGTGCCCGTACTTTTCGAATAACTTCAGCGATCTCAGGATCCGGTTTAATGGCATCGGAGAAGATCGGCATAAGCTTGTAGCTGTAATTAGTGACCTTTTTATTTTTTACCTCAAGGTCGAGACGTCCGAGGAATTTACCGTGGCTGCCGGTGGCGATTAATAAAGTGTCTTTGACTTTGATGACAGCTGGGATGGCGTCGTGGGTGTGGCCAGTTAAGATGACATCAATGCCATCAACCCTGGAGGCGAGCTTGCGATCGACATCAAAACCATTGTGGCTGGCGAGCACGACCAATTCTGCACCACCGGCCTTGGCTTTCTTCACACTTGCGCGCATCTTTTCTTCTTGAATACCAAATGACCAGGTCGGAATCATATAACGCGGATTGGCGATCGGGGTGTAGGGGAAGGCTTGGCCGATCACACCGATTTTCACGCCGCCGCGCTCAAAGAAAATGACGTCTTTGAAGACCGGCTCTTCCCACTCGGTATCTGTGACGTTACCGGCGAGGAAGGGAAATTTAAGTTTTTCTATGAGCTCTTTGACGCGCTCAGCACCATAAGTGAATTCCCAATGCGCTGTCATGAGATCGACGCCCATAGCGTTCATAACCTCAACCATATCTTCGCCGCGCGTCTGCAGCGAACTGTATGAGCCTTGCCAGGTGTCGCCGCAGTCAATGAGTAGGGTGTTGGCGCTGCGTTCGGCCCTAATGGCTTTGATCAGTGTCGCCATCTGAGCCATGCCGCCGATGCGGCCATAGGAATTGCTGAGAGCGACATGATCGACGCTCGAGAAGGCATAGGCCTCTGGCGTGCCGCCTTTCAAATCAAAGTGTTTGAGAAAATTAGCGCCGGTGATGTGCGGCGGCAGGCCATGTGCTGCGCCGACTCCCAAATTTACGGATGGTTCGCGAAAATAAAGCGGCATTAATTGAGCGTGGCAATCGGTGAAGTTAAGCAACGTCACCTGACCAACAGGCGAGAACTCAAGTAGCTTTTCTTGGCTGATTTTTTGTTGCGCTGCTAATTTGGAGAATGGAGCACCACCCATCAGGGCAGCTGTGGCAGCGGTTACTTGGAGAAAATCGCGACGGGTTAGCATGGCTTAAAATCACCTAAAACTGGTTTTAGAAAAATGAAGATAAAAAAAGGGCGGCATCCTGCATGGAATACCGCCCCCTTTAGATCAACTTAGTTGCGGACCGATGGGGTTTCCCATTTAAGTCCAGCAGCACGCTGCATCAGATAGAATTCAAGATTGGTGTATTCTTCTGAGCCACGTTTATACGGCTTTGCACGTACGTTTTTGTTGCAACCTGAGAAGCGGCGGTGAATAGAACCGGGCTTCTGCCACTTAAGACGATAGGTTGGAAAACCGTTTGGCATTGCCATGCTCAAGACATTAGAGCGGGCCATGTTACCGGGATTGTCTTCATGACAATGTTTGCAAGACATATCCAACAGACCGCGACGATCTTCAAAGAACTTCTTACCTTTGGCTAGGAAAGGGGCCAAGGTTGCGCGGTTCGAATCATTGATGATGCTTTTTACCGGATCGCCGCGAGATTGCAGCTTGATGTAAATAGCCATCGCCAACATTTGCTCTGATTCCCATTTCCACTTTTTTGCGCCCATATCTTTTGTCATATGGCGTTGCAAATAAGCCTGCAGCGCAATCATTTTTTTGGTTTGAGGATCATAGCGTGGGAAGGTGTTTGCAACACCTCTCATCGATTTACTTGCCGATTTATGGCACGAGGCACAAGATTTCCCGGCCGTGCCGTTCACCTTGTTCCACAGTGCTTCACCGGTATCGACCCAAACAAACGCAGGGTTTCCAAAATCGTCATCCTGCATGTCGCGGGTTTGCGATGTCATATAAACATAGCCACTATTTTTCTCGCCCACCATAAATTTTTTGTTGCGTGGGTCTTTTGCACGTTTTTCAGCTTCATCAGCGCTAACATTTGTGGCACCGAGTGCGAAACCGAGTCCCATGATGGCTATTACTGAAAGTATCTTTCTGCCAATCATAATAAGTCTCCTGTTAAGTGCTCCCAAAGATCGAAGCGGTCTATTTGACCGCGACCTTTTTGGAGGTTGTTACGGTTTTACCTTTGTCATCAGTCCAAGTGAACTTGAACGTGCCGCTTTCGTTTACCCGAGCATAAAATGCGAAGTAGGGGTTAGCGGAAACAGCAGGATGAAGATCGGCTGTCACGACGGGCTTCCCGTTAAAGGTTGCCTCCACTTTATTGATAATAAAACGCGGAATCTTCCCGCCTTTTTTATTTTTGCGCTGACCCGTTTCCATTTTGTGGGGGATCAATGTTTTAATTTGAACTACCTGTCCTTTAGCAACGGACTTCGGCAGTTTGACGCGAGGTTTTCTAGCCATTTTCTGTATCCTTTCCTCTGATCAACCGCCGCAGCCGCCGATGGTGACTTTGACTTTACGTGAAACACGATGGACGGAGCCATCACTCATTACCGCGACAGCGACAACATTTTGGGTCTTAGCAAGACGCATCCGGGTGGATACTTCTGCTTTGCCGGATGCCGGTGTCAGATGAAAGCTAACCACTTCTGGATTAGGATTTTTATCTGCAGCGACATGGATCGACTTGACGTAATTGTTAGCCGTCATCGGGCTATCAACACTAACCGTCAGTGGAACCGTTGCACCGTTTTCTGCAATATCCGGCATTTTCAATGAAATTTTGCCAGATTTGTACGACGAAGTGCCGCTCAGTTTAGCGAGGTATTTTGCAGTCGCTTCTGGCGTCGCCAGTGCTTCACTACTCAGCATTGAGCCGGTTGCCGCAGCAACTGTACCCAACCCAAGAAGCTTCAAGACGTCTCGCCGCTCCATGGTTGCTTCTGCTTTAGAAATTGTTTTTGACATTCTATGTCTCCAAATTTGAGATTATTGGATCGTCGTCTTATTTAAGCGTGACGAGATAGGCCAAGATGTCTTCGACGTCTTGAGCGCTGATAATGGTTTTGCCTTTCCATTTTTTCTGGACCCGATGAAAGCCAGAACTTTGATAGAAAGAAGGCATGATCGTGTCTGGGTTAAGCACTTTAGCACTTACCAAACGCAATCTCAGCTCGGCAATGTTATAGCGACCACCTACACCTTTGAGGTCGGGACCAATATTGCCATGATCCGCTTGCTCTGGTGCTGGCATTGTATGGCAAGCCAGACAATTACCTTTTTTGCGGTGAATGGCTGTCTTACGACCTTTCTTGGCATCACCCGCTTTCCCAGTAAGTGATTTAGGAATACCATCACCCACGCGTGCTTTGGCAATATTGAAATTAGCCGCTTCAGATTGGACTGCTAGTCCCATCGTCATGGCGAATCCAACCATTAGCCCAGCACATGAATATATCAGTTTACTGAATTTCATAATGAACTGTCTCCTTCACCAGACATTTGATGCACCACAATTAGTGCAATTTAAGCCCGGTATTCTCAATTTAAATGACTACAAAGCCACCTGTTCCAAAACGTTTTTACTTGTCGTTACCAAGTATTTTTATAGGGGCTGACCCAGCTAACTAGTTCAAATACTGTTTAACCCACTGTTTTACTTGTCTTAATTGATCCTGTGGCTTGGGGTTGTTAAATCGCCACTCACATTCCTTTAAAAATAGCCCAAAATGCTCCTTTGGAACACCA
>JABIHH010000002.1 GCA_018649725.1 Rhodospirillaceae bacterium | reverse complement strand
TGTACCGTGTCGCCCATCACCATGTGATCATATTGCTCCCAAATCCAACGGCGGGAGCTCATATCGGGCGAGCCGACGATCTGTTTAAGCGCACCCAGCAGACTATCAGGCGCGGCAACATCACTAGCCGAAATTTCAGCCTGCGGTTCGGTCTTCACCCAAGGACGGTCATATTCGGGTGACGCCAAGGCCAGCGGATCGATCGGCAGATCGGCTTCTATTTCGCCGTTCATCTTGATCACCATCCGGCCGGTATCGGTCAAATGACCGACGACCGCGAAATCGAGCTCCCATTTTTCCATGATCGCTTGCGCAACATGTTCTTTGCCGGGCTCCAACACCATCAGCATGCGCTCTTGGCTCTCAGACAATAAGAACTCATAAGCTGTCATGCCCTCCTCGCGGGCCGGCACTTGGTCGAGATCCATCTCAACACCGACGCCGCCCTTGGACGCCATCTCAAACGCCGAAGAGGTCAGACCCGCCGCGCCCATATCCTGGATCGCGACAATAACATCGGTCGACATCAACTCGAGACACGCTTCAACCAAAAGCTTTTCGGTGAACGGATCACCCACTTGCACGGTTGGGCGTTTTTCTTCTGAATCAGCATTAAACTCGGTCGACGCCATGGTCGCACCGTGAATGCCATCCCGGCCCGTCTTGGAGCCGACATAGACGACAGGATTTCCTGCCCCGGTCGCCGCCGAATAGAAAATATTATCCGCATCGGCCAAGCCAACCGTCATCGCATTGACCAGAATATTACCGTCATAGCTCGAGTGGAAATTGGTTTCACCGCCGACCGTCGGCACACCTATGCAATTGCCATAGCCGCCAATGCCGGAAACCACGCCGGAGACCAAATGCTGGGTCTTGGGATGATCGGGTGAGCCAAAACGCAGCGCGTTCATATTGGCAATCGGGCGCGCACCCATGGTAAAGACATCACGCAAAATGCCGCCGACACCGGTGGCAGCTCCCTGATAAGGCTCGATATAGCTCGGATGATTGTGGCTTTCCATTTTAAAGACCGCCGCCTGACCATCGCCGATATCAACGATACCGGCATTCTCGCCCGGCCCGCAGATCACCCAAGGTGCCTCGGTGGGCAGCGTCTTTAGCCATTTTTTGGAGGATTTATAAGAACAGTGTTCAGACCACATGACGGAAAACACGCCAAGCTCGGTCAAGTTCGGCTCACGGCCCATAATTTCTAAGACATTTTTGTATTCTTCTTCGGAGAGACCATGTTCAGCAACGACTTCTGGGGTAATTTCACTCATGCCGCCGCTCCCTCAAGACCAGCAATAATGCCGTCGAACATCGCCTTACCGCCAAGACCGCCCAGCATTTGCTCCACCGCGTCCTCGGGATGCGGCATCATGCCTAAAATCGTGCCGCGCTTGTTATAAATGCCGGCGATATTGTTGCGGCTGCCATTAATGTTATTGGCCTGATCAACCGCGCCGTTCGGCCCGCAATAGCGAAACGCCACCCGGCCTTCCTCTTCCAATTCTTTCAGGGTCTCGTCATCGGCGAAATAATTGCCGTCATGATGGGCAACTGGCACCCGGATGACATCACCGACGCTGTAGCCTTGAGCAAAGGGCAGATCATTGCGCTCAACCTTGAGATGCACATCTTTGCAAATAAACTTAAGCCCGGCATTGCGCATTAGCGCCCCCGGCAACAACCCGGTCTCGGTCAAAATTTGAAAGCCGTTGCAAACACCCAACACGTGGACGCCCTTTTCAGCACGGTCTTTTACTTCACGTATGATCGGTGAGTGGGCCGCCATGGCACCTGAGCGCAAATAGTCGCCATAAGAAAACCCGCCCGGCACAACAATGAGATCAACATCCGGTAAATCCGTATCACCATGCCAAATTTCTAGAGGCTTTGAGCCGAGGCTGGCTTCGAGCGCCATCACCATATCGCGTTCGCGATTGGATCCGGGAAAAAGTATCACTGCTGCTTTCATGGAGGGGCTTTACGCTTCTATTTCGATTTCATAATTTTCAATAACGGTATTTGCCAAAAGCTGACGGCACATCTGATCGACATTTTCACGCGCCTTATCAGCATCGGTTTCTGTCAGATCCACTTCGATATACTTGCCTTGGCGGACGTCATCGACGCCAGCGAAGCCGAGCGAACCGAGCGCATGACCGACCGCCTTGCCTTGTGGATCAAGGACACCGTTTTTTAATGTGACGTGGATTTTTGCTTTCACGAATTTCGTTCCTTTAGCTCTCTTTCCGGCGGGAAATTACACTATTTTGCCAAGAATATCAGTGGTAAAAATTGCTGTCATTATCCGGCTCTTCATAGCAGAGCTGGCCTCACAAAACAACGTCTCCAATTGCGGCCTGCGGGATAGATTTTTAAGCGACGACGGGAAGATACTCAGCGTCAACGGGAGCGCCAGCTGCGAACATATAGACCGGCTTGGTGCCAGGATTTGCATCGACATATTCGGGCGATGGCAGCGCAATGAGCGACGAGGAAACCGTGCCAAACCCCGAATCGGTTGAAATCATCATCGCCCCTTCCGGGCCATCATCAGGATCATACATACGGCTCGCAAATAAAGATTGCCAGGCTGACCAATTGCCGGAAATCGGGTCTGGAATTTCAGCCTTCTCAAATTGCGGCAAATAGGTGCGGATACGGGCCGAAGAAACATCATTGCGGTCGCTCGATGTGATCAGGGAGATACCGGGCGGGATCTGCTTCACTTCGGCATGCGGCCCCCAATGGGTTTCAGCCAATCGCAGCCAATAGGCATCTCGGTTATCGGCAAAAACAATATTGAACGGCCGGTAGGCATTGGGATTAATTTCCGCGAGCGCCTCAGCCGCCGCCGCCGCATCGGCATGATCAAGAATTTCCAAAGGTAGCTCACCCCGGCTGCGATAGCCTTCCTTGGGCCCAAGCGAGCCGCGCCGATTGAGCACGCCTGCCACAACACCAAAATCGTTCATGCCGAGCCAGGTGCCGCCAGCCAGATCGTCTTTACCGGCCAATACATCCAACCGATCCGGCCAGTGGCGGCCCGGTGCATGCCAGGGACGATCCTTCATCTCATCTCGATTAGCACCGATGATAACCGGCCAGTCATGACCGGGACGGCGCAAAATTGCGAAAGTACACATACAGAATAGATAGCGATTTGTAGGCCCATTGGCCAGACCACAATTTATCTAAATTTAAGGACCACAAAAATGACTGGGGAATTGCTTATGGGAGTTGCTTAACCGGCAAAACAACCCTACATAAAGGTCAGAATTCAACTTAAATCTATAGAGTATAAAACCATGTCTGATACATTTAGTGATCGCGAAAAAGGCTTTGAAGCCAAGTTCAAGCTGGACCAGGAAACTGAGTTTAAAATGGAAGCACGGCGCAATAAATTACTCGGTCTCTGGCTGGCTGAAAAATTAGGCCTTAGCGAGTCCGAAGTTGAAGCTTATGCCGGCACCGTTATCGTCTCCGACTTGGAAGAACCCGGTATCGAGGATGTCGTTCGTAAATGTATGGCTGATATCGAAAAACGCGGTGCCAATGTCAGCGAGCAGGATATTCGCGGTAAGATCGAAGAATTTAACGGTGAGGCCCACAAACAAATCGTCGGGGAATAACACCCCCTCGGGAGCGTTAATGGATAGCAATCCAGCGACACCAAATGTCATAACAAGTGATAGCAAGGCTAGTACGCTTATCGATGCTGTCGCCGATTGGCTCATGGCAGAGGCGCTTGGCAAAACGGATGTTGAACATCTGCTTGATCAATGTTCCCTACGACTGAACGCTGCCGGCATTCCGGTCTGGCGCTCCGTTGTCGGCTTTCAAATTCTCCACCCGCTCTATAGCGCCTTGACTTTTACCTGGTTTCGCGATTCCGGACTGCAAGAAACGACGCAGCTCCCAACCAGCCGAGAGCCCGGAGATGATTGGTTGAAAAGTCCGCTTTACCATGTCGTCATGAATAAGCTTCCCTTCATCCGCCGCCATCTCACCGGGCCGGAGAAAATTCTGGATTTTGAGATGTTCGATAGTCTCGCAGAACAAGGGGCGACAGATTATTTGGGTTATGCGGTGCAATTTACCGGCGACGATTTTGGTGAAATGGGCCAAAATGGTCTGATTGGCTCCTGGGTGACCGACCGGCCTGGAGGTTTCACCGATGGCGATATCCAGTCTCTATTCCGTATTCAACAGCGCCTCGCCGTGGCCTGCAAAATGGTCATCAAAGAGCAAATTACCGAAAATGTGTTATCGGCCTATCTTGGCCCCGATGCGGGCCGCCAGGTGCTCAACGGTCAAATAAGCTTGGGCGATGGCGAAACCACCCACGCTGTGATCTGGTTTAGTGATCTGAGAAACTCCTCTGGCCTCGCCGACTCGCTCACGCCGGAAGAATTTATCTCCCTCATCAATGAATATTTCCAATGCATGGCGGGGGCTGTTTTGGCAAACGGCGGCGAAGTGCTTCGCTTCATTGGTGATGCTGTCCTCGCAATTTTCCCGATCCGCGATGGCCATGACAATGAGGCCCAGGCTTGCGCGACCGCTCTGGCCGCTGCCCATGAAGCGGTCGAGCGCATGAGCACACTTAATGAAAAGCGAAATGCGGAAAATAAAGATCCGCTCGGTTTTGGCATTGGCCTCCATGTCGGCGATGTGATGTATGGCAATATCGGTGTGCCGGAGCGGGTTGAGTTTTCGGTGGTAGGCCCAGCGGCTAATGAGGCCGCCCGGATCGAGACTTTAACCAAAACGCTTGGCCATCAGGTCATTTTCAGCGACCATTTTACAAAAGCCGTCGAAGAAGATTGGCAAAGTCTTGGCAAACATGAATTGCGCGGTGTTGGTGATCCGATGGAAGTTTTTTATTTAAAAGATTTGGGAACATAATAAATGAGCTTAACCGAAGATATATTGCATTTCTGGTTTGAAGATTTGGATCTCACCCGAGAGCGCGAGAAAAGACAAATCTGGTTCAAATCAACGCCGGAATTTGATCAGGCCATTCATGATAATTTTACCGCGGCTTATGCAGATGCGGCGGCTGGCAATCTCGATGATATGAAAGAGACCCGCGAAGGCTGCCTTGCGTTGATCCTCATACTCGATCAATTTTCAAGAAATCTGTTTCGCAATAGTCCAAAAGCCTTCGCCGCCGATGCCAAAGCCCGCGAATTTGCTCGCCATGCGCTCGATCAAGGCTATGACCAGGATGTTGATGGTTTCGTCAAAACGTTTTTCTATCTCCCGTTTGAGCACAGCGAAGAATTAGCCGATCAGGAACTGAGCGTAAAACTCTTCTCCCCCATTGGCAGCGAGGACACCAGCAAAGCCGCTCAAGGCCATTACGACGCCATCGCCCAATTCGGCCGCTTCCCCCACCGCAATCAGGTTATGGGCCGCGAAAACACACCAGAAGAAGAAGAATACCTCAAAACCCCTCCAAGCTGGGGCAAAACAGCCGCCGAGATGGAAGAGATTGAGAAGACGAAGGGTTAGCTTCGGCCAAAAACCCGTTTGAAGATGACGTCGACATTTTTGGTGTGATAGGTGATGTCGAATAGATCTTCCAACTCGGCTGCGCTGATTTTGGCGGTGACGTCGCTATCAGCTTTAAGCTCGGTTAGGAAATCAGCGCCTTCTTCCCAGACTTTCATGGCATTGCGTTGGACGTAGAGATAGGAGTCTTCGCGGCTGATGCCGGCTTGGGTGAGCCCCAGCAATACGCGCTGGGAAAAGATCAGACCGCCCAGTTGATCGAGGTTTTTTTGCATATCTTCGGGGTAGACCAGGAGTTTTTCCATCACGCCGGCCAGACGGTTCAAAGCAAAATCGAGCGTTACCGTCGCGTCCGGGCCGATCATACGCTCGACCGAGGAATGCGAGATATCGCGCTCATGCCAAAGGGCGACGTTTTCATGCGCCGGAATGACAGCTGCTCGGACAATGCGGGCAAGGCCGGTGAGATTTTCAGTCAGCACCGGATTGCGTTTGTGTGGCATCGCCGATGAGCCTTTTTGGCCTTTCGAGAAAAATTCTTCGACTTCGCGAACCTCTGTCCGTTGCATGTGGCGAATTTCGGTGGCAAGGCGCTCGACCGAACTTGCGATCACACCCAGGACCGAGAAATACATCGCATGGCGATCTCGGGGAATGACTTGTGTGGAAACGGTTTCAACCTCAAGCCCCATGGCTTTAGCGACATGTTCTTCGACGCTCGGGTCAATATTGGCAAAAGTGCCGACCGCACCCGAAATTGCGCACGTTGCAATTTCTTTTCGGGCCGCTAGCAGGCGCTCTTTATTGCGGGCAAATTCAGCATAGAAGGTTGCGAGCTTCACCCCAAAGGTCGTTGGCTCGGCGTGGATGCCGTGGCTGCGGCCCATGGTCGGTGTCATTTTAAATTCAAACGCGCGGGTTTCCAGCGCTGCCAACAAACGGTCCATATCGGCGAGCAGAATGTCGGTGGCTTGAGTAAGTTGCACCGCCAAGCAGGTATCCAGCACGTCAGAAGATGTCATGCCTTGATGGACAAAGCGCGCTTCATCGCCAACATGTTCGGCCAAATTGGTCAGAAAAGCGATAACGTCGTGCTTGGTCTCACGCTCAATTTCGTCAATGCGATCAACTTCAAAAGCGCCGCGATCCCACACCGCCTTGGCGGCCTCTTTCGGGATGACACCCAGTTCAGCTTGGGCATCACAGGCATGCGCCTCGATCTCAAACCAAATGCGAAATTTATTTTCCGGCTCCCAAATGGCAACCATTTCCGGACGACTGTAACGCGGAATCATAGCAGTTCTCTTTTTGACTAAAATTTATAACGGTGTGCGGATGTCGGTATATCAGGTGTCGTCCGGTTTTTGAAGACACTTGCCAAAAAATTATACTTTCGGCCAAATCAGCTTCGAAATACCGATCCAGGCAAAGGACAGCAGCTGGAGCGACAAAATCGCGGCAAAAGCGACTTGATAGCCAAGCGGCGAGAAATGCCCGTCACTTACCTGCGGCCATTGATTGATAATCACACCAATCCCCCATTGACCACAAAAAGCCGTAATAAAGACCAGCAAATTGGCCGTGGTGTAGACGCGGCCTGACAAATGTGATGAGAAATTCTGCACCAAACCGGCATAAGAGAGCGAGCCGGCGGTACCAAAAAATCCAAATAGAATCATCATCGGCACGATCATGGATGTCGGCTCTAAAATGAGCGTGACTTGTACCAGGCAAAAAATAGCGATACCGGCCATCGAGACCTTTATCGGTGCAATACCAAGCCGCCCCAACCGCTCGCCGATCGCCCCCCAAGACAGAAATCCAACCGCCAGGGCAGATGCCATAATCAACAAGTTGTTTGCTGTTTCCGCCCGCGACAAACCTCCAACATCGCTCAACCAAGGGCCCATCCACAGGCTTTGGATCGATAGCATTGAACCTTGTGAGGTTACGGCAATTGGCACATAGCGCAGGAATTTTGGATCCTTAATAACCTCGATGAGGCCCGCTATCTGGTCCTTTAATGTTGCATCACCGGGCTGCTTTTTTTCTGGCGGACGCTCAGGAACAACAAAATAAACCATAAGGCCAGCCAACATCGTCAAACCGGCCAAGACAAAGAAAATACCTCGCCAGTCAGTCACTTGGAGCGCGAATTCAATCGGCGCCGTTGCCGTCAAAGCGCCCAATCCTCCAAATGTCATAATTGTTCCATTGGCGAGCGCGATGCGTTCTTTGGGGAACCAATCGACAAAGGCTTTGAACGAAGCCATCAGGCAAGCTGAAACACCAAACCCAATTAGGGCGCGCCCGATTACCAAATTCACCAGCGAGTCAGACAGCGCAAATATAACCGCGCCCAAGGTCGCAAATATCAACAGGCTGGCCTCTACCTTACGCGGTCCAACCCGATCCAAAATAATTCCAAGTGGAATTTGCGCGGAGGCAAAAGCGATAAAATAGGCGCTGCTCAACAGCCCAAGACTGGCGGCATCAACGCCAATATCACGAATTAGATCAGGCGAAATAACCGCGCTTACCGAACGATAGAGATAAGACAGGTAAAACCCGAAGGCAAAAGGCAAAAATACACGAAGGGTTTTTGAAATTGTCATAATTAAATCTGCTGGGGCTCAATTGCCAAAACAATATTACGTAACCACTTGAGGGGCTGGCCAAGCACGTTACAACTGGTTCTAATTTACTGGGATTTATCCGGAGATAAAGGCAATATTGTTTTTGCCGGCTGCCTTTACGTCATACATCGCGCTATCGGCATTTTTCAAGAGCGCCTCGGTGGTTTCACCATCATCCGGATAGACAGCAATTCCGATACTGCCGCCTATATTGGCTTCATCGCCCCGGCCAAGATCAAACGTCGCGCCAAGTGCATCGAGAATTTTGCGGGCCAATTTTTCGATGATAACCCGATCCCCAAGATCCAACAGGGCAACGACAAATTCATCACCGCCAATCCTGGCCGCCAAATCATTTTTGCGAATTGAAGAAACCAAGCGTTCGGAAACCTGGCACAGCAATTTATCACCCGCTTCATGGCCAAGTCCGTCATTCACCGCTTTAAAACCATCGAGGTCTATAAACATGACGGCGAAAGACGTTTCCGCTTTCATGGCACGGTCTTTCTCAACGGATAATTCCTCAATCAACCGCACGCGATTGGGCAGGCCGGTAAGCGAATCATGCGTCGCCATATGGCGCAGCGTATCTTCAGCATCCCGGCGCCGTACAACCTCTTCGCTCAGCTCACGCGTACGGTTTTCAACGCGTTGCTCCAATTCTTGATTGGTCTGATGAAGCGTCATCACAGCACGGCGATGTTCGGAGATATCGCGCACTTCGATCATATAACTTTCGGCGTCGAGGCCCATCGAGCGCGTCACCATGACATGAACGTCAATCGCCTCACCATTAAGTTTTGCTAGTTTGGCCGGAAACAAGCTTTCCTCAGCGCTAAGCTCGCCAAGCGCCTCACCAAATATTTGTTTGTAATCTTCGTGAAAAATCTCGGGCAATTTTTTACCAATGACCTCAGTCCAATTTTCGGCTGAAAGCAACTCCAACCCCGTCTTATTGATGAACGTGATCTCTCCATTTTCGCAGGAGCAGACGAGATCAAGGGCGTTGTCAACGAGGTTCCTGAAACGAGCTTCGCTGTTTTTTATATCTTCCAGCAAGCGAATACGCTGAGTAATATTTTGTGCCGTCAAAACGACAGTGCCATTTCCTAGTTCACGTGCCCATTGCGCTGTAACGTTAACACTAATAACGGAACCATCTGCGGCATTTAGACGGGCCGGAAAAGGGTCGGTCTCTTCCAATATTAAATCGATAAAGTTTTCTGATAAATCAGCGAATTCAGCGACCAGGAATTTGGCAAAATACTCATCGCTCGCAGCGTTCGAGCCGGTTAGTTTGAGCATTTTCTCACCCACGTCATTCATCCAGAGAATTTTTCCATCCTGACACAGGCAGGCGAGGTCGGGATAAAAATCGAGGACATGGTGGACGTTGGACTCACTAAATCGCAAGCCCAGGCGACGTCGGTCATCCAAATTGCCGTTATTGCCGGTTTTTATCGGGGTAATATTTGATTTGGCTTGCACTATGTTAAGTCACTTCGCGTATTGTGATCAGTCAGTGTATTAAATTGGCATTAGAAGCATAAATACTATTGGTGATTTCCCTAGGCCTTAAAATTAATGGCTCAATAGAATAAAATTTTAACTTTATCCAATCAATGAGTCACACGATATTGTTACAACAAACCCATGCTTTTGAAACTTGACGTCCCATTGCGGCTGACGATGACATGATCATGGAGCATAATACCAAGCTTGCTGCTAGCTTCCTGAACCTGCTTGGTCACGGCAATATCGCCTTTAGACGGGCTCGCATCGCCGCTCGGATGATTATGCGCCATGATGATCGCCGTCGCCCCGAGTTCCAAGGCTCGGCTGACGACTTCTCGAGGATATACCGGTGTGTGGTCAACCGTTCCTATTTGCTGCACTTCATCGGCAATCAGGAGGTTTTTACGATTGAGAAAAAAGATGCGGAATTGTTCTTTTTTCTCATGCCCCATGGCTTGGCGGCAATAATCCAGCAACGCCTGCCAGGAGCTTAGAACCGGCCGGCCAATTAACTCATCCTGAGACAGGCGCAGGGCAGCGTCACGCACGGTTTTCAATGCGGCAACCGCGACCACACCGACGCCGGCCACTTTCTCTAATTCCTTAGCATCTGCCGAAATAACGCCCGCATAGCTGCCAAATTTCCGCAATAATTTCTTGGCAGTTGGTTTCATATCGCCGCGTGGCTGGGCCATAAACAGCACCATTTCCAAAATTTCATAATCCGAAAGGGCAGACGCACCGGCTTTTAGAAATCGATCTCTTAACCGCTTGCGGTGACCCACATTAAGAGATTTTTCAAGTTTTGAGTCGGGCATAATTCCTCCACTTTCCCCCATAAAATATATACGCATATATTGTTATGAAGGGATCAGAGGGGGTTTTTAACGCTTTGAGAAAAAATTTATAGGTCGTAAGGCGGCTTATCGCGTCCAAGCTGAGACAGGGTGAATATTTCACAGCCATCTGATGTGACACCAATTGAATGCTCAAACTGCGCCGACAAAGAGTGATCTTTGGTTACGGCCGTCCAACCATCTTTTAGAATTCTCACTTCGGCACCGCCGATATTGACCATCGGTTCGATCGTGAAGAACATGCCTTCACGCAAAACAGCCCCTTCTCCAGGATTACCAAAATGCAAAATATTTGGCGCGTCGTGAAAGACCCGGCCCAAGCCATGACCACAGAAATCCCTCACGATCGAGTAGCGAAACGGCGTTACATAAGATTGAATGGCATGGCCGATATCGCCAACTGTGGCACCAGGTTTTACGACCTCAATGCCTTTCATCAGCGATTCATAGGTGACATCAATCAGGCGCTTGGCTTTGACACCAACATCGCCAACATAAAACATCCGGCTTGTATCGCCGTGCCAGCCATCAACGATCGGCGTGACATCAATATTTACCACATCGCCATTGTTGAGGATTTTATCACCAGGGATACCGTGACAAACCACATGATTTACCGACGTGCAGACGGATTTAGGATAGCCGCGATAATTTAGCGGCGCAGAAATTCCGCCATGATCGGCGATAAACTCCGCACAATGGCGATCAAGGTCATCCGTCTTCACACCCGGCACAACATATTCAGCGATAAAATCGAGCGTCTCGGCGGCCAAACGACCGGCTTTCCGCATCGCTGCAAAATCTGCCTCGGTGTGAATTTTTATTGATCTTGATTCCGCGTCCAAGCTACATGGCTCCTAAATAAATATAAAAATGACCGTTTAAGACGTAATTTTTAACTTACGCGCTATGTTTATTGCTTCTGGTGAGACACTGCAACCATAACATAAAGTCTCGACACCAGCCAATTTCGCTGCCTTTAAACCCGCTGCATAAGCCGGGTCGATATCGGCGGCGACACTAAATTCGTTACAATCCTCTCTTTGGACCAAATATAACATCACGGCCCGCTTACCCTCAGCAACTTGATCGGATAATTCCTGCAAATGCTTGGTCCCGCGAGCGGTCACAGAATCTGGGAATTCCGCCAGATTATCGCCTTTTTCCGGGCGAGACATCGTCACGCTTTTAATCTCTACATAACAGATGGGTACGTTTTCACCCTCAAGCAATATATCGATGCGAGAATTTTTGCCGTACTTCACTTCCGGGCGCAAACTATCATAGCCCACCAGCTCCGGTATCAGACCATCCTCGATCGCCTCTTGGACGATTTTATTGGGCAACGCTGTATTTAGTCCCACCAAAGAGCCGCCGATATTGATCATCTCCCAGGTGTATTTTAATTTACGCGCTGGGTTGCGGGCGGGCGACAACCAAACCTCGGCACCCTCCTCCAGCAGGCTCAACATTGAGCCCGGATTGGCGCAATGAGCGACAACGACTTCACCGCTTTCAAGTTCAACATCTGTGAGGAACCTTTTATAACGTTTGATCAATCGGCCTTGGATTAAAGGGTCTGGAAAATTCATCTAAAAATCACGCGCTTTCATCATCAGATTTCAACACATCGGCCAAACTGATTTGGCCCGACCCCCGCGTCGATGGTTGCTGCTGATCGGGAGCAGGTGCCCAGGCGGTTAGCGTAATCACCTCAAAAGTTGCAGGCACCCGGCCATCGTCATCGCCAAATATATCCTGATAAATCTCACAAGCGCGAAACAAAACATCCCTGCGGGTGAAGGTCTTTGCTCTGCTATGGGTTGCCATCTGCTCACCCATGCCGCGGAGGTCGTGCATCAATTTCAAGGGATTTTCATAAGAAACCGCCAGCACTTCGGTATCGGCAACCGGCAGAGCAAAACCGGCCCGCTGCAAAAGCGCCCCCCCGTCACGGACATCAGCAAATGGCGAGACCCGGGGTCCGGCACCGCCGACAATTTCACTTTCAGCCGTAATGAGGGATTGCCGAAGCTCCTTTAACGTCTCGCCGCCAAAAAGTGTCGCTAAAAACAGGCCATCCGGTTTTAGGGCCCGGCGTATTTGAATAAGCGCGCCCGGTAAATCGTTGACCCAATGCAGGGATAACGATGAAATCGCAAGATCCAGCTGCGCGTCACCAATTGGTAAAAACTCTTCATCGGCAACAATTCTTAAACCCGCGGTCTGGCGCGCCATGGGCTCAGAAAGGTCACATTGATAGAGCTGCTCAATGCCACCCCGGCCTTGGAGCAGCCGAGAAATCTGGCCTGTATGACAACCAACATCTAGCGCCACCGGGAAGTTGCGGCGTATATCACTCAACCGATCGACCAGCTGATCGGCAACTTCGCATAAGAGAAACTCAAACTCGCTCAAGCTGGAAGCCGCGCGATTCCGATGCTGTTTTACCGATCTGCGGTCAAAAATTTCTGCTTCATTGGCAGAGGAGTCTCGAATATTTTCTTGAATTTTTCTCGGCATTTTTGATATATGCCACAAAAAACCGCCTCTCCCAACGCCATAGTCATACTGACCTAAAATTAGTCAGGATTATGAGCCATGGAAGCAGCCGCCCTATCCGCCTTTAAAACACGCTTTTTGGATATTTTGTTTCCGCCGCAATGTCTGAAATGCGCAAGCCTGGTCGCCGAAACTGGCACGCTATGCGCAACCTGCTGGCTGAAGATATCCTTTATCGATGGTGCCTGTTGCGAGGCTTGCGGCCTGCCGTTTGAATATGATCTTGGGCCGGCGGCGTTATGTGGTGCGTGTAGCCAGGACCGGCCACTATTCAGCCGGGCCCGCTCTGCCATGATTTATAATGCGGCCAGTCGGGATATTATTCTCGCCTTCAAACATGGTGACAAAACCCATGCCGTGGCGGCTTATGGAAAATGGTTGTTTCGCGCCGGCTCGAAGATGTCCCCCGAGATTGATGTAATCGTTCCGGTACCCTTGCATTGGTCCCGGCTGTTTCATCGCCGCTACAACCAAGCTGCTTTATTGGCGATCGAATTTAGCAAACTCTCAGGCATCCCTGCCCGCACGAACATCTTGCGTCGGCACAAAAAGACGGCCTCGCAAGGGCATAAGACGGTGCGCGCCCGTCACACCAATCTGCGCGGAGCATTTTCTGTGCCGAGCCGGGCCAAGGCCGGGATTAAGGACAAAAAAATCCTCTTGATTGATGATGTGCTCACCACCGGCGCAACGGCTCAGGCCTGCACAAAAATACTCCTTCAAGCAGGGGTCAAAAATGTTGATGTATTAACTCTCGCCCGCGTGGTGCGCACAGAAATAGCCACACCCGCCCAGAGCGATGACGACGCACTGACATAAAATTGACTGGATAAATTGGCTGTAAGGATTATATATCTCTCTCCAACATAAAGTATCTCGTAAAAATTAAGGAACCATCGTGGCCAAAGTCGAAATATACACATCACCCTTTTGCGGTTTTTGTTATCGCGCCAAAGGATTACTCGAAGACAAAGGTGTCGAGTTCAACGAAATCGATATTACTTTCCATCCGAGCAAACGCGGTGAAATGCTGGACCGTGCCAACGGTCAACGGACCGTGCCGCAAATTTTTGTCGACAACACCCATGTCGGTGGCTGTGATGAACTTTATGCCTTGGAGTCAAGGGGTGAATTAGACGGCCTGCTGGGCTAAGATCGCGACATCGTTTCAGCCAATTTAAATTGAGAACATAATGTCGACTTTTACTGCTGCCTGTATTCAAAATAACGCCCAAAACAATATTGCCGACAATCTCCCGATTGTCCGTGATCTGATCAGGGAGGCGGTGAGCCTAAAAGCTGATTTCATCGCGCTGCCGGAATGCGTTAGCCTGATGGAGCCCGACAATGAAGCGCTTCGGGCCAAAGTCCCGGAGGAAAAAGATCACCCCTTCATCCCGATGTATGAAGAAGAAGCCAAAGCCTCCGGCGCCTGGATATTGGGTGGCACCTTGGCGGTTCGGGTGGGTGATGGGCGGATTGCCAACCGGCTTTATCTCTTCAATCCTACGGGTCAAATCGCGGCAACCTATGACAAAATCCACATGTTTGATGTCGATCTCGGCGCCGGCGTATCTTACAAAGAATCCGCAACCTACGCGCCGGGCAATCAAGCCGTTGTGACACCTTTGCCCTGGGGCAATCTTGGCATGTCCATTTGTTACGACATCCGCTTTGCCTATCTCTACCGTGCCTTAGCGCAAGCAGGCGCCAACATATTATGCGCACCGGCGGCTTTCACCAAGATCACCGGCGAAGCCCATTGGCACATCTTGCAGCGCGCTCGCGCCATTGAAACCGGCAGCTTTGTCATCTCACCAGGTCTCTGTGGCTCTCACGCTGAAGGCAAAGAAACCTTCGGCCACTCAGTCATCATCGATCCCTGGGGAGAAGTCCTCGCCGATGGCGGCCCCGATGTCGGTGTCATCACAGCTGAAATTGACATGACCAAAGTCACCGAAACCCGGGGCAAAGTTCCCGCCCTCACCCATGACCGCGACTTTGAAATCGCTGCCGCCGAAATCGCTGCTGGAAAAGCCGCAGAATAGTTTTCAGAATAATTAACAGACTGGCAGATATTAAGCTTTTACGGCGCAGATCTTTTGTATCATCGCCGGCGAAGGGCGTTCCTCAAAGCCTTGCTCGAAGGCCTGGACGCTCAATTCTGCACCGAAAACTTCTTTAAGCTCGTTTTCTTGCAACAAGAAATCAGGATTGCGGGGGCGGCCATAGGCTTCGTTGCCTTGCATGAAGGTCTGGTAGATTAAGACACCGCCGGGTGCCAGCGCCGTTACCAATTCGTCAAATACCGGACGGTAGAGATAGTTTACGACAATGATGCCGGAGAATTGTCGCCCTTTGAGCGGAAAAACCCTCCCGTCTTCCAGGTCAGCCGCGACAATTTCGAGATTGGGCGAGCCAGCAATATCGTCGAGCCCACTAACATCTTTATCCAGGGCGACGACCGAAAAACCTTCCTCCAGCAACAAACGCGTATGCCGTCCACGACCACAAGCGAGGTCGAGCACTACTCCACCAGTTGGCACCAGGGGCAATTTTTTTTGCACCCAATTGGCCGGAATGGGTTGAGATATTGAAGATTGCTGCATATTTTCCAATTATTAATAGATTCGTGTAAAATTTGCCAAAAGCTTGGCAATCGTCCTAAACTGATATAAGTCTCCCCAACTTCAATAGCGAGACTTCGATAGCGAGACTTCGATAGCGAGTATGAGTATACACTAGGGTAATTCAATGATTCTCTACGACCTCAGATGTTCACAAGGCCACCAGTTTGAAGCCTGGTTCAAAGACAGCGGCACCTATGACAAACAAGCCAAGCGCGGCGATGTTGAATGTCCCGTTTGTTCCGATACGGCTGTTGAAAAAGCGATCATGGCCCCCCGGCTGTCGTCCTCGACCCGCAAAAAGGGCTTGGAACATGATGTTCCGAGCGGTCGCGATCTGGCAGGTAAAAAGCAGGGCAAAAACAGAGCTTCCGAAGTTGCCCGTGAGATCTTGGATGCCGTCGGCAAAGTTCAAAAACATGTCGAGGAAAACTGCGAAGATGTCGGCGAAAATTTTGCCGATGAAGCCCGCGCCATTCATTACGGCGAAGCTGAAGAGCGGGGTATCTATGGTGAAGCCACGATGACTGAAGTTGAAGATCTCGCCGAAGAAGATATTCCGGTTAGCCGCATACCGTGGAAAAAGCGCAAATCTTCTTGACCAAAATTATTTTGGCTTCACTGTAACTTCATTGGGGTTTTTGGGCTGAAATAAAATAATTCACATCAAGATTTTTAGAAAATTCCCAATTTCCATTTAACGGGTTAAGCCGCATACCGGTTAGATCGGTTATTTCCAGCCCACTGTCCCGCAAATAATGGCCAAATTCTGAGGGTTTTACAAATTTACGCCAGTCATGAGTTCCAGCCGGTACCCAGCGTAATAGATATTCCGCCGCCACTTTGGCCAAGGCCAGTGATTTGACCGTCCGGTTCAACGTGCCGCCAACCATAAGGCCGCCGGGTTTAAGCAATGACGCGCAAGCCGTCATAAAAGCGGTCACATCGGCGACATGCTCAATCACTTCCAGATTGACCAAGACGTCGAAAGTCACTCCCGCTTGGGCCAATTCTTCAGGCAATTTATTTTGATACGTGATATCGAGCCCCATCAGATTTGCATGAAGTTGAGCAATCTCGATACTTTCTGGCGTCGCATCAATACCTGTTACCTCTGCACCCAGCCGAGCTAAAGGTTCACAAATCAAGCCACCCCCGCAGCCGACATCAATCACCGACAGCCCGTCCAGCGAGTTGATCTGCGTCTTATCCCGGTCGAAATACTGGCAGATCTGATCGCGTAGATAGGTCATGCGCAGCGGGTTTATCTGATGCAGCGATTTAAAATCGCCCGCCGGATCCCACCATTCCTCTGCCAATTGCGCAAAATGATCGACCTCTTTAACCGAGGCTGTGCTGTCCGATCCTAAATTTTCTGCCATAGATGTCATGAAACTGTCATAGCGTAAAACCCAGCAAAAAACACTACATCTCTTGCAAAATGACCCCCGGACAGAGTATGTATACGCCAATCGAGCTGACGAGCCCCCGAAAAAACACCAGAACTGGTGGTTTATTGAGGTTAATCAGTCGGTTACACGACTATTATAGCCAGGCATCAAAGCCGGGAGGATGGCCAGCAAGCCGCCTGAATGATTTCCCCGGGCAATCGTTATGGTATGAGTTAAAATGGCACGAATTGTACAAAAATTCGGCGGCACGTCCGTCGCGGACATAGAGCGTATTAAAAACGCGGCGCTGCGCGCCAAATCCGAGCATGATGCCGGCAATGAAGTTGTCGTCGTCGTTTCGGCAATGTCTGGCGTGACCAATCAACTGGTGGCGTATGTCGATCAGATGGGCGGCCTGTTTGATGCCCGCGAATATGACGTTGTCGTCGCGTCGGGCGAACAGTCTAATGCTGGGCTCATGGCGCTAGCGCTTCAAGCCTTAGGCATTCAGGCACGTTCTTGGCTAGGATGGCAAATCGCGATTGAGACGGATGATGTGCACGGCAAAGCCCGCATCACCGGGATTGAAACCGCCGAGCTTGAAAAACGTTTGGCCGATGGCGAAATCGCTGTTGTGCCTGGCTTCCAAGGCATTAGCCCAGCCAATCGGGTGACCACGCTTGGCCGGGGTGGTTCGGATCTAACGGCGGTGGCTTTGGCCGGTGCGCTTAAAGCAGATCGCTGCGACATTTATACCGATGTTGATGGCATCTATACGACCGATCCCCGGATCGTCAGTAAGGCGCAGAAATTAGATAAAATAACCTATGAAGAAATGCTGGAAATGGCATCGCTTGGCTCGAAGGTCTTGCAGACCCGCTCGGTTGAGCTTGCCATGAACCACAAAGTTCGGGTGCAGGTGCGCTCCAGCTTTGAGGACAGTCCCGGCACAATTGTCGTAAGCGAGGATGAAATCGTGGAACAGCAAGTTGTAAGTGGCATATCGCAAAGTACAGACGAAGCAAAAATCACATTGCTTAAAGTCGCTGACCAGCCCGGTGTGGCTGCGGCTATTTTTGGCCCGCTCGCCGATGCAGCGGTCAATGTCGATATGATCGTGCAGAACATCTCAGAAGACGGTAACACCACCGACCTTACCTTTACGGTCGGTATGGCCGATTTGGAAAAAGCGGTGGCTGTCTTGGAAAAGAACCAAGCCGAAATCGGCGTCGGTGAAATAGTGGCGGATTCTGACGTCGTGAAAATATCCGTTGTCGGCGTCGGCATGCGCTCTCATGCGGGTGTTGCCCAGAAAATGTTCATGACGCTCGCTGAAAAAGGCATCAACATCAAAGTGATCTCAACGTCTGAGATTAAAGTGAGTGTTCTGGTCGCCGAAGAATATGGCGAATTGGCCATCCGCGCCCTGCATACAGCTTACGGATTGGATGCTGACTAATTTGAGCGGTGGGGATTCCGGCTTAACGTTATAAAAAGCCAAACCGAACGGAGCCTAATTTGATGGTACGCATACCGACCATGACGGGATCGAGGCGCCTGCTGGCGCGCCTCCGCGATGTTATGGCGGGGGCCGGTACCAGCCAGGAACGCCTCGACCAAATTGTCTCCATCATCGCCTCTGACTTTGTCGCTGAAGTGTGTTCGGTCTATGTGCTTCGCGCCGGCGAAGTGTTGGAATTGTTTGCTGCGACCGGCTTAGCCTCGGAAGCGATCCATAACACCCGCCTCAGCATCGGTGAAGGCCTGATTGGCCGCATTGCTGTTCAAGCCAGACCACTCGCTTTAGCCGATGCGCAAAGCCATCCGGATTATGCCTATCGTCCAGAAACTGGTGAGGAGATTTTTCAATCCTTGGCCGGCGTGCCGATCCTGAGAGGCGGGCGCGTCACCGGCGTGCTGGCTGTGCAGAACCGGACCGGGCGCGCTTATACCGAAGAAGAGGTCGAGACCTTAGAGACCACCGCCATGGTGATCGCCGAGTTGATCGCCAGCTCTGATCTCTTTAGCCCGGAAGAACTCCACGCGGTTGATGGTGTCACACTATTGTCGATCACCCTGGATGGTGTGCGCCTCAATGGTGGTCTGGCGCTCGGCGAGGCGGTGCGCCATGAAAGACGCATTCAGATTTTAAAGCTGGTTTCGGACGATCCGGTCGCCGAACAACGGCGCCTCGATAACGCGGTCGCCGAAATGCACGGCGCCATTGATGAAATGCTGGAAGCCAAGGATGTTGCCGAAGGCGGTGAGCACCGCGACATTTTAGAGACTTACAAGATGTTTGCCGAGGATGCCGGTTGGCTGGCCCGAATTTCGGAAGCTATTACCAATGGCCTTACCGCCGAAGCCGCCGTCGAGAAGGTTCGCAACGATACCCGGGCGCGCTTTCGAAAGCAGACTGACCGCTATTTGCGCGAACGCCTGCATGATTTTGATGATCTCGCCCATCGCCTGCTGCAGCATTTGGTTGGCATCCAAGAGATTAGTGATGTCACGAATATGCCCGAAAATATTATTTTGTTTGCCCGCAATATGGGGCCGGCGGAATTGCTGGATTATGACCGCACCCATCTCAGAGGTCTGGTGCTGGAAGAAGGTTCTGCGACCACCCATGTCGCCATCGTAGCCCGCGCTTTAGATATACCTGTGGTCGGCCGGGCCGCCGAAGTGCTCGACAAAGTTGAGACCGGCGACACCGTCATTGTCGATGGCGATAACGCTCAGATCCATATCCGTCCAGCTAATGATACCCAGCAAGCCTTTGTCGACACTCTAACGGCGCGCGCGCAAAAAATGGCGACTTATGCCGCTTTACGCGATGTGCCAGCAGAAACCAAAGACGGCATTCAAATAGCCCTTCACATGAACGCTGGTCTGCTGGCAGATATGCAAAATATTCCGGAAACCGGCGCCGATGGTATTGGTCTCTACCGGACCGAGATTCCCTTTATGGACAGCAGTGATTTTCCAGATGTTGATCGCCAAGCCGAGCTTTATGGGCGGGTGATCGAGCAATCCGGCGGCAAACCGGTGGTGTTTCGCACACTCGACGTCGGCGGCGACAAGGGTCTGCCGTATTGGGATACCGGCAATGAGGAAAACCCGGCCATGGGGTGGCGGGCAATCCGCGTGGCGCTCGACAGGCCAGCATTGATGCGCCATCAATTGCGTGCCCTGATCCGGGCAGCGCAGGATCGCGACCTCTCCATTATGTTTCCGATGATCACCGAGATCGCAGAATTTGATGCAGCCAAAAAAATTCTCGATATGGAAATTAAGCGCGCCCTGAAAAAAGGCCGCACGCCAATTAGAAATCTACGCGTTGGCACCATGCTCGAAGTCCCCGCCCTCGCTTTTCAAATGCCGGCGCTTTTAAAGCGCGTCGATTTTATCTCAATCGGCAGCAATGATTTGTTTCAGTTTCTGTTCGCGAGCGATCGCGGCTCACCGCTAATTGCCGATCGCTATGATCCGCTCTCACCTGCTGGTCTGCACTTATTGCAAAGTTTGATCGAACAATGTGACGCCGCCTCGGTCCCAATTAGTCTTTGCGGTGAGATGGCCGGGCGCCCCTTGGATGCCATGGCGCTGATCGGGCTCGGCTTTAGAACGCTCTCGATGGCCCCATCATCAATCGGCCCGGTCAAAACCATGATCCGCAGCCTCACCGCCGGCGATCTCACGCGCTATCTGGAAAGCTTGCAGGACGTCTCTGAACACAGCTTGCGCGAAAAACTCCGCGAGTTTGCACTTGATCATGGCGTGATGATTTAGCCTGAAATTTATAGCGTCTGAAACTCGTCGCCCATCATGACCCAGCTGGGCTGCCAGGGTGCGGCATTATTTTCAAATGGCGTTGCGGCGAGGCCGATCAGCTCGACCGGATTGCCGGGCTTGATATCAACCTCGGTTTCAGCCCAAAGCCTACGGGGTAGCGACGTTGCGGCGTTGAGGGCTTTTTCCAACGAGATGCCGGCCTCGAGAAAAAATTTAATTTCATCAATAACCGCCTGGCCATGCGGCACGCCATAGCTGCCGGAATCGGAGCCAACAACAACCGGCACGCCCATATCAACGGCCATTTTGACGTGCTCAAAGTGGCCGTCGAGAATTTCACGGAGATGGCCAACGCTGGTCTCATCCCAGCCGATATTGTCCGGCTCCGCCCATTGACAATAGACCGGCGAGAAGGTCGGCACCCAGGCGATTTGTTTCTCAGCTAGAACTTCCAAAACATCGCGGGTCATAAAAAAGCCATGCTCAACGGAATCCAACCCCGCCTCAGCGGCAACTTCCAAGCCGGCTAAGCCACTACAATGCGCAAACGTCCGGCGGCCTAATTCATGCGCGGTCTCAACAATGAGTTTGGTTTCTTCGACGTCGAATTGCGGCGCACCTTTAACCGTGCCGGTTTCAAAATCGATGATGCCGGTAAGTAGGACCTTGAGCTCATCACCGGTTTCTAGAATATCATTGATTGCGGTGACGATTTCATCAGAGGTCTCAACTTCGCGTCCCATAAACCCGCCATAGCGTTTGGGCTTGCGGATGCCGATGCCGGGCGAGCGAATTTCTGGTACGAGATCATCCGACTCCGCCATCTCCTGGCGCATCTGATGATTGACCCCCCAGCGATCACCAGCATCGCGAATTAGCGTAATGCCGGTGGCAAGATTGGTTTGAACATTCTGTCTCGCAACGACCGCCATTTCGGCTTTAGAAACCTTCATATAGTTGCTGCGCTTTTTGAGATCCAATTCACCGCCATCCAAAAACAAATGACAATGGGCTTCGACGAGGCCCGGCATAACAAAGCCTGCTTGTTCAACCGGGATGTCTGCATTTTTAAAATCTGGTGGCAACACATCCGGATTGCCGTCCAGAATGCCTTGGATTACACCATCCTCTATAAGAATTTGGTACGGGCCGTTCGCGTGCAGCTCGGTGCCGTCGAAATAACTATTTGTTTGAAGTATTCTACGGGTCATTTGGGCTCAGCTTTTATACATTTTACGAATACGGCGTAGCGCATCGGTGCCATCAAGCGCAATAATTTCTTTGAAATGACCAAATACGGCGTTGTCTTCGGGCAATATTTCATAGGCCCGCCACGGCGTTCCTAAAACCATATCAAAGCCGTTCGGCACCGCCAGGCTTAAATAGGCGTTTTCGAGTTGCAGCTTCATCGGCGCGCCTTCGATTTCTTTTGACGGCAGCTGGACCGATAAATTGGAGAGCCCGCCTGACATGTGGATGCCCTTAAGATCCGGATCCTGATTGATCAAATTTACTGTCTCCAGCGAGGCCCGCATCAATCCTTCGGTATCCGATGACAGAGTGCCGATGGCGGTATCGACAATGAGGTCATCAGTGGTCAGCCCATGATCCTCAGCCAAAAGGGCTTTCACCATGCGCCGTGTGGTCTCCCACATCTCAGCCGACGTTTTGTTTTGCAGGCCAACACCATCTTCAACCCGCTCCGAAGACATCAGAATAATTTTAAACGGCTGGATGCCCAAGAGATCGAGCATGTCCCAGCGCGTCTCACAAATTGAGTTTACGATCGGCTTTTGGCCATTGGCCTTGGCCGGGTCATATTTCTTAAGACAAATTTCCTGCACGGCCACGTTGGGGAAATCGAAAGATAGCGGGATATCAACCACCGCCTGAATGGCATCGATGATCTCGTTCATGAACTCAGGATCGTCTAGCGCGCGGGTGCCGATATTAAGGTTGAGATATTTGGCACCGGCATCTGCTTGTTTTTTAGCAAGCTCCGCGATCGCCGGAACGTCCGAGTTATCAAACATTGCTTTGGTGCTTTGGAAGCCCGGATTGATCCGCTCGCCAATAATAGAAAGTCCTGGAATAGCCATTTTGTTTGGTCCTCTTACTACGCCACCGATTTTATCGGGCGTTGTTTTGCAAAATTAATCCGGCTGCCAAACACCTTCATGAAGGCGGTGTCGCTGGCGAGCTCAATATAGTTTGACCGCCTGGCAATATCTTTAGCGGCTTGACGTTGTTCATTAGACAGCAGGGCAAACTTCGCGCCGTCACCGGCAGCATTACCGACTTGGGCGAAACGATTATAGGGAAGATCCGGCAACAGGCCGATGGCAAGCGCGGAATCAATATCAATGTAGCTGCCAAAAGCGCCGGCAATAATCACTTGCGCCAGATCGCGCTCAGCATAGCCGGTATGTTGCAGCAATAGATCGGTCGCTGCCCGAATGGCCGCCTTGGCGAGTTGGACAGCGCGGAGATCATCTTGCGAGAAAGAAATTTCCTGTCCGCCGGTTTGTTCTTCATCGGCGAGGACGAATATGAGGTTTTTGCCGATCGCTTTCACCCGCGGGTGATCTTTTTGCAGACGGCCACGCTCATTACAGACCCCGGCCAAATGCAATTGCGCCACCACATCCATAACGCCCGAGCCGCAAATACCAACCGCCGTCTCATCGCCAATGGTTTGAATTTGAACATCACCGCCTTTTATGCGGACGGCCTCAATTGCCCCCGCCGCAGCCCGCATTCCGAAACTGATATTACCGCCTTCAAAGGCCGGTCCTGAGGGGCAGGAGACCGAGCTGATCTCATCGCCAACCACCAGCGAGAGCTCGGTATTGGTGCCGATATCCATAATAATAACGGGCCGGGTTTCATGAAACTCTGACGCCAGCAGAGACGCCACATGATCACCGCCGACAAAGCCGGCAATATTGGGCAACAGATGAACATGGCCACCCTCGGCAACATTAATGTTGAGATCGCGGGCTTTGAGATCTAAAGAATCGCTATAGGCAGAGATGAAAGGTGACATCGCCAATTGGGTAACCGGCAGGCCGAGCAGCAAATGATGCATCATGGTATTGCCGGCAATCGTGATCTCGACAATATCTTTGGCCGTCGCGCCGACCGCTTCGCAGAGGTCATCCGCCAATTGATTGAGCGCCTCGACGGCGAGCTCCTGCAGAATTTCCGCCGTCTCCGGATTGCGCCGGATGTGCGAAGCGTAAGTAATAAGATCCGCACCATAAGCGGTTTGCGGATTTTCCATACCTTCCGCCGCCAAGGTCTCGCCGGTCATCATATCAACCAGAAAGCCCGACATATTGGTCGTGCCGAGATCGACAGCCATGCCGAACACGCGGCACTCTTTTGAGCCGGCAGCGATAACCTCACCGTCTTTACTGGCGATCCAACCTGCCCATTTCCATTTTCTCAAATCAACTGCAAAGCTTTTGAGCAGTGCTGCATCAAAGGTCTCACATGCCTCGGGATGGTCTTTTTCCAAAGCATCGCGGAGCCGCGTTTCATCAGAGCGGCCATCCTCAATACTCGGTTCCTCAAGCTCAAAATGGATGATTTGAACATCCGGCTTAAAGCCAACGAGCTCTGCCGATTTACCCATATTGCCTTCAACTTGAGTACGCACGGGCGCCGCCGTCGAGCGGGCGGGAACAGATATTATACAATCTCCTTCGGGCCGGGTGATGCAAGCCCGCCGCCAGCCTTCGCCAAGACGGCGGTCCGAAAACACGTCGATATCAGCTTGGTTCGCCGCGGCCATCGCACCGCCGGTGATCTGAACCGCGCAAGACATACACGTGCCATGGCCACCGCAGGAGCTTGAAATACGAATGCGGTTGCGCCGGGCTGCCTCCAAGATGGTTTCACTCGGGCTGCAATCGATGACTTCCTGCATCGGCTCGAAGGTAAGTTTAAAAGACATTAAGCAGCAACCTCATTAGAATTTTTTAATTGATCTGCGGAACGAAACCGACAGCGCTCACGGGCTTTGCAGGTTTCACAATCTTCCTTGCGGTCCCAGCGCGGCATGTGTTTGCCAAGACCAAAAACCATCGAGGCGGATTTGGCCGGATAGAGCATACCGGTCTCCAAGACTTTCATAGCAATATCTTCGCCGCCCGCCAGATCGTGAATGACGCGCTGCTGGCTGATATCGAAATCGTCATGGCCGGGATAAATCGGCGAGCTGGCCTGGAGCCCGTGATCCGTAGCGATCTCATCGATGTGAGATAAAACGAAATTGGTAAACTCAAACATCGCAGTTACCGCAACCTCTTCCAGAGCCAGCGCTTTGATCGCTTTTTTTTCTTTAAACAGCTCTGCCACGGTTTTGTCTAAACCGTCACCGATGGTGCCTAAGGCTAAAATCAGTTGCTTGGCATTTTTGAATTTCTTAACCACCGGCGCGGCGTCGTCTAGTTTCTGGCCGTTCTCAAAATTTATCTGATCGACCCCGATCTCGGTTACCGGACAAACAGCATAAGCCAGACGCGGTTCGATAAGGCCTTCGGCAATGGCGAATTCATGCATCGCGATAACTTCACGCTCAAAGCGCGGCTGTAGCGTCCGGCTGCAATTGAGCGCCTGCCAGCGCTCTAAACTTCCAGCATTAAAAAACTCTGGCCAATCGGTAATTACCGGCATTCGCTAAATCCTAATTTGCATATTTATGCACCGATTGAGCCATCGCGACGACGTTCTCGACCTTAGCTTCGTCGGGCAAACCAATAGCACCATCCAAGATAAAGCCGCCGCCTTTGCCGGCGCCCTTAATCAGGCGCTTGCATTCTGCATCGACATCATCCGGCGTGCCGGTAATCAGCATGGAAGAAGACACATTGCCGCGGATGCAGGTGATGTCTCCCAAGACCTCTTTGGCGTGGACCGGATCGGTCTGCTCAAACCAGTAAACCGCCTTGCCTTTTGGAATATCGGCGATGGTTTCCAGCCGCGACGTACAATCGCCCTCCCACAGCACACAGGGGATGAGATCGGCTTCAATTAGTCCCATCAGAACTTTGCGGAGCGGTGGCCAGAAGAACAATTCAAACTGCTCCGGTGACATGAAATTATCGAGACCCCAATGGAGCGGGATGAATATTTGACGGCTGGGATTGTGTTTGCTGGCGACGATCGTATCTTTAACAATCGCATCAGCGACCCGGTCCATACATTCGAGCAATTTATCTTTATTGCGGAACATATCCAGCATCGCCCCTTTGGACCCCCTCAGATAATCGGCAAAATTATCAAATGGCGCTGCCGCAGAGCCACCGATCGACTGGACGAAGCCTTCTTCCGCCATGTCCTTGGCGAAAGCCAGCGCCCCTTTCATCATTTTCCGCATCTCTTTACCGGCGGCGAGTATTTTTTCGAGGCCTTCGATCATATCGTCATCGGCAAAGGCCGTCGGCACGCGGATCATTTTGAAATAATACTGCGCCGGTAAATAAGGCAGCTTGGCAAAAGGCTCGAACGCACCAGCCACGCGCGGCATATATTGACGCAGAAAAAAGTTCGTCGGATCGGCCAAATAGTCATCGTATTCGTTCTTTTTCATATATTCACGGTCGAGAAACTGAAAAGACACATTGGGATCGGTGCCATGGCCTGGCCATTCAAGCTGCTTAAACTCCATCAACTCCAGTGTCGGGCCGACCGATATATAGGTTTGATTGAGCGCATACATATCGGGCTGCAAGAGCTCCAAGGTTTGCCGCATGGCATCATTGAACGCATCATAGTCATACATCGCTTGCTCAAACGTAATGCCCGCCAATGTCGCTGGCCAAAAATGAGAGAAAAGCGAGAGCGGAACTCGATCCGTTTCCTTAAGGTCCATGGCATCTTGCACACGCTGCTCTCGCTCGGCGTAAAGTTCAGTACCTGATTTGCCTGAAATGCTGTCTGAAATAATTTCTGAAGTAATATCGGGCATGATTTGGCTCCTCTTATCTCTCTAATTAGCGTATTTACGGACCGATTGGACCATCGCCAGGACATTTTCAAGCGGCGCCTCATCAGTGAGGCTCGCCGCACCATCCAAAATGAAACCACCGTCCTTGCCGACATATTCAATCAGATCCTTGCAATAGGCATCGACTTCTTCCGGCGTGCCCGTATTTAGCAGAGACGGCAACACGTTACCGCGCAAGCAGACCGTATCGCCCAGCACATCTTTCGCCAGATGCAAATCCGTCCTCTCAAACCAATAGATCGCCTTGCCAGGAGGGATATCGCCAATGAGCTCCAGACGCGTCGAGCAATCCCCTTCCCATAGAATAACCGGAGTCAGTTCTGCCTCAATAAGATCGAGAATGGTTTGGCGTAGGCTTGGCCAATAAAACGTTTTAAATTGCTCCGGCGACATAAAGCCATCGAGCCCCCAATGCAGCGGCATGAAGACATAGGGGCAGCCAACGCGCTTGGCCCCTTCAACAACATTGGTGTTCAGCAATAGGCGCGCTTTGTCGATGGTTTCGAGCAACTTGTCTTTACGGCGGAACATATCCAGCATGCCGCCTTTAGAGCCACGTAGAAAATCGACAATATGATCATAGGGCGCTTTGCAAAAGCCCCCGATTGCCATCGGATAACCTTTACCCATCATCTCTTGAATGAACGCGGTCATTTTGGACATCGAGTCCTCGACCATCTCGCCGGCTTCCATCAAAGTCTTAAGTGACTTTTGCAGCTCCGGATTGGCGAAGGCGCGTAAGCCATAAACGATGTTCCACTCAGACAGTGTTGGGAAGTTTGGAAAATGCTGAAGCCCTTCAAAACCGGTACCAAGCCGAGGCAAATATTTCTGCAAATAGAACGCCGTCGGATCGAAGAGATATTCATCATATTCGTTTGGATCCATCAGCTCCATATCGAGATATTGAAAGCATACATTGTCGTCGGTGCCTCCGCCCGGCCATTCCAACGGCTTATATTCAATTTTTTCCAAAGCAGGGCCATAGGCATAGTTTGCCGCACCAAAGGCGTCGGGCTGTAGTAATTCGATCGCCTTTCGGTTAGACGAGATGCTTTTCTCGACATCATACATGGTGTCTTTGCAGGTGAAGTCGGCTATCTGCGCATTCCAAAAACGCGTTGCATAAATATAAGGAACACGATCGGTTTCCTTTAGCGCCGCCGCATCAGCGACACGCTGGGAGCGCTCGGCAAATAATTCTTCCGGGTTTTGATCTGAATCTAGCGGTGCCATTTAAGCTGCCTCCCCGAGCCATTCTTTACATTGATTGACGGCGCTCATGGCGTTGAGGCCAAAAGAATCCGCACCGGTATAGCCTCGAATTTGCTCATCAACTTGGCCACCACCGATCATGATTTTCACATCGTCGCGAAGACCCGCCTCGGTAATCGCCTCAACGGTCTCTTTCATGGAATCAAATGCCAAGGTCAGAAAGCCGCTTAAGCCCACGACCGTAATAGAGTTTTCCTTGATCGCATCAATAAAGGCTTGCGGCGAGACATCGACACCGAGATCGATAACCTTGAAGCCGTTCACATCGAGCATGAAGGTGACAATATTTTTGCCAATATCGTGCAAATCACCATGAACAGTGCCGATCAGAACGGTACCGCCGGTATCTTCTTTATCCTCTTCATCCGTCGTATCGGAGATCAGTGGCTTCACCATCTCGGACATCTGATCAAGCATTTCGCCAGCCAGGATAAGTTCCGGGACAAAATACTCATTGTCTTCAAAACGCTGACCAACGATATCCATGGCAGCGCGGCAAATTTCCAAAATATCAGTGGGGTCGGCACCTTCGTCGATCAATTCCTGAGTAAGCTCGAGCGCCTCATCTTCTTCCATGTCGGCGATCAGATTGATCAGCTTGTCGTGTTTCTCATTGCTCATTTCTAAACTCCTGTTTCAAACGATTTATTGTCTACGGGAGATCATCAGGCAATGAGCCTGGATAAATCCCCCCCCTAATTTAAGTCGAGCGTCAAAATCACGCCCGGATTAATTTGTTTTACTCAGCTCCTAAATTTCGGCCCAATTTGAGCCTTTTCAATAATTTGAGCGACCCGACGGGGCTGACCGATCGCCATAATATGAACACCGGAGATGGCCGGCATCTCCTTTAATTCTTCAATAAAATCGGCGGCAAATTTCTGACCTTCTGCTAACTCATCTTCGGCTTGGCCAATGCGGTCCAGAACATCATCCGGAATATGAATGCCCGGAATATGATCCCGCATCCAACGACCGCTTTTAGCCGAGCGCAACGGGCCGACACCAACCAGCAAATGAGCCCATTCATCCAGCCCTTCATCGCGGTAACGTTTAACAAAGCTTTGCAAGGCGGCCTGATCGAAACAATACTGCGTTTGTAAATATTGTGCACCGGCGCGCACTTTTTTTGCCACCCGGTTAATTTCAACATCCAAATTACTCGCCGACGGATTAGCTGTTGCTCCCATATAAATATAGGGCGCGCTCTTAAGCTCCCGGCCGGTTAGAAACTTACCTTCATCGCGCAAATGCCTGATGGTCTGAAGCAGCGAGGTTGCATCCAAATCAAATACCGGCTTGCCGTCCGGATGATCTCCGCTGGTGATCGCATCACCTGTCATGCAGGTTATGTTGGTGACACCAAGCGTCGCGGCGCCAAGGACATCAGACTGTATTGCCATTCGGTTGCGGTCGCGGCAGGTCATCTGCATGACCGGCTCGAAACCTTCACGCGCCATTGCCGCACAAACGCTTAAGGATGAAATATGAACATTAGCGCCGGCATTATCGGTGACATTTACGCCATCGGTAATACCAGTTAAGGGCTGTACGGCCTCGATGATGTCTTCTGCTGCTGCCGTATCCGGGGCATTAAATTCAGTTGTGACGGTAAAAGCGCCGGCGTTTAAAATACGCTGTAAGCTGCTCGCGGCGGCAGGCACATCGTCCGATGTTTTAACCGTACTGCCAATCGAGATTTCCGGCCATGCGGGCTGTGAATGATCGGCCTGCAAAGTTGCCGCCCAGGTCGAGCGCCCTTTGGTTAGATGCGATACCGGATGCTGGATTTCGGTAATCGCCTGACTGTTTTTCATCCGCGCCGAGCCGTCCCAGGCATCCAGCCAAACGCAAGTCATGGCGGGCTTAACTTCACAGCCGCCATCTGCCAGCACGCCACCGCAAGGACCGTTGCGCAATGTTTTGGGACAATTCATCGGACAGGAAATACCGGTGAGGCTAAGCACGCATTGGCCGCACATTTGACAGTCGAACATTACCCGCTTGGCCAAATGTTCAGCAGGCCTCAAGGGCACTTCGAGAAAACGGCGTGGAATTAGACGCAGCAGCGGGGAAAGCGCATTGAGCATGACCTCAAAGACTTGCCATACCGCTTCAATGAAGCGGGAATTCCGGACCGACCATCTTCGTACAATCTGCAAGTTTATGGCTCTCCTTGGATCCAAATTTTATACTGGCGGTTCTTTGTTGCCACCATTTTTTACAATACTTTTATTCGGCAGCTACCCCCGGCATACGACCAAGTTCGCGCTGAATGATTTTACGCGCTTCAACACCGCCCGAATCAATTGCAAAATTTACCAGATTTCGGTCGGGGCGTTCGAGAATTCTTTGTTGCTGAGATTCGAGGACCTCTTCATCTTCTGAAAAAACCGCTGCCTGAGCATCCCGAATACGGCCCGTTAGGCCATGATCCGTAATATCAAAATCACGTGCCATGCCCCAGTGATACCATGTCGTTGTTTCCGTCTCCGGCGTCATAAGGTTAAGCACAATACCTGTTATGCCTTGTGACCGGTCACCTTCCGGCGCGCCGGTACCTGTCACTGCAACGCCAACATCAATCATCACATTGGCCGGCAGGGAGAAATTACATATTTGCCAGCGATCACAATTCTGATCGGATTTCAAATTTGCCGACCAAAAAGGCGGCGGTACGATATCTCTCATCCAGCGCGTGACGGTTGCGGTTTTATCATCAGAAATAGTGTCAATTGGTGCTTCCATGAGCTCTTGTTGACCAATGCTGGTCGGGTGGACATAGTTCTCATGAGTGAGATCCATTAAATTATCCACCAGCAGCTTATAATCGCATTTGATATTGAAAGTCTGGCCATCCGACACCCATTTTGGATCCGAACACCAGGTTAGGTCCGGGATTTGAGCTTCGTTCGCTTCTGCAACATCACCGATCCACACCCAAACAAAGCGATGGCGCTCGACTATGGGATAACTTTTGACCAGAGATTTTTTGGGTGGGTTTTTTCCGTCCGGCATATGAACGCAAACGCCGTTGCCGTTCAAGGTTAGGCCATGATAGCCGCAAACGATGTCATCTTTTTCGAGGTGGCCTTTGGAAAGAGCTAACATACGGTGGGGACAACAATCTTCCAGCGCGACCAAACTACCATCTAATTTCCGGTAAAATACGATCTGTTCATTACAAATGGTACGCGCCAAAGGCTTGCGCTGAATTTCGCTGTCCCAGCCGACGGCATACCAGTAATTCTGCAAAAACACCAAAACGATCCTTTTCTCTGTAGACAATCTGCGGCATGGCAGTAATTTTGCCGAAACGAGCCGAATTCTCGAGTTATTATACAAATTGGATCCCAAAAGTCGAATCAAACCTTTTTGTCATTGATCAAAAATGTTATCATGTGGAATATTAAATTGACCGATTTAGGACTATCTCATGAGTAACCAAGGCCAGCAGGTTCTTGTTTCACTTCGCAAAATGGTCGCCGATGGGGAATTAAAACCCGGCGAGCGGCTGGCCGAGATCCCGATCTCTAAACGGCTCGGCGTTTCCAGAACACCTGTCCGATTGGCGTTCCGTATTTTAGAGCAAGAAGGGTTACTGCAAAAATTAGCAGGGCGTGGTTATGTTGTTCGCGAAATTACAGAAAAAGAGATCCGTGATGGTATCGATGTGCGGGGTACTCTTGAAGGACTCGCGGCCCGCTTGGTGGCCGAGAAAGGCCTAACTAGAGAGGTGCGAAAAGCCCTCGAGGAATGCCTCTCTGCGGGGGATGATATATTTGAAAAAGGTGTTTTATTAGAAGAGGATATAGACCTTTTTCACAATTTAAATATACGCTTTCATTCGATCGTTTTAAGCGCTTGTGACAATGCAGCTTTGAACAGCGCCATTGCGCGCAATGATCACCTGCCTTTTGCCTCAATTAATTCCCTAGCCGTCGATATTGGAAATCTTAAAGGCGAGTTCAAGCGGTTGCAGATGGCGCATTTTCAACATCATGTTATTTTCGACGCCATGGATGCGAGGCACGGCACACGGGCCGAGTCTGTGATGCGGGAACATGCCAATGCGGCGTTCCAATATTTCGACTTATTCAGCAAACATAAGGGTAAATCAAATAACATCAAAATGCTCAGAGCTGCAGAATAGTAATTTTTCCAATAAATTTTAAAAAATCGAAAAATAGGGACTTTAACCCATGGATAAAATAGGGTTAAATTACCCTATTGGATCCAATATTACCCATTAGTGGATCCAATATAGCCACAATTAATCGCGTAAATAGGTCTAACTCTTACACCAAACCACAACCGGAGCCCCAAATATTGACTCACCCTGACGTTCTACGCCCCATGGAAGCGCGTCTGCGTAAAGTGCGAAAAGCCCCGAGCCCGGCCACTATTCGCGTCTGTATCAATGAATATCAAGAAGATGGCAGCGATAGTTGTGGCCCCAGAGGCGGCAAAGAAATGCGCGCCCTCCTGGAAAAAGGCATCGAAGAGCGCAATATCGACATTCAGTTTCGGGCTTTAGAGTGCCTTGGCCTATGTCAGCGCGGTCCCTCAGTCATGCTGGATCCCGGTAATTCGTTTTTCCTCAACGCCCAACCCGAAGACGTGCCAGAAATTCTCGACCATGTTGAAAAGTTCGTTGCGGAGGTGAAGGCGTTACGGGGGGAATAAAATTCCGCCAAACGCTTAAATTAGCTCACGCGTCTTTCATCAATTCTCGGGCAATGACGAGTTGCTGGATTTGCGTGGTGCCCTCATAGATGCGGAACAGGCGGACGTCGCGATAAAGCCGCTCAATCGGGTATTCTGAAATATAGCCGGCACCACCGAAGATCTGCACCGCCCGGTCGGCGACCCGGCCAACCATTTCAGTGGCAAACATCTTTGCACAGGCAGCTTCCAGCGTGACGTTCTCGCCGGCATCTTTTTTCTTGGCGGCATCGACAACCATGCAACGCGCAGCATAGCTTTCCGCCTTACTGTCAGCGAGCATGGCCTGGATAAGTTGGAAGTCAGCGATGGCTTTGCCAAACTGTTTCCGCTCAGCGGCATAAGTGACGCATTCTCTGAAAAGGCGCTCGGCAATACCGACACTGACACCCGAGATATGCAGCCGCCCGCGATCAAGCACCTTCATCGCTGTTTTAAAGCCGACCCCTGCAACACCACCAATGATGTTCTCAGCTGGTACCCGCACGTCCTCCATGATGACGTCGGCGGTCTTGGCTCCCTGCTGGCCCATTTTTTTATCGGGTGTGCCGATCGTCAGGCCATCGCTTTTACGCTCAACAATAAAAGCGGAAATGCCCTTGGCGCCGGGCGTGTCAGGATCGGTCCGCGCCATCAGTGTGAAAATGTCGGCAGATGGCGCGTTGGTGATAAAGCGCTTGGTGCCGTTCAGCACGTAATGATCGCCGTCTTTTTTAGCACTTGTTTTCAAAGAGCCTGCATCGGACCCGGCTTCCGGCTCGGTTAATGCAAAAGAAGCAATCATTTCACCGGTCGCCAGTTTCGGCAGGTAATGCTCTTTTTGCGCATCGGTGCCGTCCATGACAATGCCCTGGCTACCGATGCCGACATTGGTGCCAAAGACCGAACGAAAAGCGGGGGTGGTGCCGCCGAGACGAATGGCAACTTCAATTTCTTCGCTCATGGACAGCCCGAGCCCGCCATATTCTTCAGGAATCGATAGGCTGAAAAGGCCTAGCTCTTTCATCTCTTCGATAATTTCAGCCGGCACCTGATCTTCTTCGGCGACTTGGGCTTCAAGCGGGACCAGGCGCTCGGTGACAAATCGCTCAACTGTATCTAATAGAATGCCAAATGTTTCCGGGTCGAGCGCCATGGGTGCTATCCTTAACTATTCTTATGTCGCGTGGTGAGACATGGCGTGCGGCAATAAATTGATCAGCCCGACGCGTTTTAAAACGGGGTCTTCCAGGCCAATCAAAATTTTGCGAATTTCCAGAATCAAGGTACCGCCTAGGCTTTCACCAAAAAACCAATTGTCGATATCTTCGTAGGTCGCTGCTGGCTTAGCAAGGGCTGCCTGATAGTAGAAATGCTTCAAATCATCGCAGGTCAATTTGATAGCCCGGGCCATATTCTCACCCTCAAGAAAGGACGGGGTGTCCTGATCCTCGGCATAGGCCACCAGGTGATCAACAATTTCTTCGGTGCTGAACTCGGTTAAGCCATCCAGCCGGCGGCCATTTTGTTTAGCAACGGATTCCTCATACCAGGGACGCAGCAAGGCGATTTCCTGCTTAATTGCTTTGGAGAATTTCTCGGTGTCGCTTAGATCATCCACCGAGCTGGAGAAATTAATCGGGCAAGTCCAGCCTTCCATTTCTTCGTCGGAAAGCTCTTGCGGGCCCGGTGCTTTATCTGGGAAATCTTCTAAAATGGGTCCGTCCTGCCGCTCCAATAGCGCCAATACTGTGCTGAGTACCTTACGCTGGAAATCCGGCGCGTTGGGCGCACCAAACGGACGGCCGAGCGGAAACGGCACGAACAAGGCGCGAGGCGGCTTCATGCGCTCGGTGTGTCCACGGATTAAACTAATGAGAGCCGTCGGGATCCCTTCAGCTTCAAGATAGTGTGCCAGCCCGCCCACGGCGCGCGTACATTGGGGTCAGACCCCGGCGAGGATGACCCCGGTAACATTATCGCCTTTCAGCAGACCGGCGAGGTCTTTTGCCACGGCTGCCTGATCGGTCGGCGGCGTCGCGCCCATGAAGGCATAATGATAGGCGGCCACCGAGCCAATCTCATCCGCCTTGTCCAACTCTCTCAACCGCTCAATCGGAAACACGATATTGAGATCTTGCTGAAAGCCAGTGCGATCAAAATTATTCGAGATGTGGCTCATAATGAGATCGTTCATATCAGTGTCATCAGGAATGATGCGATATTCACCAACTCCCATTTTAAACGCAGTGTCTTCCCGGCGATGCAAGCCGGCCGTCGTGATGATGGCGATCCGGCGTTCAGCTAAAGGCGGCCCGGCAACGCAATCCGTCTCGCCATATTCAGGCAGTTCCTGATTAACAATGCGCTCATACGCCGCTTCAGGCATGTCTTTCAAAAAGACCATGGGGCTATCCTACTTTGCGCGGAATGGTCGGGCCCCATTGCACGCTGAGCGCCGTTGATACCGGATGATGCCCGGTTGGCGAGCTTGCATTGAGCAAATCGCTATCGGTCCAATGTTCGTGACGGAAGCCAAATGGATCCTGCCAATAATCAAATATCTGACTGCCCAGTATGTGGCGACCAATACCATAAGCGTGCTCATAGTCTTTGCTCATCAGATACTCATGACCCGCGACTAAGGTATCCAAATCTTCAACTTCAAAAGCGACATGATGGAACATGGCCTCGTCGCTGCCAAAGATCGAGCACTCGATTGCCGCGAATGTATGGTGGTCAACAAATTCATCGCCCTGATCAACACGATTGAATGTCATCACGTTTCGCGACTCATCGTCATTGTCGTGAATGGTGTCGGATGGAATGAGGCCTAAATGATCAGCATAAAAGGCTTGGGTTTTTTCGTAATCGGTCACGCCAATGACGTAATGAGCAAAGCGCTTTACCGGCGACGGGCCTTTGCCAACCCGCTTGAGATCGCCTAAGCGGCGGCGGTCGTTTACCCAATTGTAGCCGGTCGATTCTGTCGCGGGGAGTGGATCGATCTCTTCAATGCCATAGACCACTTCGATCTGAAAACCATCGGGGTCGGTAAGGCAAACGCGCTGTCCGCCGCCGGGCTCATTGATATCTTCAACGTCACTGGCATCATTGGAAGAAGCAAGCTTTTCCAAATCTTCCAAACTATCGGCCCAATACGCCGCGCCAATAAATTTCGACTCGCCCAATTCGGTGACGTGGATATGATGAGAGGCATCTAGACCGCGCATAAAGAGTTTGTCTTCAGTGCGAGCTGACCGCACCATACCGAAATCCTCGAGGTAACTTTCCATCTTGTCGAGATCTGGTGCGCGAAACCGTGGGAAAGCAACATCTTTAACTTTAATCATCTTTATGTCCTTTAAATTTCGATCAGCAATTTACCCTGATTTTCACCGTCATAAAGACGTTGAATAGAGCCCGGAGCATGTTCCAATCCATCTAAAATATCTTCACGGTAATTGAGCTTACCCTCTTCAAACCACTGACAAAGGTCTTTCTGAGCGGCGCCCCATTGATCTTCAAAATCGAACACATAGAGGCCTTGGATACGGGCGCGCTTAACCAGTAAGGTCCGCTCCACCCGGGGGCCGGTCGGCAGGGGATCCCAGACCGAGATAGAGGCCGTGCCGCACACCACGCAGCGTGCACCAATCGCCAGATTATTATAAACCGTATCGGTAATACTGCCCGATGTATTATCGAAATAAACATCAACACCATCCGGGCAGGCCGCTTTGAGAGCAGCATCCAAATCCGCTGTCTTGTAATTTATCGCTTCGTCATAGCCGAACTCACTTTTGCAAAACTCGACTTTGTCATCACTGCCGGTCAATCCAACGGTTCGGCAGCCTTTGATTTTTGCAATCTGGCCAACCGCAGAACCGACCGCCCCGGCAGCCGTTGAAACAACAACAGTCTCGCCCGCTTTTGGCTCGCCATGGGTCAGCAGACCAAAATAGGCGGTGATGCCGTTGCTGCCTAAAATCCCCAGAAATGCTGACAGCGGGACATCCATTTTCGGAACTTTAAAACGAATCTCGCTGCCATTGCCGATGCCGTATTCCTGCCAGCCCAATGTGCCAACCACCAAATCACCTTCGGCGTAATCCGGGTGCTTGCTAGCGATCACTTCACCGGCCGTAATGGCGCGCATAACGTCACCAATGGCAACCGGCTCAGAATAGTTCTTCGCCGCATTTGTCCAGCCCCGCATGGCAGGGTCAACCGAGAGAAATTTATTCCTAACTAAGAATTCGCCATCTTTGGGTTCCGGGATTGGCGCCTCGGAAAGTTCGAAATGTTCCGCCTGGGGGATGCCAACCGGGCGCGACGAAAGAATAACCTGATGGTTTACGGTATCAGAAATAGACATTGTTTTAACTGTTCCCTTTTTCTACTAATTTATATTAGTAGAGTATATTGCTTTCATGTCAGTTATTGACACATATTTTTAATTACATATTATGAAATATATTACATAATATAAAACATGTAAAATACAATCTCGAATTATAATAGTCTTTAGGGAATGACCAATACTATGGATCAACTTTTCGACGTCGCCATAATCGGCTATGGGCCAACGGGCGCCACAATAGCAAATCTTCTGGGACTTGAAGGCATTAAAACTGTCGTTATTGAACGCGATGCCGACATATTTGATCAGCCACGTGCGATTGGTTTTGATCATGAGACAATGCGCGTATTTCAAGCAGCAGGTGTTACCGATGATATAATGCCGGCAACGGCGCCGATGGCCTCGACACATTATATTGGTGCCAAAGGACAGGTGATCAGAGAGTTTCACCAAATGCCACTGCCGCACCCCTTTGGCTGGGAGCCTAACTTTACGTTTGACCAGCCTGGTCTCGAAAAAGGTCTTAGGGACGGCGTTGAACGTCAAGCAACAGTGGACGTTTTCACCCGCCATGAGATGGAAAGCTTTGAAGAGCACGTCGATCACGTATCTCTCAGCGTCCGTGATTTAGATACCAACACCGTCAAAGAATTTAACGCCAAATATGTTGTCGCCTGCGATGGTGCCAGCAGCCCAACCCGCAATGCTCTAGGTATTATTTTTGAGGATCTCGGATTTGACGAGCCGTGGCTGGTCGTTGACGTCTATGCCGACAACATTGATGAGCTGCCGCAGGTCAACCAGCAGATCTGCAACCCGGACCGACCGATGACTTTTATTGTCGGGCCCAACAACCATCGCCGCTGGGAAATTATGTTGATGCCGGGCGAAACGCCGGAAGAAATCGATCAATTGCCGCGCATCTATGAGCTCATCGCCGAATTTGGCAAGCCTGAACAATTTGAAATTCGCCGCTCAGCCACTTATCGCTTCCACGCTCTGGTCGCAGCGACTTGGCGCAAAGGCCGGGTTTTACTTGCCGGTGATGCCGCTCATCAAACGCCTCCCTTCATCGGCCAAGGCATGTGCCAAGGGATCCGCGATGCATCGGCAGTATCCTGGCGTCTCAAATCGATTTTAATCGATGGCATTTCAGATGCTATCTTGGATAGCTACACAACCGAGCGAAAGCCGCATGTTGAAACCACGACGATGCGGACCAAGGGATTGGGTGAAGAGATTTGTATGCTCGATCACGAGAAAGCCGCTGAGCGAGACACGATCCTCGAACAGGAACTCAAAGACGGCACACAAAATGTTTTCCGCCAAGGCCTCATTCCGCCGCTCGAACATGGATCCTTCGATTTCTCCGGCATTAGTGGTGTTGGCACATTGGCTCGCCAACCCAAAGTAACGCAGGAGAATGGCGATGAAGGTTTACTCGATGACATTGCCGGCAGTAATTTTTGGATTGTGCAAAACCCTGCCAAAGAAGGGGTGGTCCTGTCTGACGCACAAGAAAGTTTCTGGCAAAAAATTAGCGGCCAAGTCATTTGCATGAATAAATCCGGCGCTTCGCTCAGCACGGGCGAGAGCGGAACACTGAACGTGTCCGATGTGGATGGACTGATGATCGATTATTTCGATGACCAAGATTGCGCGGCAATTATTGTACGGCCCGATCGCTATATTTATGGCATCGTTAAATCACAGGAAGATTTGGACCGACAAATAGAATCTATCCAGGATTGGATGGCCGCCGGCTAAGGCATATCACCACTAAAACCCATTTTGGCAGATATTTGGCCCGCCGCTTTTTTTAGAACCTTGGCATTTGCCCCGGTCGGCGTGTTATCGAAGGAGCCTTTGTAGCCAAAGGCAGTGATGACGGCGATCAACTTATTTTCGAGGTTGAAGATCGGTGCCGCCAAAGAGCTCAGAGAGCGCATATCCTCAATTTCAAAAAAGCCGAGCCCGTGCTTTTTTGTCCGCTTGATCAAGCCTTCAATATCCTTGGCCGTTAAATCCGCCCCGCGTTTAACTTCTGATTTAACGAATTCCTGGGTTTGCTCTTTCGGCAACCAAGTCAGATAGGTGTGCCCCGTCGCTGTTCCCAATATCGGAAGCACCGAGCCGATGCGCGCATTTACGGTCACCGGCATGAGTGATTCTTCCCAATGCACAATGGTCGGGCCATGATCCCCCCAAACAGTGAGCATGATGGATTCGCCGAGATCTTCACGAAGTTCCGAGACAATGGGAACTGCGGTGCGAACCACATTGAGCCTGAGAATCGCCGACAAACCGATTTGCAGCGCAATCGGTCCCAAATCATATTTACCCGTTGCCGCATCCTGATCGACCAGGCCGGAGCGGATCAAACTGACAAGATAACGATGCGCCTTGGCAGGCGGTAGCGACGTGGCCTCGGCGATAGATTTAAGACTCATTGGACCGCCGCCACTCATGACGGCAAGCAAGACGCCTGTGCCAATCTCAACGGATTGAACGCCCCCATTGCTACCCGATTTTTTATTGATTTTTTTATTCATAAGCTAATTTTCTTTTTTCTAAACTCTAGCAGCACAATAAAGCGATTCGTCGATAGATCAACTTGACAAAGTAAATTAAATTACGTTATTTGTAACTTATTACATTATAATAAATTTCCCCGCTAGTGGGAATTACAAGTTTCAGGGACATCTACTCAAAAAGGATCTAACATGAAAAAGCTACAATTGTTACTTGGTGCTGCTGCCTGTCTAATGGTCGTGCTGCCAACTCAATCGGCCTTCGCCCAGAAAGCCCTCAAGTTTAATTTTTTTCCGCCGGCCAAAGAGCCTGGTTTTGCCAAGATTTTTAAACCCTATCTGGATCAAGTGACAGCCGACTCAAAAGGAACAGTTAGAGTAGATTCCTTTCCCGGCGGCTCGCTCGGCCGTAATCCTCGCCAGCAATTTAAATTAGTGGCCGATGGCGTCGTCGACATCACCTGGGCAATCCCGGCTTATTCACCTGGCCGTTTTGCCGATCGCGGTTTATTTGAGCTCCCTGGTCTGTTCAACGATGCTATGGAAGCCTCAACCACGATTTGGCGGATGTATGCTCGCGGTAAACTTAAAGGTTTTGAGAGCATACATCCTCTGATGTTCGGCGGTGTATCACAATATCTGATCCACTCACCAAAGCCGGTGAAGTCATTGGCTGATCTCAAAGGCAAAAAAATCAGAGCCGGTGGTCCGATCCATAGCGCAACCATCAAAGCGCTGGGCGGTGTGCCGATCGGTATTCCGATCACGTCAGCTGCCGAAAGTCTAAGCCGAGGCATTCTCGACGCTGCTTCTTTCGAATGGTTTGCCGCCAAAGCGTTCCGCATCATGGATGTGACGTCACATCACTATGAAGCGGTACTTGGCGCCAATTACGCCGTCCTGGTCATGGATAAGAAAAATTTCGATGGTCTGCCCGGCGATGCCAAAAAAGCCTTCACCAAACATGGCGGTGAAAAACTGGCCCGTAAATTCGGTGGTATGCACCTGAAGCTCAACGGTATGTTCCGAAAAATGGCTGAGAAAAGCCTCAAGCACACAGTCATTGATCCAAGTGGTGCCGATGTCGCAACCCTCGCTAAAATGCGCAAAAGCGTTATTGCGGGCTGGTTGAAATCAACCCCAAATGGCGCTCAAATGCTGGCTGATGCAAGAGCCATTTTGGCCGAAGTCAGAGCAAAGAAGTAGCAATAACACTCTGAACACTTAAAATAAGTCGTGTCCTTTAAGCTAAAATACCTAGAACAGCGTAGTACGGTTATCAGCCGTTCTATTGCTGTTGTAGGTCTCATCGGGCTGATCACCGTCACCTTGGTGATCATCGCCGATGTGTTGCTGCGCTGGCTTTTTTCAGCGCCCATCGAGGGCCTGAACGAAGTGCTGCATTTGATCTACGCTATCATCATGGCATCTTTTTTCCCAACCGCCCTGATCGATAATTCTCACATCACCATTCGTTTTGTCGGCACCTGGCTCGGGCCAAAGGTCTCAAACGCCTTGGATGCCTTTGGCGGATTTATGACTTTTTTATTCTTCGTTATCGTCGGCTGGCAGTTCGTCGTCCTGACCGAAGAATTTTTTGTAACCAATGAAGTGACCTGGGTTCTGGCCTGGCCGGTAGCACCGTGGTGGGGTATCGCGACATTTCTTTTATTGCTCTGTATCCCCGTGCAGGCGATTTTACTTTTGTCCCTGCTCACGGGCCGATCCGGAGTTAAAGAATAATGGATCCGGTGCTAATATCTGTCCTGGGCATCATTGGGATGTTCGCCCTCATTTTATTACATGTGCCAATCGGCGTCGCGATGGCAGCGGCGGGTGCGATCGGTTTCGGTGTTTTGCAGGCACATTGGAAGCCGGCGGTTTCCATTTTTGCGACCGAGCTATCGGGCGTAATTTCCAGCCCCGAATTAGCCGTCGTTCCGTTGTTTCTGCTGATGGGAAGTTTCGCCGGTGTCAGTGGCCTTTCGGCTGATATCTACCGCCTCGCCTACGCTTTTATCGGGCACCGTAAAGGCGGGCTGGCTTATGCAACGATTGGCGGCTGCGCCGGCTTTGGCGCGGTCTGTGGATCTTCCGTCGCCACCGCTGCAACGATGGGCCGGGTCGCTTTGCCAGAAATGATTTCGCGCGGTTATTCGCCAAGATTGGCGAGCGGTAGCGTGGCGGCAGGCGGCACGCTTGGCATGTTGATCCCGCCTTCTGTGATCATGGTGATTTATGCTTTCATCACCGAAAAATTCATTATTACATTGTTTGTCGCCGCCCTCGTTCCAGCCTTGTTGGCGCTGCTTGGACATTTCCTGGCAATTTGGATACAGGTAGCTAGAAACCCCGAGATCGGCCCGGCGGGTGAAAAAACCTCTTGGCTGGAACGCTGGCAGGTTTTACGGAAAAGCTGGGGCGTGATGTTCTTACTCGGTGCCGTCATCGGCGGCATCTATGGCGGTGTCTTTACCGTTGTCGAAGCGGCGGCCTTGGGCGCAGGCCTCTCCTTTTTGTTTACCGTCGCACGCGGCAAAATGAATTGGGCAACCTTAGGTCAGGTCTTAAAAGAAACCGCGGCCGCCTCTTCCATGCTTTATGTCATGGTGACCGGCGCATCAATTTTCTCCTTCTTTATTTCGGCCTCGAAAATGCCGGTCTTTTTAGTCGAAAACATTCAAGCTTTGGAGCTGTCGCCGATTTTCGTCGTCTATGCGGTGGTGATTGTCTATTTGATCCTCGGCAGTATTTTCGATTCCATCGCTGCCATGCTGATCACCCTGCCCTTTGTTTTCCCGCTGATCATCGGCATGGGATATGACGCTTATTGGTGGGGCGTGATCCTGGTCATGGTGATGGAAATCGGTCTCATTACGCCGCCGATCGGCATGAATGTTTTTGTTATTTTTGGCGTTGCCGATAACATCCCGCTCAAAACAATCTTCTCCGGCATCTTTCCGTTTTTCTATGCCGATATTGTGCGTATAAATATCCTCATATGGTTCCCCGTTATTTCCTTGTGGCTGCCCAGGGCACTCGGAATGAATTTAAACTAAGTAAAATAAAGGGTTAAAAAATGTCTCGTATAGAAACACTCGATTACGACACAATGTCGCCGGAACAAAAAAAGATTGCCGATGACATCATTGCCTCCAGAGGCAAGGTCGTTGGCCCTTTTATCCCCTGGCTTCGCAACGCGGATCTTGCTGATCGCAGCCAAAAGCTTGGCGCCTATTGTCGCTATGAAACCTCTCTGCCGCCTAGATTATCCGAGCTCGCCATTTTGATATTGGCGCGGGAATGGACGGTGCAAATCGAGTGGAACGCACATAAACCCATCGCCTTGGAAGCTGGCACCGATCCTGATCTCATTGACGCCATCGCCCAGCGCGAAACGCCGAGCTTTAAAAATAAAGATGAAGAAGTGATCTACAAATTCAGCACCGAACTTTTGCAGAATAAAAAAGTCTCAGATGAAACTTACAGTGCCGCAGTTGAAGAGCTCAGCGAGCCCACCGTCGTCGATCTCGTCGCTATTCTCGGCTATTACTCAAATGTTGCGATGGTTTTAAATACCTTCGAAATGCTGCCGGCAGACGGTGTTAACCCACTCGCTGACTAGCCGGTCATTTAAGCAATCAGCCACACGGCCAGAGCCACTACGATCAGATAGGCAAAGAACTGACAGCCCTTCACCGTCAGAGAGCGCTTTCCACACTTGTCTTTAGGTCATTTGACCTAATATAGTTTCTTCTCAAATGGGGATAAGGGGTAATGAATTGAAATGACTTTCACACCAAATGTTAGGTCATGCGATATCTTAGTTGTCGGTTCCGGCTCAGCCGGAGCGATGGCGGCAATCAAAGCCAAGCTTTCAGGTGCCAATGTCCTGGTCGCGACTAAAGGACCGTACCCGTCAGGCAATTCGACCAAAGCCTTAGCTGGCTATGGTGCCGCATTTGGTCACTCAGATAGCCGTGACAATCCTGAAATTCATTTTGGCGATGTCGTGCGCAACGGGATTGGCCTGTGCAATGAAAAAATGGTGCGCACGTGGACGACGACGATCTGTGATCTGACGGAGGAAATGCGAAGTTGGGGACTTGATCTCATCCGCGATGACGAAAAATACCACCAACGCCCTTGGGAAGGTCACACCTACCCCCGCATGGTCCATCATCATTGGGCCACCGGCAAATACCTCATGAAGTGCCTATCTGAAAAAAGCAAAGACCTTGAACTGGATGTGCTCAGCCACACGATTATCGGCGGCATCTTCAAAGACGGCGATACGGTGACCGGTGCCTGGGGTTTAAATTATCGCTCGGGCGAGCTTTATATTATACAGGCGAAAGCCGTGATCATGACCACCGGCGGCTATGGTGCGATGTATCCGGTCGGCGACAATGTCGGGGCGGCTACGGGCGAAGGTTATGCCATTGCTTTTGATGCCGGTGCTGAAATGCTGGGCATGGAATTTGGCCATTATCTGCCAACCCCGGTTCATCCCAAAGCACTCCAGGTGAAGTTTATCTTTGCCGGCTTTATAAATGGTTTGATCAATGAAGCCGGGGCCAAGCTGCTCAACAACAAAGGCGAAGAATTTCTCTATGAGATCTACCCCGAAACGGGTGCCACCAAATTAACCATGGAAGAACTGACCCGCCGCATCGGTGAGGAAATCCTCAAAGGCGGCGGTGGGCCGAATGGCGGTATCCTTTTTGACATCTCAGAAGTCGACGATAAGTTTAAAGACCATCCGAAATACGGCCGGATGTGGGAACTTGCTGAGCGCGGTAAGGTCGATTTGGTTGATGATCCAATTGAGCTTATTTGCTATCCGCACGATCTGGTCGGCGGCATTAAAATTAATGAAAAAGGCGAGACCAATGTACCGGGCTTCTTTGCAGCCGGCGAAGCGACTGGCGGTTCTCACGGCGCCAGTCGGTTTGGCGGCTCGGCGCTTTCAGACTGCTTGGTATTTGGTGCCCTAAGCGGGCTTGAAGCGGTCAATTATGTCGGCAAATTAGGTAACCACACGGAAATTAAAACCGCTGATATCGGTGCTGTGAAAAACAAATTATCAACTTGGACCGCGCAAAATGACGGCGTGGATCCGGCAGATATTCTGGATTGTATTCGTCAAATCGCCGGGGAGAATCTAAATGTTGCGCGCTCGGAAGCAGGCATAAATAAAGTGTTCGCTGAGCTTAGCGAGATCGAAAAAGATATGATCGGCGCTATTTCGGCTGAGGGAGACGATGACAAACAAGTTGCGAACAAGATCCGCCAAGCCATCGAAGCTGAAGGCCAAGTGACGCTCTGCCGCTTACTCGGCACGGCCTCTATGGAACGCCGGGAAAGCCGAGGCGGATATTTCGGCGGCTCTTATCGGATTGAACACCCCGATCAAGATGACCAAAATTGGCTCAAAAATATTGTCCTCGGGAAATCCAATGGTACGATCGAAGTGTCACATGATCCAGTGGTCAAGCTTGACGAAGAATATTCCGACGCCATGCTGAAAGCGATGTCCACCGAATGGGCCATACCGGACGATGCGGAATATTATTCGACCAGTGAATAACCCGGCGAGCAAATAGACTTTCTGGCCATTTTATAACGACGGAGAAGTGTTTTGGCGCGATACGAAATAACCCTCGAGAAAAATCAAGTCACCAATCTGGAAAAGCTTGATGACGATGAGGAAGAGATGCTGGGTTTGGAATGGGCTTTAAGCGAAATAAAAGAATCCTTCGCTCACAGCGGCGAGGTCTCGACCTTTTTTACTTTGGCGGATGAAAACGAAGTGGATGAGATTCTCGACTTTTTAGACAGTTATTTCGGCGACGGTCACGATGCCGGCACCGCTGCGTGGCGCGATTTCAGGGAGAAGCTCTAACGCCCGAACTAACGCCTGGGATAAAGTACGGCGTCGGTCAATAGAGACCGCCTAAAGCGGGCATTGATTTTCAAAATTGCTTTCTTAATCAATTTCCTTCAAATGATTTTCGCAAGGCCATTTTGTCGATTTTCGCCGCCGGCGTTTTGGGGAGCGAGTCGACAATATGCACCTCGGTCGGCACTTTGAACTTGGCTAGACTTTCTTTGCAATAGTCGATAATCTCTTCCGCTGAAACTGTCGCTCCTTCCGTTTTCACAACGTAAGCCTGGACCGCCTCGCCGCGATGGGAATCCGGCACACCGATCGCGGCGGCTTCTTGAATTTCTGGGTGGGCGAAAAGCACTTCATCAATCTCGCGGGGAAAGACGTTGTAGCCGCCGACATTGACCATATCCTTCTTGCGATCAACAATAGTTATTCGGCCCAGTTCATCAATCGAGCCTATATCACCGGTATAGAGCCAACCATCCCGGATGGCGCTTGCCGTTTCGTCTGGCCTGTTCCAATAGCTGGTGATCATTTGAGGGCCGCGAACACGAAGTTCTCCGGCTTCATCTACTGGCATGACATCGACACCCGTTTCGGGATCGACTGCCTCGACATCAGTCGCTACACAAGGTAGTCCGACAGACCCGATTTTGTTGGGTCGGTCACTGGGATTACCGCTAAGGGGTGCAGCCTCTGACATTCCCCACAATTCATGCACCGTGTTGTCCGTGGCATCTTGCCAAGCTGCAATCGTTGCGTCGGCAAAGGCTGATCCGCCGCCCAGGCAAAGGCGCAGTTGGCTGAGATCAGTTTCCCTTAATGTCGGAACAGCCAACAATGCATTGTAGATAACCGAAGGCCCACCAGCAAAAACAGTCGCTTTGGTCCGCGCAATCTCAGAGATAACCACATCAGGTATAAACTTGGGCACTAAAACGATGGTGTTGCAGCCATACATCGGCGCAACCAAGGAAACGCACCACCCCCAAATATGAGATACCGGCGCGACGTTGAGCCAAATGTCACCGGCAATGGATGTGCTGTATAATCCATCCATCGATTTTGCCATTGCCAGCATCATTGCATGTGTGTGGATGGCTCCTTTTGGTAAGCCAGTTGTGCCACCGGTATAGGCCAATAATGCAAGGTCGGTACTTTTTGGAAATGGTTCTGGAAGTCTTAACTCCCGTTTGCCGCGCCATTGATCGATGGCAACGCGTTCGTCCTCGAAGGTATAGAAATGCGTGACACCATTCGCCTCTGCCAAAGGCGCTAGAACTTCCACATGCACGGAATCGCAGAGGATGACCTTTGGTGAAACATCTTCGACCAGAGGACGAAGTTCGTTCTCGGTGTAAAGTGGATTGAACATGACAACTTGAGCCCCGGCAGCCCAAACAGCATTTGCGGCAACAGCGGTCTCAATTGAATTGGCTTTCAAGACAATGACCCGCTCACCCTTGGCACCCATCGCAATTAAATTTTCTGCCAATCCGGCGACGCAGGCATAGTAGTCAGCAAAAGTAATTTCATTTTCGCCGCTAATAACAGCTGTATGGTCGGGATGTTCTTTTGCCGCATGAGCAAGCATGTGAACCATCGAGTCAAATTCAGGGCGTTGTAGCTCTGGAGCTCTCTTTGGAATATTATCAGCCATATTGTTCTTCCCTTCTATATTTTCGCATCTAGATTACCAATCCAACGGCTTTGTTGTTCATAAGCTTCTGGCAGCGTTGCCGCCGCAACCATCTCTTTAAGGCGGTTAAGTTTTTCCGGCGTCACCTCTGGGATTTCATCAACCCATTTTTTCAAGAGATCTTCGTAATCGCCGCCGACCGGACAAACGTCAGCGCAGCGCCGGCAGCCGGTAATGATACCGCTTCCTCTGAGCATGGCTTGAAAAATCTCGGAGGATTCCATGCCGCGCAACATGCCAATCTGAGCGGCTTGATCCGGCTCTTTTAGGACACTGGTAAGATAGTCCGACATAAATTCAAAGCCAAAAGGGGAGCGATATTTATCACAGGCCACCCAATCTCGGTCCCAATGCTGCACTGCATCAGCCGGGCAAGCCGAAAGGCAGCGGCCACATTCCGGCCCGAGACATAACGCGTCAGCCATTTTCTTATCGGGTTCAATATCAGCCGAGGTCATGACGATGCCGAGAATAACCCGTGGGCCATATTCCGGCGTGATCAGTTGGTGATTCAAGCCAAGCGTGCCAAGCCCCGCCTCGACTGCCGCATGTTCCGCAGATAACGGGTGCGTCGCCTGTGCATCCTGTCCTTTGGTGAATTTAAGCGGGTCGACATGGTGATAGGGCACCAACAATGCCGGCGCGCCATTGTCTTCCATCCAAAAGACGAGATCGAGTGCCAGTTCTTCCAGCGCTGAAATCAGCAGCTCATCGCCATAGAATTTATGTTGATCATTCCATTTAGGCAGACGTGAAGTCGCAAAGCTGATGCGTTTGGCCAGCACAATGACCCGGGCGCCATCGATCTCTGTGATATGTGACGGCGTGCGCGGGTTATCAGGATCGGGCGGAAACTGATCCATCAGCGCGCCATCGGCTATGCCGACCAAATCAGCGCCAAGCGATCTGGCTTTCTCCTTGAGGACTTCAGATGTCAGTGTCGTCGGGATCAGCTCGTTCATGTTGATTGTTCCGCTTTGTATTTTTTGCGCTGCGCCTTGGCGGCCTTGCCGGTATAGCCGCCGGGGCCAACCCAGCGAACATTCCAATCGCTTAAACCCGGCACCTCATCACCTTGTTTCCGGGCCGCTTTATAGGCTTGGCCTTTGGCAATGCGCTCTGGTGTGGTCTCAGGGATTTCTTTTTGCGGCTCGGCCAGGAATTCGTGATAGTCATCGCCAACCGGGCAAACAGCCGTGCACCGTGGACAAGTGCCAAAACAGCCCCAAACGCGGGTCAGACCTTGCCAGTAATGCAGATGGTCTTTCGAGTTCAAAATTTTCTCTCGGGTTCCCTCATCCGCTTCAACAAATTTATGAAAGAGATCAGCCGCACCGTAAAATCCCGTGGTTTGCGCTTCGATGGAGCATTGCCGCTTATCAATATGAAAGTGCAATACGGAATCGGTTGGGCAGGCATAAAGACAACGAGAGCATCCTTCGCCAACACACAACTGCTCGATCATCGGCTCTCCCGGCTCCAGCTCGGCATCGGTGACAACAACCGCGAGGTTCACCCGGGGGCCATATTCAACACACATGAAGTTGACGCCGAGCCCCAATGTGCCCAGTCCCGCTTCGACCGCGAGATGGCGCAAACTAAGGTGACCATAGGTACCGGATTTCAATTCCCAATCGGTTGAATTGTTGTTCATGACAAGGCCAAAATACCCGCGTTTTTCCAACTGCTCCGAAACACGCCGGGCAATTTTGTCGAGCCGGCGGTTAATCATCATGTTCATCATTTGATAGGGTTCCGGCTCGCGGGTGCGAAAACTCGCGACCGGCACGCGCAGCACCAAAACGATGACGCTTTTAGCATCGGGTGACATGCGTTCAGGCGTTTGCGGCCAGCGGGGATCGGGCGGAAAAGCGTTTAACGTCGCCGCGCCCGCTATGCCGGCCAGATCAGCACCACAGTCCTTGGCGATTTGTATGACACTGTCTGATGTAAGGGGCGCGACCATTATTCCTCTCTGATTTCATTTTCAATCACCATACCTATCAGTATGGTAGTAAGTCAATAAAATGAGTCAAGAATTGCCAGCCCGACCTTCAAACAAGGTATTGAGGCAAGTCCACAACAACTCTTCCCGATTTTGTTCCTTAATAGGCGCGGCGATAATGATTTCCCCAACGTAAAGAGAAAACAACAACCAGGCCTTAGCTTCGGCAATTTTGGGATCATCATAGATGTCAGCGAATAACCCTCGCATATAATCCATCCGCCGCTCATCTTCCCGGGCAATAGTTTCCAGAATTTTCGGGTCTTTACGACCCCAATCCCGCAGCGCCAACTCGAGATTTAATTGGTCGCCGTACCGTCTAAAAATGATGTCGGACATATGTTTTAGGCGTCTTTCTCCATCCCCGCCGACGCGGTCGACTTCTCTGAAGACGACGTCAGATCCCGTCCTCTCCCAACGATCCAAGATGGCTTGGAGGAGATCTTCGCGATCTTTGAAATGCCAATAAAAACTGCCCTTAGTGACATTCAGATCGCGCGCCAGAGCCGCGACACTGACTTTGTCTATACCTTCATCGGTAAGCTTTTGGAGAGCAAAATCAATCCAAGCTTCTCGGGTCAGGCTGTTTGTCGGTTTATCCATATGAGTGCCGTTAATACGTGTCTCAATCCATCATGGTTGCACACACCATACCATAGAGTATTGATTTTGTGAATTCAATTGGCACTTATGGCTCTCGATCGAGCGATAGGTTTTTTGAGGCGAGCTAATTTTGGCATAGTTAAATATGGAAGAAGAATGGCGGGCCGAGCTTAAAGCCCGACCCGCATTCGATTGAGATTAAAAACTCAACGTTGCTGCCCCTTCTTTGACAACGGCCAGCATCGCAACGGAGCCTGCAAAAACAACGCCATCAATGAGGTCCTCTTCCGTATAGCCGCGCACCATACCACAGGGCGGACACACCATGATCTTGCTGCCGGCATCGACGACATTCTGGATCATTTCCTTCATCGGCGGATCATGGGGGTTCAAATGAGCGTTGTCAGCCGCCCCTTTGCGAACCCAATCGGCACCGGCACTTACCAAAAACATCGTGACTTCTAAATCACTGGCAAGCGCGCCATTGGCGATACTCCACGCCACAGACGAACGCTCATCATCTAAACCGCGAGTTAATACAATTACAATTTTTTTAACATCAGACATTTCTTCAACTCCTTGTTATGAAGCGCTCCATTATTGTGCGCGTGGAGTTGACCCTAGATGTTAGCTTTCTTATCCTGAAGTGTAGAAACTGTACTAACGAGGTATGTATTCCGTAGTTAGCCGGTTGTGGTGAATTACAGAACAAGGCGTTGATTTAAGATATTATTTTTAAGGAACTCAACAAATGTACGATTATGAAGAATTTTGTCCGATATCAAAAACCGCTTCAATTCTCGGCGAACGTTGGACAATTCAGATCATTCGCGAAATGCATTTTGGCGTGACAAGATTTAATGATTTTAGAAAATTTATGCCAAGCCTATCTCCGACATTGCTGAACAAGCGTTTAAAATCGCTTGAGGAAAATGACATTCTTTATCGCCGTAAAATCAATCAACAAAAAGGTTTTGAATATATTTTGACGCCGGGCGGAAAAGCAATGTTACCGATCATCCAGGAAATGGGGAAATGGGGGGTCGGCTTTGTCTTTGATTCACTTTCCGACAATGAACTTAACGCAGAACGTCTGGTGCGCGATATCAGCTTTACCATCGACGGATCAGAACTGCCCTCCGGCGATACGGTTATTCGTTTCAAATTTACCGATTTGGATCAAAATCCCCATTGGTTCATTAAAACTCATAACGGTAAATCGGAGGTCTGTGACGGCGTGCCCGAGGGTGAAATTGATGTCTATGTAACGTCGACCTTGATGGCTTTTACTGAAATTTGGATGGGCAGCCAAAATTTACAGACCGCCATCGATAGGGAAGATGTCATCGTCGTTGGCGATCAAATTTACACCCAAAACTTTGCCCGCTGGCTGGGGCTAAATATTTACGCCGCTCACAATCCTAAATTTGAAATGCTGGATCAGGCGTCTTAAACCAACTGAACTTGTTAGCTTTTCTTAACTTCGAGCAAAGAAAAACCCAATAACGACAATAAGTTACTGGGTTAAAATGGTGGAGCCAGACGGAATCGAACCGACGACCTCTACAATGCCATTGGCTATAAACGATAATAAAAATGTTATAAATCAATAGGTTAATTGGGTTCTGTCGCTAAGCTAACCCTAATAAAACCGTTTAAAACCGAATAAGACAGATTTGAGCTGACACGATTTGGGCACAGTGTGCCTGAAGTGCTTGGCGGCGCCTGTCTTCTAAACACTCCAAATCCCAACTCACTATAACCGCCGATGAAGATCTTCGGGCTTCTAGCCCCAGATCTAATTCAGGCGGCTTTTTCATGAAAAGGTTATGCAAAATGCCAGAATCTAACGATCGCAACGCGGCGTCCAAGAAAGCTACCCGCAATGTTATGAAAAATACAAAATCTCCGGAAAAAAAGAGCAGAATTTCTAAAGTAGATTTGGTATTGAATACCATTTCAGAAATAGAGCTGTGGCAAACCGAAAGCAAAGAAGTCTGGGCCACGATGTGGAACGGCAAAGGCTACGGCAACTTGTCCTGCCCCCCTATAACTGAGCCACTTGTGGTATGAATATTTTAGTTATTTGGGGAGATAATAATGACGAGGAAGCGCTTTTCAGAAGAAGATATATTGGGAATATTGCGCCAGATAGAATTAGATTTAGCGGGTGGTAGTGCGGTTGAGATGGCGATCCGGACAGCTGGCATCAGTGATGCGACCTATTACAAATGGCGTAAGCGCTATGGTGGAATGGGTAAATCAAAGCTCCATGAGTTTAAGTCGTTGGAGAAAGAGAATGAGCGACTGAAGCGTATCGTGGCGGAGCTTGAGCTGGATAAATTGATCCTCAAAGAAAGTCTCGATTATTTAAAACCCAGAGCCTGACGATTGCCGATCTGCGTCAGGCGGTAATTTATGTTCGTCAAAAGTTAGATACCTCTGAGCGACGAACTTGCAAAACGATTGGCTTAGCCCGTAGCACCCAAAGATATGGTAGGGGCGCGTAATTCCAAAACGGCCTTATAGGCATCATATGCAGCAACTGATAATTCTTTTGGTAATAGCCCTTTTACATTCTTGCCGGTCATCTCAAGTTTTGACATATCGACAAAACCGGTTCCCAAAAATCGGTAAATAAAGTCATCTTCATTCGGTAACACATCAACTACTGCGCTATTAGGAATTATTTCGTAGTCAAGGCTGCTAATTTCAAAATCAGCATAATTGGGCGCAAAATAATCTCCACGTAGATCATTCCAATAGCCCATCAATAAAACCAACTGATTGTATTCGGCCCCAACACTTTGAATGGAAAAAAACTCGTCCGCAGAAATCGAGGGCGTGAAAGCAGATTTAGAAAAATTGAACTCTAGTTCTTTCATAACCCTATATGTAATTGTTAGCTCTCATTATTACAATAAAAATACAAATCGAGCTTTATGTGATGTCCGCTTTTGACTAACAGCCGACATTAAAGTCACCTGTAAAAAGAGTCCACTTCACCTCCGAAAGCGGGCACTAATTATATAGGGTCAAAGAGTCTGCTATGAGCCAAAAGCTGACACTAGTTGGTCAAGTGAATCGGTTTACTTTACGCTCAGCGCCAATCATCAATTGATATCGTGGCGCCTAGACGATAATCACCGGCGATCATTTTCCAGGCACCTTGGGTCTCACCACCAGCGACAATGATGCTGATTTCATTGGGTTCAAACATGCTGACGAGCTCATCCGGCTTTGCTTTTAGGCGGGTGGCATAGGGCTCGACGCCAGCGACGGCGAGAGGATGTTTGAGGGTTTGAATCCATTGATCATCCCAATATTCGCG
>JABIHH010000003.1 GCA_018649725.1 Rhodospirillaceae bacterium | reverse complement strand
GGTCTTTGCATTCAAGAAAGGTACTGCGCCTCACATCAATACCTTTGAGCTCGGACAACATGGTCGCTATCGCACTAATGTCTGGGAGTACAAAGGTGTTAATACCATGCGGGCAGGGCGTATGGAGGAGCTTGCGCTTCATCCCACCGTCAAGCCAGTTCAGATGATTGCCGATGCCATCAAGGATGTTTCTGGCCGCGGTGATATTGTCTTGGACCTCTTTGGCGGATCAGGTTCCACCCTGATTGCAGCCCATAAAACTGGGCGGCGGGGTTATCTATGTGAGTTGGACCCAATTTATTGCGACCGGATTATCGCTAGGTGGGAGGCATTTTCCCATGACGAAGCGGTGAAGATTGAGGATGCTGTTACCGCGGTAACGATTGCTCCAAGGGAGGCCAACCAATGAGCAAGAAGAAACTCGTGCCGACAGATAAATACGATATTGGTTATGGCAAGCCGCCGGAAGTTACGCAATTTACTAAAGGGCAATCGGGTAATCCCCTTGGGCGACCCAAAGGGGCCAAAAACAAATTCTCAACGAGTCGGCTTGAGAAAATTATTACCGATGAGGTTTATCGGATGATTAAAGTGAATGGTGAGAACGGTCCCGTCCACATGCCTTTAGTACAGGGGGTCGTCCGGTCGATCGGTGTAAATGCGGTAAAAGGAGATCACCGCTCTCAGAAATTGATGCTAGACATGACACGCTCGGTGAAAGCTGACGACAATACAGATGAGGACGACCTTCCAGTCATCAATATCCATTTTGTAAAACCAGATTGAAATATTTTAATTTGGACTTCGTAAGGGTCGAAGTTGTCAGATTAGCAAGTTATCTATAGTTGGTTGCGGGGGCTCGATGCCACCTTTACCGAACTACGGCTAAATGGCAGAAATCTAGGACTTAATATAATTCATGAAACAACACCCAGGTTGTCAACGAATACCATGTCCGCTCCACCCCCGAAAGCGGACGAAATTGTCGTATGCTGATTCCGGCCGTTTTTGACCCAGAACGGACATCGATCGCAATCCTCATGTGCGCTTGATTTTCAGCTTCGTTTTCATATTTGTGCGGCAGAAGGCGTGCAGGAAACATGTTTGCTCACTGATATCGAGCATCTCTCGTGCGACGTCGTCGGTTTCGGATGTTTTTAGATAAACATGCGTTTCTAGCGGGTCGGCTTTGCCAGCTTCTCCCGTGCCGCTAGATGCCCCGCCGAGTGAGAAATGGCTGTCTTGGACAACTTTATATTCTGCGAGGTCGAGATCGAGCATTTTCACGAAGCGACCGAACTGGGTCATAAAACAAAAAGCGACGCCAGCTGACATGTACGTATTTGCATCTGGCGCGCGACCTTGTCCACCATTGATCGGGGCCTCTTCCGATAAGAGCTTAAACGACGTGCCGTGCGGGCTATATTGCAGTTGGGTAATTTCCTTGATGCCATCTTCGCGGAGGGTGCATACGCCGCCAATATTAAGCGTCCGGCCCTGCTCATCAGCCAAACTCGAACCCGCCGTCGACGTGCCACCCGAGACTTCTTTCTTCGGTGTTATACCCTGCGATTCCACCAGCGGTTCGTTGAGCGTTGAAGCCTTAATTTCACATAGATCAAATTGATCGCCTGGATCAGGATACAGCTCACCGGCAATACGCTTTGCCTTGCCGAGATCCAGTTCCTGCCCATTTTTTGACAGCGCAAATAAACTGTCCAGCTTACCCCGCATGAGGCCATTTATCGGCGACGCAGAAACAGCATTTAACAAAAAAGCATTTAGCGCATCGTCTTCAAGATCGCAGTCAATTTCGACGATAAGTTCTACCGGTAAAGCACCGCCAACCATGGTACGCTTTCGCATCGAGCCTTCCATCGTATAATAGTTATCTTGCACGAGGCGCAGTTTGTGAATGGCGACGTCTTGCTGGTCAGCTAAAGCGGTTATCTCGTTCATATAAGAAGCTATCATGCCAACTGTCAAAAAAGAGAGTGGGCAGGAAGCTTCGTCATGACCATCAAGATAGGGGCCTTCGTCGCTCGACAAGCGCCATACCAATCCCGTTTGGCTTGATGCAACAAGCGCTTCTTTTTGAAACACCGAGAGTGATCGCACCCAGGTTCGCAAAGAATCACCCATGCGATTGTCAGGCGGTGAAATCCCAACTTGTTCAGGATTAGCGACTTCAAACGAAAGCGGGCGATCACTTGCGCCAAGTATATTTGGTCCTTGCGGCATTTTTATTCCGGTTCTGATTAAGGTTTTATATCAAGTATCCGGGCAAAGTCCGGCCAGCTTTGAGCGCCAAAGGTTTGCATGTCATTGGCCAGGTGTTCCGGAAGCCAGTCATCCAGGGCTGGCTTAAAACTTGGGCGGGCCTGGATGCGATCAAACCATGCTTCCACCTTTGGCAGGCGTCCGCCGGTCCACATGCCCGACATAGACAACATTTTAAGACGATTTACATAAGGGGTCATGGCGATATCGGCGAAAGTAAAATTCTCTCCAGCCAGCCAATCATTGCCAGCCAAGACTTCCTCCATCTTCTGAAGATAATGATCATAGAGTTTTATTTTCGCTTCAGCACCGGCTGCATCCAAGCCATGCCGCACGATAGATTTCTTCGTTTCATGCCAATCAGCCGTCACTGACATTTCAGGAGTAGATTGCAAGAACGCCTCAACTTTCTCAGGTCCCAATTTTAAAACAATATGACGATGAGAGGCGAGAAAGGTGACAAAACCGCAAGCTGGGTGCAAAGCCTCATCAACCGCCTTAGTCCAATAGAGAACGCGGGCATGCTCTAGCGCATCCTTTGGTCGTATGCGAATATCTATGAAGGCGTCCTCCAAATATTCGCAGATCACAGTGGAATCGCAAATGACTTCACCGTCATGCACCAGCGTCGGAACAACAGCTTTTGGATTGAGTTTCCGATATTCAGGATCAAACTGATCCCCTTTGAGAATATCAATGTAATGACCTTCCCAATCCAAATTTTTCTCATGCATGTACATGCGTACTTTCGCCGCACAGACCGATGAGCCGTGATGATAAAGTTCGAGCATCGTAATTGCCTCACACTAGCTTGTTACTTCTTACTATTTATTGGCAGTATTTTCCGCCATCAACATTCATTGATTGACCGGTCAAAAAATCACTATCCTCAGTCGCATAAAACAAGAGGGCGCCAATTAAATCTTCGGGCATCATATCACGTTTTATCATGCGACTTTGCACGGTTGGGGCACGGGCAATATCTAGCTGAGGGTGATTTTGAACGCCTTCGCTTTCGGTAAAGCCGGGAACGAGACAATTAACGAAGATATTTTTGTCCGCGAGTTCCCGGGCCGCCGATCGGGTTAGACCGAGTATCGCGCCTTTGGAGCTGACATAATTGGCAAATCCAGGCCCGCCATAGTAAAAGGTGCCGGAGCTGATATTGATGATCTTGCCGCGGCCATTTTTTATCATGCTCGGCACAGCCGCTTTGATACCTTGAAAAGAGCCGCGGGCATTTACCAGCATGACCCGATCCCATTCTTCGTTGCTCATTTTCATTATCGGCGTAATCATGAGTTCCGCAAACAATGCTGCATTATTGACCAAAATTTCAATAGGACCGAATTCCGCCTCGGCTTTCTCAACAAGGGCTGCCCAAGACTCATCGCTGGTCACATCGGCGGCAATCGCGATTGCACTACCGCCATCGGCATTAATTTCTTCGGCGACACGCGCGGGATCGGCAATATCCGAAACCACAACTTTTGCGCCTTCTTTGGCCATAGCCTTGGCATAAACCTCACCAATACCTTGAGCGGCACCGGTGACAACAGCAACTTTTCCTTCTAATCGAGACATGATTTTCTCCTACGTTAAAATTCCAAAAAAATTATCAAGTTTGAATGGTTATCCATTTCCATTCAGTCATAGCATCAATATCTGCTTCTGTACCTTCGCGGCCGATGCCACTTTCGCCATTACCGCCAAATGGTACGTGTGGCTCGTCATGGACGGGCGAGCCATTAACGTGGCACATGCCGGCGGTCACATTGTGGGCGTAATGCAATGCCTTATTCAGATTCTCGGTGAAAATTGTCGATGACAGTCCGTATTCAGAATCGTTGGATTTTTCGAGGGCTTCTTCGTATGAGTCGACTTTATAGACCGATGTGACTGGTCCAAAGGTCTCTTCACGACAAACCGTCATCTCTTCGGAAACACCAGTCAGGATCGTCGGCTGACAACGATTACCATTCCAGTCGCCCCCAGTGACAATAGTTGCGCCTTTATCACGTGCGTCTTCAATGTGAGTGCGCACCCGATTACGTTGGCGCTCCGAAATAATCGGCCCAATCATAGTATCAGTGCTACGAAGATCACCCATACCGAGATTGCTGGCAGCACTGGCGTAGACTTCTACGAATTTATCATAGAGAGGCGCCTCGACATAAATGCGGCTTCCCCCCATGCAAACCTGCCCTTGATAGATGAATATACCGTGGCAGGCTGCCTGGACGGCTTTTTTCAGATCGGCATCTGCCAAAACCACGAACGGGC
>JABIHH010000054.1 GCA_018649725.1 Rhodospirillaceae bacterium | reverse complement strand
TGGCTTGAGTGAGGGCGACCTTCTTCTGCGCCGATTGAATGTTGGCTATCTCTGCTTTCGAAGACGGCAGCTGCAGATCATCGATCAGTTCCAGCTGGGTGCGGGACGGCGTATTGGCGCCGGAGCCCGCCCATAAGACGCCAATGCCAACTTGATTGGCCGTGCGGGACCACAATTGGCCGGCTGGATGAACCCCATAGGGAAACGATTGGTGGCAGATGTCATCCTCGTTGAGCCCGGCCACGGTCCAGCAGCGGCAAAGCTGGATATAGGTGTAGTACATGTCTTCGTAAGTGCGGGGGTAATAAAGCGGCACCCCGGTGGCACCCCCTGAGCGCCAATATTCAGCGATATCTTTTTGCTCGGCGATACAAAACAGCTCGCGAAAATTCTCGACACCCAAATCGCGCAAGACTTCCTTATCAATGATTGGAATTTTTGCCCATTCTGCCGGATCATCAAGCTTTTCGGGATTGATGTGATCGAGCTTACCCTGGTAGTACTTGGCCTTTTTGGCTTGAGTGAGGGCGACCTTCTTCTGCGCCGATTGAATGTTGGCTATCTCTGCTTTCGAAGACGGCAGCTGCAGATCGAGTTTTTCCCCCACTTTTCCCCCCGCATTTTCCATGATTAAACCGATCCCCAGACTTCCGTCGCGACCTCAACAACAAGTTCCAATTTACGCTTGGTGTCGTCTTCTGTCACGACCTGGCCACTGCCGCCGCCGGACGAAAAGCCACATTGCGGACTAAGCGCCAATTGCTCCAAGGGCACGATTTTGGCCGCTTCATCGATGCGGCGTTTGAGCGCGTCTTTGTCTTCAAGCTCTGGGGTTTTGGTGCTGATTAAGCCCAGCACGGCGACCTTGCCTTTGGGTAAAAACCGCAAAGGCTGGAAATCACCGGAGCGCTCATTGTCGTATTCCATAAAAAACGCATCAATGTTGAGCTGATTAAATATTTTCTCGGCAATCGGTTCATAGCCCCCTGCCGCCATCCAGAGACCTTTTAAATTGCCGCGGCACATATGCATGCCGGCGAACATATTGTCGGGCCGACTTGAGACCGCATCATTAATGGCTTTGACATAAGTATCGGTGAGCTGGTCCGGATCTTCGCCACGCGCCCGAATACTTTCCCGGGCATCCTCATCACAGTTGCAGGGCAGTGCTGTATCATCTAATTGAATATAGCTGCAGCCCGCCTCCGCCAATTCCACTACCTCATCCTTATAGGCTTGGGTGAGATCGGCAAAATATTCCTCGTCCGAGCTATAGATATCCGGATCATAGCTTTCATGGCCTAAGAAAAAATGCATTACCGGCGGCGAGGCCATGGTGACTTTTGGCTGGCCTTGAGGGCTAAGTGAATTCACATACTTAAAATCGTCAGTGACGATATTATGTTTGCGGCTGAGCTTACCTTCGGCATAAAGCGATGGTGGCATGAACACTTCGCCGTTTTCGTCTTTGAAAGTCAGCGTACCCGCTTCTTTGATCCCCATGCCTTCAAGCGCATCACTGACGCCACCCGACCAGACCCGGCGGCGAAACTCACCATCGGTCACCGCAGGCATGCCGATGCTGTCTTGAAAGGCAACTATATCAGCGATGCATTGGTTTTTCACGTCGTCAAAGGCTGCATCATCGATCTCGCCCGCTTTATTGGCGTGCGCGGCATTGAGAAGTTTATCGGGGCGGATAAAGCTGCCGACATGTTCGGCCCGATAGGGTGGTTTGGGTGCAGTCATTTAGATGTCCTTCCTGAGAATGATTTTTTTGTATTTGGCAAAGCCTAGCGAAATCACGTAGGAACGCCAAGATTTTTTGTGTTTCTCCCACAAAAAAACCGCCGCAGTTTCCTGCAGCGGTTTTTCGAGAACTTTATTACGGCAAGACCTAGTGGTCGCGGCCGTCCACGCTTGAATGGTGGAATTCGCCAACACGGTAATCGCCAACAGCTTCTTCCATATGTTCCATTTTCGTAAAGATGACCGGGCCATCTTTAGAAACCAGCACGTTCTCCTCGAGACGGCAGGTCTGCGGCAAGCCGGGATGACCCGCAAAGGTCTCAATAGCGAAGTACATGTTTTCTTTGATCTCAGCCGGATATTTCAGCGAATAGGCACGCGACATCCACATACCTTCATACAAAGTAATGCCGATTGAGTGAGCAAACTGCTGCAAGGTCACCGTACCGTATTTGTCATCGTCATATTCCGGGAATTTGGAAACCACGTCAGCCGAGGTGTTACCCGGTTTCAGATTTTCCAGACCGGCATAGAGCGAGTCATAGGTTTCCCGATAAAGATCAATTTCTGCCTGGGTCATTTTGGCAGCACATTTAAGCGTCCGCACGAAGTCAATGTAATAGCCACCTGGACCAACGGCATTAATATCGATGATGATTAAATCGCCCTGCTGGATGATTTTATCGGTTGCCCAGCGACGATAGGGTGAGGTGTTGCCACCGGAGGCAACGATGATGTCATAGATAATCTCACAACCACGATCGAGCATAAATTTATGCACTTTGGCTTCGATTTGACGTTCGGTCACACCTGGCTTCAGCCATTTGTGTTTGATATGCCACATGGCAGCATCACCGAGCGAAGACGCTTGCTTGAGCAATTCGATCTCGTCCCGGGTTTTAACCGTACGTGCCCGGGAAAATGCCGGCCAGCCATTAACCACATTGATACCGGCTTTTTCAAACGCATGAAGCGCCGGCATATCAAAGTTATCAACGCCGATTTTTTCTTTCTCAACGCCGTTTTCTTTCAAGACGTCGAGGATCGAGGCAACCATTTTATCAGCCATTTCGCCAACCGCACCTTCAGCCCATTGCCAGGTCATGGCAGGACGGATGCGGTCTTTCATCCACGGCAAATCGATGATGGCACATTGCAGATCGGAACCAGCGGTTTCGAACAATACCGGCTCAGCATCGCGGCACAGCACGGCATAGCGAATGTTGATGTTGTATTTCCAGTTACCCTGATAGGAACCAGTGATGTAGCGAATGTTTGCGCCCGCAAACACAACCAATGCCCCCAAATCATCATTGGCCATTTCGGCGCGAGCCCGCTCGAGGCGTTCAGCGCGCAGGCGTTCGTGATCAACCCGCAGCTGCCAGTCAGCACCCGTAATCGAGTAAAGCCGGCGTGGGTTTGTGTGATGTTCCTCTTGCAGGAACGTCGTGTCCATTTCGTATCCCGTATACCCCATAAGTATCTCCTCTTTAGGCAGAATTATTGTCTAAAACTATTTTCTTATCGACTTGATCTTAGTCTTATAGAAGACGTTTTCATAAGGTACTAGCGGAGGTTAATCAAGCAGCAATACACCCCAGCTGGCGGTTTAGTTTTATCACATTTAAGTGTGGTGCAGTCTCGATTTAAGGTTACTGGACGGTACCTAAAGATTGACCGGCAAGCCAGTTTCAGCCGATTGGCAAATGGCTTCCAGCACGGCAATATTTTGCAGCTTCTGTTCCGTCGTAAAGGGATAATCAGCGATGCCTGTAATCGCATCGGCCCAGGCTTCAAAATTTAACTTTACCGTATCGACATCCTGGAAAGTCGATTTCTCGATCTTGCCCTCTTCGCGGCTGATAAAAAGATCGGCTGCGCCCATTTCGCTGGGATGGGTGTAGTCACGCGCTTCGACCCAGGCTTTAGAACCATAGACCGCAAGGCGCATATAAAGCGGTGTTTCGAGGATCGAAGTGTAAGCCCCCGTGGCGCCTGATTTAAAACGCAGGACAAAGCTTAGAATATCGCCATTGGCGTTTGCCGGATTGCGGGTTGCAGTAAGGGCGAACACCTGCTCAATCGGGCCAATAATGTTGAGATATGCATCGGTCATATGAATGCCGGTGGTGGTCATTGCGGCGGCCGGATTTTCCACCGA
>JABIHH010000068.1 GCA_018649725.1 Rhodospirillaceae bacterium | reverse complement strand
CTAGCAAGTTTAACAGGGAGGCTTCACGTCTGGGAGACGTAGGGTCCGAAGACCCTTCCTTCAAGCCGGGAGGCTCGAAGTCGCGCCGAACTCGTCGTCGCGTGATTAATATATAGGTATAACTGTTTCAAAAAACCAGAGTTGATAAAGCAATTCACCTATGCATTTTTTGCATATGTACATATAACTAATTGTAATTGTTATGTTATTTTCGACTTTCGAGGATTTTTCTGACTAAAAAATCTCTAAAAACAGCGATCCGGGCGGACTGTCTAAGCTCTTCTGGGTAGACAAAATAGACCTCAGTTTGCGGTGATTGCAGCTCTGGCAGGATGTGCACCAGATTGGACGACCCTTCGATAAAGTAGTCGGGCAGGGCACCGATACCGACGCCACTCCGCACCGCGCGGTAAATACCATAAACATTGTTCACCTGCAGCACGGGCTTACGGCGCCCGCCTTTGGCACCTGCGCCTTGCAGAAAGTTCAGCGCTGGCAATAGATCGGTTTGATCGCCGACCTCTTCACCGAAAGTGACAAGATTGTGCTGGTCCAAATCTTCCGGCGTTTGCGGCATGCCATGTTCTTGCAGATATTCCGGCGAGGCATAGACTTTATAGTGGATGCTCATCAAATGGCGTTGGATCAGGTCGGGTTGGCGTGGCGGTGTCAATCGAATGGCGACATCGGCTTCTCGCATCGCCAGATCGAGATCGTCATAAACCAGCAAAATCGTCACATTGATTTCGGGATAGAGATCCATAAACTCTTTAATACGCGGTGTCAGCCAGACCGAGCCGAAGCCGACGGTCGTCGTGATCTTGAGCGGCCCTTCCGGCTGTTCTTTGCTTTCCGTAAGCCGTGCTTCGGTCATCGCCACTTTGTGGAAGACTTCATGGGCCGTGAGATAAAGGTCTTCGCCCTGCTCGGTTAAGATGAGGCCACGGGCATGGCGATGGAACAGCGGTACGTTAAGGCTTTGCTCAAGCGCGCTGATTTGCCTGGAGATCGCCGACTGACTGAGATTGAGAGTCTCCCCTGCATGGGTGAAACTACCAGCCTCAGCTACGGCATGAAAAATACGAAGTTTATCCCAATCCATCTTATTTTATACGTTCCATGCAAAAATGAAGGGGCTAGCCCCCTAAATACCCCAAAAAACCGATTGAGTTATGCATTTTACGCATTATTGGTGAGGAATTATATAAAAATCTTGCTATTCGGCTGCCGCCTGCGCACCGGCCTCTAATTCAGCGAGATATTTTTCTGTCTCGAGCGCGGCCATGCAGCCGGTGCCGGCCGCTGTCACGGCTTGGCGGAATTTATTATCCTGCACATCACCAGCGGCAAAGACGCCCGGAATATTGGTTGCCGTGCTGTCGGGTTGGGTGATCAGATAGCCTTCGTCATCCATATCGAGTTGGTCGACGAACAAATCGGTATTAGGTTTGTGACCGATGGCGATAAAGACGCCATCCAGGGTGTGCTCGGTGATCTCATCGGTGTTTACATCGCGCACTTTCATGCCGGTTACTTCGGGCATTGGGCCTTCTTGTTTGCCGAGGACTTCTTCCAGGGTCGAGTTCCACAACATTTCGATCTTGGGATTGGCAAGCAAGCGCTGGGTCAGCATTTTCTCGGCCCTGAGTTCATCACGGCGGTGAATAAGTTTCACCTTGGTCGCATGATTGGTCAGATAAATCGCTTCTTCGACAGCAGTGTTGCCGCCGCCGACGACAGCGACTTCTTTGCCGCGATAGAAAAAACCATCGCAGGTGGCACAGGCCGAGACACCAAAGCCCTGATATTTTTGTTCGCTTTCCATGCCGAGCCATTTGGCCTGCGCGCCGGTAGAGACAATCAGCGCGTCGCAGGTATAAATATCGCCCGAATCACCGGTCAGCTTAAAGGGCCTTGATTGCAGATCAGCCTCAACAATCATATCCGAGATCATGTTAGTGCCGACACTTTCAGCCTGCGCCTGCATTTGCTCCATCAACCAGGGGCCTTGAATAACTTCAGGAAACCCCGGGAAGTTTTCAACATCGGTGGTGATGGTCATCTGACCGCCGGGCTGCATGCCGTGCAATAGAGTAGGCTCGAGGCTGGCACGCGCCGTATAGATCGCAGCGGTGAGGCCGGCTGCACCGGAGCCGAGAATGAGGACTTTATGATGTTGACTGGACATAGGTCGATTGAACTCCATTTGAGGATATTAGTGCTGTTAATTTGAGCTTAACATAGAAAGCTCCGGGGTGCTCTGCAAGATACCGAATGGTTAGTTTTGCATATTCTTTACACAAGTTTTAGTGATTTCGAAGGGTGGACTCTGTTCTGATATTGCCGCGCAATAATATTTGCCAAAATTGAAATATTATTGCGCGCTAGCTTATGTCGTCCTACACTGTAGCAAGAGAGGTAGTGTGATATGAGCCGGGTGAAACTCGATAACATCGATCGGAATATCCTACGAGAATTGCAGGATAATGGCCGCATCACCAATGTTGAACTTGCGAAACGCGTTGGCATTTCAGCACCACCTTGCCTGCGCCGGGTGCGCGCGCTCGAAGAAGCCGGCCTGATCCGTGGTTATCATGCTGATATTGAGCCGACCGAGCTTGGCTTTAATGTCACAGTCTTTGCCCAAGTGGGATTAACCAGTCAGGCCGAGCCTGATCTCGTCGCTTTTGAAGCTTTGATCAATTCCTGGGGTGAGGTGCGCGAATGCCACATGCTGGCGGGCGAAACCGATTTCCTACTCAAGGTCGTCGCTGAAGATTGGGAGACCTATCAGGATTTCGTTATGAAAAAACTCACCGCCGCTCCCAACGTCGCACATGTCAAATCGTCGCTCGCCATCCGCGCCTCAAAAGCTGCCCCCGGCGTGCCGATCCATTTGGATGAGGGTGATGAGACGGGCGAAGCGGAATAAATGGTTATTTCGTGCCAATTGCCAATTAACCATTTCCGCCCCGATTAAGAGAGTGGTACGATGGGCAATCAGCTAATGAAGGGATGCAGCCAATATGAGTAAAGCAAGAGCACGCGAGAGAGCAAAGGCGAGAAAAGGCAAAAAGCGGGTGCCTAAAGTCGAGCTGCCGACCCAACAATTCGGATCGGGAAAATTCAACTCAGATTCCGGATCGATCAAAGGCCCACAGGCAAATAACACCAAAAGCTTTGCCACCGCAAAACGCGGCTCAGCCCGGTCAGGCTAAGCTGCTTTTCTCACCTATTTCACGAAACCCAATTTTTTGCTAAATCATACTCCTGAACAAATTCTCAAAGACGTCTTTGGCTATGACCGGTTTCGGCCAGGACAAACGGACGTCGTTGACGCTTTGCTGGCAGATCAGCATACGCTAACCGTTATGCCGACAGGCTCCGGCAAGTCGCTTTGTTTTCAAATACCGGCATTGCTCAAAGGCGGGCTGACCATCGTGGTCTCGCCCTTGGTGGCGTTGATGGAAGATCAGGTTGCGGCCCTTAAGTTGGCTGGCGTCGCGGCTGATACCATCAATTCATCGCGGGAACGGGGCGACAATGTGACAGCTTGGAAGCGCGCCGCAGATGGCGAGACGCGTTTGCTCTATCTCGCGCCGGAACGCTTGATGACGGGGCGCATGTTAGAGGCGTTGTCTCAATTGCCGGTCAAGCTGATCGCGATTGATGAGGCCCATTGTCTGTCGCGCTGGGGGCCGTCTTTCAGACCCGATTATGAAGCCTTGATCAGGTTGAAGGAATTATTTCCAAATGTGCCGATTGTAGCCTTAACCGCGACGGCAGATAAGTCGACCCAGGAAGATATTGTCACCAAACTCTTTGGCGGCCAGGGTCAGGTCTATGTCTCGGGCTTTGATCGCCCTAATATTCGGCTTAGTGTCCAGATGCGCCAAGACGCCAAGCGCCAATTGTTGGATGTCGTCGAGGCTCATAAGGGCGAGAGCGGCATTGTCTATTGTTTGTCGCGCGCCAAGACCGAAAAGATGGCCGCGTTTTTGAGCGAGCAGGGCATTCGTGCGCTACCTTATCATGCCGGCATGACGCCAGATATGCGGCGCCAAAATCAAGAGGCCTTTATGATGGAGAGCGGCGGCGTTGTCATTGTTGCGACCATTGCCTTTGGCATGGGCATTGATAAGCCCGATGTCCGCTTTGTCTGCCATACCGATATGCCGGGCAGCGTTGAAGCCTATTATCAGGAGATTGGCCGGGCCGGGCGGGATGGTAAACCATCTGATGCCCATATGATTTATGGCCTGGATGATCTCCGCATGCGCAGGATGTTTATTGACCAGGAAGACGGCGATGCGGATCACAAGCGGCGGGAACATAAACGCCTGGATGCGCTGATCTCCTATTGTGAGGCGCCCGAATGCCGCCGCCGGGCTTTGCTGAGCTATTTTGATGAGCCGCTACACGCATCGGATGGCTGCGGTAATTGCGATATCTGCCAGGACCCACCCGACATGATTGATGGCACCGAGGCAGCCCAGAAATTACTCTCAGCGATTATGCGGACCGGTCAGATGTATGGTCAGGCGCATCTCGTTGATATTTTACGTGGTGCCAATACCGAGAAGATCCGGGCTGCCGGTCACGACGGCCTGCCGACCTATGGTCTTGGTGCCGATCTCGACAAAAACACCTGGCGCTCCATCATCCGCCAATTGGTGGCGTCTGACCATTTGCATTTGGATGTAGGCGGCTATGGCGGCTTGAGCCTCAAGGAAAAAGGCCAGGCCTTGCTGAACGGCGACCGGGATTTTAGCTACCGCAAAGATGTCATCAAACAAACGGCAAAAAAGAAAAAAGCCAGCGCTGCCAAAGCCGCGCCAGAAGACCTCACCGAAAGCCAAGCTGAACTCCTCACCCGCCTCAAAGCCAAACGCACCGAGCTTGCTAGGGCTCGCCGTGTGCCGCCCTATGTCATCTTCTCCGACCGCTCCTTGGAAGAGATTACCCGCATCCAACCTCAAGATGAAGCCGCCTTCGCCGAAATTCACGGCGTCGGCGCCGCTAAGCTCAAGAAGTTCGCCGCAATATTTTTGGCAGTCGTGGCGAGCGAGTAGATCCTGTAGCGACGTATTGGACTTTTCTCCCTGTGGGGAAGGGATATGTCGGCTGATACTAATTTCATCATTCTGGTGTAGGCCAGAATCCAGTTTCAGGCACCGCTCTGGACCCTGGATCAAGTCCAGGGTGACGGAGAGGTTGGGCTTGTAAGTGATACTGAACTAGACCATTCAAAGTAGTAGCTGACACGCTAGAATCAGCGCATTCCCCTTAAATTAAAAAAATTGGAATATAATTCCATTTTTTTGTTGAATATGAGAAAAAATGGGTATTTATAATAGGCTCATTCAATATAGAACAAAAGGAGAATGTAGAATGAGTCAATGTAGTAGTGAACGACGGAAACTGACAACCGCAGAAAATGGTCGAGATCGAGCTATTAGAAAACGAGACGAGCATCGCGTTAGTTACCCGGATGAATCTAAAACACTTAATCGGTTAAACGCAAAAATCGAAGAATGGAAATATGACGTTCGACTTGCCGAGGGTGATTTGAATGTTTGTTTAGGTATTTAAAAGTCATTTCATCAAAACGATGGGAGGATATTTTTTTGTATCTTCCCATTTTTGAATCAATAGTTTTTCGGGTGGTGTGAGATGTTTAGCAACAGCTTCAATATCCTTTTTAATATCTGCACCATTATAAAAGGCTCTTTTGCCCCAATAATGGGACGCAGCTAAATTGACGCTCACCTTCCTTCCATCCTTGTATCTATGAAAAAGATCAAATTGTGCAGGCAAGTAGTTTTGATTGGCCAGATTGCTAATCATCGATAGTTTGTGCTGTTTTCTGGCTTTCGCCTTGCGACTTGTTTTCATGTCATGTTCGAGATGTGTACGGGCCGCATCATATTCGATGATTTGCATAAACTCAGTTTTTGCGCGGGCGTGCCCTTTGTTTCCTGCAAGTTCCAATAAGTAGTCTGCGAGTGAGGATTTATAGATATATAACCCATCCCAACGCGACCCACCGAAACGTAGGGTGTAGGGAATTGTGTTGATTTGCCGCCGAATTTCGCCTGCTATTTGATAGATTTTTTCAGCAGGTGAGTTTTCCAAACCCTTTCGCCATGCCTGCGCTTGTTCCATTAAAGCCAAGAAGCCAGTTTGATCTTCAAGTTTTTGAATATCTTCTTTGGTTTTGCTAAATTCTAGGGGTTCAAGACTAAAGACGAATTTGCGCAACCTCCAAATGATCACTTCTCGGTCTTGAGTACCACTCTTATGATATCTATAGGTGGCTATCAGTTGACGATATACTCTATCTTTAATTTTTTGGCGTTCTTCAATTGAAAGTGGAGGTGGGTTCTTCTCGGCTGTAATAGAAGACTGCGCGCAGGCTGCTAGAAAGCCAATCGAGAACATGAGAACAAATTTATTTAAGTGCATAATATTATCCCTCCACAATTTATACGTTGAGTATACAGACAGGGCTATGGCGGGGCCAGATGGCGTTTTTCTGGAAAAGGATAATATTTCTATTCGGTGACTGTCACCGAATAGAAATATAGTAGCGATTCTAAGGATTTTTCTCCCCGGTAGGAGATAAGGGTTGCCTGCCATTTCGTCATTCTGGTGTAGGCCAGAATCCAGTTTCAGGCACTGCTCTGGACCCTGGATCAAGTCCAGGGTGACGGGGAGGTTGGCGTTAATTTAACGACTGTCGTTAAATTAATTAACTTATTTATAATCGACCTGGATGATCTCGTAGGATTTTGAGCCGCCGGGGGTGGTTACTTCGACGCTGTCGCCCAAGCTCTTGCCGATCAGGGCGCGGGCGGTGGGTGAGGTGACGGAGAGTTTGCCGTCTTCGACATTGGCTTCATGCGTGCCGACGATCTGAAAAGTCGACTCTTCATCGGTGTCTTCATCGGCGAGCTCAACCGTTGCGCCAAAGCGGACAACATCGCCGGAAAGTGCTTTCGGATCGATAACATCAGCGTAGCTAATGATGCCTTCCAATTCCATCACCCGACCTTCGATAAAGCTCTGCTTTTCACGTGCGGCATGGTATTCGGCGTTCTCTGAGAGATCGCCATGCTCGCGCGCGACTTCAATCGCTTTAATAACTTCTTGGCGCTCAACAAATTTCAGCTGCCGTAATTCATCTTCGAGGGCTTGCAAACCGCCAGCCGTCATTGGAACTTTTTCCATAACTTAAAACCTTAAAAAAACAAAACGTCCCCAGCCCGCGATTTATGATCGCAGCGCATTGGAGATTTAATTATTTATGATGAAGCCTTAGCATAGGATTGTAGCGGGGCAACTTCAAGCCCCTTATCGCTATCTGCACCCGCCGCATTTTGCACCGCGATCGCACCGACGGCAGCAGCTGCGCCGGCCATGGTTGTGTAATGCGGCACGTTATTGGTGAGCGCCGAGCTTCTGATTGAGAAACTGTCAGAAATCGCCTGCGCGCCTTCGGTGGTGTTGACCACCATCTGAATTTCACCGGAAAGAATGGCATCAACGCAATGCGGCCGTCCTTGCAGTACTTTGTTGACGCGTTCGACATCGATACCGGCTTTGGCAAAAAGCTCTGCCGTGCCACCGGTGGCTAAAATCTTAAAGCCAAGCTCATTGAGATCACTGGCGATTTTGCCGGCGGCTTTCTTATCGCTGTCTTTGACCGAGATAAAGACCGTGCCACTTGAGGGCAGGATCGTGCCGGCGCCTAATTGGGATTTAGCAAAAGCGCGCGGGAAATCTTTATCGATGCCCATCACTTCGCCGGTCGACTTCATCTCAGGCCCAAGAATAATATCAACGCCTGGGAAGCGCGAGAACGGGAAGACGGCTTCTTTGACCGCCGTGTGGGTTGGCTTGAGATCCTCGACCAAATTAAAGCTGCTCAGCTTTTCACCGGCCATCACCCGGGCGGCGATTTTGGCAATCGGCACACCGGTCGCTTTGGCGACAAACGGCACCGTTCGGCTGGCCCTCGGATTCACTTCCAAAATAAACACCACACCGTCTTGGATGGCGAATTGGACGTTCATCAGACCGACCACGTTCAGCGCCAAAGCGAGCGCCTCGGTCTGCTTGCGAAGCTCGGCAATGATCGCGTCGGAAAGCGAGTAGGGTGGCAGCGAACAGGCACTATCGCCTGAATGAATACCGGCTTCCTCGATGTGCTCCATAATGCCCGAGACATATACGTCTTCGCCGTCGCAAATCGCATCAACATCAACTTCGATGGCGTCTCTGAGGTACCAGTCGATCAGCACCGGGCTGTCGCCGGAAACCACCACGGCAGTTTTCATGTAGTGACGCAGGCGCTCAACATCATGGACGATCTCCATGGCGCGGCCACCCAAAACGTAGGACGGGCGGATGACCACCGGATAGCCAATTTCAGCGGCGATCTTTTCAGCTTCCTCGGCTGAGCGCGCGATACCGTTCGGCGGTTGCTTGAGCTCAAGATCTTCCAGCAATTGCTGGAAGCGTTCCCGGTCTTCAGCTAAATCAATGGCATCCGGCGACGTGCCGAGGATCGGAATATTGGCTTGCTCGAGAGCAGCGGCAAGTTTCAGCGGTGTCTGGCCGCCAAACTGCACAATCACGCCATGGACTTTGCCATTGGCCTGCTCGGCCCGGATCAGTTCAATCACATCCTCATCGGTCAGCGGCTCAAAATAAAGCCGGTCGGAGGTGTCGTAATCGGTCGACACCGTTTCCGGATTGCAATTGACCATGATGTTTTCATAGCCAGCATCCTTCATTGCGTAGGCGGCGTGAACGCAGCAGTAATCAAACTCGATACCTTGGCCGATCCGGTTCGGTCCACCGCCCAAGATTATGACTTTGGTCGCATCAGTTGGCTCAGCCTCATTTTCGGGCTCGTTCAGACCGTCGCCTTCATAGGCTGAATACATATAGGACGTTTGCGATGGGAATTCGGCCGCGCAGGTATCGACCCGCTTATAAACTGGCCGCACATCGTTGTTAAGGCGCGTCTCAGTTACTTCAGCCGGATTTTTACCCGCGAGCTCGGCCAGCCGGGCATCGGAGAAGCCCATTTTCTTGAGGCTCAAAAGCCCGGCCTTGTCGTCCGGCAGGCCATTTTTGCGAACGCCTTCTTCCGTTTCAACAATCGTTTTAATCTGATCAAGGAACCACGGATCAAATTTAGACGTCGCATGAATGTCTTCGAGGCTGACACCGTGACGCATGGCTTGCGCAACGTACAAAATACGGTTGGGGTGATGTTCTGTCAGCACGGCCCGGATGGCATCGCGGTCAGGCGCGCCGTCGATCTCAACTTCGTTGAGCCCGGTGAGCCCGATCTCCATTGAGCGCAGGCCTTTTTGCAGACTTTCGGCAAAGCTCCGGCCAATCGACATCGCTTCGCCGACCGATTTCATCGCCGTCGATAACTTCGCCTCGGCTTGCGGGAATTTCTCAAAGGTAAAGCGCGGGATCTTGGTGACGACATAATCGATGGTCGGCTCAAAGGCGGCGGGTGTGACACCGGTGATATCATTGTCCAACTCATCCAGGGTATAGCCGACAGCAAGCTTGGCCGCGATTTTGGCGATCGGGAATCCGGTCGCTTTTGAGGCCAAGGCGGATGAGCGCGACACCCTTGGGTTCATCTCGATAATCACGAGGCGGCCATCTTTCGGATTGATCGCAAACTGCACGTTCGAGCCGCCAGTATCGACGCCGATTTCTCTCAGCACCGCAATCGAGGCGTTGCGCAAAATCTGATATTCTTTATCCGTCAAAGTGAGCGCAGGCGCGACGGTGATCGAATCTCCCGTATGGATGCCCATCGGATCGACGTTCTCGATTGAACAAATAATAATGCAGTTATCCGCATGGTCGCGGACGACTTCCATCTCATATTCTTTCCAGCCGATGATACTTTCTTCGACCAGCACGGAATTAACCGGCGACGCGGCGAGACCCGTCGCGACAATATGGTCATATTCGGCTCTGTTATAGGCCACGCCACCACCGGCACCGCCCAAAGTAAAACTCGGCCGGATAATCATCGGCAGGCCAATTTCTTCCAGCGCCTCTGCCGCTTCATCCAAATTTGTGACGAGGCGGGAGATTGGATTCTCAAGACCGATTTTCTCCATCGCTTCTTTAAATTTTTGTCGGTCTTCGGCTTTATCGATGCTCTCGGCTTTGGCGCCGATCAGCTCGACGTTGTGGCGCTCCAACGCTCCGTTTTCCCACAGCGCCATCGCCGCATTGAGCCCGGTCTGCCCGCCCATCGTCGGCAAAATTGCATCCGGCTTTTCCTTGATGATGATCTGCTCAATGAATTCTGGCGTAATCGGCTCGACATATGTCGCATCCGCGGTATCCGGATCCGTCATAATCGTCGCCGGATTAGAGTTCACCAAGACAACTCTATAGCCTTCCTCACGCAGCGCCTTACACGCCTGCGCCCCGGAGTAGTCAAACTCACAGGCTTGACCAATAACAATCGGCCCCGCGCCAATAATCATGATGGTTTTAAGATCGGTTCTTTTAGGCATTTTTGCTCACCAGAGAGGACACAGAGTTCACAGAGAAAATAGAGGCTTCACAAAACACCCCGTCATTCTGGCGTAGGCCAGAATCCAGTCTCAGGCACCGCCCTGGATCCTGGATCAAGTCCAGGATGACGCGTGGGGTGGTGTCGCGACCTTTATACAACAATCCGCCGTCATGCGCGGACTTGATCCGCGTATCCATCTTCCCGCTCTCACAAAACACCCCGTCATTCTGGCGCAGGCCAGAATCCAGTTTCAGGCACCGCTCTGGACCCTGGATCAAGTCCAGGGTGACGAGTGGGGTGGGGGGATTAGATATATGAAACATCATTTGAACCAACTCTTCACCCATTCTTTGAACGCCTCTTTAGCCAGTGCAGCGGCTAAGCCTGGTACAGATTCTTTGAAAATTTTAATTGCCCGGTCTAAAGATACTTCAATAAGGGAATGGAGTTGATCCTTGGTTGGTGTCAGCTCTTTTAAAGCCTTTAAACCCTCTTTCAACGACCAAACAATAGTATCTCTTTCATCTGGGTGAGTTGAAGAATACCCATTATCCGATTCTATTTTTTCGACTGCACCTTCTAATTTTTCTTCAAATTCCTTGTATTCTGAAGTCGTTCGATCGATAGCCAGAGGTTCCCATTCGGTTTCACTTAACTCACCAGATATTGAATTTTCATCACTTTCGAGAAATTCAATTTCCCATTCTCCCGACGGCGAACCAAAATTGAGGGCAACTTCTTTATAAAGTTTTTCTGACCAATTTTCGACCTCATACGCGCCACCTTCAGTGATATCTAAATTTTCTCTTTCAGTATCGATAAGTTGCCCTGTTTCCGGGTGCTCCACTAAATCTGGACTTTTTACAAATTCACAGAGTCCCTTTGAATCTAGTCTTTGGGCACATATTCTTACAAGCTGTACCGGTTGTGCAATGTGCCGCGCTAAAAAGCCGATTTCGGTGTTGAGATTTTTGGATTTGGAGAGCGCTAAATGCAACCGTAATAGTAGGGCCTTCTCTACTGTTTCATAGTCAATAGTTGGCCTCTTAACCACCCTCTACCCCTCCATCATTTTCACGAACCTATCGAACAGGTAGTGACTATCTTGCGGGCCGGGGGAGGCTTCGGGGTGGTGTTGGACGGAGAAAATGGGTTTGCCATTGAGGCGAATGCCTTCGAGGGTGCCATCAAACAAGGAGCGATGGGTTTCGACCACACCATTTGGCAGGCTGTCGGATTCGACGACGAAACCGTGGTTCTGGCTGGTGATTTCAACTTTCGAGGTCTCGAGGTCTTTGACCGGGTGATTGGCGCCGCGGTGGCCGTGATGCATTTTTTTGGTTTTGGCACCCAACGCCAAAGACAGCATCTGATGGCCGAGGCAAATGCCGAAGATTGGCAGGTTCTTTTCGATCAGGGCTTTGATGGTGGGGACGGCATACTCACCGGTTGCCGCGGGATCGCCCGGGCCGTTTGAGAGAAACACGCCGTCCGGGTTTAAAGCCAGAATGTCGTCGGCGCTGGTAGAGGCGGGCACGACCGTGACTTTGCAGCCAGCCGCCGCGAGGCAACGCAGGATATTGCGCTTGGCGCCGAAATCCATCGCGACAACATGCCGCTTGGGTGAAGTCTGCTGGCCATAGCCATCTTGGATCGACCAGATGCTCTCATCCCAGCTATAGGTTTGGGCGCAGGTCACATCTTTGGCGAGATCCATGCCTTCAAGCCCAGCAAAATCCTTGGCTTGGGCGATGGCAGCGTCAACATCTATTTCGCCGTCTGCATAGACAATCGTTGCATTGGCAAAGCCGACATCCCGGATACGCCGCGTCAGACGTCTGGTGTCGATGCCAGTGACAGCAGCCAGGTTATACGATATCAGCCACTCATCGAGATGCTTGGCGGCGCGCCAGTTTGACGGAGCCGTAATATCAGCTCCCATAACGCAGCCGCGGACAGCGGGCGTCACGGTCTCAATATCTTCGGGATTGGTGCCGACATTGCCAATATGTGGGAAGGTGAAGGTGATGATCTGGCCCGCATAAGACGGGTCGGTCAAAATTTCCTGATAACCGGTGAGCGAAGTGTTGAAGCAAACTTCGCCGGTCGCCGTGGTTTTTGCGCCGGCACCCTTGCCCCAAAAGACTGAACCATCACTAAGAATCAACGCCGCGTCCTTATCTGGAGGACATATATTTGGCGCAGTACTCTTCGTGGCGTCCGTCATAGTTGCGGCGGATCCTTATAATTGGGAACTCATCAATCTAGCGAGTGATTCGTTCTTATTGTCAATCTTTCTAATGCGCTGCCGGATATTGCTGAATACGGCTGCTGCGTCAGGTTGGAGCCATCTCATAAGCGATGCCGATGCCGCGGTCAAGCCTAAAAGAATTAAAAATATTATTTAAAATCAATAGGTTAGAAAAGGAAATCGATTTGACTCGGGGATTTGGTTTGGGTTAGTGTCCAGGGCTTCAATCAGAGGGGATGATTCGATGCTACGAGAGCAAATAAACGACGTGCTCAAAGGAGCCATGAAGGCCAAAGAACCGACTAAGGTTTCGACGCTACGTCTGATCAATGCCGCCATCAAAGACCGCGATATCGCCGAGCGCACCAAAGGCGGGGTCGATGAAGAAGGCATTGATGATGATGGCATCCTCCAGCTTCTGCAATCAATGATCAAGCAACGCCGCGATTCTATTGAGGCTTATAAAAAGGGCGGCCGCCCCGAACTGGCTGATCGGGAAGCCGAAGAGATCGACGTTATCCAGGACTTCTTGCCCGAGCAACTCAGCGATGATGAACTCGCCGAAGCGGTCAATGGCGTGGTCGACGCCGTCGGCGCTGAAAGCCTCAAAGAAATGGGCGCGGTAATGGCCAAGCTCAGAGAAGACTACGCCGGACAAATGGATTTCGGCAAAGCCAGCGCCATCGTCAAACAACGGCTCGGGGAATTTTCTCAATCACGCCGTCTAAATTTTCATTTATTTCATTGTTCCAAAATCTTAGGACAGAATAGCCGTTGGCTTCGAGCCAAACTGTCCTTTTGTCATCTGCTATGCGTCGTGATGCATGTCGCCCACCATCGACCTCGATGATCATTTTCAATTTTGGACAGAAGAAATCAACGATATAGGGGCCGATGGGAACCTGCCGGCGAAAGCGAATGCCCTTAATCTGTTTGCGCCTAAGCTTGCGCCAAAGTTGTATTTCCATCTCCGTTTGGTTTTTGCGAAGATTTCTTGCACGTTCGTTTGCCACATTAAAAGTCCCCCCACCCCTCCCCCCTTGAGGGGGAGGGGTGGGTGGGGGGTGCTTCAGGCAATGACCTTAAACAATCTGCCCCAACACGATTCCACCGAGAAACAACCAGCTGAACAGGCGGTTGGATTTGAATTTGGCGAGGCAGTCATGCGGGTTGTCGATTTTTAAATCCCAAACCTGCCAAACTCCGTGCATCGTGGTTAGTGCGAGGCCGATATAGAACGGCCAGGAGAGGGCGATCAGCCAGCCGGAGACGCCCATCAATATCACGGTGGCGGTGTAAAAAAGATAGAGCCAGAGTTTCACATTGCCGCTCAGTGCCAGGGCGGTTGATTTAATGCCGATCAGCGCATCGTCCTCTTTGTCTTGCAGGGCGTAGATGGTGTCATAGCCGAGGGTCCAGAAAATGCCGGCAATATAAAGGATAATTGCTGGCAACTGAATATCACCCCTGACAACCGCCCAGCCCAGCAGCGCCCCCCAATTGAAGGTAAGGCCAAGGACGAATTGCGGCCAAAAGGTGAAGCGCTTGGTAAAGGGATAAATCGCAACCAGGATCAGCGATGCTGCACCAAGGGCAACAGCGAACCAATTGAACTGTAGTAAGATGGTCAGGCCGAGGGCCGACAAAAAGCCCATGAAAATGACTGCCTGCTTAACGCTGATGAGACCGCTCGGGATTGGCCGGTCTTTGGTGCGGGCAACGCTGCCGTCAAAATCCCGGTCAGCGATGTCGTTCATACAGCAGCCGGCCCCCCGCATAATTTTCGCGCCGAGACCGAAAAGGATAAACAGCCACAGCACGCCTTTAATATCGGACCAGTTCTCAATAGCCAGCGCGAGTGACCACCAACACGGAAACAGCAACAGCCACGTGCCGATCGGCCGATCAAAGCGCGCCAATCTCGCATAAGGCCGAGCCGCTTCGGGTAGCCAACGGTCGACCCAATTGCCACGCGGGATATCTGATGCCGTGGTGTCAGTCATGACGCTATATTAAAGGCGAATTTTTGAGAAGCAAACCAACCACGAGATTGCCTGAAATCACCCCCTCCTCGATCCTCCCCCCTCAAGGGGGAGGAAGTAGTTGTTTAGATACCCTTCTTTGAAATTAAGAGTCATGAAGTTCAATCAAAAAGCCCTCCCCCTTGAGGGGGGAGGGTTGGGTGGGGGTGATCCGTGAGTAAAGCCTTAAATCAAGCGTCTTCGAATTCCTTGGTGTGCACCCAAGCGACATGTTTCGGAACGCTTTTGGTTTCATTCCATTCCTCAAGCATAGCTGGTGCTTCGTCGGCAACCTTTTGCCAGACCTCGGGGCCAGCTGTATTGCAGGCGAGCTCCAGGCGATGGCCGTTGGGATCGAAGCAATAGATTGATTTGAAGACGGCGTGATCAGTCGGGCCTAATACGTCGACGCCGAGATCTTCCATACGGGCCTTGGCTGCCATCAGAGCATCTTCGTCTTCAACTTTAAGGGCTAAATGCTGCACCCAATTTGGCGTGTTTTCATCTCGGCCCATAGGTGGGGAGTTGGGGATTTCGAAAAACGCCAGGAAGCTGCCGTCACCGATATCGAAAAAGATATGCATATAGGGGTCCGGCTCGTGGGTTGAGGGTACGTGATCTTCGGCCATCGCCATGGCGTAGGGCATATCGAGCACTTTGGTGTAGAAATCGACTGTCTCTTGGGCATTTATGCAGCGATAGGCGACATGGTGAAGTCCTTTGGTGATCATCTGGCTGTCCTCTGTTTGACGTTTGTTAAATTAGTTACATATGAAACTAATTTCTATCCTGTGAGCGTCCGGCTGTATTTGACCAAAATCAAATAGACGGTAGAGCATTGGCAAAGCTTGAGAAAATAGGGTAAACGACAGCATGTCATCGTTAATTAGATTATACGTAGAGGCGGATTTGCAACCGGGGGCGGAGCTTGAAATTAGTTCCGGCCAGCTCCATTACCTTAAAAACGTCATGCGCCTCGGCCCTGGCGATAGCGTCACCTTGTTCAATGGGCGGGACGGCGAGTATGTCTCGGAGATCACCGCGATCAATAAAAAGAGTTTGCAGGTGCGCGTTCTTGAGCAATCCCGGCCGCAGCTCGCTGAGCTTGATATTTGGCTGCTGTTCGCGCCGATCAAGAAAGCGCGCATCGATATGATTGCTGAAAAAGCGACCGAGCTTGGCGTGGCTAAATTACAGCCAGTGATGACGGACTTCACTAATATTGAGCGGGTGAAGATCGATAGATTACGCGCCAATGCGATTGAGGCGGCGGAACAATGCCGCCGCTTGACCATTCCTGACATCGCCGAGCCGCAATCGCTAGCCCGTGTGCTTGAAGCCTGGGATCCAGCGCGCCGACTCTTGGTGATGGATGAAACGGCAGGCGGTGCGGATAGTGCTTTGACCATGTCAGCGCTCGCGCCAAGCTCAAGTGACGCGATTTTGATCGGGCCGGAGGGCGGGTTCTCATCATCCGAGCTTGACCTGCTTGAGAATCTCCCCTTTGTTACAAAGATCACCCTGGGGGGGCGGATACTTCGCGCAGAAACAGCTGCCTTGGTCGCGCTCGCCCTTTGGAATGAACTCGTGGCACCTAAACCTTAAGATGCGAAAGTACGTCTGAATGACCTCTGAAAATAAGAATGAAAAAATCGTCGATAAGGCGCAACTCACCGATTATATCGCATCAGGCTGTAAGCCCGAAGAAGATTGGCGCATCGGTACCGAGCATGAGAAATTTGCTTTCGATCTCAAAACTTTAAAACCGCTGACTTATGAAGGCGGTATTCGAAAATTGCTTGAAAATCTCGTCGAGTATGGCTGGGAACCGGTCATTGAAAACGGTCTGCCGATTGCTCTCACTATGCCGGACCATAGTTCAGTGACTTTAGAGCCGGGTGGCCAGGTTGAGCTTTCGGGCGCGCCTTTAGAGACCATTCATCAGACCTGCCGGGAAGTAACCGGCCATATCAAGCAGGTTAAAGAAGTCGCTGACAAAATGGGCGCAGGTTTTCTGGGGCTTGGCTATCAACCTAAATGGTCTTTGGATGATGTCGAATGGATGCCTAAGGGCCGCTATAAAATCATGCGGGAATACATGCCGAAGCGCGGCACGCTCGGCCACCACATGATGTTGGCGACGTGCACTGTTCAGGTTAATCTCGATTTTAGATCTGAGCATCACATGGTCGAAATGTTCCGGGCTGCTTTGGCGCTGCAGCCTCTCGCGACCGCACTTTGGGCCAACTCGCCGTTTAAAGACGGCAAGAAAAACGATTTTCTCAGCTATCGCTCTCATATCTGGACCGATACGGATCCCGATCGCTGCGGCGTGATGCCCTTTGTATTTGAAGACAATTTCGGCTTCGAGTCCTATGTCGATTACATGCTCGATGTGCCGATGTATTTTGTCTATCGCGACGGTCAGTATATCGATGCTTCCGGTCAATCGTTTAGAGATTTTATGGCGGGCAAACTTCCAGCGCTGCCAGGCGAGACACCCGGCATAAAAGACTGGGAAGATCATCTAACAACCGCTTTCCCAGAGGTGCGGCTCAAAAAATTCATTGAAATGCGCGGCGCTGATGGCGGGCCATCGAAGAATCTCTGCGCTTTGCCAGCCTTTTGGGTGGGCCTTCTCTATGATGATCAGGCCTTGGCAGACGTCACGTCGTTAATTAGTGATTGGTCCTATGATGAGGTCTCGGGCTTGCGAGATCAGGTTCCGGTCACCGCGCTCAAAACGCCGTTCCGGGGCGGCACGCTGCAGGATTTGGCAAAAGATGTTCTGGAGATTTCAAAGCAGGGATTGTCACGCCGCGCAAAACTCGATGGCTCCGGCCAGGACGAAACTGTATTTTTAAACCCGCTCCATGCGATTGCCCAATCGGGCGTCACGCCAGCGGAAGAAATGTTGGCTCTTTTTGACGGCGATTGGGGTGGTTCGGTTGATGCAGTCTTTAAAGACTATGCTTATTAAATAATTTTTCTCAATTGATTAGGGAGTTTTAAAAATGACCGCCAAATCAGTTTTGTTTTTATCAGGTTTAGTTTTGTTGATTTTCATTTCATTTCCGGCTGCGGCAGATTCGATCGATGGGCGTTGGTGTCATAAAGGCAGCCAAGTTACGATTGAAAGCCCAATGATCATCACGCCGAGCGGCAAAAAGGTTGCAGGCGAGTTTGACCGCCATTCATTTTCCTACACCATACCTTCGGGTGATAAATATGCCGGAGAGAAAGGCGAATATGTTGTCCAGCACGATGATTTAGCCCATTTTACGCGTTCCGGCAGCTCACAATTCGAGGAATGGGAGCCGTGTCCTTCCCCCACCAGTTAAGGTAAAATTATGATCGAAGAAATTGTCGCAGAACTGGCCCCTAACGGCGTCCTACGCGCCGGCATCAATATGGCCAATATATTTTTGGTGACGGGCGAAGCCTCTAACGGTGATCCCGACGGCGTGTCGCCAAATATCGTGGCGGAGATTGCCAGACAATTGGGCGTCGGCGTTGAATATGTGCCGTGTGCAACACCTGGCGGCACGGCGGAAGCAATTAAGAATGGCGAATGCGATCTGGTGCTCATCGCCGATGAGCCAGCCCGCGCTGAGTTTATTGCCTTCACGCCCGCCTATGTTGAGATTGAAGCAACTTATGTCGTGCCGGAAGGCTCCTCGCTTCAAACCATTGAGAATGTTGATCAGCCGGGTGTGCGGATCGCGGTTTCCGGGACCAGTGCCTATGACCTCTTTCTCACCCGCACATTAAAACACGCCGAGCTTCACCGCGCCGAAGGGCTACCGGCCGCCGTTGAATTATTTGCCAGCGAAAAACTTGATGCTCTGGCGGGGCTCAGGCCTGCGTTAAATAGCAATATTGAAACTCTTCCGGGCGCGCGTATTCTCGACGGCCGCTTTATGACGGTGGAGCAAGCGATTGGCACGAAGCTTAAAAATACCGCCACCGCCGCATTTTTGCAAAAATTTGTTGCCGACGCGAAAGTGAGCGGACTGATCGAGGAACTCGTTAAGCGCCATGGTGTTGAAGGTAAACTTCAAGTCGCGGGCTAAAATTTTCTAATCTTGCGGCGCACATCTAGAATTTTTTTTTGCTTCTGATCCCTGGCGGGGAAAGTATGAATTTAAAATGTCCGCTTTGCATACGAAAGCGGACATCGGAAAAAATCGTCATTTATTGTTGCTATCAGAGCAACTATCCATAGAATTAACTAAATTTTTATTGTCAGAGTCATCCTTGGGTAAAATTTGAAGCATTTCTTTACGAGCCGAATTAGTTCAGTGCCGTTTGGGCACGCAATGGCCTTACTATTTTTACCAACGATCTTCCTTATCACATCGATCATTCTAAAGCTTGATGCTGGGCCGTCTTGGCTTTGGTCAAATTTGGACCCTGATTATTGGTACCTGTTCGATTCTTTAAATATGGTCAATCTAAATTGGCCTCAACATATCAATCACCCCGGCACAACGGTTCAATTTATTGGGGCCGCAATGATCAAGTTGCTATTTCCATTGACCTCCGCCGAACAAATTAACCAGATTGTCCTCGCAAATCCGGAATACTATTTGGTGTTAATCAGTCGAGTGCTGCTTTCATTGAATGTCGTCGCTTTGGTTTTCATCGGTGTTGCCGGATACCTAACCTTCAAAGATGTTATCGGCGCAATGTTACTCCAAACGGGGCCATTTCTATCACAACTCACTTTCAAACATTCTCTACATGTAGCTCCTGAACCTCTGCTTATCACCGTTATGATTATTTTAGGCGGCGTGATGATTTTGGCTCTTCGTCCGGGGCAGATGAAAAATCATCGCAATGCCTACGTTATTGCATTTGCAATAATAGCCGGTTTTGGTATGGCCACTAAGATTACATCAGTCGGTTTATACTTATTGCCTGTATTATTGATTGGAAGAGTTCGTCCAATAATACTCTACGGCTTCGCTTCTATGCTTTTTATGGTGATATTTACGCTACCTGCGGCGGGCTCATATCCAAAAATTCTTGATTTTATTTCGGTGATCTTCCTATCAAGTGCGCATTTTGGCACCGGAAACCAGACTATAATTGATCTTTCTTCCTATCCGGGGAATCTCTGGAATGTATCCAGTCGACCCGTGTTTTGGGTCACTCTCCTAATTTCATTGATTTTGATTGGATGGGTGCGTTTAAAACGTTGGAATGAAGGCTTAGTATCGGCAAATATTACCTTGGCCTTGGGAGGGCTTTGCCTCGCTTTCGTAGTTCAAGCCTTAGTTGTCGCCAAACACCCAGCTGGTCATTACATGATCCCTGCTCTGACCACCAGCGCCTTAGGGTTTGCGCTAATATATTTCTTAGCGAAGGCGCTGTGCAAGCCGACCGGTAAAGCATTTCAGGCTGTCCGAATTGGTTTTTTTATTTTTCTAATAGTTTTAGTTGGTACACAAGGACGCGCTATTTACAAATTGGACCAGGAATTTATTGTGCGGGATGCTGGAGCTAAAAACATCAATGAAACAATCTATTCCGAATGTGCCAAAATCTATTTCTGGCCAACTTCCAATCCATTGTACGCATTGTTCCTAGCAAGTTGGAATACCAATAATTCCTTCGCAGACGTTCTTCAACATCTCTACCCAGGACGATCCTCGTTGTTCATAACTCCAAACAGGGTTGTAAAAGATATGTCTAAGTCGCGAGACATACGGTCAATCGCTTCCAATTACCCGTGTATTTTCGTTCGTGGTTCATTCACTATTGTCAACAAACAACATTTGGCTTTCCCATTTCCCTACCGTGAATTTTCAAAAATTCATAAAATGAAAATGTGTGATTTCAAGGCCGAGCGCATTTATACCTGGGGTATCGATTGTCGAATCGGTTGTCTATCCACTTGGGGAAGTGAGTGTGAGGTAGAAAGTAATCGTTAACTTTTTTTGGGAAAACCCTTTATTGGATTGAATCGCTTCACTCGGAGGGAGTGCCAGAGGGCTAATGTCCGTTTTTGGCTATAAGCAGACGAATTTAGGGGGATCAAATAAAGTCTGCTTTACCGCCCGAAAGCAGACATCGAAAAGATGCTGCAAAATAAATTGTCTATTATACAGGTCTAGAAATACCAAAGTTCTTCTAAACTTCGGTGCCACCAACTGTTAACTCATCCAGCAGCATGGTTGGCTGGCCGACACCGACCGGCACACCTTGACCATCTTTGCCGCACGTGCCGACACCCGGATCTAGGGCCATATCATTGCCGATCATGGAAACCGTCTTGAGCGCATCAGGGCCGCTGCCGATCAGGGTCGCGCCTTTAACAGCTGCACCCAACTCGCCATTTTCGATCTGATAGGCTTCGGTGCAGGTGAAGACGAACTTGCCGGAGGTGATGTCGACCTGACCGCCCCCGAAATTGACTGCATAGAGGCCTTTCTTGACGGATTTAATAATCTCTTCCGGCTCGTGATCGCCGTTCTCCATCACTGTATTGGTCATCCTCGGCATGGGGGCATGGGCATAACTTTGCCTGCGTCCATTGCCGGTTGAGGGAACACCCATAAGATTGGCGTTCATGCGGTCTTGCATATAGCCGGTTAGGATACCGTCTTCGATCAACACAGTGCGTTGCGCTGGTGTGCCTTCATCATCGATTGAAAGCGAGCCGCGGCGGTCCTGGATTGTGCCGTCGTCAACGACGGTGACGCCAGGGGCGGCGACGCGTTCACCCATAAGCTCAGAAAAAGCAGAAGTTTTTTTGCGGTTAAAATCGCCTTCCAGGCCGTGACCAATCGCTTCGTGCAACAAAATGGCGGGCCAGCCTGGGCCAAGCACGACCGGCATTTCACCAGCGGGTGCCGGAACACTGCTCAAATTTACGAGGGCTTGGCGTAAAGCTTCATCGACGGCGCCGTGCCAAGTATCTGCTTGTAAATATGTTTCGTAAGTTTCCCGGCCTCCGGTACCGTAATTACCCGATTCCATGCGATCACCTTCACCCGCAACGACCGAAACGTTGAGCCGCACCAGCGGGCGAATATCGGCGGCCCGACTGCCATCGGCGCGGATGATCTGAACCGCCTGCCACTCGCCCGACAAAGACGCCGAGACTTGCTTGATGCGATCATCAAGGCTGCGCGCATAGGCGTCCATATCGGAGAGGAGTTTCACTTTGGTTTCGAACGGCACGAGATTGAGCGGATTGTCATCAATGTAGAGGCTTTGATTGGTGGGATTAGGGCCGGCTGCCATGGTGCCGCCGTGACCTGCATGGATCGCTTTGACGGTTGCATTGGCACGTTTCAGCGCCTCTTCGCTGAGCTCGGAGGCATGGCTGTAGCCAGCGGTCTCGCCGGCAATGGCGCGCAGGCCAAATCCCTGCATGGTGTCGAAGCTGGCATTTTTAAGCTGGCCATCATCAAACACAAAACTTTCCGACTGATTGTATTCCAGGAACAGCTCACCATCATCCGCGCCATGAAGTGCATCTTCGACAATGCCTTCGACCCGCGCCCGGTCCATACCTGAGCGGTTAAAGAAAATGTCGTCGGTGGTGGCGATATCCGTCATGGTTTTTTCCTCTTTAAAATTCTTCCAAAGTCTTAAGTGAGTTGGCTGGATCAGGCAAGCGATACGACCTTCACAATATTGTATTTGGCCCGTATTTGGACGATATACTCTTGACGGAATGTAAAACTTAAGTATTTTACATCGCACGTGGTGATTTGAACGACCGGCTTGCGGCCACGCTAAATAAACAGAGCTAAAAGGTCGGCGCGTTAGGAGCCCCGACCATTTTTGGCCAGGGCTTTTTTTATTGCGATTTTTTCGCCCCTGGTCGCCGAAAATAGGAGTACGACACATGGCTGATGATAACGCAGCAAATAAGTGGCGGCCCGCGACCAATCTGGTGCGGGGCGGCACGAACCGATCTAATTTTGCCGAGACCAGTGAAGGTATCTTCATGACGTCTGGCTACATCTATGACACGGCCGAGCAAGCGCAGCGTGCGTTTCAAGGTGAAGAGGAGCGATTTATCTATTCGCGCTTTTCCAATCCGACCGTCGGCATGTTTGAGAGCCGGATGGCGTTGCTGGAAGGCGCTGCAACAGGCCGGGCGACGTCGACTGGTATGGCGGCGGTGAACGCGGCAATTGCCTCAAGCGTTCGCTCCGGCGACCGTCTCGTTGCGTCAAAAGCGCTGTTCGGGTCTTGCGATTATATTTGCCGCGATCTGATGCCTCGCTACGGTGTGCAATCGACCATGGTCGATGGCACCAACTTGGCGGAGTGGGAGGCGGCCTTAAGCGAGCCAACCGCCGTGGTCTTTATGGAAACACCTTCTAATCCGCAGATGGATATTATTGATATCAAAGCGGTCTCAGAACTGGCGCATAAAGTTGGAGCCCGGGTCATTATCGATAATGTTTTTGCCACACCGATCCTGCAAAAGCCGCTGGAACTCGGTGCCGATGTCGTGGTCTATTCCGCGACCAAGCATATCGATGGCCAAGGCCGCGCCATGGGCGGGTGCATTTTAACGGATGATCTCGAATGGGCGGATGGCGATCTCTTGCAGTTTATGCGTCACACTGGACCGTCGCTGAGTCCGTTCAATGCCTGGGTGCATTTGAAAGGCTTGGAGACTTTGGAAATTCGGGTTGAGCGTCATTGCCGCTCGGCGCAGAAGGTTGCCGAGTTCCTTGAAGGCAATTCGGCGGTCAAGAAAGTCTTATTTCCGGGGCTTGAAAGTCATCCGCAATACGCGCTGGCTCAAGAGCAAATGAGCGGTCCCGGCACGGTTGTGTGCTTTGAAATCGATGGCGATATGGCCCGGACGTTTAAATTCCTAAACGCCATGGAACTGATCGATATCTCGAACAATCTTGGCGATGCCAAAAGTCTGATGACCCATCCAGCGACAACAACGCATCAGCGTGTGGGACCCGAAGGACGTGCGGAAGTTGGCATTACCGACAGTCTGGTGCGTCTGTCTGTCGGTCTCGAAGACGTTGACGATATCATTGAAGATTTGGATCAGGCTTTGAAGGCTTGATTATTGGAGGGGCGGCACGTTTTAACAAATGCGAGCCGTCCATCCTGAGCTTGGGGAAAAATTCGTTGCGCACATCGCGGAACTCAAGCGCATCGGTTGGGCACGCCACAATGCAACGACCGCAGCCCATGCAGTCTTCAAGCCCAGTGACGCGGCCAAATTCCTGACCTTGCCGACTGACGGGAATGCCCATGTCGCAGACTTGTTCACAAAGCGAGCAATCGATGCAGGCCTCGGTATCCATGCGGATGCCGTAAAAACCGATGTGGTTGAGCAGACCGAAAGTCGCACCGTAAGGGCAGAGAAAGCGACAATAAAAACGATTACCGGTCAGCGGTGCAATGAAAAAGGAGCCAAAATAAGTTACTCCGACCAGCGCCAGAAACCCGCTATAAACCGGCGAGACGTAAGCGGTTCCGGAAAACATAACCAGGACAAAAACAATCATATAGAGGGCGAAAAAGAACCATTTGGTGTAGCGCCAATGCCAAGCTGTATCGCTGCGCGGGGTTTTTTCCCGAAAAGCAAAGCCGACGGTTTCACGAATGCCGACGCAGGGGCAGTTCCAGCCACAGACAATGCGTCGTCCGAAGAGCAGCACCAGCAATAGAATGCCGAAAAAGGTCAGCGTCCCCGGGGCGTGGATTTGAGGAAAGATGGCCTGACCCGGCAAAGTGCCCATATGAGGTTCAGGTAAACGCAGAAAATCTGGAATAGCCCACCAAAAAATCGCAACCGCAAAAGTCAAAAAGCCGAGCCGTTTGCGGGTGTAGGCATTTTTTTCGGCAAGCGTGCGCCAGATACCAAACGCTAAAATAATGGCATATTCCGTCCAGTGGCTTAACCAAATAGGCGCTTCGCCATCGCCATTTAGGAACCAATGTAGAAATCGCTCGTTGATGAAAGCAAACACAACATAGGCGAAGGCCAGCATGGACAATGCCCGCACATTGGAGGAATAACGGCTGGGCAGGCTATCTTGAGAGTTCCCGCCAGATTTGCGGGGTTTCCTTGGTCGTTTCGTTGGTGTTGCGCTCAGCATGCCGATTTCCATTTAGCTAGGTTGCCGCTACTCGGTTACGAAGCCATTGCTTGACCAACCCGTCATACCATCATCAACGAGTAAAACTTGACCAAAGCCCAGGCCCCGCAATATTTCTGCAGCTCTGCTTGATTTTTTATTGGTGGTGCACACCACCGCCAAAGGTCGTTGCCGCCAGTTTTTTAGCTCGTCAGTACGCATTTCAAAAACCGGCAACGGGATATTCTTTGCGCCCGGGATATGGCCGGCACCAGCATAATCGGTCTCATCGCGGACATCGATGACAAGAATCTCCTCGCCCTCATCCAGGCGGCGTTTAAGGTCTTTGGTGACCAAGTTGAATTTGGCTGCTCGTATTTTTTTGACCAAACGCGGCAGAAATACGATCATGGCCAGCAAACCAAGCGCGATTAAGCCGTTGCGGATGGCGGTTTCATTACCGGTTGCCGCCTCGCCGCCAGCATGTCCCAAATAGGAAAAGGCCAGGGTGCCAGGCACCATGCAGATTATCGTGGCGCCTGAGTAGTGCAGGAGCGAAATGCGCGTTAGTCCGAGTGCGAAGTTGAGAAAATTGAACGGAAAGAGGGGCACCAGACGCGTGAAGGCAACGAAACGCCAGCCTTCGTCTTCCACGCCCTGAACAATGCGGTTAAGTCTGGGTCCGGCTTTTTCACGCACCCAGTCAGACGCCAAATAACGTGCCGCCATAAAGGCCAAGACCGCCCCAATAGTTGCTCCTGTTAGATTATAGGCTGTCCCCATAAAGGGTCCGAACATTAGCCCGCCGGCCAGAGCAAACACCAAACCAGGGAGAAACGCGATGGTGGCCAGTGCAAAAAGGACGATAAAGACAATGGGACCCCAGATGCCGAAACTTTCAAGCGTCGTGGAAAGCGTTTCGGTATTCAAAGCCGCACGATATTGCGCGGCAAAGGCGATGGCGGCGATGAGAAGAATAAGAAATCCAATGCGGAAGAGCGTTGTTTTTTTCATTCTCTTAAGACCCCGGACTGTGAATGCATAGGCTGGAATCAGATGAAATCGCGTATGTTTTTGGCTTTAAGTCAAAAGCAGCGCTTGCCGCTACCCAAGAAAAGGAAGTGAAAAGAACGAGTATAAATGTGTATCTGACGATTTTTATCATACTGCCCAACATTATAACATTCAAAAGATTATTTGAATGTAAGGCAACTAAGGTTTAGTGTCAATCCCCAATAAGATGATTTGAGTATTAGGATCGCGGATCAATCGGGGCTTGAGTGGGAATGTTTCACCACCTAGTCTGATTCTGAGATTAATTGTAATTCAAATTATCCGCCTTATGGAGAATGCGGTGACCGGCAAAAATCCTAAGAAGGAGTTGTTTGAACAATTGGCCAGTGTTGCCAAGGCGTTGAGCCATGCTGTGCGTCTCGAACTGATGGAGCATATGGGACAGGGGGAGCGTAGTGTCGAAGGTCTGGCGGAATTGGTGGGTAACAGTGTCGCCAATACGTCCCACCATTTACTGATATTACGCCGCGCTGGCTTGGCCGAGGCCAGAAAGGCAGGCAAAAACGTTTTTTATTCGCTCTCTGGCGATGATGTGGTGGACCTTCTGGGCAGCCTGCGCCTAACTGCAGAACGCCATAATGCGGAAGTCGAGCGTGTTTTATCCGGCTATTTCCAAAGCCGGGATGATATGGAACCCCTCTCCCGCGAAGAACTTCTGAGCCGAGCTAAAGACGGTCTTGTGACAGTACTAGATGTGCGTCCTCCCGATGAATTTGCAGCAGGTCACGTGCCGGGTGCCGTCAACATTCAGCCAACGGAACTCGACAAGCAGCTTAAAAACTTACCAAAAGATCAGGAAATCATCGCCTATTGCCGGGGAGCCTATTGCGTCCTCTCTTTCGAGGCCGTGGCCGAATTACGCAAAAAAGGCTTCAAAGCGCGCCGGCTTGAAGAAGGCTACCCGGAATGGAAAGCAGCAGGTCTGCCCGTCGATTAATCAGTGTCCTGACGGCGGGTGCACTAAGTGGACTCGATGGTGAGTTAATTTTATTTCTGCTTCCAGGCTAGGCCGCGGAATTTCCAGCCGCCGATCGTGGCGCGATGCTCGGCGGTATCTTTATCGCCTTCAAAGCCTTCCAACACATTGTAAGCCTGGGTGAAACCAGCTTCGGTAAGTTTCTTTGACGTCGCAATTGAGCGCACACCGGAGCGGCACAGCGATAAGACTTTGACATCTTTATCGGTGCATACCGCGTCGACCTCCGCCGCGAAATTTGGATTTTCGACCATGCCGCCAGCGCTGAAGCTTTTCCATTCGATCTTGGCATCTTCTTTGCCAATGCTTGATAGATCGACCATGCCGACATAAACCCATTCGGCGGCGGAGCGTACATCTACGAGGACAGCATCTTTTTCGGTTTTTAAAATTTCCCAGGTTTCTTCCGGCGTAAGATTACCGGCGTAGCCTTCGACAGTCTCATCTGCCACAATTTCTCTCCCAAGTATTTAGTGTTTAATTTCGTAGAATTAATAATACGGCAAGGTTATACCGTCTAAAACCTAATTGTTCCATTTTATAGATATGCACTTTAATTATGATGAGTGGCGGTGTAGAACCCGCACCAGCCTTAAATGATTAGCAGCCAGAATTATGGTAGATCAGACAGACAATATTAAGACATCAACCACCGAGATAGCCCCCGAGATAGCCCCTGAGCTATCTGTTGTCGTGCCAGTGCATAACGAGGCCGACAATATTGAGCCTCTGATCGGTGAAATTCAGGCCGCCCTTGATGGCGTCATCGGTTATGAGATCATCTATATTAATGATTGCAGCCGCGATGGCACGCCTGAAAAATTGATCACTCTTAATCGCAAAATCGATGTTTTGCGCGTGCTAACCCATCAAAAACAATCTGGCCAAAGTGCGGCGGTGCGCTCTGGCGTCAGGGCAGCGCGGGCACCTCTAGTGGCAACTTTGGATGGTGATGGTCAAAACAACCCCGCCGATATTCCAAACCTTCTTAAAGCCTATGGCGAGCAGGCCGCCGCAGATCCAAAAGTAATGATCTGCGGCCACCGGGCAAAGCGCCAGGATAGTTTCGTCAAACGCCTGTCTTCCAAGATTGCCAATGGCGTTCGTTCCAGCTTGTTGGGGGATTCAACGCCCGATACCGGTTGTGGTCTCAAAGTTTTTAGAGCCCAGGACTTTGTCGATCTGCCGAACTTTGATCACATGCATCGGTTTTTGCCAGCGTTGATGATCCGCAGTGGCGGGCGTGTCAGTTCAGTTGAAGTGTCCCATCGACCCCGTGAACGCGGCAAATCAAAATATGGCACCTTGGATCGGTTGTGGGTCGGCATCATCGATATGTTTGGCGTGATGTGGTTAAAACGCCGGGCCATTAATCCCGAAGTCGAGGAAGGCGCCGAAAAAAGAAAATGACGCCGAAGATTTTCCTGCGTGGTTTGATTATGATTGCCCTGCTGGTGGGCTTGGGTTTTTTGCTCAAATCTTCCGGCATTGGCGAAGTTATTGATAAAAACTGGATCGATGTTCATGTCCGCAATAATGGGCTTGAAGGTCAGTTATTGTTTATTACCGTTGCGGCTCTTTTGGCAGCTGTCGGCTTTCCCCGGCAAATTATCTCTTTTTTAGCAGGGTATGCTTTTGGCCTCAATCTGGGTGTTGTCTTAGCGCTGGCCGCCTGCGCGCTTGGCTGTGCGCTGGCTTTTTTCTTTGCCCGTATAATTGGACGCGATTGGGTGAAGTCAAAATTCCCGCGCCGTCTTGATAAAGCGGATCACTTCTTCAGTGCCAATACTTTCTCAACAACACTGTTGATCCGCTTTATGCCGGTTGGCAGCAACATCGTGACGAATTTAGTGGCGGGTGTGTCGGGGGCGAAAGCGCTCAGCTTTATCTCTGGCTCGGCGCTCGGCTATATCCCACAGACAGTAATTTTCGCGCTGCTTGGCAGCGGCTTTAACCTTGATCCCGAGTTCCGCATTACCCTGAGCGTGGTGCTGTTCTTAGGCTCGGTCGTGCTCGGTGTTTATCTCTACCGTAAATACAAACGCTCTGCCGTGCTGGGCGCAGACATCGACTGAATTAGTGCAACAACCATTCTTGATCAACCCGCCTAAACTCGCTGGGTTTGATCAGGCTGGCGCTCATGATCTTGGCCGAATGCAGCTTGCCCTCAAGATTTTTTTCCCAATGTAGTAGAAATTTTCTGACGGACGGAAAACTTGGCGCGATATCCATGGTTTGCCAGATAAAGGTTTGGAGTAGGCTGGGATGGTCCGGCAGATGATAGATCACTTCTGCCGTGGTCAGACGATAGCCTCTGAATTGCTGTGTGAACTGTTTATCTATTGAACTTGCATTCATAGCACCCTCATATGTGGTTGAAACAGATGTAAAAAAGCTTGAGCCGATTCGCTTAATTTTTCAATTAAAATCCGAGAATAAGGCAATAAAATGATTGTGAATCAAAGTATTAGCAGCCGTGTGATTAGAGTGCTGCCATTTTCACCGGCAAATTGTCGGTTTTATTCAGTGAATAGGCTTGACGTGGACGATTTGCGGACTATTTTCCTGGCAGTCTCGAAGCGAGAGTGCTAACTCTCGAAAAAAACAGGCCAGAAACATAACCTGAATTTTAAATTCATTACGATTTAGATTAATTGGAGGAAACAATGGGTTTTAGACCGTTGCACGACCGCGTCGTTGTTAGTCGCGTTGCAGAAGAAACAAAAACTGCTGGTGGCATCATTTTGCCGGATACAGCTCAGGAAAAACCATCTGAAGGCGTTATCGTCGCAGTTGGCAAAGGGATCCGCGGTGACGATGGTTCCGTTCAGCCCCTCGATGTCAAAAAAGGCGATCACGTCCTTTTTGGTAAATTTGGCGGCACTGAAATTAAAGTTGATGGCGATGACTTCACCATCCTTCGTGAATCCGACATTCTCGGTATTATCGAAGCCCCAAAGAAGAAATCAAAGAAGGCCGCTTAATTTAAGTCGGTCTTTTTCTATATGTATTTAACCGCTATGGAGATTTATTGAGATGGCGAAGGAAGTAAAATTTGAAGCAGAGGCCCGGGCAAAGATGCTCGCAGGCGTTGATACATTGGCCAATGCGGTCAAGGTAACCTTGGGTCCAAAGGGCCGGAACGTTGTT
>JABIHH010000044.1 GCA_018649725.1 Rhodospirillaceae bacterium | reverse complement strand
GTGTTCCAAAGGAGCATTTTGGGCTATTTTTAAAGGAATGTGAGTGGCGATTTAACAACCCCAAGCCACAGGATCAATTAAGACAAGTAAAACAGTGGGTTAAACAGTATTTGAACTAGTTAGCTGGGTCAGCCCCAAAATTTATAACCAAATTCGTCAGGAAGAGTTGTCGTCAAAACGTCTCGAATTACGTTCATATTAGGCAAATATTCTGGTTTCTCGATCATCTCGTGATATTGGTTCAGTGTGTCATCAACGTGAAAAACATCGAAATGTCGCACAAAGACACAATTCACTGACGGTTCGATATAGAAACTATAAGCCATAAACACCTAGAAATAAGCTTGAATAACTGAGCCGATATTGCGTTCGGCCCTATAGAGGTGCAACCCTAAAATTCTTAGGTCCACGGTATTAATCTAGAGGAATTTTCTTCTTTTGTCTTCTTAGTTCCCTTTTCACAAAATGGAATCTAGAATTGGATAAAATTTAGATATCCAAAAATAGGACCAATATTATGGCGAAAGCCTTTTGGAACGAGACTCTCATAGCCGAAAGCGACGATATTGCGCTTGTCGAGGGTAATGCTTATTTCCCCATTGAATCGGTAAATTTCAAATATTTGGTGAAAAATATTTCGGCGCCTCAGACCTACTGTCACTGGAAAGGCATAGCCAATTATTACGATATCATTGTCGGCGGGAAGACCAACGAAAGCGCAGCTTGGCGGTATTTTGAACCGTATGATGAGGCCGCTATCATCAATGACCGCATCGCTTTTTGGAAAGATGTCATGGTTGTCGGACAGCCAAAAGGTACTGGATTGATTGAACAGGATCCGAGCCCAAGGGCTGGGCGCACAGGCTGGGAAGCACTTTGCTGGCTGCTGCGCCATTCTGATCAAGCGGTTCTCTCACCTAGTGATATATTCGACAATACCGACATCGAAGAAAATGAGATCAGGCGCGTCTGGGATATATTCGACGTCCAGCGCTATGCTTCCCGATATAAATGGCACTTGAGCGGTGCCGAAAATGAAGGCGGCCCTCTGCAAATTGAAAAGATAAATGACTAACAGCAAACGTCCCGTTTATGTCATCACTGGGTTTCTAGGCAGCGGCAAAACCACCTTGCTCAATCATCTCGTTAGCCATGTTGAGATGAAAGACACCGCCGTCATCATCAATGAGTTCGGTGAAGTTGGCATCGACCACATGTTAGTAAAATCATCCTTCGAAGATGTCGTGCTGCTCAAAAATGGCTGTCTCTGCTGTACCATACGGGGTGATCTACTCGACACTCTGGAAACCCTGGCCATTCGTGAAGAGCAAGGCGAAATCCCGAGCTTTAGCCGGGTGGTTATCGAGACCACCGGCCTCGCCGACCCGGCACCTATTTTACAAACCCTGATGATAGATCCGATTATCACCGAGCGCTACGTCCTCAACTCGATCGTTACAACAATAGATAGTGTAAACGGCCTTGCGCAATTGGCAGACAATCCAGAATCTATCAAACAAGTCGCCATTGCCGATTTGTTGCTTTTAACCAAGACCGATTTAGCAGAGCCCAAAACCATCGACTTAATCACCACTGAATTGGCCACGCTTAATCCCTCGGCTAAAAAATTAAACCTCTTAAACGGCGTGCTTGATCCAACCGTCATATTTGACCGCCATGATTTCAATCCAGCGTCGAAGCAGATCAATATCGATGAATGGCTGGGGAAGGATTTTGCGGAAGATCACGGTCACGCCCATAACGTAAATCGGCACAATGAGGAAATTTCGACGTTCTGTATTAGGCGGGACACAGCCCTACCCTGGCCGACAGTCAAAGAATGGCTGCAATCAATTATTTCGCTCCGTGGCCAGGATGTCATACGCATCAAAGCGATCCTTGATCTGGAGGGTTTTGACCGTCCTGTCGTTCTCCATGGTGTTCAACAAGCGCTCCATGATCCGGTTCTCTTGGAAGCTTGGCCCACGCCAGAGCGCGCCAGCTCTATCGTTTTCATCGGGCGCAATCTCGTTCATCAAGAAATCGAGGCCGCACTCGATAAATTGCTGGTAAAAATCGCGGCTTAAGTTTTGGGATCATTAATCTCTGGCCTGAACGTTCCAGAAGGCAATATTTCAGCGTCCCAAAACGTGCTGAAATTTGTCCGCAACAAAGTCTCGATCCCAGTTTGATCCTCTGCTATCAAGTCTTGTTGCGGGACTTCCAAAATCCGATAACCCTTATCGTGTAATTTTTTCTGCGCCGACATCCGCCGGGGACTGGGCGTATCATTGCCGGTAAAAAATAAAACCAAAGCTTCCTCACCTGTCCAAAATAAAAGCGGCACTCGCAACATGTCTTGATCTGCGTAGGTCTCAGTGGAACTATCTTTCGGTACATATACGATTGCCTGCGGCACCGGCAAATATGCTGATAACAACCAATCCTGATAGCTGTATAAGCTCTTTATGCCAGCGAGCTTTTGCTCCAACGTAGGGCGATTTTCTTCAATATGTTGTTCAATAAAAGTGAAGTATTTGCTTAAAAATAACTGCTGAAATTTATCCCAGACATCGCAATACATCGGCATATGCCCAACCACGAATTGAAATCGATCAGAAGCAGTCAGCAAGGTATTTGCGGCAGGGCGTTCATACAAATGGTACCAGTCAGAATTCAACCTCAGTGCTTGTCGCTTCTTAATCTCGAGCACGACGTGCGATACCGGTGTTTTAAAAACCGGCTCACCTTTCGCGTCTTTGCTTATTACAACCCGGTCCGGCGACCAGTCTTTGGTGCCAAAAGGAACCAGTAATCGCGCATGCTGGAGCTGGTCAGTCAATGTCCACGCGTGCCCCAGAATTGATCGAGGCCGAAATTGCTTCCAGCACTTCGACGCCATGCAAGGCTTGCTCTGGCTTAATATAAAACGGTCTCTCGCCGGTAATCGCATCGGCGAAGTTTTCAAGCTCGGTCCGTTGCCAATCGATATCTGGATAGGTCACGCGCTCGGTATTGCCTTTGACGTCCGAGACCAATAATTCCGTGGGGCTGCGCAGTTCAATCCAGCCTTTTGAGCCAAAAACTTGCAAACGCCAATATTCGCCGGTCGACATGAGCGTTGCGAGATACCCCGTCACGCCGGATTTAAAGCGCAGCAACATGGTCGTGACATCATCAATGTCGGCGGGAGATATCCGCCGATCACTATCCACGCTCACACTTTCAACATCGCCGCAGAGATGGATCATGCTATCTAAACAATGAATGCCGCGCGCCACCATACCACCGGCAGGATTGTTGGCCCGCTCTCCTCGCCAGGAATCTTCGGGTATACTCATCGCCGTTATGCCGCAAAAATGCGCTTCGATATGTTGCACCTCACCGATCCGTCCCTCCTCAATCATCTGGGTCAGCGCCGTGATCGATGGGTAATAGCGTCGGTTAAAACCAACTGCTAAAATAACACCTGCCTCTTGGCACGCCTGAACGGCTCTTTTGGCTTCTGCGACATCAAGCGTAAATGGTTTCTCAACAAAGACATGCTTGCCGGCTTTGGCCGCCGCCATAATTTGCTCGGCATGGGCAAAGGGGGGCGTCGCGAGCAGCACGGCATGAATCGCCGGGTCAGCCAACACATCCGTATAATCATCTGAAAGCTCAATGCCGGTTTTTGATGCGAGATCTTGATAATTCTCAAGCGAGCGGGCGATACCAGTGGTGATTTCAATTTTATCGCTTTTAGCGACATCCGCTCCCTGGATCGAGTTAAGCAAAACACTGCCCCAGCGCCCCAAACCAAATAATGCTGCATTAATCATCTAAACCCCCAATTTGGTAAATTTTAGAACCCTCTTCGCCTTAAAGAAAGTCTTTCCCCTTCGAAATGACAAAATGGCACGGCTCTTGCGTATTTCTCCCACGGGAACAAATCACCTACCAATTTCAACGAGTTTGTAGTGACTAAATGAGGGAGATTTAAAATGGAAATCCAGGACTTAACCAACCAGCATCTTTTTCGCCGCCCGCTCGATTTGGTCGAGCGCCCCTCGCCGCTTTTAGCTGAAGACTCCCAGGATTCTAGTGAATCTGATATCTTTCAGCCCGTTGAAGGCGCTGTTGAAATCAATGTATCGGGGGAAGTTGGAGATGATCCTGAGGCCGAGGCCGATGCCCTCCTTGATCAGATTTTACCGTTCGGCATCGAAGCTAATCCCAATGGCAGTCTGCCCCTCCAAGGCTTAAAACACGCTTTTGAGGAAAAATCTGCCGAGTTAAGCAATCGATTGCGACATTTTTTCTCCTCACAGGGTATTCAAGCACCTGTAGCGGCAGACATGGCAGTTGATTCGCAAGGCAGGGTCGTGGTCTCTAACGCCGGTGAGCAACAGGCAGCTTTAGAAGCTGAATTTGAAAAAGATGAAGCTCTCAACACCAAATTCAATGAACTAAGTGCCTCCGCCCCTTTACTGCGTGCAGCTGATACCTCAGCCGACTTTGCCAATGTATATGAGCGCAACCCGCAAGTCGCTTTAGAGGAATTCCCTCACCTCTTCTCAAACAATTTCAAATTTAATTTTCATTTTGAAAATGACCGCCTCAACGCCGAATTTAAATCAGCAACCGGCCAGGCAATCGGTTGGCGGGAACAATAAGCTTATTTAGCGCTTGCTGATTGCGGGGCTTCTTCGTAGATCGCTTTGATGTTTGAGATCAGCGGATAAAGCGCCGCGCAGAGAGCGATCATAAATCCGTAGCCGCCTTCTTTGTAAGCCGAGCGGCGGAAATACACTTTATAAAAACGCGACAGGAACTTCCGAAATGCATTGGCAGGCGACATGATCTCATTATTGTCGACCAGATCCTTGGCCCTAAAAGTCGTGTAGCGATCCAGGCGGTGGAGCATTTCTGAAAAATCTGCATAGATATGATGAACAACGTGATGCTGTAGACTGGTCGGAGATTCGGCGCCGGTCACCGTTAAATGCGGATGAAGCCGTTGCATCCCCCAGGTTTTAACGCCTTTGCGAAACAGACCTATATAGCTCGGCTTGCCAAATGAGCCGCCACCCCATCCATGAACGACGTGCTTGTCGCCGATATAATTATCCACAATGAGATTATAAACATCGTACTCAGGCGCATCGATGGTTTTTCTGATTTCACTCGCTAATTCAGGCGTGATCCACTCATCCGCATCGACCTCTAAAATCCAATCGGTTTTACAAAAATCAATGCCGTCATTCCGCCTTGGCCCCTCAATCTCCCACGATCCTTCCAGCAAACGTGCATTGTGGGCTTGGGAAATAGCTTTCGAGCCATCGGTGCATTTATCCAAGACAACGACCAATTCATCGACCCAGTCCAGACGCTTGAGGCAATCCTCTAAGATCGCCTCTTCATTGTGAACAACGACAAGCGCAGATAAAGTTGCCTTTGTCATTGGATGCCGGGAACGACTATTTTATCTCGTCGGGATTACGGATCATGGTTTCAACCAGATGAATGCCGGTTAACTCACCTTCCGCCGTCTTACTATCGATTATTTCAACTGCTGTATTGCCCACAGCAACGGTGTCAGAAACGATGGAGTATTTCAAATAAACCTTCCCGCCCGCCGATACATTGATGGTCAGATTGCTTCGTCCACTGTTATAATTTACGACGTGCTTCCCAGGCGTCACATCGTGATAAATAATAGTCGATGCAAACGTATCACCAATATTTTTACCATCGAGTTTGAATAGACGAGGCTTAAAAACAGCAAAAGGATTGATGCTGCGATAAACAAAAATACGTCCCATATCTGATTTTAGCGCAGGAATTTTGCTTTTTGCCGTGCCGTACGGCTCGCCAGAGGCGCAACCAACCAAAACAAGCGCCACAACCAGCAAACCCAGTTTAGCCCCAACTTGGTAACTCAAAAAATGTTTAAAATTCGGCATAAAAAATCCCCTCAAAATCTAACTTAATCCATTCAAAGTTTATCCTTAGGGCATACGGCATATTTGCGAGGGAAGCAATATTCACATTAAGACCAGGGAGTGCCAGAAGGTGCTTGAAACAAAGCGCGACGCCCGTTAGAAACATCGCACCGAGGAGAGGTGGCCGAGTGGTTGAAGGCACCAGTCTTGAAAACTGGCAAGCGCGCGAGCGTTTCGAGGGTTCGAATCCCTCTCTCTCCTCCATTTATTTGTTTAAAAACAATAAAATATGCCCGTTTTGGCTTGATCCGCGATATAGCAAAATTTGGCAGCATATTTTCAAACCATATTTCCAAACTATATTTTAGATTTTGAAAATTGATTTGATCATTTTGCAGATCAAATCAATAAGCTTCCTGCCGACATCGACAATATTTTGTACCGAAGTATATTGAAATATAATGTTACATACCTATGTAGATAGGCGATAAAACTCATTCACGATGAGAAACATGAATGGTGATTTCAACGCCTTTTTGTTGCCAGACTAATATGGATCAAAGACTCGTCACAGACGATATGAGCGGGAAATGAATATTTGAATTTTAATGTCTATTTCAGAAAATTTGACAATTTACGTATAAAATAATTTCAGTGACGGATCATGGCGCTAAAAATAAGCACAAAATTTATTTCGACTGCAGCAATTGGTCTGGTTGTGTTTTTTGGCCTTGTTTCCTATTCAGTTTGGCAAGATTACAGTTCATCAATTTCAAACATTAAACACCGGGTCGAAAACCAAACGCTAATCATGTCTGAACATGCCGCTCAGTCTTTTAATGGCGTATTGTTAACAATGGATTCCGCTCTGTCTCATATGGATGCCCTTGCTGATGGCAGCCCAAAAATGACTCAGAGTAATATTGACCGTTTCAAGATTCTGACAGATTCTGTTCCTCATATACGAAACCTAATAGCCATTCGCCGGGATGGTTCTGATACCTTTTCTAATACTGGAAAGTCGCGCGGTTTCAATCTTGCGAACCGAAATTATTTCAAGGTTCAAATAAAAAATAGTTTGCACGATATCTTTATCGATGAGCCAATCATAGGCCGCTCAACCGGCAAAGTTTTTGTTCCTGTTTCCCACCGAATAACCGGCCCAAAAGGTAGATTTGACGGTGTTTTAATGGCTGTCGTAGATCAAAATTATTTTTCAGAATTTTATCACTCGACTGAAGAGAGGGAGAAAATTTCAGCTGCTCTCGTATCGCCGAGCGGCAAGCTGTTTGTTTGGTCAAATAATTTTTTTAGGAATAAGCCGAAGGATAAAATTCCGTCAATACAAGGCACAAAACTATTCGCTGAAATTGCAGGAAAAAACCAAAAAGGAAACCTGATAGGACAAGTACTTGATCCGAATAACTCTGATATAGTTTCTTATTCAAAAATAGCAAATTCGTCATATACAATCGTCTCACGCCTCGACCGAAATAACGCTTTATCACCTTGGAAGCGGAATGCCTTCTTATTGTTTTGCCTGGGTTTGATCGCATCGGCGGGATTGTATTGGTCGGCGTCTTCCATATTCAGTCAAGTCAGTTTGAGAGAATATGCAGAAAGCAAACTAAAGGTAATAAATGAAAATCTGGAAAAACGTGTCGAGGATCGCACCGCAGAATTAGCTAAAAGCGAGCAAAATTATCGGTCAATTTTTGAAAGCGCTAAAGATGGGATTTATTTGGTTAATCCAGAAACCAAAACTTTTGTCGACGTTAATAAGGTTGGTGCTGAAAGGTTGGGCTATTTCCGTGATGAAATTATTGGACAACCATTACAATTAATTTCGAGTGATAGGCTCAATCGCAAAGATTCAAATGAAAGAATTGAAAGGCTGCTTGAAGATGATGTTTCCAAGCTATCGGAGCGCATACATTTACGAAAAGATGGGACAGAAATCTTAGTAGAAATAAGCAATGCTGCAGTGGAGCGCGAGGGGCAAATTCTGATCCAGTCGATTGCTCGAGACATCACCGACCGCAAGAAGGCTGAAGAAAAAATCATAAAATTATCTTCGGCGGTCGAGCAAAACCCTTCGATGGTGATGATCACGGATAAAACGGGCGTCATCGAATACGTCAATGCTAAGTTTACTGAATTAAGCGGCTATACGGCGGCGGAAGCTATCGGTCAAAAACCAGGTTTGCTCAAATCTGGCGCTACGCCTCCTGAGACTTACCGTGAACTTTGGAAAACCATTCGCGATGGTAATGAATGGCACGGTGAAGTTCTCGATATGCATAAGAATGGGACCTTTTTCTGGGTGTCTGCTTCAATTAATCCGATCAAGAACGAGGTCGGTGAGATCACCCATTTTGTGAGTATGGAGGAGGATATTACCGAGCGTAAGAAATACGAATTAGAGATGCTAGAAGCGCAAGAACAGGCTGAAATCGCCAGTCGGGCTAAAACGGAATTTCTCGCCAATATGAGCCACGAATTGCGGACGCCGCTCAATGCTATTATAGGATTTTCCGAGGTTATAAAAGAAGAGACCTTCGGTGCCTTGGGAAACGAAAAGTATCTTGACTACGTGAGTGATATTAAAAATTCTGGCCAACACCTACTCGGTCTAATTAATGAAATTCTTGATGTGTCAGTTATTGAAGCTGGCAAAATTGAGCTCCATGAATCTGAGGTTCAGATCGATCAAATTATTGATGAGTCCTTCCGGATGGTGAATGATAGAGCTAAATTCGAAGGAGTTAACTTAGTCAACGCATTGGCTCGCAAATTTCCAGCCATCCTAGCCGACGAACTAAGGATGAAACAAATTTTGGTTAATCTACTTTCCAACGCGGTGAAGTTCACCAATGTCGGCGGCAGTGTTTCTGTTAACGCGGAAATCGCTAATGATAATTCTATACTCCTGGTCATCTCTGATACTGGCATTGGTATGGATGCTAAAGACCTTGCCAAAGCGATGGAAAAGTTTGGTCAAGCGGAACGAGGAAACGCGATGCAAAGTGGTGAGGGAACTGGTCTTGGTTTACCTCTCACTAAAGGGTTGGTCGAGGCCCATGGGGGGAGTCTCACAGTTGAAAGCGAACCCAACAAAGGCACAACAGTCACAGTGAGCCTTCCGCAAGAACGCGTGATAAACTAGGTCTGTCGGATATGTTTGCCAATTACGCAGACTTCTCCCGCTGAATCGGTATTCAGCGCTCCCACTTTGGACAGATATTGTCCTACTCCCTACCCGCCGCCGGTGAGACCACCTTTATCGGTTATGAAGCCCATGGCATCTTCATAAGCCTTGGTCACATGGGGCGGTTGGCCGGCTTGGAAGATGAATTGACGGGTTGATCGGGAGATCGGTGAGTCTTCGCTCAGCATTTCACGCGGATAGCCGTTGATCATCAGGTCCGAGCCAATGAGGGGGAATTTAATACACTGGTTATCCTTCTCATCGCGCACAATGGCTTTTGGGTCCTCACCACGCTCAATTGCTTTGATGTCATCTAAAAAGCGCTTGCGGATCATCGCGATACCGCGGTCACTGCGGCCGAGATGTTCTTTGGTGCGGTCCGAGCGTGCGCCCTGCCCGACCCAGGCAATAAAGTCCTGGTTCATCACGTGCGTGCTGATCCAGCGGTCAGAGTCCTCTTCGTAAAGCGGGCCAAACCAATGCGGCACGCTTTCCTGAACATAAGGCTCTTTATCATTCGGTACGCGGTTAAAAAACCAACCGATGCTGAGTGTCGTTTCATTATCAATCGGCACCCGCCATTCAAAATGATCGCCGGTATAAAGGGCATTTGGCCATAGGCAATGCCGGCCAATCGTCCAGAGCGGATGATTTTTGTCGGTGTCTTCGCGCACCCGTTTATAGCTGATGCCATGATCGAATTCTTCGAAATCCAATTCGACATGGGTCGGCACATAATCCTCACCAACGTCGCGCAGGCGGACCGACCAATTGGCATGCATCCACTCAAAGTGCACCGGATCGCAAGAGTTCTCCTGGCACTGGAACCAGTTACACGGCAGCTCCGTCATGACGATTTGAGCAAAACCGTTTTTCCAGGTGAAGGGTTCATAATTGGGGATTAGCGGTGCCGGTAGTGGTCCCATATAGGCCCACAGCAAACCGGATTTTTCCTCTACGGGATAGCCATTAATGCCACTTTGCTCTCGAAGTTTACATTCAGGGTCGACGGTATCCTCATAAGGCTGGCCAATACATTCACCGTCTTCTTTAAAGAGCCAGCCATGATAGTTGCAACGCAGGCCACATTCTTCGACAAAACCATAAGAGAGATCAGCATGACGATGGGAGCAATGACGATCGATGAGGCCATAGGAGCCACTTAGATCTTTATAGAGCACCAGTTTTTCGCCCATCAGCACCATCGGCTTGGTGTCTTTGTCATCAAACTCAGTCGCCGCACCAATTGGCATCCAATAGCGCCGCAACAAGTCGCCCATTGGCGTGCCGGCATCCACATCCATCAATAAATCATTACGTTCTTGTTCTAACATCTTCAGGCCCTCCCCTAGATTGTTCTCAGGTTCTTTATTTATTCACTAACATGTTTTCATAATCGCCACCCATCACGTCACTGACGGGCTTACCTTCTTTGACAGCCGCCGCCATAGCAGCTTCTTTCGCTTGAATTTCTTCGGCTTTGTCGATGATTTCGGCCTCAAAGGCCTTTGGAACAAAGACCACGCCGCTGCCATCGGCCAGGACGAGATCGCCTGGATTGACAGCCACGCCGCCGACATCGATTTGAATATTCCAGTCATGCTCGGCGATACGGCCGCGCGCTGTAAATGGGGTTGCCGCGCGGGCAAAGACCGGGAAATCAACGTCCCGGCTTTCATCAGCATCACGAGCCGGTCCGTCAACGATGGTACCGGATAAGCCTTTCGCCGCTGCTGCGGTCGATAAGATCCCCCCCCAGCCCGCCGCAATATCAGTGGCATGATTTTCGACCACAATAACATCGCCGGGCTCCGCCGCATCAACCGCAGAGGAGCACAAATGCTTTTTAGGAATATCCGGACTGGCTTCGCCGAGCTTCACGGTTTGCACCCGCCCGGCTATGCGCTTCAGCACCGAAATGGAGCCAAGCCCCATGACCGTGCCTTTAAGTCCAAGCGCATCCAAAGCATCTGATACCGCGCAGGTATCGATATTGCGCAAGCGTTCTGCGTTTTTATCCGACATCGAGTTTAAACACCTTCTTGGCATTGCCGGAGAAAATCATCTCGCGATCTGCATCGCTCAAAAAATCAATCGCATGGAAGTGCGGCTGGATATCATCCATTTCGCGTCCTGTCGCCGGATCGACTTTAGAGCCAACGCCGGGGCATTCGGCACCAAACAACGCGCGCTCAGGTCCGACAACTTTCAGTAAAAGCTCAATCGCATCTTGGGTGTAAAGCACGGTATCGAAATACAATTTATGCATACCGTCGATGAAGCGATCCCCTTCGGGACGCCGCATGGAACCCGCCTGAAAACGACCAAGCTGATACGGCATCGCACCGCCGCCATGAGAGACAACGATTTTCAAATCCGGGAAATCTTTCAAGACATCTGAATTGATGAGACCAAAAACCGCCGTCGTCTCCTCATTGATGAAACGTAGCGAATACGGCTCGCGCAAAGATTTGGAGCCTGTGCCGTGGATATGAGCCGGTACATCTAACTCGCAAAGCTTCTCATAAAGCGGATACCAATATTTATCACCGAGTGCCGGCGGATGGGTGCCGCTGTTCTCATAGGGATCAGGATTGAGCAGCGTACCTTTAAAGCCAAGTTCATTGACACAGCGCTCAAGCTCATTAATCGCAATATCAAGCGGATGACCGGCAACCGTTGGAATACCCGCAATGCCGATAAATCGATCAGGGTAGAGCTGGGTCTCACGATAGATAATGTTGTTCACTTCTTCATGGAACCATTGAACGAGGTTTGCTTGCGGCTCGCTATGCATTAGTTGGAACGGACGCGGCGAAATCAGCTGCATGTTGGTGCCGACTTTATCGATATAGTGTAGATGTGGGTGTGGGAACGCTTCTTTATGTTCCTCAACGGCGTGGCGAATCTGCTCATCCGTTACATTAACTTTACCGCGACCGTGTGATCCACGATGAGACAGTAAAGACGCTTTATAGGCCCAGAGTTCTACCGGGGCGCTAACATGTGCATGGCAATCAATAATCATTTTATGTACTCCCTGAATTTCTTTTCATTTTTAAAATCAATTTTTTCACTAACAACAAATTGGACCGCTCGCGACCTCTTTACCGTTTTCTGGAAAAGCGACAGCTCGAATACTTTCTAGATGGGCGACCATAAGTTTACGCGCGGCTTCATGGTCACCTTTATCAATCATGGTGTAGAGTTTTTGGTGAACTTTCTGAGCATGTTCAGCAATACCGCGATTGGCGCGCCTGGCGTTTTGCGGCCAGACCACATGACGCAACGCTTTGAATTGCGCGATCAGCGCCCGATTTCCAGATGCCTCGACAACAGCTAAATGGAATCTCTGCCCAGCCTGAGTGAACCCGGTAGGATCATCAAGCAAACCCTCGGCTTCTTCTAAAATTTCTCTAAGCTCTTCTAGATTTTCGGGCGTTCGGTTAAGCGTGGCGAGTTCGGCTGCTTTGCATTCGATGGCAACCTGCATATCGAGGATTTCAAATTCGGTTACGCCGGACAGCTTAAACTGGATCGCCAGCGCATCGGAGAAGTGATCAAGATTACCTTCAGCGATCCTAGCACCCCCGCCGGCCCCAACTTTAATTTCGACAATGCCCATGGTTTCTAGAGTTCGGAGAGCATCACGAACGGTGATGCGGCTCACATCAAATTGCTCAGCCAGATCTTTTTCAGATCCCAACATGTCGCCGGTCTGAAAATTTCCAGCAAATAAAGCCTCGCGCACCTGCTCGACAATCTGGTTAGCCACAGAGTTAGCTCGAACCGGCGCCCATGTTGATGCACTCTTGTTAAGCGCATTTTTACTCATTGAATTTTCCATCGACAAATTTACGAATTTTCCTGTTTATTTTTCTTTTCATATAATGATATAACAATTAAAACATTTTAGATAACGGCGTCAAGATTATTGTGCTAAATTAGAATAAAACGGCTGCACATGATTATTAATCGACACGCGATAAAAAAGATTAATAGGGAACTCAGAGTGAGAAATTTCAATATTTCGAATACCAAACCCGTTATTGTACGGATTATTGGATTAAGCCCGAAAAAATTTCACTTAATGGAATCGAGAGTTGGAATGTCAACGTTCCAGGCTGGGAGACCTATTTTTTCCGCAAGCATGGCGGTAGAATGAAAAAAATGGTGAAAAAAGTTACAAACAGGGATAACCGTGGTTAAATTTCTCATTCATCGACTATACATATCTGTCCTCGTCGCGATTACGGTTTCAGTCATTGCCTTTGCCTTATTGCGCTTATCCGGCGATCTGGCGGCGGAACTCGCCGGTGAGGATGCCTCAGAAGAAGAGATTACCGTTGTCGCCAAGCAATATGGCTTGGATCGACCCATGTATATCCAGTATTTTGATTGGGCAGGCAACGCCCTACAAGGTGATCTAGGCCGCTCGCTCTTTACCAATGAGCCGGTTGCCGAAATGATCTTCGAGCGGATTGGTGTGACGCTGAAGCTCGCCTTCTACTCGATTGTCATTGGTTTGGTAATGGCCATCCCACTTGGCGTGCTGGCGGCCGTTAAGCCCAACACCTGGATCGACCGAATGTCGCTTGGATTGGCGGTTTTCGGCCAGGCTATTCCAAATTTCTTTTTTGCCCTTTTACTCATCTTGGTGTTTGGCGTGCAGCTTCGCTGGTTGCCGATTTCAGGCAATGACACCCTCGCCCACTTTATCATGCCGGCCTTTACGCTGGGCATGGGGGTAATGCCGCAATTTATGCGCCTGACCAGAACCGGTATGCTGGACGTGCTGGGTTCTGACTTTATCCGAACGGCACGGGCCAAAGGGCTTAACCCAATGCGCGTTTTATTTAAGCACGCGCTCCGCAATGCCATTTTACCTATTGTCTCGCTGATGGCGGTGGTGCTTGGCTTCTTATTAGGCGGTACCGTCATATTGGAATCTATATTTGCCCTGAACGGCGTCGGCTTCCTCGCGTTTGAATCAATAACGCGGCAAGATTTCCCAGTCGTTCAGTCCATCGTATTTTTGCTTTCGCTCGCTTACATCATTTTAACCCTGCTGTCTGATTTGATTAATGCGCAGCTCGATCCCAGAATTAGACTTGGTTAAGGTTAGGTTATTTGAATATGTCCAACGCCTCACAACAAAACGATGCCCTTGAACAAGTCGATGAATTCGAAGTCGCCGTACCGTCCCCGCCTGAACTCATGAAACGACGTGCCAAGTCGCATGTCGGATTTATATTGGGAGGCAGCGTCGTATTATTTGCGCTTTTGGTTGCGATATTCGCACCATTGATCGCCCCCTTTGATCCTTATGATCAAGACCTCACACGCCGCCTGGTGGACCCTATTTGGGGGCCGAAAGGTACTTGGGAACATCCCTTTGGCACTGATGCCTTGGGGCGCGACTATCTCAGCCGGATAATGTTTGGCTCGCAGGTCTCCTTAATGATCGGCTTTTTTGCGGCTACCATTTCAGCCATCGTCGGCTCCTGCATTGGCATGATGGGCGGCTATTTCGGCGGTAAAGTCGACAACGTCATAATGTATCTCATCAATGTAAAGCTCGCCTTGCCAGGTCTGCTGGTCGCACTCTCTCTCGTTTCTGTATTCGGCGGCTCCATCCTGGCCTTGATCTTAATTTTGTCTTTCTTGTTTTGGGATCGTTATGCCGTGGTCACCCGAAGCGTTACCCAGCAAATTCGGGTCAATGACTACATCACTGCCGCCCAGGCTCTAGGCGCCACCCGCCGGCGGATTATTTTGGGTGAAGTTCTGCCTAACGTGATGAACCAGATCATTGTTATCGCGAGCCTGGAAATGGCGGTCGCTATTATTGTTGAAGCGGCGCTTTCTTTCCTAGGACTTGGCATTCAACCACCGACACCTTCTTGGGGATTGCTGGTTTCAGAAGGTCGGAGTTTCATGTTCTTCAAGCCCTACCTCATCGTGCTGCCGGGTGCGGCGATCTTCTTCTTAGTTATCGCCATCAATATGATGGGTGACGGCATCCGCGATATCACTGCGCCGGAGGGCCGTAATTAATGTCTTCAAATACGGTTTTGGAAGTCGAAAACCTCTCGGTCGATATCACTGTGCCGGCGGGTACACTGCACGCGGTCACGGATTTGAGCTTAACCGTCGATAAAGGTGAGACACTTTGCATCGTCGGCGAGTCTGGTTGCGGCAAATCGATCACGTCGCTCGCTATTATGAATTTGCTACCAGGCAAAGCGACAAAGACGGCTAACAAACTCTCGCTCGAAGGAACCGATTTACTAAGTATCAGTGAGAAAGAGTTCGCCAATTTGCGCGGCGATAGGATCGGTATGATCTTCCAAGATCCGATGACATCGCTGAACCCGGTGTTTCGGATAGGCGATCAGCTTGAAGAAGTATATATCGAGCATGGTAAAGGCGGCCGTAAAGAAGCCCGAGAACGGGCTGAGTTCTTACTCGAAAAAGTCGGCATTGTAGCGCCCCGCGAGAGACTCTCGCAATATCCGCACCAACTTTCAGGCGGGTTGCGACAACGCATGATGATCGCCATGACCCTGATGTGCGACCCCACTTTAATCATTGCAGATGAGCCAACCACCGCGCTCGATGTGACGATGCAAGCACAAACGCTGAACCTGCTTAGAAGCCTGCAAAAGGAGTTTAACGCCGGCCTTATCCTGATCACCCATGATCTCGGCGTCGTCGCCCGCATGGCGGACCGGGTGATGGTGATGTATGCCGGTCGTGCCGTTGAAACAGGCACGGCGGTTGAAGTGTTTGATCAGCCCAACCACCCTTATACCCAGGGCCTGATTAATTGCATCCCAGTACCGGGACGCAATGAGCCAGGCTCAAAGCTTGGCTCTATTCGAGGCATTGTCCCGGCTCTGGTTGGTGACCTTGATGGCTGCATGTTCCGAAATCGCTGTGATTTTGTCAGCGATGACTGCCGCGGTGGTGACATTGAGTTGAAAGAAATTAGTCCTGGCCGCGCCTATCGTTGCCTGCTGAACCCAGAAGAAAGTGCTCGAAATTTAACCGCTGAGAGTGCCGCCTGATGAACCAAATCATGGGCCAATTCGGTCACACTGGCGGTGAAGAGGTTCCCGCTCTTGAATGCCGCAAGGTCGGCCGTACGTATATGATTAAACGTGGCATGTTCGCCGAGAAGCAGCCGCTAAAAGCAGTCCAAGGCATCAATCTCAAAGTTAATCGCGGAGAAGTCTTAGCTATTGTCGGCGAATCCGGCTGTGGCAAAACGACACTGGCTAAAATGTTGCTGGGTTTATTAGAGCCGAGTGAAGGTGAAATTCTCCTAGATGGGATGCCGATCAGCAGTGTTAGTATTCTTGATATTGCCAAAAAGGTTCAGCCGGTTTTTCAAGACCCCTATTCTTCTCTCAATCCTCGCAAGACCATCGAAGCGATTATTTCGCTACCGCTCAAGGTCCATAAGATCGGCACCAAAGAAGGCCGCCATGCGCGGGTCGTAGAATATATGCGTTTGGTTGGCTTACCAAAGCGACTGATCCATTCCTACCCCAATCAGTTATCCGGCGGTCAACGTCAGCGCGTCGCCATCGCCCGCGCCCTGATCATGGAGCCCAAGATTGTCGTCTGTGATGAGCCGACCTCGGCATTGGATGTATCGGTGCAGGCGCATATTCTCAATCTACTGCAAGATTTGCGCGAGGAGCTTAATCTCACCTATGCCTTCATCAGCCATGATTTGGCGGTGGTAGAACATTTAGCCGATTGGGTCGCTGTCATGTATCTCGGACGCTTGATCGAGTATGGCCGGGCGACGGATATTTTTGCCAATCCAAAACATCCCTACACCCGAGCTTTGCTGGATTCCGTCCTGACTCCGGATGCCAGACTCGGCCTGCCCGAAATTACCCTGGGCCGTGGCCTGCCTAACCCATTGTCACCCCCAAGCGGCTGTTACTTTCATCCCCGCTGTCCAAAAGCAACAGATGAATGTAGCCAGGAAGCCCCCGTCCTCCTCGAGACTGAAGACCGCCTCGTCGAATGCCATCTTTATAAATAGGCTTTAGACTTTTAAAAGTTGGATACCCGGGTCAAGCCCGGGTATGACGGTGTGAGAAATAGTGTAAAAAAATATCGTCATGCGCGGACTTGATCCGCGTATCCGGCTGCAAAAAAAAGCCGCTCAATTTAATGAGCGGCCCGAATTGATTTTTTTGAACTCAGTTTATTTCCCGGCTATTTCCAAGACATATGATTTAAAGCTGCGCCATAAGGGGAAAGCGAGCCCTGCTCGATCATCAAATCCTTTGTATGGACAAAAGACGTCGGCAGCGTAGAGATCGGCATGATGTAATTCATTTCATTTACCCGATCATAAGCAACTTTATAAACGACCTTTCGCTTTTCAGGATCAAGGATTGAGCCACCTTTAATGCGTGCTTTGTTGATGATTTCATCATGGTTGTAGTTTCTGGGGCTCCACTTGCCTTTACGGCCTTTCGCAAAGAACACGTTGAGCGTTGAAGACGCATCTGGTAATCCGCCTGAACTCCAGAGACTAACCAGAATTTCAAACTTACCTTGGCGTTGTTGCTTACGGTACACACCAAAGCTGACCGGATTAACCTTCGCTTTAATGCCGATTTTACGCAACTCACCGGCAATAGCGACAGCCACAGGACCGCCATTTGCGAGGGCCGTAATCGTCACGTCAAAGCCGTTTGGATACCCTGATTCTGCCAGAAGTTTTTTTGCCTGAGCTCGATCAAAAGCCGGTGGCTTAGTTGAGAAATCACACCCCTTTTGGACTCGAAGACACATGGAATCGATGGTCTTAACTTTGTCACCACCGGCTAAAACAGCTCGGGAAACAGCCAAGCGATCAAATCCCATCATAATAGCTTTGCGAACGCGCTGATCAGACAACATTTTTTTGCCAGACCGATTAACAGCATCCATCATGATATAAGTATAAAGCAGACCTGTCGTCGCTGTTGCCGCAAGGGCCGGATTTGATTTCAAAGACTCAACCTGATCTTTCGGTACACTCCGAATAAGATCAACACCACCGATTAAAAGCTGTGCCATCCGGGTCTGAACATCAGGGATCGACGTGATATGAATTTTACCGAATTTCGGTATGGTTTTCCAAGTACCGCCATGCTTATAATTTTTATTTGGCACCATGATGATGCCTTTATTCGGATCGACCTGTTTGACGATCAGAGGACCAGTGCCGACAGGATTACGTCCGAAAGTATTTTTGGCTTTGAGCTTACTATGCACATCCGATGGAAACATCGGAATAGATTTCGCCAGACGCATCAGGCCAACAGCCGAGGGACGCTTCGTCGTTATACGAACTTTGTATTTGCCAAGCTTTTCGACTTTAGCGATCCAGATATAATTGGTCTTAAAGCGAATGCGGGTCTTCGGATTTTTCAGCCAATTGATCGTATAGACAACATCATCGGCATCGAACTCTGACCCATCATGGAATTTCACATCGTCGCGTAGATCAAATTCCATGGTCTTCGGATCAATACGCTTCCAAGATTTTGCCAGAAGTGGTTTAAACTCGCCGGTAAAATCATCAAAGAAAACCAAACCGTCAAAAATGATACGCGCCGTGAAAGCGGTTTCAGGTTTCGGATCATAAACCAGATCAACGGTTGAAATCGGATCACTAAAGGCAATCCGTAAAGTATCTTTAGATTTTTGAGCAAATGCGTTCGCTGAAATTGCCAAGGATGCAATTAAAGTCATGACGCCAAATAGAGTAATTTTTCTCACCTGAACCTCCACTGTTCCATTGTTGCACATTTATTTTTTTATTGTTTCTCATTAAATGGTTTTCAACTATAACAGAACTTCGATTATAAGGAACCCTTACATACAGCTTTTTTTCCACATTGCAGAACAAAGTATGGCTGACACAACTCGGACGATATATCTACTTAAAAAACAAGAAGTTCTGGCTCGGACTAAGCTGGAACAGGCGCTCCGTGGGCTCAAAATAACGACGGCGCAATATGCCGTTTTGACCATTGTTGATGAGCAAGAGAATTTATCTTCAGCCGAACTTGCCCGTCATATGTCGGTTAAACCCCCCTCGATTAATGAACTCATCTTAGCGCTTGAACGGCATGAATTAGTTCAACGCCAACCTGCCCAAGATAATAAAAAAATATTACGGATATCGCTAACAGCCGAGGGGAAATCTGTTCTCCAAAAATGTCATCGTAAGACCGACAAAGTAGAACAAGAGCTTTATGGCTGCTTATCGGACACTGAGTTAAGCCAGCTGCGCCAATTGGTTCAAAAAATAATCCTAAACTAGGAAATTGCGCCTTCCAATTTTTCGGCGTTAGACCGAATGGTTTTGGCGAGGAGTAATAAAATCAAAATCAAAATCAGGGCGGCGGCAATGACCGGCCACTGTAAGCCAACAATTTCGGCCAACAATCCCTGCCCCAGCGATCCGGTCGCCATCCCACCGACGCTCAGTGACATGGTCAAACTGATTACGCGCCCACGCAGAGCTGGCTCAACAGAATGCTGAATGAGACTGTGACTGCAAACCGAGGCGCCGACGAGTGTCAGAGCGCCAAAGAACAGACAGATTTGGCCAATAAGGAAATTGCTGGAACTGGCAAACGCCATCAAGGATATACAGGAAAAGCCTAAACCATAGAGCAGGATATTGGTGAGCCCTTTGGTCTGACCCCGCATCGCCAATAAAAAGGAGCCAACAAAAGCCCCCAGGCCTGAAGCGGCCACGAGCAAGGATAAGCCATCAACCGAGCGGTTAAAGATAACATCTGCGTAGCCAGGCAGCAGCTCCATATAAGGACGCAGAAGAAAAGCGCCGCAGAAATTTAGGAGCACAACCCATCGTAAGGAACGGTGATGTAGGAGATATTGAAGGCCAACGACAATATCATTGAGCAAGCTTGGCAGTTGGCTATCTTCATCCGGTTGAGATTTTGGTTCAAAGCGCACATTTACAAACATCAGAGCGAAGAAAAACCAAATGATCGTTAATCCATAGACCAAAAAAGCAACGGCCATCCCGGCATCTTTAACAATGAAACCACCAAGGATTGGGCCGATAAAACTACCAACGTGAAATGTTGACATGTTAAAGGCAATGGCTGCCGCCAGCTCAGGTCGTTCAACCATATCTGAGACCATGGACTGGCGCGCTGGAAAATCGAAAGAAACGACGACGCCCTGAACCGTAGCAGTAGCAAAAAGAACCCAGATTGACATCAAATCCATATGGATCAAAAACGCCATGAGAAAGGCATTGGCACAGGCGACCAGCATGGATGTCATGGCAACCCGCTTATGGCCAATACGATCAGCCAGCGCACCCGCAATCGGGCCGAAGATGAGAATTGGTACCAAAGAGGTAAAGGCGATTACGCCAAGCCAAGTCGGCGAATGAGTAAGCTCCCAGGTGAACCACCCGAGAGCCACTCGAAACATCCAAAAACCAATTGTTGAAGCTGCCAAGCCGTACCAGTAGCGGCGATAGTTGCGATTGTTAAATGCGCGACCAACGCCACCAAAGGATTTTAATCCGGCCAAATGTTTTTCCTAAAATTTCTTCAATTAAGCTGCTTTCGCCGTTCCTGAAAGCGTCTTACTAACTTCATCTTCAATAACCGTACCCTTGAAGAAATCTGGATTTTGACGGGTGTAGAGTTCAACAGGATTGGTATACATAAAGTCTCTGAAATCATCCTCTGTGAAAAGACCTTTCGCAACATTTTTATAGGCATCTGGCACACAGTGACGCATATCCTCAACATCCCAGTGCCCAATATCGGAGCCGAAGAAGGCTTTCAGCTTGGCACCGAAATGATTGATTTTGGTGTTAAAGGCGACGGCGTTCATAGCATCATCGGCTTCACAACCAAAATAGAACGGATCGACAAACAGATCGCGGATGTCTTCTTTTTTCGTAATCTCACATCTGCGGAATTCATCAAGTTCAACATCAGAGCTGACAAAACCACCCATGGTGCTGCGCTTGCGCTCATCCAATAAGGCGTCACCATTGAGAATACCACCGCCATATTTATCGGCCATCTCACGGATGAGATCCTCATCTAATTTGGCAGGGTCAAGATTTTCAACCATGAAATCATAATTGCGCTTTTCCCAATGCTCAAAGAGATCGTTATACAACTGAGCTGCCCAACCAACACCGCCTTCAAGGAAGGCAAAGTTTAGATCCGGGAAACGGCGGGTGACGCCATCCATAAAGATCGAACGACAGAAATAATTGCCGGCCGTCGCAAAACCACCCAAATGATTGAAAACGAAATTCGATGGTGAAGAGTGACGCGCACCCCCACCCCGACAAGCCGTATGGGCTCCAACTGGAATTTTGAGATCCATGCAACGCTGCCAAACCGGGTCATAATCGTGCAGTGCATCCAAAGCGACGGGATAAATACGTTGAGTATATTTCGCCAAATCTGGATCCTTCGCCGCAACTTCCGGGATCGGCAAGCGCACCTCAGTGCCAAAGACAGCGGCTTTAAAGCCAAGCTCGTTGACCGCGTGATCAAGTTCTGCAATGGCTTCTTCCGGCGAGAACATAGGAATAACGGCGTTGGGAATGAGCCGGTCGCCAACTTCATTGAAAATATCTGCCAGTAAATGGTTAAGTGCCCGGTGGCCGACTTGGCGTAATTCATCATCACGCACATGCATCAGTGGTAGGCACGCCGTCGAATAAACGATGCCAACATCGATACCCGCTTCATCAAGGCGTTCTTTAAACAATTTTGGCAACATCGCGGTTGCCCGATCGATTGAATGCGCGCCGGATGGCATGCCCCAGAAAATTGGCTGAACATCTTGGTATTTCCAGGGGTGCTCCATATTCTCAAATTTAAGTGCTATCTCTGGGCCAGCAATTTTTTTAACATAATCGAGGAGGGTCAAACGAGCTTCCAATACATGTGCATCACCATCAACGATGGGATGATCAACTTTTGCATTTACGCCCGCGGCATCGAGTTTAATAGCCATTAGTCAGTTTTCCTTTTTTGTGAAGCCATCCCTAGCAACAAAATTTGACCAGCTCTTCTTGGCTGCTCCTCGAAAGGGATTTTTTAGCCATTGGATTTGCCATTGGATTTGAATGAGCGATCCGGCTCAAATGAGCAGACATCGCGGATTTAGCACCGGCACCATCGCCGGCTTTAATTGCTTCGAAAATTTCTTCATGCACGGCCAAAACCTTATCGGCCATATCCTGGGTTACATTTTGACTTTGGTTCGGCCAAAGGACAAAATGCAGGGCTTTGAGTTGAGCATCCATCACGCGGTTCTTTGCCGCTTCGGCAATCTTCAAATGGAACATATGATTAAGCGCCATGAACTTGACCGGGTCCCCACTGCTTTCCTTGGTCTCTGCCAGAAGCGCGGCGATTTCTTTGATATCTTTTTTTGTACGATTTTTAGCTGCGAGCTCAGCCGCGCGTTCTTCAAGGATGATCTGCACATCCATAATCTCTGCCTCTGTGGCACCGATCAGGCAAAGCTGAATTGCGAGCGCATCACCGAATTTATCAGGATTACCGGCCGCGATACGCGCGCCGCCACCGGCACCAACGCGAATTTCAATAATGCCCATTGCTTCCAAGGTGCGGTAGGCATCCCTCGCCGTCACCCGGCTAACACCAAATTGGGCGGCGAGGTCTTTTTCAGATCCCAAGAAATCACCTTCTTTAAGCTTGCCCTGAAACAACGCCTCTCTAATTTTCGCAATAATCTGCCCAGCATATGTCGACGCGCCACGCGACGCATACGGATCGACCGATGTTTCAATCAATTTAAGGATGGGTTTTTTAGTCACCAAAAGGCCTATTCTGTTTAAATTATACTAACGATAGGATATTTAAAAAAAGGGTTTAAAATCAAGGGTAAAATTCCGCATTGGTGAATTTTAACCAGCTAAACAGGGAAATAGGGAGTAAGATCAGAAATTATGAATATCTCAGCAGAATTACTCCGTCAGCAAGCTGCCGAAATTTTGATATCCTGGCAAATGCCGCAAGACTACATTGATACGGTCGTCGAAGTTATGATCGATACGGATTTGCGCGGCATTGATTCCCACGGTGTCGGCATGTTTTCCGGCTACCAGATGATGCGCGGGGTCGGTCGCATTATTATGGATGGGAAAATTACAATCGCCCGCGACCTCCCTTCCATCGCCCTGGTCGATGGCGGGCACGGTCTGGGTCATCCGGTCGGCGTATTTGCGACAGATCTCGCGATTGAGAAATGCAAACAAACCGGTATTGGCGCGGTCGCTGTCCGCAATTCAAACCATTATGGCGCAGCAGGCTATTATGCCAAACGCATTGTTGGAAATGGCCTAGTCGGCATGTCTTTTACCGGCACGCCCGGTCCCGGTATCGTTCCGACCTTCGGTAAAAAAGCCATGCTCGGCACCAACCCGATAGCTTTCGCCGCCCCGGCCAAACGAAATCCGCCGTTTATCCTGGATATGGCAACCAGCACGGTCGCTATCGGCAAGCTCTCCATCGCCCAACGCCTCGGCGTGCCGATCCCCGAAGGTTGGGCCCTGGATAAAGACGGCAACCCCGTCACTGATTCGACCATTGCCCGCGAAGGCCGCCTGCTCACCCCGCTTGGTGGCTCACGTGAACAAGGCAGTCACAAAGGTTACGGCTTGGCGACCATGGTCGATATTTTATGCAGTACCTTAGCGGGCGCGCTTATTCCCGGCGTTGAGACGCATAACGAACGCGAACTCTCTAAAGGCAATGTCGGGCATTTTTTCTTGGCAATTGATCCGAAAGCACTGCGCGATGACGGGGAATTTGAAGATGACCTGGACGAGCTTATCGATGCCCTACATGCAACACCGACCAATGATCCTGACAAACCTGTCATGGTGGCGGGTGATCCGGAAATCATTGCCTATGAAGATCGCGTGGCCAATGGTATCCCAATTTCAGACGGTCTATTCGCTGAGCTCAAAAAAGTCGCCGAAGCCAGCAACGCCCCATTTCTGTTGGACCAGGCACAGGGCTAGTTTTTAGGTTCGTAAGGCTCCTCAACCCGCCAATTGCCAGCTTCGAATTTTACCGGCAGCTTTTTTTCATCGAAGCTGACACCGACTGGATCGTCTCCAGCGGCCACGGCCTCGACCTGCTTGCGCAGGAAACGGCGGAGCATAACAATACCGGTATCAGTTTGCCCGAGATTTTCATTCGCATGAGAAGCAATATCGCCCTGCCCGCTATGCGCTTCATAATCACCTGGGAACTTTTGGTGTTCTTCTTCAGATAGCTCTTCCCAAAGCTTACCGTTCATGCGTGAACGCTGCTTGGCGATATACCCCTCTTCGCGTGCCCGCCCGCAGGTATAAATTCTGAAATGGGTGTTATCTATCGGCAACACCCAGCCAATTGTTTCAACCATGGCAAATTGAGCGACCCGTGGATTTGGTACAACACGCAAGGTCGGAATAACCGCTTGAGTGACGCGCCGATGGGTTTGGCCGTCATCTGTCGGGCGAAGCGATATTACTTTGAGTCCAAGCTCATCGTCCTCGAAGGTCACATCCGGTATGGCGCCCATTTGCTCAATGAATTGCGCGCCGCTGAAAGAGCCATGCAGTATCGGGACATGGAAAGGATCGCCAATATTCTCATAATGCTGGAGCCAATTGCAATCGACGATGACCGGTCCGCCACTTCCGACACTGGTGTCATTGGCTTCAATAAATTCATCGTCTTCGAGAACTTCGAGGCATTCATATTTGGGTAAAACCGGCATGCGATCCGGCGGCCCCATATAGGCAAAGATAAGGCCATATTGTTCTTTGACCGGATACCAGGGCTGGCGAATTTTATGTTTACCGCGCCCGCCTTCCGGCTCACAAGGCTGACTGGTGCAACGCCCTTCAACATCAAAAGCCCAGCCGTGATAACAGCAGCGAATGCCGTCCTCATCGACTTTGCCGTAATAAAGCGTCGTGCCGCGATGGCAGCAGCCGGCATGAACCAGACCCGGCCTACCTTGCAAATCCCGAAACAGAACGAGATCCTCGCCAAGCGCCCGAACTTTGCGGGGTGTCTCGGTCGCATGAGAAGTTAGACCAATCGGATGCCAGTAGCGTCGCATCAATTCGCCCATTGGCGTGCCGCGTTCCACTTCTGTTAGATAAGGATCATGCGGCTGCGCAGGGTTTACATAACCATTACCGGCATGTTGTTCGGTATCTACCGTATCCATCTTACTTCGCCTTTTTCTTGAGCATGATCGGCCGGCCGCGCTTGTCAGTCATTTGCCAGCCAGAGTCAGTCTTGGTCATTTTATCTTGATAGAGAAAAATTACACCCGGTCCATCAAGCGGCGCCGGACCTTCGAGTTTCTCATCGCTGTCATAGCGGTAAATCGTGACATATTCTGACGTGCTCACAGTGTTTTCATCATGGATAGTCACTTGAATATTTGTCACGATATGGCGAATAACAAGAGTGTCGCCTCGCTCCTGCATCGCCGCCATGATGGCGTCCCGACCTTCAAGCTCATTGCCTTGGCGTTTCCAAACACCATCGGCAACAAAGCAATTCACCAAATCATCATAATTTCGAGCATCTAATAAGCAGTAAAATTTGTTTACCACCTGAGCGCAGTCCCATTCGATTGCGCGTTCCTGATCTCTATCCATTTCGTAAACTCCTACCTTTATATTTATTCTGCGGCCGAGCGAATTTCACCGCCGGCAAAAAGATCACCGGCGCCTTCGTCGACATCGGCCTCTTTATCGAGCACGATCGCCACCGAGCGAATGTTATACCAATTACCTTGATTGGCCGCTTCTGGCTCTTTGCCATCTGCCAAATCCTTGGCCATTTGGATTAGCCGTTTTCTGAAATTAATGATTGCCAGATCGGCGGAACCGAGATGTTCTTTAGTACGATCAACAATCGGTCCCATGCCTTCTTGGACAGCCGCGTCCTGATTGGGAATACCTTGAATACCTGAATAATTACCTTCTTTTTGCAGCTCGCGGTCCTGATGATAGTTATTGTCCATGTTGTGAACAGGCCGAAAGTTGTCATCTACTGGTCCCCACATACCTTCATCACCACCAAGATCACTGAGCTCTTGCTCCGTGTAAGCTCGGTGCGGATTCGCACCAAAGGACCAGGTCCAGGTATTCTCATCATCAATCGGCACCCAAGCGTGGCCGTTATAGGGCTCATTCCGGGAATCTTCAAAATTACCGACCGGCGCAATCATTGTATAGAACGGCACAAGGAACTGGGTGAAACGCCAATAATAGCTATCTTCCTCAGCTTTCCGTCTGCCACCAATCCGCATGCCGTAATCGGTTTCCTCAACATGGACGACCGGATGACCATCTTGGTGATATTTGTTGATCGGAATTTTTTTGTCCGCATCGGGCTGCTTGTCCATATTGCGGGAATGCAAAAAGGAGATGTGGCTGGAATCAATGCCGCCTTCAACGGCCTGCGCCCAGTTGTTTTGCTGGAGGCGTTTGGTCGCATAACATTGCCCTTCTGGTAAGCGCGACCATTCTAGCTCTGGTGGTTTTGATATTTTTTCTTCGGGTCCCATATACACCCAAATGACACCACCTCGAATAACCGAGGGATAAGCTTTCATTCGAACTTTGGAGCTAAACTCTTTCTCTGGGGTTTCGTTCGGCATATCGACGCAATTGCCCTCAACGTCAAATTTCCAGCCATGATAGATGCACGTTAGCCCGCATTTTTCATTGCGGCCAAGATGCATCGGAGCAAGCCGGTGGGGGCAGAAGTTATCCAAGATGCCGACGCGTCCATCGGTATCTTTAAAGGCAACAAGGTCTTCACCAAGAATGCGAACCTTCACCGGCGGAGAATCCGGCTCTGGGATTTCTCTCTCCAGCAGCGCTGGCATCCAAAAACGGCGTAATAACTCGCCCATCTTAGTACCGGGTCCAACTTGCGTTAAAATATCATTGTCTTCTTGCGAAAGCATATCCCGCCCCTATCCCTCTATATTATGTCCACGTCGCGAAGGCCATCGCGTTGCCCGTACCCGCACCGGTTCGGTAACACGGTACATAGTCGAGTAAATTAAAATTCAAATTTGTTTCGGTTAGAATTCCGGCTACCACAATCCAGTTTTTGGTTTCAGAGGTGCCCGATTGCATCAGGTTTTCAGGCTCCCCGGTAAGCGCTGCGATATCACCCGACTTAAATGCTTCAATAATTCGGTGGTCAAAATCCTCATCGATGACGAAGTGGCTGAGTCCACCAGAGGCTGCAATAGCAATCGTCTTATCACTATCCCATTCATTGACAGCCCGCCCGATCATCCGACCAAAGTCAAAGCAGCGTTTGGAAGAGGCCTGATTTGGTGGGAAAAATGTGTTGATTAGAATTGGCACTAAAGCTGGCGGCTTTGCCTCATCGACGATTTTCTCATAGATGTAGCCAAAAGCATGCCCCATTCCCAATTGTCCCTTGTCACCTACAGGAGGTGACTTTGAGGCCGTGATATCAAATTCGTTCTCAATCGCACTGGCAATAATTTTATCAGCAAGCGCCGGCTCGCAAGGATAATGAATATCTTCCGGCGGACTATTAGCCCGCATGACATAACCAATACCCGGAGGCGCTTTGGCGGCTTTTTCTTCATCAAGTGCAGCGTTCTTAATATCTTCCCCATGATAGACGGCAAAAGCTGGCTGAACGTTTTCCTGGAACCATTCATGCTGATCGTCACCAACAATGAGCAAGACATCGGGATCCACTTCACTAAGTTTCTTGCCTAGGGTTCGAACTTGGGCCTGACAACGCTCATGGCGTTCCGTCCGCACCTCGATCACGTTTTGCGCATCAAGGCCTTCTTCTTTACGGAGTTCATACAGCTCATCGTAAGTATAATATTTACCGCGGAATGGATGAGCTGGATTGCGCCGATCGGCCTCGCCTCTCAAATCCCATTTGTCGGGCGGTGTTGAGAGCAACGGACCATGCGCGGTACCAAATCCAAAAACAATCTCTGCCATATCTCTTTTCCTTCTTTATCTATTCTGCTGCCGGTTTCAACAGGTCTTCGACTTTGTCTGCGGCTTCATATTTTTCTCTGTAAGCGTCTAGCCAATCTTGTTCTTCCGGCACAATGAAATTGCCGCTTCTGACATCTTGGTAGATTGATGGATCGACGGCACACGGCGGTAGTGAGCCATCTTTGACATAGGCGCGCGCCGCCAATAACAGGCGTTTGCGAACTTGCGTGATCATAATGTCGCTTGGCGCGAGGCGTTCAAAGCTATGATCGGTAATTGCCCCCATGCTTTCACACATCGCCTGATCTTGAATGTGCAGCCCTTCTATGCCGGAATAGCTATCGTTTTTCTGGACTTCACGATCAATCAGATAGTCATTCTCTTCATCGGCAACCAGACGCCAGCGGCCATACCAATCGGTCGTGTTTGGTTTAAACTCATAGTTATGCGAGAGGCCAACAACCGGCGAGCCCGATTGAGCCGGATCGCCGGTATTGCGGCGGATCACGACAAACATCATGTGCTCATCATCCATTGGCACCCAACCACGGGCGATGATAAATTTCTCGAACTTTCCAGCGGGCTGCATGGTCCAAAATGGAAATAGAAACTGACCAATCCGCCAATAGGTTTCGCCCTTATCGGCGGGACGGTGAGCGCCATACATTACGCCCCAATCGGTATCTTTAACGTTATAATCGGGTGCGCGATTGCCGACGACAAAGCGATGATGATCTTTTTTATCCGCGACATCTTCTGCTTTGGCGGCACCGGCATGGAGGAAGCCGACATGAGATGTATCGAGGTCTCCCTCCATCGCTTGCAGCCAATTGCATTCGCGCAAGATAAAGCGGATGCTGACATCTTCTTCCGGTAAGAGATTGGGCGGCAAGGCTGGCAAGGCTGGAGCCTCTTCGGCTTTGCCCATATAGATCCAAATCAGGCCATTGCGCTCCTCGGTCTTATAGGCCTTGGCTTTTACTTTATGTTTGAAATCCTGATCTTCAGGAACGTTCGGCATATCAATGCAATTGCCTTCAGCATCGAACTTCCAGCCGTGATAGACGCAGGTGATTCCGTTGCCTTCATTGCGGCCAAAGAAAAATGATGCGCAACGATGCGGGCAGCGGTGATCCATAATGCCAACTTTGCCGGAGGTATCGCGAAAGGCGATTAGCTTTTCACCCAGCAACATGAGGCGTAATGGATCGCCATCTGCTTCAACTTCAGATGACATCGCAGCCGGCAACCAAAACCGACGCATGAGTTCTCCCATCGGCGTGCCGGGCCCTACTCGGGTAATTGCCTCACTGTCGCTAAAAGCCATTTACGCTATCCTTCGCTCAGCAGTAGCCGGCATCGTTTGATGCCTTTTTATTCGTTTTCTTGCGGTGAATGTTTCGAATGTGTTCAATATGGTCGCGCATAAATTCATGTGCACCAGCGGCGTCTTGGGCTTTAATCATATCAAGCAAATCGCGGTGAGATTTCAAAATATATTGCGCTACCTTTGGCCGCGATTTGGTATTGTTGGGTGGCCATATGACGTAACGCAGACTACGCAATTGCATGAGTAAAGCTTGGCTGTGTGCAGCTTCTGCAACCGTTATATGAAATTCGTGACTGGAATTACTGAACGCTGTTGGATCTCCAACAAGCTCCGCTGCTTCGGTCAACAAATCTTCGAGGCGGGCTATATCCTCGGGCGTGGCAAACTCCGCGGCACGCTCGGCGGCAAGTCCTTCCAGCACGGATTGTACTTCCAACACCTCATCTTCTGGAATATCAGATAAGCGATATTGGATGGCGAGCGTTTCGCCAACCGCTTCGACATCACCGCTGGCGACCGTCGCGCCGCCTTTAACGCCGGTTTTGACTTCAACCGCTCCCAACGCTGCTAAGGATCGTAGCGCTTCCCTTGCGGTATTGCGGCTTACATCATAGGTCTCGGAAATATCACGCTCGGAGCCTAAAAAATCACCCGGCTTAATATCGCCATCAAGGATACTGTCTCTGATTTGAGCCACAAGAGCATCTGCATTCGTCGCGATCTGGCGTACTCTGTTATGAGATTGCCCTGAGGATTGCAGCCGTCGTTCTTGAATATTTGCCACCCGAAATCATCCTTTCTTTAAACAATCCTAACGTTAGGATTGTTTCTTTAAATAGTCAATGTTGCAATGTCACTCCTTCATTCCGCCGCTTTTAATCGGCCGGAGGGATCACTAGACTGCTGCATTTGTTGGTCATAAGCTTCGCGCCAATCTAAATTTCGATCAGCCAGAAAATCACCAGCCCGGGCGTTCAAGAACACATCCGTTTCAACCGACCCCGGCGGAGATTTAGTTTCTTTTGCCAAAGCGTTCGCCGCATTAACGAGCGACTTCCGGGTTTGGATGATCATGCGATCGCTCGGAGCCAGGTGTTCAAACCCGTGATCGGTAACCGCCCCCATGCTTTCCGTAATCGCCTGGTCCTGCAAATGAATGCCGGTGATGCCGGTATAATTGTTACGCTTTTGTGCCTCGCGGTCGATGCGGTAGTCATTGCTTTCATTGGACGAGAGCTGCCAACGGCCAAACCAGGAGCTATCATTGGGCTCGAAATCCATACCCAATTTAATACCGGGTAGCGGATCACCCGCTTTGTCGACCCGAAGACCTTGAGCGTTTTTCACCCAGGAGATATGAACGAACATCGTATGTTCATCATCCATCGGCACCCAGGCCCGGGCAATGACATGTTCTTTAAAATCACCATCCGGCGGCATGGTCCAAAATGGAAAGAGGAATTGCGCAACCCGCCAATATAGCTCATCGGGATTATCGGTTTCTCTGTAGGCACCATACATCGTGCCCCAATCCGTATCCGCGACATGGTAGTCAGGCGCGCGGTTGGTGAGTTGGTATTTACCGGGATTGTCTGCTGGCACTTGGTCGAGCTCGATACTACCGGCGTGGAGCCAACTGAAATGTGAGGTATCGATATCGCCTTCCAAAGCCTGCAGCCAATTGCATTTGCGTTGAGCAAAGATGAAGCGCACTTCACCCTCCTCCAACAGCGCCGGCTCTATAGCAGGTAGGGGCGGCACATTTTCCTGATCCCCCATAAAGACCCAGATCAAGCCATTGAACTCTTCCGTCTTATAAGCCTTGGCTTTAACCTTATGTTTGAAATTTTGATCGGCCGGCACATTGGGCATATCGACACAATTGCCCTCTGCATCGAACTTCCAACCATGATAGACACAGGTCAGACCATTGCCTTCATTTCGACCAAAGAAAAACGACGCACAGCGATGCGGACAGCGATGATCCATGATACCGACGTTGCCGGAACTGTCGCGAAACGCGATCAACTTCTCACCCAACAGCATGAGGCGCAACGGATCACCATCGGCAACCAGCTCTGATGATTTCGCGGCCGGAATCCAATAGCACCGCATGAGATTTCCCATCGGAGTCTCAGGACCAACTTTGGTGAGTAAATTACTTTCGGTTTCGGAGACCATTGCCCGTCTCACTCCCTTCCCTGAATTACGAACCAGCTCTAATGGCTATTTGTCCTAATGTTAGGATTATTCTAAAATCAGAGTCAACGGGCGGAGAAAGTCAACTTCCACTATACGAAATATGAAGCATATTTTTAGGCGGCAGCTAAAATATTCCTTTGACCATTCCACCATCGACCGGAATGACTGTGCCGTTTAAATTTCCAGCCGCATCGGATGCGAGGAAAGTGACGATCCTGGCAACTTCTTCCATCTCACCCAAACGACCTATCGGAATTTGCTGGCGAAAGCCATTTTCCAGCTCTTCCGGCGTTGTGCCATTGGCCTCGGCCATATCAGCAAAGAGACGCAGAATGCGCTCGCTCCGTGTCGGGCCTGGATCAACCGCATTGACGAATATACCATCGCCGCCGTATTCCTGAGACAACCCCTTATTAATCGTCATAAAAGCGGCGTTCACGGCAGAGGCCGGAAGTGCTTGTTTTGCGGGCTCGCGCCCAAACATGCCAATGATGTTAACGATGCGGCCATATTTCTGCGCCTGCATATGAGGGATGGCGGCCCTGCACAAGCGGACGGCACCTAGGAATTTAAGCTCAAAGGCATCGCGGTAGACCTGATCTTCAACCGTCAGAAATGAGCCGCCTCTGGCAGCGCCCGCTCCATTCACAACAATATCGATGCGGCCAAATTTCTCGAGTGCAGCCGTAACGATTTTGTCGCCGGCCCCATCTTCCGTGATATCCAGCGCCAAGGTACCGACTTCCACTGAACTCTCAGCCGAAATCTCGGATGCGACATTTTTTAAATCGTCTTCATTGCGCGCCGTTAGAAACACCTTGGCACCTTCGTTTGCCAGTGACACCGCACACGCTGCGCCCAAGCCCTTATTGCCACCCGACACAATTGCTACTTTGTCTTTAAGTCCTAAATCCATAACGTCCCCATTTATATCGTCAGTTCATTATCTGGAGTGTGAATAGGTTACAGATTTAGATTTGACGCCAGACTTTTTTAGCCACCTCACAATAAATTTATATCTGGCAATTCTGCCATCGATAATTAATATTGTCTTCATCGAGTCCCGGGTAATTTCAATCAAACATTTATGGAGTTTTCAAATGGCAGATCCAGTTGTCGCGCAAGAGTTTCCTTACCACACCGAAGTCGAGGAAGGTAAATCCTACCACTGGTGTTCCTGTGGCCAAAGCGCTAACCAGCCGTTTTGCGATGGTGCCCACAAGGGAGGCGATTTCAAGCCGGTTGAGTATGTTGCCGAAGAGACCAAAAAGGTAGCTTTCTGCGGCTGCAAACACAGCAAACGCGGCACAATCTGCGATGGCAGCCACAACCAGCTTTAGTTTCGCCTGATGCCCCTCGTTCATTATTATAATCGCGCCTTTAGCTGCGACGAAGATCAGACAGTTCTCGATGTCTTGCTCGAAAATGGGCAGGACATCCCCTATTCCTGTAAAATGGGGGTCTGCATCACCTGTGTTCTACAAACCGATAGTGATGATTTACCGGCGCGGGCTCAGGAGGGTTTAAGAGAATCTCTATCAGAGCAAGGCCATTTTTTGCCCTGTGTCTGCCAGCCGACAAGTGATATCCGGGTAACTAATATCGAGCAACAGGATCTCTATAGCCCGGCTGTGGTTCTTGATATCGAGCAATTATCCAAAGATACTTGCCGCGTTTTTTTGGGGCCAACCACTCCGCTCTATTATCACGCCGGACAATTTGTAAACCTTCGCCGGGAAGATGGGTTGGTGCGCAGCTATTCTTTGGCAAGCGTGCCAACAGCGGATACTCGCCTGGAGTTCCACATCAAACGCCTCGAAAGAGGCCAGATGAGCAACTGGATATTAGACAAGCTCAAACCCGGCGACCATCTCGGCATTCAAGGGCCCTTCGGCAATTGCTTTTATGAGCCCGGGCACGCCGATCAGAATATGCTGCTGATCGGCAACGGTACGGGCCTCGCCCCGCTTATCGGCATCGCGCGCGATGCGCTACAATCCGGTCACACTGCGCCAATCAGGCTTTATCATGGCAGCCAGACCTTGGCCGGACTCTATCTTGACGATGAATTACGCGCCCTCGAATCAGGCCATATTAATTTCAAATATATCCCCTGTGTTTCTCCCGAGGACAATCCCGCCGGATTTTCCCAAGGCCGCGCCGATGACGTTGCCTTCCAGGAACTTACGGATTTGCTGGGTTGGCGGGTTTTCCTTTGTGGCTACCCGCC
>JABIHH010000004.1 GCA_018649725.1 Rhodospirillaceae bacterium | reverse complement strand
GGACGCGTTTGCCCGGCGCCATGTGAAGATGGTTGTAACCGAAATGAAGTCGATGATTTCGTCGGCATCAATGCGGTCGAGCAATATGTCGGCGATTGGGCGATTGAAAATAATTTAAAGCTGCCGGTACCTGAAAAAGAGACCGGTAAGAAAATTGCTGTCATTGGCGGCGGCCCGGCTGGTCTTTCGGCGGCGTTCCAGTTGCGCCGCGAGGGTCATGGTGTGACGGTATTTGACACGCACGAGAAACTCGGTGGCATGATGCGCTACGGCATTCCCGGCTATCGGACGCCCCGCGACATGGTAGATGCTGAGATCCAGCGTATTTTGGATATGGGCGTTGAGGCTAAAACCGAAACTAAAATCGGCGAAGACATTTCCATTGCCGATCTGGAAAAAGATTTCGACTCGATCTTCTGGGCAATCGGTGCGCAGACGGGCCGGCCGCTGCCGGTACCAGGTGCGGATGCTGAAAACTGCTTGAGCGGTGTTGCTTTCCTTGAAGCCTTTAACAAAGGCCGCCTCCAATTTGCCTCTAAAAAGATCGTTGTTGTCGGCGGTGGTGATACTTCGATCGACGTTGCCTCCGTGGCGCGCCGCATCGGTCATATCGAACACAGTCATGAGAAAGATCGCCCCGAAAACGTTGTGCTTGGTCACACTGCGCACGATGTTGCAGGTACAATGAAACGCGAAGGCGTTGATGCTGTTCTAACATCGCTGTTTCCAATTGAGGAGATGACAGCAGCTGAGCGTGAACGTGACGATGCCAAACGTGAAGGTATTGACCTTCGTGGTTCTGTTATGCCGCTCGAAGTTATTCTAGACAATGACGGCCGTGCCACCGCACTTAAGATGTGCGAATGCGATATGGAGGGCATGAAACCGATCCCGCGTGAAGGCACTGAGTTCGAAATTGAATGCGATATCATCGTCTCGGCGATTGGCCAAAAGGGTGATCTCACCGGCCTCGAAGAGCTCGATAACGGTAATGGCTTTATCGGTACGGATGCGTTGTTCAGTGTGGCGGATCGGGATCAGCATTTTGCTGGCGGTGATATTATCAAGCCGCATCTTCTAACCACGGCGATTGGCCAAGGCCGCGTTGCTGCTGATAGCATCGATAATTTCTTAAACGATACGTCAGTGGATAAGCGTCCCAAGGTCGATGTGTTTCACTTCAATCTGTTGACTGAATTAACCCAGCGTGAGTTGGAGCCACAGGAATTTGATCATACACCGACGCGTGGCACTTCAGATGAAGATTTCGCTATTCACAATTATGAAGATCGCTCGGCGACGCAAATTATTCCCCATGATCAACTGTTCCTCGGTCATTTTGAATTTGAGGCACGCAACAAGCGACCTGAAATTCATATCAATGAAGCAGACGTATTGGGCAATTTCGAAGAGCGTATCGAAGATCTAACCGAAGAGCAGGCGCAAGCTGAAGGCGATCGCTGCATGAGCTGTGGTATGTGCTTTGAGTGCGATAGCTGCGTTGTCTATTGCCCGCAAGATGCCGTCTTCCGCGTCAGCAAAGACGAGAATGCTCTCGGTCGCTACGTCGCGACTGACTACACGAAATGTATCGGCTGCCAAATCTGCGCCGATGTCTGTCCGTCCGGCTATATCCAGATGGGGCTCGGTGAATAAGTGTGGGTGAATAGGAACGGATGATTAAAATGCGTCTTGGGGTGTTCTCAATTTTAGGTCTGTTGTTTTTGAGCTTAGCTGTGATGACAAGCTCGGCTCAGGCAGACGGCGTGCCCACCCCGCAGATTCCGAAGGCGTTGCAAAAGACTGAAAAAGGCCATGCTGAATTGATGCGCCGCAACCATATGGATTTGATGCTTCATAAGCGTGACAAAACGGTTCATGAAGGCATTCGCGGCAAACAATATAGCTTGAAAGCCTGCGTTTCTTGTCATGCGGTCCCTGGTCCAGACAAACAACCTGTCTCGATCAAAAGTCCCAAGCATTTTTGCCGGGCGTGCCATGATTATGCGGCTGTCAGCGTTGATTGCTTTCAATGTCATTCTTCCAAGCCTCCTTCGTCAGCCGGTTTGGTGAATTTACTAGAAGGGTTTCTGAAACGATGAATATCGACACAGAAAACCGCGAGAGCACCAACACGGCGCGGCGTAATTTCCTGGCCGGTATTGCCGGTATGGCTGGCGTCTCAATCGCCTCCGGCGTGACGCTGTTTAGTTTTGCCGAAGCCAAAGAAGCTGGTGAGGCGGTCACATCGAAAGTGCGCTGGGGTATGCTGATCGATACCAATAAATGCGAAGATGGCTGCACTAAATGTGTTTCAGCCTGCAACAAAGAAAATGGTATTGGCACAACTGGCCGTGCCGAGACCGATCCGCAATGGATCCGCAAGGTTCAATTGCGCGATCCCAAAACTGGCAATCAGACGTCGCTGCCGATGATGTGTCAGCATTGCGCTGAGCCGCCTTGCGTTGACGTTTGCCCAACCGGGGCGTCTTTCAAGCGCGCTGATGGTATTGTCCTGGTTGATAAACATTCTTGTATTGGCTGCCGCTATTGCATGATGGCGTGTCCCTATAAAGCACGCTCCTTTGTCCATGAAGCTCTGGAGGATCAAAAATCCCATGCGCCACGGGGTAAAGGTACGGTCGAAAGCTGCACGCTATGCGTCCACCGAATTGATAAGGGTGGTATCCCGGCTTGCGTCGAGGCTTGTGCTGATGAAGCGGGCGGCGCGATGTTGTTCGGTGATCTTAATGATCCCAAAAGCGAGATTGCCAAGCGTGTAGCCAAATATGCTTCCCGTCAAATTCGCGCAGATCTCGGATTAAACCCCGGCGTTCGGTATCAAGGGATTTAGAGATGGCAACAGCGACGAAAACCATCTATCGGGAATTAAAAAATGATCCACTGAAATATTATTTGGCTGTTGGTCTTACTGGTCTGATCGCCCTGATCGCCGCTGCGGCTGCTTATTATATGGAGACCAATGGTCATCACGTGACCGGTATGAACAACCAGATCGTCTGGGGCATGCCGCATGTTTTTGCCGTGTTCTTGATTGTTGCTGCATCGGGCGCGCTCAATGTTGCTTCGATCGGTTCGGTTTTTGGCAAGACGGCTTATAAGCCGCTGGCTCGGTTGTCTGGTCTGTTGGCGATCGCTTTGCTGGCGGGTGGGTTGGCTGTATTGGTGCTGGATCTTGGCCGGCCCGATCGCCTGATCGTTGCCATGACAAAGTATAATTTTAAATCCATCTTTGCCTGGAATATCTATTTATATACCGGCTTCTTCGCGATTGTCGGTGTCTATTTATGGATGATGCTGGAAAAGCGGATGAACCGCTATAGCTCAGCTGTTGGCGTTGTCGCTTTTGTCTGGCGGCTGGCGCTGACCACGGGTACCGGCTCGATCTTCGGCTTTTTAGTTGCCCGCCAAAGCTATGATGCGGCTGTTTTCGCGCCGCTCTTTATTGCCATGTCTTTTTCCTTTGGTCTGGCGATCTTTATTCTGGTGCTGGCGATCGCGTCTCGTGCCGATGACCGGCCGCTCGGAGATTTTATTGTCGGCAAGCTTGCCAAATTACTGGGCGTGTTTGTCGCTGCGGTGTTGTATTTTGTTATTGTCCAGCATCTGACTAATTTATATGCGACCGAGCATCACGGTGTTGAGCGCTTTATTCTTCTGGAAGGTGGTATCATCACGGGTCTCTTCTGGGTCGGACAGATTATTCTCGGCAGTTTCGTACCGTTGGTCATTTTGTTTCACCCGGCGTTTAACAAGACGCGGGCATATATTTATGCCGCAGCCAGTCTCGTGATTTTAGGGGGTATGACCCAGATTTATGTCATTATCGTCGGTGGTCAGGCTTATCCGCTGGTCCTGTTTCCTGGCATGGAAGTGAAAAGCTCTTTCTTTGACGGCGTCATACATAGCTACGCACCGAGCCTGCCAGAGATCGTGCTGGGTATCGGGGGGATTGCCGTAGCGTGCTTAGTTGTTATGATCGGCATGAGAGTGTTGCGTTTTCTGCCGACCAGCTTGGCAGACGGAGCGGCTGATCCGCACCACAATATTGCCCCTTAACTTTGGCGACTGATTGGAAGATCGGCAAATGTCAAATAGTTTGCTTATTTCTGCAGCCTTAAAATCGTCCGGCAAAACGACGGTTACGATGGGGCTGTGTGCGGCACTTCAACAGCGCGGTGTCTCCGTGCAACCGTTTAAAAAAGGTCCGGACTATATTGATCCGATGTGGTTAAGCCGGGCAGCCCAGGCGCCGTGCCGTAATCTCGATTTCTTTACGATGAGCCATCAAGAAATCGTCAATAGCTTTACCCAGTTCAGTCAGCCCGCAGAGGCTGTCTTCATAGAAGGCAATAAGGGCTTGTTTGACGGATTGGACCCAGAAGGCTCTGACAGTAATTCTGCCCTCGCCCGGTTGTTGGGTGTGCCGATTGTTTTGGTCGTTGATACTTACGGTATGACACGCGGCGTTGCCCCGTTGTTGCAAGGCTACCAGTCTTTTGAAAGTGACATCAAGATTGCCGGCGTAATCCTGAATAAAGTCGGGGGCCCCCGCCACGAGACTAAAATGCGCGCCGCGATAGAGCATTATACCGATCTCAAGGTCGTTGGCGCGGTTGGTCGGCGGCCCGAAATGAAAATCGTTGAGCGTCATCTTGGGCTTGTTCCGGCCAATGAAATGCCGGCCGCCGATTCCAATATTGTTCGGACAGCCCGCATCATTGAAGAAGATGTAGATGTAGAGGCGGTTCAAGCCTTAGCTGCCCCGGCTCAGCCAAAATTAAAACCTGAGCCCGTCGCGCCGATCAATGTTACGACATCACCGGTTCGAGTAGGCATTGCCCGAGATGCCGCCTTTGGATTTTATTATGAAGACGATTTGGAGGCCTTGACAGCTTCTGGCGCAGAGCTTGTGGTATTCGATGCGCTGCATGACCGCCATTTGCCTGAGGTGGATGGACTCTTTATCGGTGGCGGTTTTCCGGAAGTCCATATGCGGATGTTGTCAGAAAACACCTCGCTTAAAGCTGACATCCGGAACGCAATAGAAAACGGTCTGCCGACTTATGCGGAATGCGGCGGATTGCTCTATCTGGCAAAAAGCCTGAGCTGGCAAGACAATACCTACGACATGGTTGGCGTTATACCGGGTGACGGCGTCATGCATGACCGCCCGATCGGTCGGGGTTATGTCAGGCTCAGCGAGACCGGTGATGGGCTTTGGCCGAATTCAGGTGAAGTGATCGAAGATATTCCGGCGCATGAATTCCACTATGCTTCTTTGGAAGGTGTTTCTGGCGATCAGCGTTATGCCTATAAAGTGATACGCGGTCACGGCATTGATGGTGAGCAGGATGGCTTGATCCTCAACAATCTGACAGCCTGCTTTGCCCATCAGCGAAATCTGACGGATAATAAATGGGCGGAAAATTTTGTTGGGTTTGTCAGGCAGCATAAAATGTCTCGGCCCTCTTCTGAGGCCTCACAAGAAGCTTTAACCGCCTAATTCAAGTCCATCTGCGCCAAAGCCGCGTTAATTACCGTGCTGTCCCCTCGGCCAAACTCATTGCCGACATCAAAGTGATTGCGATTTTCAAGCTGTAGCGTCTGGCAATTGTGACCCGCCGCCTGCCAGGCAGCGGCAAAGTCTCGGCCTTGGCGCTGAAATTCATCCAGCTCGCCATCTCCCCAGCAAACAAAAATCTCAGGTCCCGGGGCTGGAATATGTTTCAGCGGATTATTGTGATCTGCTGCTGCTTGATCGAGGTGCAAATACTCGTTTCTGGCACTAAGGCGCACAGGGTCCAGATCATAGGGGCCACTGGCCAAGACCGCGCCTTTTATGAGGTTTTCCGACAGTCCATAAGCATCACGCCAGTCATCGGCCAGAACATTTGCCGCCAAATGTGCGCCAGAGGAAACACCTGAAATAAACAGGCGGTCGGCGTCGCCTCCAAACGAGGCCGAGTTCTGCCAAATCCATTTAATCGCCTTGCGGGTCTGGTCTACGATATCACCAAGCGCATATTCAGGGGCCAAGCCAAAATTCACGGCGATGAAAGTCGCACCGGCTGAAACAAAGTGAGGGGCAGGGTAGGAGACATGTTCCTTGCCAAGCTGGTGCCAGGCACCGCCGTGGAGATGAATATGAACGGGCGCGTTCTCTTCAGATGTAGGAAATATATCGAGACGTTCAACGTCACCCTCACCATAAGCTACATCCAAAGTACATGTCAGTTTAGCCCGGGCTGCCTCGCCCGCCCGGGTCCAATATTCGACATAAGGCGAAATGTCGGCCACCTTTGTCGCCTGATTGTATTGGGCATCAAGCTCAGCTTGGGTGTAGTCAAGATAGATCAAGATATGTGCGCTCCGATTTTCTGGGTCACAGATTGCTGTTCATTTGAGCTAAGATCAACAAAAATGAAAGTTACAATGATTAAAAAATATCCATATTATGGAATTTTCAATTATTGGTGTGTGTTTAATTTTATAAACCTATGCCAGTATGAATGTCAGGGCTTTTGTTGCAGAATGCATTCGTCCCAATAAATGGGCCTATCAGAATTTAAGCATTATAAAAAACGAACTCTCAGAGGAGGTACTAATGAGTAAATATCGAACATTCGCTAAATTGGCCGCAAAAGGCCTAGTTGCTAGTGCCGTGGTTGGAGCAATTGGCATTTTGTCGTCCGGCGATGCGCTGGCGCAAAAGTCAGAAAACACCGTGCGCTTTGGACTTTATCAGCCGATTAAAATTCTCGATCGGCTTTATAATCCACATCCCGAAACAAATTTAACCGCACCCGCAGTTTTTGATAATCTGCTGTTCTACGATGCTGGTGAAAGAAAATATAAGCCGCAATTGGCAGTTTCTTGGAAACGCCTCGATAAGCTGACCATGGAGTTCAAACTACGCAAAGGTGTTAAATTCCATGACGGCTCCGCATTCGACGCCGATGATGTTGTCTATATGGTCAAATTTGTCACCAATCCTAAGACCAAGTTTCGCTTTAAAGGTTCCCGCTTTGGCTGGATCGCGCGCGCGGAAAAAATAGACAGCCATACGGTCAAGATTATAAGTAAAAAACCATATGCGGCGACTTTGTCACGTATGGCGACAGCTTTGCCGATCTACCCCTCCAGTGTGCACGGTGCGTTGAAAACAAAAAGTGATTTTGGTCGTAATCCTGTCGGCACGGGCCCTTATAAAGTCACTAAGGTTGATTCCAACAAGGGCATTTTCTTTGAGAAAAATGAAAATTATTATGCCGGCTCAAAACCTGCGGGCAAAGTTGCCAAGTTAATTGCAGTGCCGATCCCGGATAAACAAACTCAGATTGCACAATTGATGTCGGGTGGTTTGGATATCATGTACAACGTGCCGAAAGACCAAGGCGACAACCTAGCTGCTAATCCAAATCTTGGTATTTCGGTTACTCCGACGGTGTCTTTTGTTTATGTGCTTTTTGACTCAGCCGACCGTTCCGGATTTGGCCATTTCAAAAATAAGAAGGTCCGCCAAGCTGTCTTGCACGCGATCAATCGTCCTGCTTTGGTGAAAGCTCTCGTACCGTCTCAACTGCAAGGCGCTCCTTTGCAACGTGCAATTTGCCACGATTGGCATGTTGGTTGTGTCTCTTCAGTTCCAACAACAAAGCATGATTTAGCAAAAGCCAAAAAGCTACTGGCGGAAGCCGGATTGGCAAAGGGTTTCAATGTCGAAATCACGACCTGGGGACCTTCCCGTCAAATCGCCGAAGCCGTTTCTGGTCAGCTCCGTAAAGTTGGTATTAAAGCCAAGGTCGATGCCCTGAAAATCGGTGGTTTCGTTAAGAAGCGCGCCAAAGGCAAAGTCCAGATGTTTGTCAGTCTTTGGGATAACGGCGGTGCGGCTCCTGATGTTGACACGACTGCCGGTTTCTTCTTCCGCAAAGGATCTAGAAACTACATGGGTGATGATCAATTGACTCAGCTATATGGTGCCGGTGGATCAATCTTTGATCTTGCTAAGCGTCAAGCGATCTACCAAACGGCCTTCGATCGTGTGAACAGTCAAGCTTACATGATGCCATTGGTACCGCTGCCTGTTGTCTTGGCGCATACCAAAGAAGTGGTCGTTCATGGTGGTCACAAGAATCCAGAAGGGTTCGAGCTTAATCGCCTCAGCTGGAAATAAATTTTTGAATAAGCTTTAAAAAAACAGCGCCGTGTGATCGAATGATCTTGATTGCACGGCGCTATTTTTATGCCTAAAGCAAAATGAAAAAAATCCAAATGGGGAGTTTCAATAATGAATAAGCGTGTCCATAACATGCCCGACGAAATCGCGGCCGAAATTAAAAGTATTGGCAAAGTTTTTAATGAAGAAGTAGCGGGTAAAACCAGAGAAATATATATGCCGCTCCTAAACGCTATTGATCGCAGCGGTATCGACGTGACGAGCGACATTTCCTATGGACCGCATGAGCGAAACATTCTCGATGTGCATGTGCCAGAGAACGGGCTTTCAGATGCGCCGACAGTTATATTTTTCCATGGCGGCGGTTATATCCGGGGTCACAAAAATGTTGAGGGCGACGTTTTACATGGCAATGTCGCCAACTTTTTTGTCCGCAATGGCATAATTGGTGTCAACGCTACCTATCGGCTGGCACCCGAAGCTAAATGGCCGGATGGCGCGACAGACGTTGGGGCTGCGCTAGCCTGGGCACGAGACAATATTGCTGACTATGGTGGCAATCCGGATAAAATTTTTCTGCTTGGCCAATCTGCTGGGGCAAATCACGTCGCGACTTATGTTTTTCGAAAATCATTGCACCCAAGTGAAGGCGGGCCAAGCTGTGCCGGCGCTATTCTTATGTCGGGTGTTTATGGGCAAGGCCCTGGTGGTCCAGCGCCAAACCATATCGCCTATTTTGGTGAAGATAGTTCCAAATATGCTGAAATGGTCACGCTTGGCAATGTCGAGCATGGAGATACACCCGTAATGATGTCCAACGCGGAATTTGATCCCATTGGTTGGGAGCGATTTGGTATCGAGTTATTGGCGGAAATTGCAACGAAATTTGACTGGGTGCCACGTTATAAACAAATGCAGGGGCATAACCACGTATCACAGGTTTACTCAATCGGTACCGGAGACAATGGTGTCGGGCCGGACATTGTTGATTTTATCGATCAAACTCTGAGCGGCTAATTTCGCAAAATACTTGATCGAATTTAGTTGACGGCTGCACGGTGTATAGATATTAGTAACTAAATGGTTACTAGGGGTTGTACACCATTTATGACCATAATTTAGGGGGCGGGTGATTTATTTTGGCGAAAGCCACAAAACGTAATCCGGAAAGAACCAAGGAGCTTATCCACAAAGCTGCTTTGGCCGAATTTTCGGATAGAGGTTATGGCGGTGCGCGCGTTGATATGATTGCCGAGCGCGCGGGTGTCAATAAACGCATGCTATATCACTATTATGGCAATAAGGATGATCTATTCCTTCATGTATTGGAGCGAGCTTACGAGAAAATCCGAACCCATGAGGGAAAGCTTGATCTAGCGACTCTAAGTCCTGAAGAAGCGGTTCGCGAACTCGTAAAATTCACCTTCAAATATCATCATGAGAATCCTGAGTTTATGCGGCTGCTTAACAATGAAAATTTATACAAAGCAGAGCACATCAAAAGATCTAAAAACATTAAGCAGATGCACTCTCCCTTTGTTGATCTCATGATGGATGTTCTGAAGCGTGGTGAAGTGGCCGGGGTTTTTAGGAAAAATGTCGATCCCGTGCAGTTCTATATCACGGTCGCATCGGTGGCTTATTTCTATCTGTCTAACATTTATACTCTAAGTACGATCTTTGGTCGGAAGTTAAGCTCGAAGCCCGCCTTGGATGAACGCTTGGAGCATTGCACCGATGTCGTGCTTGGTTATCTGAGACCTTAGACATTTAAAAAAATTTTGTCTTTTTTATAACTAACTAAATAGTTACTTAAAAAACTAAATGATTTAACGTAAATTGCTTGTAACAAAATTGTTATCAAAGGAACACTATATGGCTGAAGTCAGACTAGGCATTATTATGAACGGTGTTACGGGACGCATGGGCACCAACCAACATCTCATACGCTCGATCTTGGCGATTAGAAACCAAGGAGGTGTTGAGTTGGTAAATGGTGACCGAGTTATGCCGGATCCCATCTTGGTTGGTCGAAATGCTGAGAAGGTTGGGGCGCTTGCAAAAAAACACGGTGTAGAGCGTTGGACAACAGATCTGGATGCGGCACTTGATAATGAAGATGACCGGCTGTTCTTTGATGCAGCCTCAACCAATCTGCGGGTGGATCTGCTAAAAAAAGCGATGGATAAAGGCAAAGATATTTATTGCGAAAAGCCGATCGCGGAAAATCTCGAGACGGCGATGGACGTTGTCCGCCATGCTGCCAAGACCGGTGCTAAAAACGGGGTTGTGCATGACAAACTTTCGCTGCCCGGTCTTTTAAAGCTCGCCCAACTGATTGAAGAAGGTTTTTTTGGCCGCATCCTCTCGGTTAAAGGTGAATTCGGCTATTGGGTATTTGAAGGCGATGAGGAGCCTGCGCAACGACCAAGCTGGAACTATCGCAAAGCCGATGGTGGCGGCATTATTTTGGACATGCTGTGTCATTGGCGCTACGTGTTGGAAAATATCTTCGGTGCGGTGCAAGCGGTAAGCTGCTTGGGCGCAACCCATATCCCAAAACGCTGGGATGAAAACGGCGAAGTTTACGAGGCGGATGCGGATGATGCGGCTTATGCGACTTTCCAATTGGAAGATGGGATTGTTGCGCAAATTAATAGCTCCTGGTGCACGCGGGTAAATCGCAGTGATCTGGTGACTTTTCAGGTCGATGGCACCAAAGGGTCCGCCGTCGCTGGTTTGCACAAATGCGTCGCCCAAAGTCTCGGCGATACACCAAAGCCGGTATGGAATCCAGACGAGCCGCGCACCAACGATTTCCTGGCCGATTGGTGTGAAGTGCAAGCGGATCAGGTGTTTGACAACAGCTTCAAGGTTCAATGGGAGATGTTTATTCGTCATCTTTTTGAAGATGCACCCTGGAAGTATACGCTCTTTGAAGGGGCGAAGGGCGTGCAATTGGCCGAGCTTGGCATTCAAAGCTGGCAGGAACGACGTTGGATCGATATTCCGGATTTGGAGGTCTGATAGTCATGGTGCAAGTTACCCTACCAACCGAGAATGGCTCGACCGAGGATTACATTCTTGGAGATCCAAAAGAATTCAAAGTTGCCAATCCGGATAATATGACGCGGATTGCGTATTCGGCCGCCCATGTGGTTGCTGATCCGCTGCAGGATTGTAATCCATCCCTTGATACCGCCCTTGATTGGGAGGCAACAATTGAATATCGCCGCTTTCTCTGGTCCCTAGGCTTGGGCGTTGCAGAGGCCATGGATACAGCTCAGCGCGGCATGGGAGTTGATTGGCCGAATTCACTAGAGCTCATCAAACGTTCTATCGATGCAGCAAAAGACTTTGAAAAAGACGGTGTAGCGCTTTTAGCAAGCGGATGTGGCACAGACCATTTAGAAGCGGGACCTGATGTTACGATTGACGATGTAATCGGCGCTTATGAGGAGCAATGCGAGGCAATTGAGGGCGCAGGGGGCCGAATTATCCTGATGGCGAGCCGGGCTTTGGCGGCAGCGGCGACATCGCCGGATGATTATCTCAAAGTCTATGATTATATTTTATCGCAAGTAAAAGAGCCGGTAATCATTCATTGGTTGGGCGAGATGTTTGACCCCCAGCTTGTCGGCTATTGGGGCTCCGACGATCATTGGGAGGCAATGGATACCTGTCTCGATATGCTCGCCGACAATGCAGCTAAAGTAGACGGCGTTAAGGTGTCGCTGTTGGACGCCGAAAAAGAAATCGTTATGCGCAATAAATTGCCGGTCGGCGTGCGTATGTATACCGGTGATGATTTTAATTTCCCAGAATTAATTGCCGGAGATGCGGATGGCTATTCTGATGCGCTGCTCGGGATATTTGATGCTGTGGCTCCCGCAGCCAGTGCTGCTTTGGCGGCGATGGCAGACGGTGATATGGATGCCTATAACGACATCCTTGGGCCGACGCTTCCGTTGTCGCGTCATATATTTAAAGATCCAACACGGTTTTATAAAACAGGTGTGGTGTTTCTAAGTTATCTCAATGGTCATCAGAGCCACTTCCTTGTGGTCGGTGGTCAGGAAGGCACGCGCTCGACGCTTCATCTGGCAGAGCTGTTTCGTCTGGCTGATAAAGCGGGCTTGCTCCGCAATCCTGGTATGGCGGCCGAGCGCATGGCTACGGTGATGAATTTACGCGGCATTGGAGGCTAGTTGTGGCAGAACTCAAGCGCCTTTCTCTGAATACGGCGACGGTTAATCAGTGGTCACTCAAAGAATGTATCGAAGGTTGTGTTCGCCACGGCGTGCCGGCGATAGATCCGTGGCGGGATAAATTGCACGAGCTTGGCGTTGATACGGCGGCCAAGATGATCAGCGATAATGGGCTTGAGGTTTCAGCTCTTTGCCGGGGCGGTATGTTCACCGGGCTGGACGATGCCAGCCGTCAGGTGGCACTTGATGACAATCGCCGGGCAGTGGATGAGGCTGTCGCGATTGGTGCCCAATGCCTGGTGCTCGTAGTCGGCGGATTGCCTGATGGATCAAAGGATATCGGTGAAGCGCGTGGCCAGGTTCGAGACGCTATCGGCACCCTTTTAGACTATTCCAGAAGCTGCAATATCCCATTGGCGATCGAACCACTGCATCCAATGTTCGCCGCCGACCGGGCTTGCGTAAATACACTCGCTCAGGCGAATGATCTCTGTGATGAATTGGGCGACGGTGTCGGTGTTGCTGTCGACGCTTATCATGTCTGGTGGGACCCTGATTTGGCACCAGAAATTGCCCGCGCCAAAGGTCGAATTCTTGGATTTCATGTCTGTGATTGGCTTGTGCCGACTACCGATCTTTTACTTGATCGCGGCATGATGGGAGACGGCGTCATTGATCTTCCGGCAATGCGTCAAATGGTCGAAGCTGCGGGCTACCATGGTTTGATTGAAGTAGAAATATTCTCTGCCGAGAACTGGTGGAAGCGTGATGGCGATGAGGTTATGCAGATAGTCATTGAGCGCTTTGATAAAGTTGTGTGATTTCAATCGCTCCTGCTTTTTCCATTGATTAATGTCAAAGACGGCGCGCCACGATTTATAGAGACTGGCTCCAAACAATAAAGGAGTGGCTCAAGTGGCAACGATTATACGGTTTAAAGATTTGCTGGTGAACACTAAGGCTGAACCACCTTGTGAGATTTTTTATGGCATCACCAAGGATACGGTGCCAAATGCGAGCTTGGTCATGGGCTATACGCGTTCCGGCCCTGGCATGCAGAACCAGCGGCACTATCACCCACACAGCGCTGCTGGTCAGTGTAAAATCAAAGGTAATGATAAAATGGTGTGCGGGCCCGATCATGACAAAACTGAAGTTGACTTCAATGAAGGTAACTTCAATTTTATCCCGCGGGGTGAAATTCATGGTGCTATTGGAACCGGTGAAGCGAACGAGTTGGTGTTTTGCTACCCAGGCGTAAATTCATTGGCTGATGCAGGGATCGTCTATATGGAACCAGAATGGCCCAAAGAGGATGACGCGTAATGTTAGTAAATATCTCAAACCCGGTTGAAGATCACAATTTGCTACCGCCGGCTCTGGCTGAAATTGGTGTTACCGGTGAGGTTGCACCAGCGCCCGGTATGGTCATGGGGCGGTTTCACATTGCCCCAAATTCCCAGACGCTGCGCCAATATTCCGTGAACGCAGATCTCGCGCTGTTTGTTGTCGAGGGTTCCGGCATTTTAATAACCGGGCCTCAGCATTTATCAGAAACGGATAGTTTCGAAGATAAAGATTTTATCTATATTGAACGGGGTGAAATTTTTGCGCTTGAAAACAATTCGGGCGAAAACTGCCGGATAATTTTTACCTATGTAGGGGTAGATCGGCCAGAGGAACTAGAACGCACCTTCATCGACGATCCGACATCGTAGTTAACTGAGTTCAGCGTAGTTTATTTTGTAGTCAGGTGGAATATCCAGCCATTCGAGGGCATCGGCCAGTTCCCTAAACGGTTTTCTTTCCACTGATGCCGAACGTAATTGGCTCGCAACCCATCTATGGAGCTTGCCATAATCCTGCGCATTGCCGACCAGCCAACCTATTCGACAATTATCCATTGTTCGATAAATCTCCTTCATGCGCCGGGGTGAGTTATTGTTCAGCCATCGATAATCCAAAAAATCAGGTAATTTTGTCAGACTGACGTCGCGCAGAATATTCATGCCGGATTTAAACCGAGGGTCTTGTACCATCATATTCAGCTGTTCCAATGCTATGTCGGGATGGAAAAGGTCAAAATGCTGGATAAAAATACAATTTTTCTCAATGTCGAAATGGGTCTTAAATAGTTTTGGTATTTCTCCTTTTTTATTAAAATCAATTTCGTAATCATCAGTAATCCCAAGCCATTCTCTTGCCGAAGAGGCATCGGAAAACGGCTTTCGCTCGACCGTGTCGGTCGAATTGCGTCTTGAAGTTAAGAATTGATGGACGACCTTATAGTCATGCGACGTACCGGTTATCCAAGCGAGCTTGCATTTCCCCAAAGGGTCTTCGAATTCCTCCAAGCGTGCCGGAGATGCCTTTTTGAAAAAGCCAAAATTATATTCTGGTGGTTGGGTAGCCAGCGTAATGTCGCGGTAAATATTCATGCCCTTTTTGTGCAACGGGTGCGATCTTATGAGCTCAAGTGAATCCGGAACGTCATCGATTTTCATTTGCCCAAAATGTTCGATAAAGACGGCATTAATATCAGGATCTATGTAGTAATTATAGGACATGCATAAAACAGTATTAGCTCTGTGAATTGGGTCAAGGAAAATCTATGTAACCGGTATTGGGAATAATCTCTTAACCAATCTTCAGGTTTTCGAAGAAACCCTCAGTGCTGTTTTGGAACTCTAAACCTTTGATGCGGGCGAAAGTTGGATTGTCCAGCGTCTCTGCCAGGACGAGGCGCACGGCACCGCTGCCATTGTGTTCAGCCACGTTTGCCACGACATCATTGGGATCTAGGTATTCGAGAGATAGGTCAATTTGGGGCATTTGTCTTATCCCAATACTTCGGTCACGAGCTTTTCATATTCATCCTGGCTCGGCACGATCGGGGCCGGGTGATTAAAGCCGCTGTCACAGCATTCTTTGACCATGCGATCGATATCGGTTTTCTCATAGCCCATTTCACGAACTGTCGAAGGTAATCCGAGTTTGGTATTCATCTCGGCGACAGCATCTGCGATCCGGTTGCCGGATTCTTTGTCTGCCTTTAGCTTCATCGCTTCGGCATAACGCTCGAGGCCGTTGCCGTTTAATTTATCATTATAAAACCGCATTACAGCTGGCATAGCGACGGTGACCAAAGTGCCATGATGGAGCGGGCTGTCGCCAAATGCCATGGAGAGCGCATGAATGGGGCCAAGACCCATATAGATGGCCATGCCACCTTGCAGTGCGGCCATCGACATCTCGGCCCTGGCTTCCCGGTCGCTGCCATCCGCAACAGCGCGCTCGATAAAGTCAACAACCCGCCTGGTACCATCCAACGCTATCGCCTCACAAGGTGGATTGGACATGTTCGAGACGAAACCCTCGACGCAATGGGTCAGCGCATCCATACCGGTCGCTGCTGTCAGACGCGGTGGCAGGGTCATGGTAAACTCAGGGTCGCAAATGGCGAGGTCAGGTTGGACGTGGATCGAGCGAATGGTCAATGCCGGCGCGTTTGTTTCAGGATGAATGCCACCGCCAAAAGTGATTTCCGCGCCGGTGCCGGCAGTTGTTGGGATGGTGATATAAGGCGCTACATCGGCGGTGATTTTGCCGAGATTGTTTAAAATTTCGATCACCGACATGTTGTGCGTGGCTGCGACCCTAAGCGCTTTACCGGAATCGAGCACCGAGCCGCCGCCAAGCCCGATGATGCCGTCGCAATTATTTGCCTTATAAACGTCGAGCGCCTGCTCAATGCCGGCGATGGTTGGGTTCTCTGGGATATTGTCATATACGGCGACGGCCATGTCAGCTGGTAGAGCGTCCCGGAGTTTTTGGTAAACACCATGTTCAACCAGACCCTGGTCGGTAATGATGAGAGGATGGTCGACACCTCGCTTGGCAAGCTCGCCAGGAAGCTCCTGAATTGCGCCAAAATCAAAATGAATTGGAGGGAAACTTGGTATGGTTGCCATTTTATAATCTCACTTGTTGATTTTATTTATTGTCCCAACCGTAGATTTCCATTGAGGTCTCACCGCCCCTTAAGCGCTCTTTGGTAGCTTCTTCTTTGTTCTCACGTTCAATGGATTTCTGAATGCCGTCTTCAACTTGATCGGCTGGAATAATCGCCAGCCCGTCATTGTCGCCCAGCACGAGATCGCCGTGGTTGATTGTTATACCGCCGATGGTGATGGGCTCACCAAGAGCGCCTTCGCCATCGAATTTCTTAGCCGTGCCGCGAATGCATAGACCAGCTGAAAAAACCGGAAAGCCCATTTCTTCCAATTCTACCTGATCACGCACACAGCCATCGATGACCAAACCGGCAATGCCGCGGGCCATCGAGCCGGTGCCCATGATGTCGCCCCAATAGCCGTATTCGGGATCGTCACCGACATCGGCGATCAGCACATCTCCCGGCTCAGCCTTGGCAATGGCGCGATGCAGCCACAAATTACAGCCGGATGGTCCTTTAACAGTAAAGGCCCGGCCGCAGATTTTCATGCCGGAGGAAATTGGTTTGAGGTAAGAGGGCAGGGCGCCGATCTGACCGGCAGCTTCATGCATGGTGGCCGCAGCTATCTCAGAAGCCGCTGTTAAAGTCTCGTCACTAATTCTGCTCGACATCGAAAACTATCCCTGAAATGTTGTTAAATCTGGCAGCAATTTTGGCGGGTTTTAGCGGCGTTGTCACGCATAAGAGCCCGCGTTATTGGATGTTTATTGGGGGACTTCACCCAGCACAGTGGTGCGGTACATTTCCCGGCGGAAACCATCGTGATCATTGAAGGCATGATGCAGGCAAAGCCGGTTGTCCCACATGGTGAGCGTGTTTTTCGCCCAACGCAGACGACAGGTAAAGGCCGCCTGAGTGATGTGGTCGCGGAGGAATTTGATCAAAGGCGCCGCCTCGTAATCGGTCATTCCCTCAATGCCCATTGAATAGCTTTCTTCGACATAGAGCGCTTTTTCACCCGTTACCGGATGCGTGCGCACAATCGGATGAAAGGAGCCGTCAATCATCACATCAGCATCGACTTTGATGTCCATTGAACCGAGCTTTCTGGGATCTCTTTCCTGAGCGTGCTGGCGGACATGATCAAGCACGTTTCCGGCTGACATATGAACTTTCAGCGGTGCCAGGACTTCTTTCATCTTATCGCTGAGAAAACTGTAAGCGAGCGCTCCATTTGCCCACATCGTGTCACCGCCGTAAGGAGGTGGCTCGACCGCTCGGAGCATACTGATGGCCGGCGGTTTCTCGAGAAAGGGCGAGTCTGTGTGCCACGAGCCGCCAAAAATCATATGCGTGCGGGCATCGGCTTCTTTGAGAACCGGCTGAATATCAGGGTGATTGTCGACGCCCTTGGTATAGGCATCGGTGCCGAACTCACCAAACCGGCGGGTGAAATTTTCCTGGTCGGTATGGTCCATTTCTTGATCGCGGAAATAGATCATCTTGTGGCGAAACAGCGCGTCCTCAATCTCAGCAAAACTGTCGTCGGTAAGCTCGCTGATCTGCACGCCTTGAATTTCAGCCCCCATGGCAGCGGCCAACGGCACGGCGGTAATGTGCTTATAATCTTTGGCGCTGTTGTCGAATTGCCCCGACGGATGAATTTTTAGATCGATATTACTCATCGATAAACCTTACATGAGGTGAGGCTATGCGCCCAACCCCTTTTTTTAAGAAAGATGATTGATTGGCAGGGCTGTCGAGTACTTCACCTGATTGAGCGCAAAAGACGAGCGGATATTGAGGACGCCCGGAAAGCGGGTTAGGCGATCTTTGAGGAAATGCTCATAAGCCTGGAGATCGGTCACCACGATGCGAAGCAAATAATCTGCCTCGCCGGTCATGAGATAGCATTCGACCACCTCTGGACATTTATCAATCTCCATCTCGAAGGCCGTTAGATTTTCTTCGATCTGTTTTTCAAGCGTCACTTGAACAAAGACACTTACATTGAGGCCGATTTTTTCCGCATCAATGAGTGTAACTTTACCTTTAATAATGCCGGCATCCTGCAACATCTTCACGCGGCGCAGACAAGGAGAGGGCGAGAGGCCGACTTTCTCGGCGAGTTCCAGATTTGAGAGGTCGCTATTGCGCTGTAATTCAGCAATAATCTTTGAATCTATTGCATCAATATTGAGGCTATCCATAGCATAATAAACCTAAAATAATATAGTTATTAGTATAAATAGCCAAAATTTACCAAATTTACCACTAAATTCGCAATTTAAAACTTAGCGAAGTATGAGAGATTCAAGTTCCAACCAATATGCTGAGAAAACTGCCATGCCACGCGATAGTCACGCCAATGAAACCATAGATTTTGCTCTTTTGGAGGAGCTTGAGAACAAAGTGCGTTGGCTGGCATCGTGGACGATCCATAACGCCAATTTCAATCGCGATAAACCTGATGGCCTAAAGGTTGGCGGGCACCAGGCCTCCTGCGCGTCCTTGGCGACAATTATGACGGCGCTTTATTTTCATACCTTAAATTCAGACGACCGGGTTGCTGTGAAGCCGCATGCCAGCCCGGTCTTTCATGCCATTCAATATTTGTTTGGTCATCAGACCCTTGAGAAGTTGCAAAACTTTCGTGGGTTCGGCGGCGCGCAATCCTATCCGTCCAGGACCAAAGATATCGACGATGTCGATTTCTCCACGGGCTCAGTGGGCTTGGGCGTCGCCATCACGGCCTTTACCTCGCTCATTCAAGATTATATCAAAGTCAGAGACTGGGACACATCTGCCGATGAAGGGCGCATGATTGCCCTGGTCGGAGATGCTGAGCTTGATGAAGGCAATATTTATGAATGTCTTTTAGAAGGCTGGAAGCATGGTCTCCGCAATACTTGGTGGGTGATCGACTATAACCGGCAAAGCCTCGACGGTATTATTAAGGAAGGTCTCTACGACCGGATTGAGGAAATCTTCAAAGCCTTTGGTTGGGACGTCGTCACGCTCAAACATGGGCGCTTGCAAAAGGAGGCCTTCAAAAAACCCGGCGGGCAGGCGCTGTTGCAATGGATCGATGATTGTCCCAATCAGCTGTATTCTGCCCTGATGTTTCAAGGAGCCGATGCCTGGCGGGAACAAATTGAAAAAGACATTGGCCGCAAAAAAGACGTCCGGGGCCTGATCAATTCCTATAGCGATGACGAGCTTGAAGCCTTGATGGCTAATTTGGGCGGCCATTGTCTGCCGACGATCATCGACGAATTTTCCAAGATTGATCACGATCGCCCGGTCTGCTTTATCGCCTATACGGTCAAAGGTTGGGGGCTGCCTTTGGCGGGTCATAAAGACAATCATGCCGGCATAATGACACCTGAACAAATTATTGAGCTCCGCGACAGTCATAAGATCCGCGAAGGTCACGAGTGGGAGCCTTATGAAGGCTTGGGCAAGCTCGAAGCCAAGGTCAAAAACCTGGTTGAGACGGCGCCCTTCAATGCCAGAGGCAGACGGCGCTATCAGGCTGAGACAATTCCAATCGATGCAATGCCCAAGATCCCGGGGGCGACGCTTTCAACCCAGGAAGGCTTCGGCAAAATCCTCAATGAGATTGGCCGCACCGAGAGTGAGATGGCTAAACGCATTGTGACGATGTCGCCTGATGTGACGGTTTCAACCAATGTTGGTCCCTGGGTGAACCGCAAAAATCTTTTCGCGCGAGAAAAACGCTCTGATGTTTTTCAACAGGAACAAGTCGTCAGTGGCCAGAAATGGGTGTTTGAGCCGGAGGGTCAGCATATTGAGTTAGGCATTGCTGAGAGCAATCTATTCTTGTTGTTGGGGGCTGCGGGTCTCTCGCACAGCTTGTTCAATGAACGCTTGCTGCCGATTGGTACGCTCTATGATCCCTTTATCGCAAGGGGCTTAGACTCGCTCAATTACGCCTGTTATCAGGATGCCCGCTTCATGGTGGTGGCGACTCCGTCGGGAATCACCTTGGCACCGGAAGGTGGTGCGCATCAATCGATCGGCACGCCTTTGATAGGCATGGCGCAGGATGGACTGGCAAGCTTTGAGCCGGCTTTTGTTGATGAACTCGCTGTCATAATGGGCTGGGGCTTTGAGTATATGCAACGCGATAGCGAAACGGTGGTTGAGCCCTCCGGTTGGGTGCGTGATCGTAGTGGTGGCTCGGTCTATCTCAGATGTTCGACCCGTCCGCTTGATCAGCCGCACCGGGAAATAACGCCGGAACTTGCTAAGAACATTGTCGATGGCGCTTATTGGCTGCGGGAGCCCGGCCCAAATTGTGAGCTGGTGATTGCCTATCAAGGGGCTGTTGCGCCGGAAGCCATCGCAGCAACCGGATTGCTCGCCGAAGATCGCAAAGATATCGGCCTCTTGGCCATCACCTCGGCGGACCGCTTAAATGCAGGTTGGAAATCGGCCAGCTCGCAACGGGCAAATGGTTTTGCCGATGCGCATTGTCATATCGAGAACTTGCTTTCCGGTGTGCAAAACGCGGCTACCATCATCACCGTTCATGATGCCCACCCCGCTGCACTTTCTTGGTTGGCAGGTGTCAGCGGACATCGCCTCATACCTCTCGGCGTCGAGCATTTCGGCCAGACCGGCACAGTCGATGATCTTTATCGTCATTTTGAAATTGATACCCAGGCCATTGTCTCTGCCGCGCATTCCATCCCTCAGGCCCGCCCGGTACGTTATAAATAGCGATATTCGTTTCATATCTGAGACCAAGCGAGCTATTTCTTGGCATTCTCCTTTTTATCAATCGACAGTCCGAAAAAATTACCTGATAATTCCCTGATCAGAGGGAGGGAGTTTAACAGATGACTGCGACCGTTATAGACGGCAAAGCCAAACCACGGGGTCGTTTTCCCCATGTTAAGCGGGCGGGTGATTTTCTTTATGTCTCTGGCACCAGCTCACGCTTGCCTGACAATTCATTTGCTGGTGTTGAGGTTGACGAAATGGGCACGACCAAGCTCGATATTCGCGCGCAAACCCGTGCCGTGCTGGAAAATATCAGTGACATATTAAACGAAGTTGGTGCTGACTTGACCAATGTCGTGGAAATCTCGTCCTTCCTGGTCAATATGAACGACTTTGGCGGCTATAACGAGGTCTATGCGGAGTTTTTTGACTATGATGGCCCGGCCCGCACGACGGTTGCGGTCCATCAATTGCCCCATCCGCATTTGCTGATAGAGATCAAAGCCGTCGCCTTTAAACCGATTGAACAATAGGGAGTTTCATTATGGCTGGAAGTTTCGTTCCACACGCCTTTAATTTTCAAAAATGGATAGAAGAGAACGCCGATCAACTCAAACCACCCGTAGGAAATAAGCTCCTGCATGCTGGTGTTGATACCATTGTTATGGTGGTCGGCGGCCCCAACACCCGTGTTGATTTTCATGATGATCCGGTCGATGAATGGTTCTATCAGGTCAAAGGCGACATGATGCTCAAGATCGCCAATGATGATGGCATCCATGATGTACCGATCCGCGAGGGTGAAGTGCTGATGCTGCCGCCGCACACCGTTCATGCGCCACAACGCCCGCAAGCGGGCTCGATTGGTATTGTGGTCGAGGCACCCCGCCAGGACGGCATGCTCGAAGGCTTTGAGTGGTATTGCTTCGAATGTGAGAAAAAAGTTCACCGCGTCGAAGTGCCGCTGGGTGGCCCGCAAGGCATCGTTGATGCGCTGCCAAAAATATATGATGCCTTCTTTGAAGATGAAGAGGCGCGCACCTGTCCGAAATGCGGCACGCTGCATCCAGGTAAGGGCCAAGCCCCGGAAGGCTGGATTGTTTTATGAGCCAGGAGCAGCCTCTTGTCATCGACATGCACAGCCATTTCTTCCCGGAGACGTGGCCGGATTTAGCTGAGAAATTCGGCACGCCAGACTGGCCCTGGATGAAGCATCATGGCGATGGCAAAGCAACCGTGATGGTTGGCGATAAAGAATTTCGCCCGATTTATTCGGCCTGCTGGGATGTCTCTAAGCGTTTAGAGGAAATGGATCAGCACGGCGTCGATGTCCAGGTGATGTGCGCGACACCGGTGCTGTTTGCAGCAACCCGGCCAGCTGAGCAGGCAGCGGAATGTGCGCAAATTTTCAACGAGGCGGCGCTTGAAATGTGCAGCCGCTCAGGCGGGCGCCTGCTACCGTTGGCGCAGGTGCCGCTGCAAGATATCGATACAGCCTGCGCAGTGCTTACTCAGGCGATGAAGGATGGCCATCTCGGAGTGCAGATCGGCAATCATGTCGGCGATAAAGATCTCGATGATGAAGGCTTAATCACCTTCCTCCAACATTGTGCGTCTGAGAACGCAGCTGTCCTGGTCCACCCCTGGGACATGATGGGTGGCAACCGGATGAAAAAATATATGCTGCCCTGGTTGGTCTCGATGGCGGCGGAAACGCAGCTGTCAATATTGTCGCTTATTCTCTCTGGCGCATTTGAGCGTTTGCCTAAATCCTTGCGCATTTGTTTTGCTCATGGTGGCGGTAGTTTTGCTTATCTATTAGGCCGGGTCGATAATGCGTGGCGGGAGCGCGATATCGTGCGTGTCGATTGTCCGAACGTGCCGTCGAGCTATGTTGATCGGTTTTATACCGATAGTGCGGTGTTTGATCATGGTGCGCTGGATTTATTGATCAATGTTATGGGCGAAGACCGCGTCATGTTCGGCACCGATTATCCATTCCCTTTGGGCGAAATTCAAATGGGCGAGCTCATCAGAACTCAACCTGGAATGAGCGATCAAACCAAAGCAAAGTTATTTTCATCCAATGCGGAGACCTGGCTCGCGACGGAAGTTGGTGCGAAACTAGCGGCTGAGTAAGTTAGGCTTCTTCGACAATCGCGGCAAAGCTACGGCGCAGTCTTTGCCGGCGGTTGGCAGGCTTTTCCCGCTGGTAAATCACACCCTCACTTATAATGAGTGAATAGAGTAAATGCGCGCGCGTTTCGGCTTCTAACTTATTGAGCTTGAGGGCTTTAAACTGCTCAACCAAGAAATTTATGCGTTTTTCATCGACATCCAAGACAGCCCGTGCAGCCGGTTTATTGCTGCGCGCCCAGTGACGAATGGCCTGTTCAGCACTGAAATCAACCACTCCTGAATTTGCTTCTTCGAAAAGCGTTGATATTTTCTCTTTGGCTGAACCCCCTTGGATTTCAATACGCTCGATTATATCAAGCGTGGCGATTTTTTTCCAATAGTCGAGGATCGCGCTTAAGAATATGGCGCGTCCTTTGAAGTGCCAATAAAAGCTTCCTTTGGTCACTTTGAGCTTTTGGCAGAGCTCATCAATGCGTAATGCACCGACACCTTTTTGACCCAGAACTTTAAGGCCCAGGGCGGACCATTGTTCTTTGCTCAATCGTTCTTTTGGCTTTTTCATTTTACCATACTAAAAGGTATTGTTTGAAAAGTCTATTTGATATAATATCCATACTAAATAGTATGGATATTACCAGAGGGTAAAAAAATGCAGTTTGGAATCCCCCGTACGATCTACGACGAAGAGCATGAGATATTCCGCGACTCCGTTGCCCGCTTTTTGAAAGAAGAAGTTTTGCCGGTTTATGCCGAGTGGGAAGAAGCCGGACGCACGCCTCGTGACATCTGGTTACGCGCGGGTGAAGTTGGGCTTTTAGGCACCAGTACGGCAGAGGAATATGGCGGCATCGGCGGCAACTTTTTGTTCGATGCCATCGTGATCGAGGAGCTGGCGCGCTATGGCGTGGCGGCGCCCGCTTGGGATATGCATGCTTATATCATCGCGCCGATATTGCAGAACTTCTGCACCGAAGAACAAAAGAAAGAGTGGCTGCCAAAAATGGCCACCGGCGAGTGGATTTCAGCGATTGGTCTGACCGAGCCCGGCGGCGGTAGCGATATGAAAGAGATTAAAACAAACGCTAAGGCCGATGGCGATGACTACATTATCAATGGTGCCAAAACTTTTATCACCAATAGTCATATTGCGGATTACGTGTTGCTCGCAACCAAAACAGATCCGTCTCAAGGCGCGCGAGGTGTATCGATGTTCTGGGTTGATCTTTCCCTGGACGGAGTGAGCCGGGGCAAGAACCTCAAAAAAATCGGCAATAAAGCACAAGATACGGCTGAGTTGTTTTTTGACGACGTCCGGGTACCTGCTGCCAATATAGTGGGCGAGCTTAATCAGGGCTGGTCATTACTTATAAATGGTCTGGCGCAGGAGCGTCTGGTGGTTGCGGTACGCTCCATCGTCATGGCGGAAGTGGCGGTTGATCAAACCATCGACTACACCAAACAGCGCAAAACCTTTGGCCAGACGGTTTTCGATTTCCAGAACACTCAATTTAAATTGGCCGAAATGTCAGCGGATGTCGAAGCGGGCCGCCCCTTCATTGACCGCTGTATCGAGCTTCATACCGAGGGCGGCGTGACGCCGGAAGTGGCAGCCAAGGCCAAATTATGGGCAACCGAATTAGCTGACCGCGTGTTGGATGATTGTCTGCAATTACATGGCGGTTACGGCTATGTCTGGGAGTTTCCGATTGCGCGTGCTTGGGCGGATGCCCGGGTGCATCGGATTTACGCTGGTACCAATGAAGTTATGAAGTACATTATCGCCAAGAGTTTGTAATTAACGAGTTCAAGGCTTACACGTGATCCATTCGACCATTGCGTCTCTCATTGAGAAATCCTGTGCGGCTAAAGCAGATGCGTGCTTTGTCGCGGACGAGCAGCAAAGCCTAACCGGGACTGATCTCTGGGCTCGGATCAATGCGACGGCCGCAACACTTCATGCGATGAATATAGCAAAAGGTGACGTTGTTGCCTTTTATTGCGGCAGCTCCGTGCCACAAGCCGTCACCTTTTTTGCCTGTCTGGTTAGTGGCATAATTCCTTGCTGTCTTCACGTGCGTGAAACACCGGATCGAAATCGCAAGAACATCGTCTATATCAAGGCCAAGAAAATTTTTGCCGATCCCGAATTACTGGAAGAAGCGGCAGCCTTGATTGAAGGCGATCATGTAGTCTCGCTCAACGAAAATTTCATCCGGGGCCCACGTGTCGAGATTTCAACAGATCTAACAGCCGATGATCCTGCACTGATCTTGATTTCTTCCGGCACAACTGGCGTGCCTAAATGTATCCAGCACAGTCAGAAGACTTTGGCGGCAACAGCGGAATTTGGCCCCTACAGTTATGATTGCTGGTCGGCAGGGGACAGCACCATTGTCATTATGGCCCCCTCATTCGCCGCCTGGATTCATACCGTGCTGCCGTTTACTTTCATTCAGGGCCGCATCCAGTTCGGCGGAGGGTTTGATCCCGCTGCCTTTTTAAAGACCTTGCAAGATGAGAAAATCACCCTGGCCCCACTTGTGCCGACAGTGTGGCGCATGGTGATGGCGGCAGGGCCCGAGAATTACGACCTTTCCCATTTGAAGACAGCCTTCTTTTCCGGTGAGCCCGGCTCGGCCAGCTTGGTCGAAGATCTTCAGGCAAAGATTTGCGAGAATGTAATGACATCTTATTTGGCATCCGAAGGCGGCTGTGCGTCTGGGGTTATTGCCGGCTCTGATATTCTTTCCGTTCAAGGGCAGGCTGCCTCCACCGGGCAGGTGGTTAAAGCGGGTGAGGTTCGAATTATAGATCCAGAGGGCTCTTTTAATAATGTCTTAGCCGTGGGCGAGATTGGCGAGGTCGCGCTTAAAAGCGCCTCCATTGCGGCCGGCTATTTTGGCGACGAGGCGCTCAGTCAGGAAAGATTCCAAAATGGCTGGTGGCGAAGTGGTGATCTAGGCGTGATTGATGAAAACGGTCTGCTCTATGTTAAAGGACGGCTCGATAACCGGATCAATACCGGCGGCATCAAAGTCTATGCCGAGGAAATTGAGGCGGCATTGCTCAAACACCCTGCCGTGCAATTGGCGGCGGTTATTGGTGTTGCGGATGAGAAGTGGGGCCAGCGCATCGAGGCGCATTTGGTGGTGACGAATGAAACCCCGCCCGATGATATCTTGGCTTTTTGTTTGGACCAGGAATTGTTGCCCAAAACCCATTTGCCAAAAACAATCCATTTCCACGACGCCTTACCGACCGGACCGACGGGTAAGCTCTATCGGCGGGGGCTGACAGAGGCTAAAACTTGATCTAATCTTACAGCAAATAGAAATTAAAGTAGGGGAGTGAAGCCATGTCCATATTAGACGGCCAGCGTGTCATTGCGATCGAAGAACATTATTACGACGACAATCTCACCAAACATTTTAGCGGCCTCGATGGCAAGCTTGGCGGCTTTGTCAAAGAAAAGATTGAAGATGTGGGTGAAGGCCGGATCAAATCGATGGATGAATGTGGCATTGACGTTCAGGTGCTCTCGCATGGCGCACCCTCAACGCAAAAGCTTGATGCGGAAACTGGCCCTGCCATAGCGCAGGCCGCAAATGACCGCCTTTATGAGATCTGCCAAACCCATCCTGGTCGACTTGAAGGTTTTGCCAATTTACCAACTGCCAATCCGGGTGCTTCGGTGGATGAGTTGGAGCGCGCTGTTACTAAGCTTGGCATGAAAGGGGCGATGATCCACGGCCTTACCGGTGGCGAGCACTTCATTGACGAAGAACAGTTCTGGCCAATTTTTGCCGCTGCCGAGCAGCTAGACGTGCCGATTTATCTCCATCCTGGTATTCCTCATCAGGCAGTGATCGATGTATATCTCAAAGATTATATCGAGAAATATCCAGGCTTTTTGAATGCCGGGTGGGGCTTCACGATGGAGACCGCAACCGCTGGTATTCGATTGGTGCTATCAGGGGTGTTTGAAAAACATCCAAATCTTAAGATCATTCTCGGTCACTTAGGCGAGACCTTGCCATTCCTGATGTGGCGGATTGATCTCGCGCTCAACCGGCCCGGCAATGATGGCGTTGCGTTTAGAGATATTTTCTCAAAGCATTTCTACATTACGACCTCCGGCTTTTTCTCCGATCCCGCTTTGTTGTTCTGCATTCAGGAAATGGGCATCGACCATGTGCTCTTTGCCATTGATTACCCGTTTGTGCCGAATGAGCCGGGACCAAAATGGATGGAGCGCATCATGCTCAACGCCGAAGACAAAGCGAAGATCTTGCACGGAAACTCCGAGCGTTTGTTGAAAATGTAGCGGAAGCGATTTTGGACGATCCAACTAAATTTTTAACCGGTCTGTTCGAGGCCGCGGTTGCGGCGGCGCAGCCGTCTTTACGTGTGCCGGGTCATCTGCCGGAGCCGCCAAAAGGCCGCACCATCGTTATCGGCGGCGGCAAAGCTGGCGGTGCGATGGCTGCAGCGGTCGAGGCGCATTACAAAGCAGAGGTCAGTGGTCTGGTTATCACGCGCTATGACTATGCCGCGCCAACGGAAAAAATTGAAATTATTGAGGCAGCTCATCCGGTGCCGGACGCCGCGGGAATGGCGGCGGCAGAGCGCATGCTGGAAATGGTATCGGGGCTGAGCGAAGATGATCTCGTCCTCTGTTTAATATCCGGCGGTGGTTCCGCTCTGATGGCGCTGCCAGCAGATGGTATTTCGCTTGAAGAAAAGCAGAGCGTTGGTCAGACCCTGTTGCGCTCCGGTGCGACCATCAATGAAATAAACGTTGTCAGGAAGCACCTCTCCAAAATAAAAGGTGGACGGTTGGCGCGGGCCTCGGCTCCGGCCAGGCTCGTGACCTTGGTTATCTCGGATGTCGTTGGCGATGATCTTTCGGCGATCGCATCGGGCCCAACTGTGCCGGATCCATCGAGTTATGCAGATGCTTTGGCGGTCGTGCTAAAATATGACCTGCAACTGCCGAGCTCGGCGATGCGGGTTCTTGAGGCGGGCGGCGATGAAACACCCAAGCCCGGCGATGTTATTTTTGATGGCAATGAGATCGCCATCATTGCCAGTGGCTCGAACTCATTAGAGGCGGCTGCAAAGTTCGCCAAGGCGGCTGGTATCACGCCAATCATTCTGGACGATAGTTTGGAAGGTGAGGCGCGTCAGGTTGGGCGTGCCATGGCCGAGCTTGTAGAGAAATACCGCGATCAGGCGCCGTGCGTTTTATTGTCGGGCGGCGAGTTGACGGTGACCGTTAAAGGCGCCGGCAAGGGCGGCCCAAACACCGAATTTCTGATGGGCCTCGCGAGCGGACTGAAAGGTGCTGCAGGAGTCTATGCATTGGCTTGTGATACGGACGGTGCAGATGGCTTGGTGGATAATGCGGGTGCGATGATTACACCGGACACCCTTGAACGTGCTGAGCAAAAGGGCCTCGATTTTGGTGCGCTGCTCGCCGATAACGATGCTTACAGTTTTTTTGCGGCGCTTGGCGATCTGGTGGTCAGCGGTCCGACCCACACCAACGTCAATGATTTCCGCGCGATCCTGATTGAGCCTTAAGAGCTTTTCATTAACTCAAACATTTTATCACCAAAGATCTCTCTGGCATCATCATGTTGCGGTTTAACGGCGGCGGCGAATTGAGCCTGTTCTTCTGCGCTCAGCTCAACAATCTCACAGCCTTCATCTTCGATGGCTTTGCGGGAGTCGATGGCTTCTTGTTCAGCTTGGCAGCGCTGCCAGGTGATGGCTTCTTGCACCGCTTCATCCATCGCGATTTTAAGTTCTTCCGGCCAGGCGTAATAGGCCGTCCGGTTACACATGATTGAGCGCGAGATATAGAAATGGTTCGAGAGCGTGTGATGGTGGTGATATTTGTGGGCGCCGTAGGTCACTGTATTGGCGAGAGGGTTCTCTTGCGCATCCAAGCTGCCATCGACAATACCGGCAATCGCGTCGGTTAAATCCATCCGTTTGGGGGTGGCACCCAACAGCTCAAACGTCCGCGCTTGCACGTCGCTTGGCAGCACGCGAATGCTCATGCCCTGAAAGTCATCCGGTGTGTGGATCGGGCGTAGTTTGTTCGAGATTTGCCGAAAGCCATTTTCGAAATAGCCGAGAATTTTATAATTGATCCGCTCTTCGGTCTTCTGGCTGAGATACTGGCCAAGCGCTCCATCAATGGCGTTTCGGGCTTGCGCGTTATTTTCGAACAAAAATGGCAGATCGACAAAGCCCAACTCCGGCACCCGGTCGGTTAAATAGCTGGAAGACTGGTACGAAACTGTAAGGAAACCATGCTCGGTCAGCCACAGAATATCCTCGCCTTTAAAACCAAGGTCCATGATGTTGTAGATATATTTAATATCAACATCATCGCCGAATTGCTTTTCCAGCCGATCGCCAATCCGCTTGAGAGATTGGCTAAACGATGTGGTCGGCGGGCCGTAGCCGCCAAGGCGGATCTGCCATGGATTTTTCCTGGGTGTACTCAAAGAACTATCCTCAATGCTTTTGCAATTTTTCTGGAACATAACCGGCAATTAAGGGACTGTCACTTAATTAAGAAAAATGTGAATTCATGTTAATTCGGTGACAGGCACTTAAATTTTGGGTAGGTATCCTTTATGTGTGGATTAACCGCGATTTTCAGTTATGGCGATCAAGCGCCGCCGGTCGATGAGGCTGAGCTTCTCAGGATGCGGGAAGCCATGATCGCGCGTGGACCGGATGGGGCGGGACTTTGGCTTTCGGATGATCGGCGCGTCGGCCTGGCCCATCGCCGTCTGGCGATTATTGATGTCGGTGAGAGCGGCGCCCAGCCGATGGCGCTGAGAGATGAGAGCGGCAACATCCGGCTGCAGATTTCCTATAACGGCGAGATTTATAACTTTAAACAGTTGCGCGCTGAGTTGATGGCCGAAGGCCGTAAATTCACAACCAACTCCGATACCGAAGTCTTGCTCCATCTCTATGATCGGGACGGTGCTGAGATGCTACGAAAACTGCGCGGCATGTTTGCTTTTGCACTGTGGGATGAAGCCAAGCAAGGCATGTTGTTGGCGCGCGACCCTTATGGCATCAAGCCGCTCTATTATGCCGATGAGGAGGGCAGCTTGCGCGTTGCCTCGCAGGTGAAAGCTTTATTGGCTGGCGGGGCAGTCTCGAAAGCACCTAACCCTGCCGGGCACGTTGGTTTTTTCACGCTGGGATACGTGCCCGAACCCCATACGATGTATAAAAATATTCACAGCCTGCCTGCCGGCTCAAGCCTGTGGCTTGGGCGCGATGGGCGCAAAATCGAAAGCCGCTATTTTGATTTCCGGGGTGAAATGCAGCAGCTTGAAGAAGCTGGACCGGAGGCATCGCAAGATGAGCTTCGCGCCGCTTTGATGGAAAGTGTTGAGCATCATTTGGTCTCAGACGTGCCGGTCGGCGTGTTCCTGTCGGCCGGGCTCGATTCCGCCAGCATCATGGCACTCGTTGCGGAAGTTTCTGGAAGCCAAATGGAGAGTATGACTTTGCGCTTTGATGAATTTTCCGGCACCGCCTCGGATGAAGCGCCGCTCGCCGAAGAAATTGCCAAAGCCTATAACACGCGCCACCAAACCCGGACCGTAAAAGGCGCCGACTTCCAAGCGGATCAGGCGAAGCTTCTGGCCGCCATGGATCAACCCTCGATCGATGGGGTGAACACCTATTTTGTTGCCAAAGAAGCGGCCGATATGGGCTTGAAGGTGGCGCTTTCCGGCGTCGGTGGTGACGAGTTGTTAGGCGGCTATGATTCTTTCCGGCAAATCCCCTCCTTGGTCGGCAAACTTGGCTGGATACCAGGACTGCGTCCGTTAGGGGCGGGGTTTCGCGTGCTAAGTGGGCCGGTTCTCAAAGCCTTGACGTCACCGAAATATGCCTCTTTGTTAGAGTATTCTTCAGATTACGGCTCAGCCTATCTCTTGCGCCGGGGTTTGTTTATGCCCTGGGAATTGCCGGAATTTATGGATGCAGATATCGTTCGTGAAGGCTGGCAGGCACTGAACCTGTTGGAAAATATGAACGCCTCCATCGCCGGTATTCAGCGGCCCCGCAACAAAGTGTCGCTGCTGGAAAGCCTCCACTATATGCGGGGTCAACTTTTACGCGATGCTGATTGGGCCGGCATGGCGCATTCGCTAGAAATTCGCACACCCCTGGTTGATGCAACCCTGTTCACCAAGCTCGCTGGCCGCGGTTATAGCAAGCAAGCCATGGCCATAACCCCCAAATTCCCCATGCCCTCCAGCATCCTCAACCGCCCCAAAACCGGCTTCGCCATTCCCGTCCGAGATTGGCTGCAGGGTGATGACGGCACCCAAAGTGATGAGCGCGGCGTGCGCGGCTGGGCTAAGTCGGTATATGCGACACTAAAGTAACCAAGAAAGCTGAATACGCGGGCCAAGCCCACTAGTGTTCGATTTAAATTGGTATATGTTCTGGCCGAGCCGATTGCTGGTGATGTTCTGGATTCTGACTTCGTCAGAATGACAGCGTGGTGGCTTAAAAAACGAGCGTCATCCTGGACTTGTTCAGGATCCAGTCTTCCTAAGAAACTGCGCTTTGTATTTAATTTTGAATTGAGCCCTTCAAAGGGGAGTGATGAAAATTAGTCTCGGTCGAGAATTAAGAGGACATGTACTCGTTACGTGTCCCTTAATTCGTTGGACAGACAACTTAGCCGACAATTTTGAAAAACCACAGAGGTCACAGAGAACACAGAGGGGTAACCCAAATTTACTCTTTGGCTGTAAAAATAATATCGGGTACACTTATTAGAACAGGTACGGCCCCCCCCCAAATGGACTAAATCGGGTCGCGGAAGTGTGCGGTTTGATGGATCACTCCAAGAGGGTGCGGAAAACAGTTGGTTTCGGTATGGGGAACGCTAAATTGATCAAAGTAATTATTGCCATAGTGATTTTTTTGAAATTCAGTATTGGATCACTGACCGTTTCAGCCAATGATCTAGGTGGATGTGCCGTGATTAATGTTGAGAAAAAACCCAGGCAGGGTTTCACTTGTAAGCACCCGGATCCATCCTTAAAACCCATAGAAAAGCTGCCCGTTTTCTTTACTGTCATTGATAATCAATGTGACCACTCTATTCGAGTGATGGGTGTTACGAAAATGAACGGAAGACGTTTTGTTTGGCATTCAGATGCTCGACCAAAACAGCAGCTTGAGTTCATTGGATGTGGCAAACCCAATGAAGAGCCACTTGGATGGTGTCTTGAGAGAGAAATTCAGCGAGGTAGGTGTCCTGAAATAACTCTTAAAAAATTTTCAAATTGAAATGCGTTGGGGGGCATCTAAACAAAGAAATTAACCAGATTTACCCCATACCGAAACCACTGGTTTTACGTATACCGCTTATTTTCTCTGTGCTCTCTGTGTACTCTGTGTTTTTTACACTTCTTCAGCCGCGTATCCACCTTAGAAAAAAACAATGCTGAGCTGAGGTGTTTGATGTGGACAGTCAATTATGATTGTTTGCCCGGCGAACAACCTCTATCCTAGAGATCAGATAACGAAGCTAGGAAAAATCTCATGTCATTCACCGCACAAATCCCTTACGGCGCTTATTGGTCCACGCCTTTTGCTAAATGGCAGGGCACGCTGTCGCATTTGCATAGTGTTAAATTTGGCGCCCATGTTGCCAAGATGGAACTTGCCAAGCGTAATATCAGCCCGGATGTTTTTGACTACGCAAATTTGGGTCTCACTGTTCCCCAGCACCAGTCCTTTCATGGTCTGCCGTGGTTCACCGGCCTGATCGGTGCGCCGGATGTTGGCGGGCCGACGATTTCGCAAGTTTGTGCAACGGGTGTGCGCTGTATTTTGGATGCGACGCAATCGGTTGAAGCTGAGATGTCCGAAGTCTCGTTGGTGGCGACTGTGGATCGGGTTTCGAACGGCCCCCAGCTTTATTATCCCGCACCAGGCGGTGTTGGCGGCACCGGCGCGCATGAGAACCTTACGCTGGATAACATGCAGTGTGATGCGCTTGGTGGCCATTCGATGTTGCAGACAGCGGAAAATGTTGCGAAGGATCATCAGATTACCACCGAAGAGCAGCACGATATCGTCACGCTCCGCCAGGAACAATATCAAATGGCGCTGGCTGATGATTCAGCCTTTTTGAAGCGCTTTATGACCCTGCCGTTTGATGTGCCGTCGGCTAATTTCAAAAAGACCGTTGCGACGATGGAGGGTGATGAAGGGGTGTTTAAATCCAATCCCGAAAAACTCGCCTCGCTTAAGCCGGTGCTGCCTGAGGGTACCGTGACCTATGGTGGGCAAACCTACCCGACGGATGGTAATGCCTGCATGATTGTCACGACGCCGGAAAAAGCGGCTGAGTTCAGCAGCGATAAAAACATTGTGGTTAAGATCAAAGGCTTCGGTATGGCGCGGGCTAAGAACGGCTATATGCCGATGGCTCCGGTGCCAGCTGCGCAAAATGCGTTGAAAGTTGCCGGGCTAACGCTCGATGATATCGATGCCGTTAAAACCCACAATCCGTTCGCCGTCAATGATGCCTATTTCGTCAAAGAAACTGGCTATGACGTCAACAAGATGAACAATTATGGCTGCACCCTGGTGTGGGGACATCCGCAAGCGCCAATGGGTGTCAGGGGCGTCATCGAGTTGATCGAAGAGATGGTTATCAAGGGCGGCGGTAATGCCATGTTCACAGGCTGCGCGGCAGGTGACACGGGCATGGCTGTCGTTATCGAAGTCAGCGACGGTTAATTTTGGCGCGCGGGATGAGTTCTAGCGCGCCAAGTTACGACTATATCATTGTTGGTGCTGGCTCGGCCGGCTGTGTCTTGGCTAATCGTTTGAGCGAAGATCCAAGTGCCCGCGTGCTGCTCATCGAAGCCGGTCCCGCTGACCGCGATCCAATGATCAAAATCCCGTTGGTCTGGCTGAAATTTGTTCAAAACAAACGCCACGACTGGGGCTACGACACGCAACCCGAACCTCATATGGACGACCGCGAGATCGAATGCGTGCGGGGTAAAGTCTTAGGCGGCTGTTCTTCGATCAATGCGATGACCTTTGTGCGTGGCAATGCGGGTGATTTTGAGCGCTGGAAGCGGGCTGGCCTCGAACATTGGGGCTATGACAATGTTCTGCCCTATTTCAAAAAAATGGAGAATTGGGCTGGTGGAGAAGGCGAGCTGAGGGGAAATAGTGGTCCGCTGAAATTAAAGACCAGCACTTATCAGGACCCCATGTTTGATGCCTATTTGACAGCCGGTGTGCAGATGGGGCTGGGCAGGACCGCTGACTACAACGGTGAAAAGCAGACCGGCTTGTCGCGCTCCCAGCAGAACATTTTTCAAGGTCGCCGCTTTAGCGCTGCCGATGCTTTCCTCCGACCTGTTCTCAAGCGAGGCAACCTTACGCTCAAACTAAAACAATTTGTCACGCGCCTCGTATTTGAAAATGGCAAGGCCATCGGTGTCGAGCTGGCAGGCGCAAACGGTCAGCTTAGCGTTGTGCGGGCGGAGCGTGAGGTTGTTGTCTCGACCGGCGCGCTAAACTCTCCTCATCTGTTAATGTTGTCCGGTATCGGGCCAGCGGACCAGCTGGAAAAGCAAGGCATCGATGTCCTGGTCGATGCGCCGGAAGTCGGTCAAAACCTGCAAGATCATATGTCGGCTGGTGTCGCATATCATCGCAAGCAGCCGGGGCCGTTCCTGGCTAAAACCCGTTTTGATAAATTGGCGATTGAGATGGCCAGAGCCTATTTATTTGGCTCAGGCATAGCGACAGATTTTCCAGGTGGCATGACAGGCTTTACGCGCGTGGACAAATCCTCCGACGTGCCCGACACGCAGATCCTATTTAATGGCGCGCCGGTCAATGCCCATCCGTGGTTTCCCGGCATCAAACCAAAATGGCGGGACGGCTTTGGCTGCCGGGCTGTTTTGTTGC
>JABIHH010000005.1 GCA_018649725.1 Rhodospirillaceae bacterium | reverse complement strand
TGCGACCTCAACCGGTCAACGCAACACATTTATTAAATTTCTCCGCCGGCGTTGCAAACTCCAATGTCTTGCGAGGCCGTTCATTGAGCTGTCGCGCCACCTTGTTTAAATGCGCCTGTGAGTGCACCGACAAGTCGGTTCCTTTGGGGAAGTATTGCCGAAGCAATCCATTTGTATTCTCATTCGATCCCCGCTGCCAAGGGCTTTGTGGGTCGCAGAAGTAAACATCAATGTCGGTCGCTAAGGTAAATTGTCGATGCGCTGCGAGTTCCTTACCCCGGTCCCAGGTCAGGGATTTGTAGAGTTCAGTTGGTAATTTCTTAGCGTGCTTGGTGAGCGCAGAGACAACTGTCAGGGTTTCCTTGTTGTCTACTTTCACCAGCATCACATACCGCGTATGACGCTCCACCAAGGTCGCGATGTAGCTATTCTTCGATCCAGAGATGAGATCACCCTCCCAATGTCCTGGCACAGCACGGTCTTCAACTGAGGCCGGGCGTTCACGGATTGAGATCATATTCTTGATCTGTCCGTGGTCATTGCCTTTTTGCGTTGCGTGTTTAGAGCGCCGGATTGTGCGCTTTGACCGAAGGTGCTGAACCAGCTCTTTCTTAAGCACACCGCGGGCTTGAACGAATAAGCTGCGATAGATCGTCTCATGTGACACTTGGTAAGCCTCGTCTTCTGGATGCGTTCTTTTAAGCCATCCGGCAATCTGCTCGGGTGACCAGTTCAATCGGAGCTGCCGCGCCACTGCGCGCCGTAACCACGCATGGGCCGCTAGCTTACACCTCTTTGGACGACGAGCGCGAACCCAGGCCTGTTCATCTGCCACTGCGGCCCGATACTGATCATAGCCGCCATTGCGGCATACTTCACGACTAACCGTCGAGGGCGAACGACCCAATAACGACGCCATTGACCGGATCGACCGCTCGGCCACAATCCCGCGTGATATCTCTTCGCGTTCCACCAATGTCAGCGCCAGGTTCGATCGTTTGCGATTAGGAGGGCGTATCCCGCCCGTACGAGATAACAACGGATAAATTGACGATGAATCCCGGTCAAAACTGCGACCGATGGAACTCATCGACTCGCCACGCTGCCAGCGATCCCAGATCGCCGATTTCTGTTCACTCGTAAAATAAATTCGACGTCTATTACTCATTTTAAACACTCCATCTTTCCTTTTAAGATAAAGTGTTGCGTCGATCAGTTGAGACCACCGCTAATAGCGGACATTGGTGTCAAACCACAAGTATTCAGCCCTTTGGTATCCCTGATCGAGAACCTAGACAGGGTAATGTCCAAGGACGAAAACCTCGAGCAGGTCTGGGGCGTACGTATTGCCTCTGATGGCACGTTCAACACGCGGTTCAATGCGGCACGAAAAGTCGTTGATGATGATGGTAAAGCCTAAGCGGTTATATCATTGACTACAAATATCCACTGCCTACACTAAATAAGAAATAGTAATATTTATTATCAGGAAGGCCGATATGCATTACGACTTTATACCCTACCCAAAACGCCAACCCTTGCGTTGGCCAGATGGCAAACGATTGGCCATCATTTTGACAACAAATCTGGAATATTGGGATCCGGTACGTGACACCGATGAGCCTTATTATCCTGGCGGCCCAAGTATTGTTGGCGGGAATCTTGCTGGAAATGTATATGACAATCCAAATTACACTTGGCGAGAATATGGCCAGCGTATTGGAGTCTGGCGCATTTTTGATGTGTTGGATGCGGAAGGTGTGCCATCGAGTTGTACAATGAATGGCAAAATGGCGACTGAACGCCGGCCGGTCATTGAGGCAGCTCTAGAACGCGGATGGGAGATCGTGCCCCATAATTACGTTCAGACCGAATTACTCACCGATCATATGTTCGACGAAGATGCTGAACGCGAAGTTATTCGGCGAACCCTTGATATTTATGAACAAGTTTGCGGCAAAAAAGCCAAAGGCTGGTTGTCGAGTTCTCTGCGCACAACTCTTAATACCGTTGATATTCTTGCTGAAGAAGGCTTGATTTTCACCACCGATCTGCTGAATGACGACCAGCCATATTTGGTTCAAACGCGGAGTGGCAAACCCATGGTGTCGGTTTCCTACACCTCTGAAGTAAACGATTTCAGCTTCCTGCGCCAAGGCCTGGTTGCCGAAGGCGGCCTGCAAATGTTCCAAGAACAGTTTGATTGGCTCTATGAAGAAAGTGCCAGCAGCGGCCGGTTCATGAATATTGGATTGCACCCACACGTTATTGGCCAGCCCTATCGTATCCGCGCGTTAAGAGATTTCATTCGCTATGCTAAATCTCATGATGACATTTGGTGGACAACCCGCGAAGAAATCGCCGAATGGTATTTAAAGAACCATGAGTCACATATACCTACTGATTCATAGGCAGGCTTAAATTATGTTGATTGCCCAGCAAATTATCAACGGCCTAATGTTAGGCAGTGTTTATGTCATGGTCGCGGTGGCGTTTACCTTGACCATCGGCATGTTGAACTTTCTAAATTTTACCATTCCCGCCTTGTTCATGGTTGCCGCTATGATCACCTGGGCAACCACGGCGGCGGGGTTTCACTGGCTGGTTGGCTCGTCTCTTGGTATGGCGGTAGCGATTATCGCATCGCTTATTATTGAACGATTTACCTACCGTTATATGAAGGCGAAATACGGCGATGCCACGGAACACGCGCTGCCCTTGGTCAGCTCACTTGGCTTCCTAATCATCTTTGAGCATGTCGTTATTATGATCTGGGGCACCGATCCAATGTCGTTTAATTCGCCCTTTGCCCATGCTCAGTTTAGCATCGCCGGTCTAATATTCGGCATCCCGCAACTGATTAGTTTGGCGCTTTCGGTCGCTTTGGTATTTGCCCTGAGCCTATTGTTAAAAAAGACCCGGCTTGGACGTGCCCTTCGCAGTATTGCTGAAAAGCCGGATACCGCCACATTGATGGGGGTCGATGTCGGTCGCATTGTACCGGTGGTCTTTATGATGACCGGATTTCTCTGTGCCTTAGCGGGTATCTTATTCACGATCAATTATAAAAACGTTAGCCCTTATATTGGCGACCATGTTGCAACCAATGCAATCGCCGGCATGGTCATTGGCGGCCTTGGAAATATCTGGGGCGCAATCGCCGGCGGATTAATCATCGGCATGGTCGAAGTTTTGTCGATCCATTTCTGGGGCGCTGAGATCATCAAAGTACCGGTCTGGGGGCTGATGCTACTGATATTGGTGTTTCGGCCCACCGGATTGTTTGGTCACACCCGTATCGGCAAAGGAAAGTTTTGATTATGAGTGCTTATTTAACCGGCCTGATCGTCATCCTGTGCCTCAACATTATCATCGCTTATTCGGTGTTCCTGCCAGCCGCAGCGGGCCAGCTTAATCTCGGCGCCGCCGGTTTCATGATCATCGGCGCCTATATGGACGCCTATTTGAATTCAGCCGATGACGGGCTTGGCTTACCGATGTTGCTCTCTGTCCCGGCGGCAGCATTGTTTACAGCACTGATTGGATTCTTGGTGTCGTTTCCAATATTGCGCACCAGGGGCGTCTATATGATCTTGGCGACCTTTGCCTTTGCCGAAATTGTCGCCGGTATTGTCCTCAATATGGAAGTTGTTGGCGGTGCCTCCGGCTTTCCGGTCTCCAGCCACGCGGAATTGGAAGATTTATTGCCGGTAACCATCGGCGTTGTTTTGTTTGGCTTTTATTTGATATCGACCCGTTTTGGCTTGGCTATGCGCTCGATCCATGATGATGAAAGCGTCGCTATATTATTTGGCGTCAACGCCCGCCACATTCAGGTCGGTGCTTTTACCATCGGTGCCTTTCTGGGCGGCCTTGCCGGAGCGCTCTATGGTCATCAATTCGATTATATCGAAGTGCAAAACTGGGGCATTTTATTTAGTATATTTGTCTTACTCTATGTTTTGATTGGCGGCACCCAGACACCCTGGGGGCCCCTGATTGGCGCGTTATTTTTCACCTTTGTTCCAGAATTACTCCGCGCAGTTGGCGACGCAACGGGGTGGGAGCTGATCGGGGAGCTTCGATTTGCCGTCTTTGGCGCCATTATTGTCGGCATGATGGTGCTCAGGCCGGAAGGGATTATGACCCGTACTTTCCTTGAGTTATTGTTCCGTAAAGTGCCGCAAAGATCACCGCAAAATCCTCCAAATAATATGGAGGGTGTTTAATGTCCGCTGTACTTACACTCTCTTCTGTCACCAAAAGCTTTGGCGGATTGGCCGTCATTGACGATGTCAGCTTTGATATCGAGCAAGGCAGCCGGTCTGCGTTGATTGGGCCGAACGGCGCGGGCAAAACGACAATATTCAACTTGTTGAGTGGCATCTACGAAGTCAATGGTGGTCAGATGATTTTGGACGGTGTCGACATCACCGATATACCGTCGCGAGATCGGATCAATTTCGGCATGTCCCGCAGCTTCCAAAACATTCGCCTGATGCCACATTTGAGTACGGTTGAGAACGTTATGCTGGGACAACATCACTTGGCCACCTCGTTTAAAGATATCTTTTATCCAATAGGTTTCAGACCGAAGAATAAGTGGGCCGAACAGGCGCGGGCGGCACTGAGCGATGCCGGCCTGGACACCTATTCAAGTCAAGTGGTCTCGGAACTTCCCTACGGCGTGCAGAAACGCATCGAAGTTGTCCGCGCACTAATGTCAGATCCAAAACTATTGCTCCTCGACGAGCCTGCTGCCGGTCTCAATGCGGCGGAAACCAGTGAGCTTCAGACTTTATTGGAGAAAGTATCAGCGAGTGGCACCACCCTATTGGTCGTCGAACATGACATGAATTTTGTCCGCAATCTTTGCCAGCATGTCGTCGTGCTTAATTTTGGCCGCAAAATTTTTGAGGGTACGACGGATGAAGTTGGCAAAGATCCGCAAGTATTGGAAGCCTATCTTGGTGGAGATGCCTCCGATGTTGCTTGAGATTAATGACATTGATGTTCGCTATGGCCGTAATCATGCCATCAAAGCGGTTTCGCTTAATATTGAACGAGGCGAGATTGTCACCGTTCTTGGTGCCAATGGCGCGGGCAAAAGCTCTCTGCTTAAAGCTATCCAAGGCACGGTCCGTCTATCCGGCGGTAGCGTCGTTTTTAGCGGCGAAGATATCAGCCGTTGGAGCGCGCCAAAACGGGTCCAGAATGGCTTGTCTCTGGTTCCTGAAGGACGTCAAATATTTGTCAGCATGTCGGTGGAAGATAATTTATTAATGGGTGCCTATAGCCGAAAAGACGGTGATATCAGCGCCGAGATTGAGGCCGTCTTTGACCGTTTTCCAAACCTCAAGGAGCGCCGCCACATGTCGGCTGCGGTACTGTCGGGTGGTGAGCAACAGATGTTGGCCGTCGGTCGAGCTATGCTGGCGCGGCCAAAGATTATGATGCTGGACGAGCCGTCACTGGGTCTTAGTCCGCTATTAGTGAAACAGCTTTTTGAATTAATCAAAGAGCTCAATGATCAAGGGCTGAGTATTTTGTTGGTTGAACAAAACACTCATATGGCGCTGCAATATGCCGACCGGGGCTATGTTCTGGAATTGGGTGATGTCGTCGCTTCCGGCACGCCAGAAAATTTATTGGCCGATGAAAAATTAACTGAAGCCTACCTCGGAGGTGGATAATTTTAGGCCATCTCGCTACACTATCGCCATTCAAATACAAAACCAACTACAAGGGAGAAGACAAATGCTAAAATCACTAACTGTAATAACTGCCGGTTTAATGGTGGCAGGTCTATCATTTGCAGCAGATGCCCGCGATATTATTCTCGGTGCATCAATGGCCAAAACTGGTCCCTACGCGACAACGGCACGGACCTCTGAAACCGCGATCGATATCGCCGTCAGTGAAATCAATGCCGCTGGTGGTATCAACGGTATGAAAATAAAATTGATTAAATTTGATACCGGCGGTGATCCAAAACAAGCGCAAATCGCCGTTAAGCGCTTTGCTCAAGATGACAAAGCACTCGCTGTTATTGGACCTTTCGCTTCAGGCGAAGCGAGGGTTGCCTTCCCAGCAGGTGAGCGGCTTGGCATTGTTCAGATTCCAAATGCTTCATCCGGACCTAAATTGGCTGACAAGTATTCCTATGCCTACCGCCTGACCGAAGGTGAGTTTCTCCAGTTTACCCGATTGATTGTAACCATGAAGCGCAAGGGAATGAAAATTGACAACACGCAAATTGCCTATGTCAGTGATGAATTCATCTCCAAAATTGTCGGCACTAAACTCATGCCCGTAATCTTCAAAATGCAAAAGGTGAAAATTGTTGGCGATGCGGTTGGCTTCCCAACGGCGGCATTCGATATTGCACCACAAATTTCCAAACTAATGCAAAACCCGGCCCAAAACGTTGCTGTTGCCGGTATCGTCGAGGCGACTGTTAAAACAGCCAAAGAACTGCGCCGGCAAGGCCATAAAGGTCGCATAATCGGTTCCGGCATTTCTGCTGATCCAGATTTGGCTGGTAAGTTGGGTAAAGATGGCGAAGGCACGCTCTACGCAGCTTGGTTCTGGAAAGACCGGGATGCCCGGACAAAATCCTTTACCGCAAAATTCAATGCCTTGAATAAGAAACGCGGCATTTCCAAAACCAATCCACACCATGTCGATGCTTCGGCCTATGACATTGTCTATCTCTTGAAAGCCGCAATGGAGAAAGCCGGAACTACGGGTGATCCTAAAAAGCTAAAAGCCGAGCGGACAGCGATCCGTGACGTTTTAAAAACAATCAAATTCAATGGTGTTACTGGCAACATCTGCTTTGACAAAAATGGTGATGCAGAACTGCCGGCTTATATTATGGAAGTCCATAACAGTGATGTTCGTATGATCGATAGTCATCCGGCAAAAAAATGTTAAAAGCCTAATCAAATGAGACCAAGGGGCGGTGTTAAATCCGCCCCTTTTTTTTGCCTAATCACCACCTTGCCAACGATCTCACATCTCTGTCGGCTCTGTAGTCGTAAAACCATTGGGTTTCCCTATATCCAAATATCTTAGTTTAATGTCCGCTATTGGCTAATAGCAGACATCAGGCGGTGCCTAAATAGCGTCCGCTCTACCCCTGCGACCTCAACCGGTCGACGCAACACATTCATTAAATTTCTCTGCCGGCGTTGCAAACTCCAATGTTTTACGTGGCCGTTCATTGAGCTGCCGTGCCACCTTGTTTAGATGCGCCTGCGAGTGCACCGACAAGTCTGTTCCTTTGGGGAAGTAATGCCGGAGCAGTCCATTTGTATTCTCATTTGATCCCCGCTGCCAAGGGCTTTGCGGATCACAAAAGTAGACATCGATGTTGGTTGCCAAGGTAAACTGCTGATGAGCGGCGAGTTCTTTACCCCGATCCCAGGTCAGAGATTTATAGAGTTCTGCCGGTAATTTCTTGGCGTGCTTGGTGAGGGCGGCAATAACCGTCTGAGTATCTTTGCTGGTCACCTTCACCAACATCACATACCGCGTATGACGTTCTACCAAGGTCGCGATATGGCTGTTCTTTGGCCCTGAGATCAGATCGCCTTCCCAATGTCCTGGCACGGCACGATCTTCAACCGAGGCCGGGCGTTCACGGATCGAGATCATATTCTTGATTTGTCCGTGGTCACTGCCTTTCTGAGTGGCGTGTTTGGAGCGCCGGATGGTGCGCTTGGATTTGAGGTGTTGAATCAGCTCTTTCTTAAGCACACCGCGGGCTTGAACGAATAAGCTGCGGTATATCGTCTCATGTGACACGTGATAAGCCTCTTCCCCTGGATGCGTTCTTTTAAGCCATCCGGCTATCTGCTCTGGCGACCAGTTCAACCGGAGCTGCTTTGATACAACGCGGCGCAACCACGGTGACCCCGCTAATTTACACAGCTTTGGGCGACGCGTTCGATCCCAAGCCTGTTCATCGGCAAGCGTCGCTCGGTACCGATTATAACCACCATTGCGGCGCACTTCACGACTTACTGTTGAAGGTGATCGACCAAGTGATACCGCCATTGATCGGATAGACTGCTCGGCCACGATGCCGCGCGATATCTCTTCACGTTCGGACAGCGTTAACGCCAACCGTGAGCGGCGACGGGGTGGCGGGCGTATCCCGCCATGGGGCGATAGCTGATAATAAATAGACGAGGACGGTTTACCAAATGCCCGTCCAATAGCCTTCAATGACTCGCCACGTTGCCAGCGATCCCACAGCTCTGTCCGCTCCGCAGTGGTAAAACCGCGCCGATATCTTTGAACCATATTCATACACTCCATCTTTCCAATTAAGATAAAGTGTTGCGTCGATCAATTGAGACCACCGGTGCAAAGCGGACATCAAACTTCAGGCAGATTTGTCCGCAGGCAACGCCAGTTGAACCGCACAGCTATCGCTTCCGCATCTAGTACATTTTAGTTTCGACTTAAGGCCCGGCACGGGGTACTCGCGACCGTACTTTAAGATCAACTGATTAAGATTTAGCTCGACCGTGTGGGCGCATTGATTACAGGTCGCGAGAAGACGGCTGTTGTACTTCTGAGCATTTGCTAGGGAGGCTGGGCGAGAATACAGAGGAACTATCCAGCAATAACTAAATCACGGTGTGGGACCTTATGTGGGACTTTAACATAAATGAAGATAATAATACTATTAATAACAGAATGTTAGATAAAAAGAATGGAAGAGGGGAAG